>NZ_JASIST010000006.1:0-267268 GCF_030063265.1 Pseudarthrobacter sp. PH31-O2 | reverse complement strand
CCGCCGCTTAAGCAGCAGGGTTCAGTAAGGAAGTGGGCAGATCTCATGGCCACCAACGGGCACTTTTCATGGCCGTCAGTGGGCAGTTCCGTGGCCGCCTATGGGCAGTTTTTCATGGCCGCTAACACAGTGGCTCTCGATCGCCGTGTCGCAGATCCTCGCCGTAACTTACACCCAGTCCATCCTGTACACCGCCCACAGCCTGGAGGACTACAACCTGAGGCGCGTTCTAGACGGTTTCCAGGACACTGCAGAGGGCCACATTGTGGCCGTAACAAGCCAGCTACTGGTGAGGTGCGAGTTTGCGCCAGGAAGGGTCCGCGCAACAGCAATCCCGCTGCGCGCCGTCGAGTCCCTGGACATCACGAGGATCACCGAAGTACGCGGCCCTAGTGGCGTCTGGCCGGATCGTCTTGAGTTCGAGGTTAAGGCAGCAGGCGAGGTGTTCACCTTCCCGCCCAGCCGCGCGTCGAACTACCAAGGCTTGCCCGCTGTCCTCGACGCGGTCCGCGCCGCCATGGTTCGAGCTTAGAGAACAGTAAAGGGGGTCGGCGGCATGGAATCCGGCCGCCGACCCCCTTCTTGGCCCACAAGGACGGCTCAGAGCGTCACGAGGTAGGTCCGGTACGGCTGTGTAAGGCTGCCCCTGGGGAGCGAAGGCGAGGAGCAGCTGGACCTCCTGATGCGTGCCGGCCGCGTGCAGAACGAATTCGATCTGGGACCGAAGCGGTCAATGGCCGGCTGGAACACCTACGCGGCTCCTCCCTCGGCTTCCGCAACCCCAGCAACTACGTAGCCAAATCACTCCTCGAATTCGACGGATTCAGACCGAAACTACACTCTCAATTCTGAAGAGTAGGTAAACGTCTATATGCTCGCCATTCCGCCCTACCGAACGACGCGCTTTATGCGTTAGGAGCCATCAACCTCACGAAATCCTAGCGACAAGAATTCTGATCGCCTAATGTTCTTACATGGACCTAAACTTCGGAGATTTGCCAGGATGGATCACGACACTTCTCGCCATTGGTGGTGTCCTCTACGGTGGCTATAACCTGAAGAAGCTAACACGAGAACGACAGCGAGAGCAGGCCAATAGAATCTACTTCGGCTCCGAGTTCGACGATCATCGAACATTTACTCACGTAATTAATCTAAGCGACGCACCCATCACGTCTGTCAGTCTCTATTTTAGAGAGTATCCAAAGTGGACATGGCAAGAGCACGCGTCGAGACCCCTGCTGATGATGGGAGACGACTGGAAGCGGGAACTCCTCTACCCCGACAACATCCCACTGGTCGTCAGCTATGTAGCGTTCACCGATGCCGCAAATCGACACTGGTACAAACTCAGCAACGGGAAGCTCTGGTCCTACGACGATCACAAAAGCCTTCACGCGCGCGTAAGGTATTTCCCCAGCACTTGGATGATCAAATTACGGACGTACGGGATGACACCGACACAAAGAGACGCATGGTTGAGGAACCACGGCTTCATCGCCGGGCTGTTCCGCTGGGGATTTGGCAAAGAGTACGACGATTGGTGAGGACGCCCGAACCATCAGCATGGTGAGACCGCCGAGCGCTGTCTACACACTCAATTCTGAAGAGATTCCCTAACGCTTTGTCAACCCTTTTTTGGCTCTGGAAGGCCAGGCAGGGTTGCGTGCACCGTCACCTGTGTTCTGCCCGGCGACGGTGTGCTATCCATCCGGCAAGGACACTCGGCCAAGGGCTATTGACGCCCCCCGGGCTGGTGGTGGCCGGGAGAGCGTCTGTGGCCTCAGACCGGTTGCCGAACGGTATCGGTCGTGGTGGCTGGCTACCGTGTCAGGCGTGCCCGTTTCGCTTCGATCGTGTGGGACCGTGATTGGGTGCGCTGTTTGGGGGTGACGGTGTAGCGGGAGGCGATGAGTTCCTTCGCGGCCCGTCTGGTGACCGGCTGCCCCTCGAGGTCACGCAGTTCATACATTTGCCCGGTGGTGAGGGTTTTCCAGGTCCTTTCGGCCAGTTTCGTGGCGACGGCGATGGTGGCCTGGGTGTGGCAGTGTCCGTGTTCGGTCATGAGCCGGTGATAGAATGCGGCCAGCTGCGGGTCCGTGGTCCGGGCGACGCTGCCGGCCTGGTAGAAGGCCAGGCGCAGCGGTGCCGGTCCTTCCTTGCTGATGGCCCGGCGGGGCTGGTTCATCGTCCCGGAGGACCAGTTTGAGGGGGTGATGCCGACATAGTTGGCTGCTTTCTTGGCGCTGTCGAACCCTGATCCGTCGCCGAAGTAGGCGCGGATGCACGGACCGGTTGCCGGGCCCACGCCGGGCAGGGAGAGGATCAGCGGGTCGTCGCCGTAGAGATGTTCCCACCACTGCCGCGCATGTGCGGTGAAGCGTTCGACCCTGGCTCGGGATTCCTGCAGGTCGGTCAAATGTTCAGTGACGTCGACAGCCAGCGCGTCCAGGTCCAGGTGACCCTCCCAAAAGTCCGCCCATCCCCGCGCTGAGGCCTTGATCGCGGCGGCACGGGCAGGGGTGTCGGCGACGTCCCGGGTGTGCGCTGCCACCACCGCTGTCAGTGTGGCGGCGCGGGCCGATGCCAGGGAACGCAGGTCCGGCCAGCGGCCCAGCACGGCGAGGGCTGTTGATTCGGATCCGGCGAAAGCGGTCCACACGTCGGGAAAGGCCCAGCGCGCCAGCGACAGCAACCGCCGCCAGTACCGGTTGCCGTCAATGACGGCGCCGGCCCGGCGGACCACGGCCCGCCGCAGTGCCAGCTGTCCCGGAGATGCCAGGATAAGAGGTGGCGGGTCGAAGATCTCCCCGGCGCGGGTGAGTACTTCTGAGTCAATGACATCGGACTTGTTCTTGCCCATGATGGCCCCGCGCAGCCGTGCGGAGTGGCGGGCGCCGATCATTTCCATCTGCCCGCCGGCCCGCTCGACCGCGAGGGCCAGTGCCAGCCAGGTCATCGAGGTCGGCTCCACGACCGCCGTCAGCGGCGCCTGAACTGCGGCCAGCCGCTGCGAGAGCCTTTCCAGCCCGGCGAGCGTCGGGTCGACCGTGAATCGGCTCAGATGCTCTGTTCCGTCATCGAAAAACTCCCGCACCGCGATATGGTGCCGTGCTGTGATGGCAGCGTCGATACCTGCCACTGCCCGCACGAGTCCTGCGGGTTTATCCTGATTCTGCATGATGGTTCTCCTCCTCGCATCGAATACGTGCGATGGGACAACCCGTCGTTGCCGGTCCACCAGCCGAGTCACCAGGCCGGGTTTCCCACCTTTGGGAGAACCGTCATGCGTTGCTTTGAGCGCCGGCGGCGATCTCCCTCACATGCCCGCAACTGTTGAGGAAGCGTCGGATACAGCTCCCGCGCTTGTAAGTCATCCGGTGCCTGCCCGGAGACGAAACCGGTGCTGCGCACCGTTCTCCTCCGGCCACCAATTCCCTCAATCGGGTCTGCTTGGAAGACAGGCCGGGGGCGACGATCTCTTTCACGAGCCATGACGCCCAGCCGAAAACCGGAACCACCCCGGCCCCTCCCAAGGCCACCGTAAACGACGACCACCCACCTCAACAGGGGGTACTTAAGGGATACAAGCCGGAAAACTGGACGCAAGAAACCAACTAGCTATCGCATAGGCGCTTGGACTGCTAACGGGGGCCCAACCAACTGGGGCAGGTCAAGGAGTCAACGAAATCGGGGCAGTCCCAACTTCTCTCGCGGCGAGGACCACGATCTATCGAACTGTCGTCGAGACCGGGGTGAGGAAAAATAGGCAGCCGCGTTTGGCGTTGTACTCGCCGACTTCGGCGGTGAACCGGAACTTATCGCCCTCGCCCACGTAGGACGGTACGTTATTGCCGGCTAATTCGAGGTCGGACATGTTCACGTTCTCGTACTTGAACGCGGGGCCCGCGGTCGTCTTTGGCCCTGCGTCCCCGGGGCCTATAAGGATGCCGTATCGGGTCCTGTAATTCTCATGGTTCTGCATGTTCGTGATCGAGCCGTCGAACTGGACTTTCTGGCCCTTGTACTTGGTCGCGAATTCCTCCATCGAGGGGGCGCAGTAGTCGGTGGACACCAAGATTGCTGCAAAGTCATTGTTGTTCTCGACGGTGATCACTTGATCTGTTTTTTCAGGCAAGGTCGGAGTAGGCAACGGGACGGGCGTATCGTTCACGGTCGCCGGCTTAATCGCCGACTTGGTCGCCAACTCGGTCGACTGGGTGGCGTTGGTGTTGCCCTTGTCCTGTGCGGCAGCGATTCCGATGCCGACAGCAGCGATGGGCAGCATAACGGCCACTGCTACCGCGAGAGCTCGCTGCTTTGCGGGCGCAAGTCCCCTAAACGCCTGCCACGTCTTCGACCAGGATGTCTCGGGCCTAACGCGCCGGAAGTTCAGCGTGGTTCGCAGCATGCCTTGGGTCTGGTCGACGAGTTCCCAGCCGCCTTCTTCCTGCGTCTTGGTAATCGAGCGGTTCTCCATACCGCGCACGGCCTGAATAGATTTGTACTCGTACCTAATGTCGCCGGACATGCGGTTCCCCAACCCCTAAATTAAGTGCCCTGGGCCTGACGGAGACTCGCGCCATCTGGTTCCCACCGCGCAGTTCGCGGTTAGCTTGATCAGCATAAAGCGTGACCATTCTTTCCGAGCCGGGGCTCGCCAAATAGGGCCCAAAAACCTCGAAAGCGACGGCGGTTCTCAGCAGGGGCTTCGGGCCCGTAACGAGCCCGTGAGCGTTCTGGGGCGTCTGGCTTGATGCCTTCGGCCAGCACTGGGTCGAGAGAGCTGTTCGGCGGCCTGGCCCAGCAGTTCTCCAACTACACGTTCAATCGCTTCGAGGGGACCGTCCCGGCGGTGCTTACGGAGTGCGACACGGCCTGGGCGCCGCGAGCTCACTGAAACCAGTCGCCGCCGTCTCACGACCTCTAGGTCACGGCACAGCCACTTCCCGTCGGTGGGCCTGACAGCGCAGAACGGGCGGAAGTGTTTAGAGTAGTCGGTTTCATATTGTTGTCTCCCGTTCTCTCGAGGAAACCGGGACTGAACATTCAGGGAGCTGCGATGAATCTCGCAGACTACCGTTTTCCGACCGCCGACCTGGGTGCCAGCATGAACACAGTCGCGCTGATCAGCACAGCATCGCCGCCGGAGGGATCATCATCGACGAGCTCGCCGGAGGAAGAAGAGGTAGGAAACGGAGTGGGATTTCCTCGCCGGAACCGAAGACCTCAGAGCTTCCGGGACGGCTGCAATTCTCCCTCTTCCTGTACCGGCGGGGAGGGCGATGCGAAGGCGATCGGCCAAGGCGGCACAAGAAGAGGGCGAGTGCTTCTGTCAGGACGATGACGACGACAATTGCCGCGGGCGATTTTTCAAATCAAGAGTCGGCCTTTCACTATCCTGCTCATCGTGCTGTGTCTGATTCTGCCGGGCTTGACTGAAGGTTGGCACGCTTTCGAGCAACTGGCGGACCTCCGTGCGGCGGACATCGGCGGACGAGCCGGGGCGCTCCGATCGCCGGGAGTTTTGGTTGGTGGCCCACACGCCAAGGGATCGCTCCGAGGCCGCCGCGGTCTTGGTGGTACGTGGGCGCCGGCCGTGCTCGGCGATGAACGCGCGCAGCGCTTTCAGCATCTCCTCGGGGTTCGCGATCTGGCGAATGACTGCGGGCCACCCTTTCGGTGCGCTCCGGACTGATCTTTCCTGATTGGATCCGTGGGCGTAGCTGGTGAACGAGGTAATACGCAAGGGCGTGCTCCTCTGTGCCCTTGGGCGCGGTGGGCTTCGGAAGCCGGAGATGCGCGCGGTAAAAGGCGTCCAGACGGTCCAGGTTGTCCGGCCCCGCTGGGGGTGTATCCAGAACCCCGGAAACTGGCAGCGCTCGGAGCATCACGGCACGCTCTTCGGATAACCGGCCCTCGCCGAGAGCCTTGCGTTGGGTCCTGATCCAGGACCCAAGTGCCTGTTCGAACGTGTCGTGGCAGGTGACGCGCGGAAGATTTCCGGTCAGATCAAGGAAGGCGCGCAGGTCACCGTAGCGCTCCTGCCACTGTTCCTCGCGCGTTCTGACGGGGGCTCTTACGGGTGCCGCTGAAACGCGGCTCTCGGCTCCACCGGGAAGCCCGACTTCTTGATTTCTGCTTTTCGCTGCCATGACAGCCCTTCACTAGTCCGGTACGTTCTTAAGTCCCTATGCGTTTGAGACGCCGACGGCCTGTTCCATCGTCTCTGGAGCGGATCAGCGCGTGCTTTCGGCCGAACTTGGAACGAGGGATTTCACCATTCGAGTTCCAGATCTTCGGTTCCTCAGCACTCGAAGAACGATATTGCCAAATCGGGAGGACCGCACGGCTCGTCGCGCGTGACATCCTTTCTGTCCGATTAGGATCTGAACAAGCACAGGAGCGACGCCGAAACGGGGGCGATAAAGACGCCTGCGACAACTTCTGAAGACCTCGAAATGGCGTACAAGTTCTGGGGATTAGACCGGAAACGGAATCAACGCGGTTTCGAAGAGCGCTATCGAACTCGCGGGGTGGTGAAGAAACTTGACGCTTCGGTCCCGGTCAGCGACCTGCTCCGCAACGCCCCGGCTCAGCTGTTGTGGACTTCCCTTGGGACCCCTGAGCAGCTTCTGGGGGAGCGGCGGGCAGCGTTCGGCACCCACCCTTGACGACGGCGGATCCGACGAGGCCCGCACGAAGGCCGTCAGGGACCTCCTGGCAGCCTCCGGAATGGTCGCCAGCGCCGAGGGCGTTCAGGAGGTTGTCGCCGAACTGATCGTAAACGGGTTCGGCGAATCTCATGAGGGAGTGCAGCTGGATGTGATCTGGTACGACCCCGTCGAGGACGCCGTTAGCACCCCTCGCGGGGATGGCGACGAGGCCGGAAACAAGGTGCTGGAATTCGCTGAACGCACGTGCTGCTGATCGATAAATGGAACGGCTCCGGCCACGACGTGAAGGTCCCGTCAGCCCTGAAAGGGACCCGGACGAGATGCTTTCCGGCCAACGAAGGGGGCGACGAAGCACCTCAAACAGGGCGCGCGTACACCGATTACGGTGCCGGCGGCTACTTTTGGGACGCGACGGCGGGGTCCACAAGCCCGCATACCGGGACGGAGCGCCTTCCGCGACCTAGTCTGAATGATCAAAGCTCCTGCGGGCACCGTTGGGCTCTCTGTGGCCCGGGAAACGCTTTGGGCATGTCCCTAGCGGGATGTTGTAATTGAGTCGCTCAGAGGGTCAGCCAGGGCGGAACCGCGTGAATCACGTGCCCCACGTGCTTGTTCCCGGCCGATGAGTCGTTGCCGTCCCGACCGCGTGGGAGATAGGCACATCGCGCACCGTGCCCGCCGACCTGGCGAACGGCTTGTTCGGAAATTTGTAGTTTCCGGACCTTCCGCTCGCCCGCTCTTCCGCCGACATCATTCGCACGCCTGTTCGCGTCCGCTCAGCCTTCAGATCACGCCTGCAGCTCCTCGTAGACCAGCTCACTCAGCATCTTCAGTAGGGCCTGCATTTTTGTCTTGTCGCCCAGGGCTTGGAGGCTCAGGTTGTAGTGGCTGTCCATGGAGTTGGATACCGCCTCTGTGACAGCAGATTCGAGGTGCGGGCTGCTGCCGAAGTGGCTTCGGGAGTTGTTCTGCGCCTGCTTCTGCAGGACCTCGTTCTTGACCAGTTCCCGCCGAACACCCTCTACGAAGTGGCCAACTGCGTCGAGCTCTTCGCCTTCGAATGGGAGGTTAGCCCGTTGGATGACTTCCTCCCACGTCACGAGGACGGGGTCCTTGCCCTGCCCCGTTCCGACGTCGGTCGGCGGCTTCAGCAGCGCTTCCTCATCCGTGAGTTGCAATTGCGCCTCGCCCTTATCCTTGAGCGCGTACTTGGCCAGCACAACGCCGGAGAGGTCCAGCGCCACCCGGGCGTCGTTGACGCGGAGCACCGGCAGAAGATGCTTGTAATAGATCGATCGTTTCTCCAGGTCCGTGTCGGCGAAATCGACGATCTGGGACAGGAAGTCGTAGGCGCGGACGAAGGAGCCCAGATCCTTGCGGAACAGGTCCAGCTCGTCCTGGGCGGTCTTGTCGCCTTCGGCGACGGCTTCGTTGTAGCGGGTGTTGAAGCGCGACTTTGCTGGGGCCACCCAGCCAGAGAGTGCGTTGTTGCCTGCCTCCAGGACATAGGACTTTACGAGACCGTCTACCTCGGACTCGAGGTAGATCTGGGCGGCATCAAGTTTGGCCTGAAGATCATGCACCACGTTCGGGTCGGAGACACCCTCCAGAGCGGCTTCACGGAAGTAGGGCTGGAAGGACGCCAGGATCTCATCCGGATCGTTGACGAAGTCCAACACAAAGGTCTGGTCCTTACCCACGGCGGTGCGGTTCAGCCGCGACAGAGTCTGCACGGCGGAAACCCCGGAGAGCTTCTTGTCCACATACATCGCCACAAGCAGCGGCTGGTCGAAGCCGGTCTGGAACTTGTTGGCCACCAGCATGATCTTGTACTCGTCCGTGGAGAACGCCTCCGGCAGGGTACGGCCCTTTACGCCAGGGTTCATGTTGATCTCAGTGAACGCCTCGGGACCGGATTCGTCGTCATTCACTTCCCCGGAGAACGCGACCATCGCCCCTAGTCCGGTGTAGCCAGCGTCGTGGATGTATTTGTCGATGGCGAGTTTGTAGCGGACGGCTTCCTTGCGGGATCCGGTGACGACCATGGCCTTGGCCTTGCCGTCGAGGCGCCAGGCGACGTTGGCGCGGAAGTGCTCCACGATCACCTGGACCTTCTGGCTGACGTTGTACGGGTGCAGCTTCACCCAGTTCATTAAAGACTTCAGCGCCTCGGACTTCTCTACTTGAGTGTCGTCTGAGTCATAGTCCCGGCCCTCGTGGGTGAGCCGGTAGGCGACCTTGTAGCTGGTGTAGTTCTGCAGCACGTCCAGGATGAAGTGTTCCTCGATGGCCTGCTGCATGGAGTAGAGGTGGAACGGCTGCGGTAGCCCGTCCGGGCCCAGGCGGCCGAACAGCTCCAGGGTCTTGGCCTTGGGCGTGGCGGTGAAGGCGAAGTAGCTGATGTTTCTCGCGTCGGCACGCTCGGCCATCTCCGCCGCCAAAAAGGATTCGACGTCGAACTCGCCGCCGTCGTTCACGTCGGCGAGTTCCTCGGCGGAGAGGACCTTTTTGAGCTTGTTGGCGGTGGAGCCGGTCTGGGAGGAGTGAGCCTCGTCGGCGATGATGGCGAAGTTCCGGCCCTTCAGGGCCTGGGATTCGGCGATGGCCTTCAGTGCGAACGGGAAGGTCTGGATGGTGACGATGATGATTGGTGTCCCGGCCACCAGAGCGGCGGTGAGTTCGGCGGATTTGGATCCTGCGTTGCCGCGGATGGGGACGACGACGCCGGACTTGTGCTCGATCTGGTAGATCGCGTCCTGGAGCTGGGCGTCCAGTACGGTCCGGTCCGTCACGACAATAACGGAGTCGAAGATCTTTTCGTTGCCGGCGCCGTGGAGGGAGCTGAGCTGGTGCGCTGTCCACGCGATGGAGTTGGTCTTGCCGGACCCGGCGGAGTGCTGCACCAGATAGCGGTGGCCGGGGCCTTCGGCGCAGGCGGTCTCGATGAGCTGGTTGACCACGTCCCATTGGTGGTAGCGGGGGAAGAGCAGCGACTTGCGGACCTCCCGTTCGCCGGTGACGGGGTTGGTCTTGTCGCTGATCTGCAGGTGCAGGAACTTGCCGATGATGTTCAGCCAGGAATCGCGCTGGAGGACCTGTTCCCAGAGGTAGCTGGTGGCCGAGCCCTTGGGGTTGGGCGGGTTGCCGGCATGGCCGTTGTCGCCGAGGTTGAAGGGCAGGAAGTAGGTGTCCTTGCCCTTGAGTTCGGTGGTCATCTGAATTTCGTCGTTGCTGACGGCGAAGTGCACCAGGGCGCGGCGGCCGAAGGACAGCAGCGGCTCGTCCTTGTTTTTGGCGTTGCGGGGGACCCGGTCCTTGCGGTACTGCTCGACTGCGTCATTGATGTTCTGCGTGAAGTCCGTCTTGAGTTCGATGGTCGCGACCGGCAGGCCGTTGACGAACAGGACCAGATCGATGCTCCTCTTCGTGTCGACGGTGGAGTAGTGGACCTGCCGGATGACCCGGAGGCGGACCTTGCCGTAGCGCTCGAGGGTTTCCGGGTTCAGGCCCATGGCCGGCTTGAACTGGCACATGTCGAACCTGGCCGCGACGTCCTTGAACCCCGTGCGCAGGACCGAGAGCATGCCGGCTTCCTTGGCCGCCGGCTTGTCCAGAACCTTGCACAGCCGGTCCAGCAGCAACCGCTTCGCGACTTGGTGCTCCGCGGGGGAATCCGTGGGCTTCAGGACCTTGGCGAGCTGTTCCGGCTGGGTGTCGGCGAGCCAGGCGAAGACATCTTCCGGGACGAGGGCCCGGGTGGCGTCGTAGAGCTCACCGGCCTTCCGGCGTGGCTCGTAGATCCAGCCCTGCGCCGCGAGAGCCTGGCAGATCTCGTCCTCGAATGTCACTTCATTGTGCTGCGCCATAAAGTTCCCCCTAGATGCTGTCGAAGAAGTCTTGGTCGAACTTCTTAACGGCGATGGTGCTTTCGACTTGGACCCCGACGCCGTACCGGACCATCAGTTCTGCCAGGCGCTGCCCGTCAATGAGCTTGAGGGAGTAGTGAAGCGTCTCGCGCGCCACGGCCTGGGCATCGGTAGTGAATCTTGACGTCGTGATGAACAGACCCTTGGTTGCCCGATGCTGCATGAGGGCGCCGCTGAAGGCCTGCACGTCTGGACCGCCGATGGCGCGGTCTTGGGCGTATCGCTTTGCCTGCAGGTACACGCGGTCAAAGCCCAGGGAGTCCTGCCAGATGATTCCGTCGATGCCCTTGTCGCCGCTGTACTGGGTGGGCCGAAGATTCTCCTGCCGGTCAGTTCCGTAGCCCAGGGACTGGACCACCTGCAGGATGAGTCGCTCAAAAGCCTGGGAATCGAGCTGGAGCAGACTCTCGTAGATCTGCGCTTCCAGTGAGTCGTTGAGCCGTTTCTCGGCGTTGATCAGCGCCTCCGTCGGAGAGCTCTCCTCGTCGAGTTCGTCCGTGACTTCGAGAGCCGATGGTTCGGCGCCGGAGGTTTCGACCGCCTGCCTCTTACGTGCGCGCAGGTCAGCCTTGTGCGCACGGTACATATCCGTGCCTTTGATCGTTTGGCGGACAATCGGCTGGCCCGATTCAATGACGGCCTTCCCGGCAGATGAGATCTCGTAGGTCGCCGCGCCGACGCGGACGACGAACCCTGCAGTCACACATTCGGTAATGGCCCAACTCAACCTGTGGGTCCAACGAACCGTTCCGGACGGGAGGCGCTCGGCCCGCTCATCATCACTCAGCTGCAGGGCTACAGATACCCGAGCAAAGAGGTCCTGCCTGCTGTGGGCTTGTCCGTCATTTAGCACGTTCAGTAGCGGTGCTACGTACTCGTGCACTTTCCTGCTGGCTGTCACTCTGCGAACGCCTCGTCTCGTACATCGATCTTGCCGGTGACAGCGGCAGAGATCAGGGCGGAACGGCGCTCCAACAGAAGGCGCATTGTCGCCAATGCTTTCGTTACGATATGGGACATTTGAGCCAGCCGGTTGTCCAGCGAATCTACGATCTCGGACTGCTCATCTATTGGCGGGAGCGGCACGGTCACACTCCCCACTCGCTCCACATTTAGGTTGCCCTGAGAAGTAACGGGAGCTTCGCTCGTGAGTTCGTCACGTTTAGCAGTCAGGGCGTAGTAGAGGAAATCAGTATTTGCCTGACTCGTGGGCTGAAAGCCCACGACAGAATCAGGGGCACAACTATCGAACGAAAGTATCGCAACGTCGGCGATGTTGGCGGCGATTGCCATAACTAGTGTTCCTTTCGGCATCATGGCACTAGTTTCCATGCCAGCCGCGGACAGCGTTTGGGAAAAATCACTTATGTATTTTCCCTTCGCGCGAGCTATCGCTCCGGTCTGGATGAACGGGTATTCACCGCCGTAGAGGTGGGGGGCGTTTCTGGGGCGGTGCATGAATCGGCCGCGCTTGACCCGGCTGCAATTCTTCAGTCTGGGGAGAGACCAGTGAACAGGCACGTCGCCGAGCCAGGGAATGCCGGAGGGTTTGGTGGGGGCGGTGGGGTCGAGGCCTTTGGTGACGGTGTGGATGATGATGGCCTGGCGCTTCTCGGCGAGCAGCTCGATGAGCCGCTCCTGCTTGCCGATAAGGTCGTCGATCTGGGCGGTCTCGCGGTCAAGGAACTCGGCAATACCTACCTGTTCCTGCAGCGGAACTTCGACAAGCGGAACCATCGCAAATTGCGAGTAGTTCATCGACTGCCCATCCCGCAGTTGATTCGTCGTTGCACGAAGTTCTTGAATGTAACCAGCGGATTTTAGGAGGTAATAGAAAAAAGGGGGGTGCACTCCGCGCTTGGGGCGCAAGACGGTGTATGCCGGGCTGACCTTACCTTCATTTGCTGACCATTCGATGCCTCCTTGAAAGCTTCGCAGGTGAATCAGGAAGTCGTCGGGGCAAATCTTCTTCATGTTTTCGCCGCCCACGATGGTCTGGACAACCCGCTGGTCCTTCTCAGCCATGAACTGGGCTTGGGATATAACCCCGTACTTTTGCGAAGCCATCAGATGGATGGCATCCGAATCCGGACGATCCGCACGGAGACTAAACAGCCACTTGCTTGGGACGACGCTCCAGTGAGTCGGTACGCTTCCGAGCCATTCGTGACCCGAGTCCTTGTATTCTGCGTATGCATTGAGTGCTGTCACTGCTCGACCTCTGCCAGCAGCGTGGTGATCTCTCCGATGAGTTTGTTGAGGTCGGCGTCGATTTCGTCGAGGGACCTGGGTGCGACGTATTCGTAGAAGTGTCGGGTGAAGGGGATCTCGTAGCCGATCTTGGTTTTGGTGGGGTCTAGCCAGGCGTCGGGGACGTGGGGGAGGACTTCGCGTTCGAAGTAGGCCTGAATGTCTTCGCTCAGGGGGACGTTTTCGGTGTCGCGCAGGTCCGTGTCCGGCTCGGGGGTGCCTTTCGGGCCCGTGCAGACGTCGGCGGTCTCGTCGCGTTCGGAGAGCCCCGCCAGCACCGCCTTCAGGACGGGCGCACCGAGTTTGAGCCCGGACTGGGTGAGTGCCGGTTTCAGTGCCTTGAGGAATTGCTCTCGGTTGGTCCAGAGCGTGGTTTCGGCTTCGCCGATGTGGGTGAGGGTTTTTTCGAGCAGCTGCCGGTCGTCGTCGGATAGTTTTTCGACCGGCTTCTGCGCGAGGACGGCGTCGATCCGTTCGGGGGCGCAGGCGAAGTTGAGCTTGAGGGGGCGTTCGACGGTGATGGTGGAGTAGCCGAAGTCCCGGTTGTTGAAGATCTTGGAGGTCTCGGTGTCGTCCTCGAAGGCACCGTAGAGGCTGACGATCCGGGCGATGTCGCCGGGCCCGAGTTCCTTGCGTTTGGATCCGAGGCTTTTGCGCATCTTTGCAAAGAAGTCGACGCCGTTGATGAGTTGGATCTTGCCGACGCGTTCGGGGTGTTTTTGTTTCTTGCTGTTGGAGAGGATCCAGATGTAGGTGGCGATGCCGGTGTTGTAGAACATGTCCGTGGGCAGGGCGATGATGGCCTCGACGAAGTCGTTCTCGATCAGGTATTTGCGGATCTCGGACTCGCCTGAGCCGGCGCCGCCGGTGAACAGGGGTGAGCCGTTCAGGACGATGCCGATGCGGGAGCCGCCGTCGTGCGCGGGGCGCATTTTGCGGACCAGGTGCAGGAGGAAGAGCAGTGACCCGTCGCTGACGCGGGGCAGGCCCGGGCCGAAGCGGCCCTCGAAGCCGTGGAGTTCGTGTTCCTTCTGGATCTGCGGCTGGATCTTCTTCCATTCCACGCCGAAGGGCGGGTTGGAGAGCATGAAGTCGAACTGCTGGCCGATGTTCTGGTCATTAGCGAGGGTGTCGCCGACGGAGATCTTGGAGATGTCCTGGCCCTTGATCAGCAGGTCCGACTTGCAGATGGCGTAGGACTCGTCGTTGATCTCCTGCCCGTACGCGACGAGGGAGGCGCTGGGGTTCAGTTCGTGGAGGTGTTCCTGGGCCACGGTGAGCATGCCGCCGGTGCCGGCGGTGGGGTCGTAGATGGACCGGACAATTCCCTCTTTGGTGAGGACGTCGTCGTCGTAGTTCAGAAGCAGCTGGACCATGAGCTGGATGACCTCGCGCGGGGTGAAGTGTTCACCGGCGGTCTCGTTGGAGGCTTCGGCGAAGCGGCGGATGAGCTCCTCGAACATGAGGCCCATCTCGATGTTGCTGATGGTTCCCGGATGGAGGTCGATCGCGGCGAAGTCCTTGGTGACGTGGTAGAGCAGGTCGGCGCTGTCCAGCTTTTCGAGCGTCTTGTAGAACTCGAAGCGCTCGAAGATGTCCCGGGTGTTCTCTGAGAAGCCTTGGACGTAGTTGAGGATGTTGGCCTTGATGTTGGTGGGGTCATTCAGGAGCGTGGCGAAGTCGAAGCGGGAGGTGTTGAAAAAGCTGTGGCCGGAGGCCTTCTGCAGGAAGGTGTCCAGCGGGATGTTCAGATCCCTCTTGGCCTCTGCCTCGGCGAGGACCGCGTCTTTGGTTTTCTCGAGGACGCAGTCGAGGCGGCGCAAGATGGTGAACGGGAGGACCACCGAGCCGTACTGTGCCGGTTTGTAGGTGCCCCGCAGGATATTCGCGATGCTCCACACCAGGTTGGCGTTGTTGTTGCCGGCCACTGCTCCCACTTCCCTTGCGCAGGCAAAGGACGGGCGGTGTCATGCGGTAGCGGCTGTTACAGCCGTAAGCGTTGCCCCCATTGCCGTGCAGCGTTCATCGATCACGCACGTACTTTCTCTT
The DNA here is from genome assembly GCF_030063265.1 of Pseudarthrobacter sp. PH31-O2. NCBI lineage: Bacteria > Bacillati > Actinomycetota > Actinomycetes > Micrococcales > Micrococcaceae > Pseudarthrobacter > Pseudarthrobacter sp. PH31-O2. The sequence goes on along the minus strand of NZ_JASIST010000006.1, from coordinate 252,366 downwards.
GCATTCTATGGGGAGGGGTCCATTTTCCGTGTCCGGAGGGGGGAGATCAGCGCGGCGTGAACAGTTCAGGCGAGTCGCGCCCTGGTTTCGATACGAAGAATCGGGATGCCGGACGTGGAAGCCTACGCGAGGCGTGAGTGCAGCCAATGTCAGGCGGTCACGCCGTTGGTCCGAACGCCCTGTCCATGGCTGCAGCCATGTCCCGCGACCCTCCCGGCAGCAAATTCAAAACGTGCCGGAAAAACCCCCAGCTATGAAGTTCCTGTAGATCTTTCACGACGCCGGCTCATGGGGACACCGAGCATAAACCGCGTGGCCACCGTCTACCGTGACCAGAGCGTGACTACACGGAAACGACACGTTTACGACACGCTTTGAACGGGAACTGCCGGGATCCCGCGGGTAGAATTTCGACATCAATAGCCGCGAAATTGCTGGTCAGGAGCGCTTTTTGGGCACCGCCGGGAATGCCCGGGATACCCCGCCGTGATAAGCGGGGGTCGTCGGTTCGAATCCGACAGGGGGCCCGCGAAAAACCGCGCCGCTGCCGGGTCCCACCCCGTCGGCGGTGCGGTTTCTGTTTTAACCCCGGCCGCCAACCCCCAAACCCACCACAGCCAGGCAACCGGCGTCGGGCCCATCACGCGGTCCGCTGACGCGCGGCAGGGGGACATAAGGCCCTAGACCCCGGAAACCGGCCGGCGGAATCTTGGCGTATGACAGAAACGAATCCGGAATTGACGCCGGACATCAGGTCCACCCAGTTGGAGGCACTGCCGACCGCCGTGCTGCGCGAAACCGTTCCCATGAAGGAGTTGACGGCGTTCTTCGACCGCGCCTTCAGCGCCGTACTGAGTGCCGTCCAGCAGCAAAACGTCCAGCTGGCCGGACCGCCGTTCGCGATGTACCGGGGGACGCCGACCGACGTCGTCGACGTCGAGGCCGGATTTCCCGTCGCAGCACCTTTTCCCGGTGTTGCGGGCGGCGAAGTGACGGCGGGGACACTGCCCGCGGGCCATGCCCTGGAGGCGACCCACATGGGCCCCTACGACACTCTCCCGGACACGTATGGGCTGATCATGTCAAAGATGCAGGCCGAGGGCCTCACCCCCGGAGGAGCCATGTGGGAGTCCTATCTCACCGACCCGGCCGCGGAACCCGACTCGTCCAAGTGGAAGACGCTCGTCGTCTGGCCGGTCGCCTGAGGGACAGCCGACCGCGGGCGGCGGCCGGCGCCGCCGGCCTGTCAGCGCTTCTGGCGGGCCCGCGCCCTCCCCTCCGCGGAGCGACGCGACGCAAAATGTCGGATTCGCCACACTATTGTTCCACTGCGTGCATAATGTCCTAAACTGCTTCACTGAGGTGCCTGAGATGGCGCTGCGCAGCAACGAAAGTGAACCCCCAAATGGCTACCGATTACGACGCACCCCGCAAGACAGAAGAAGAAACTCCCGCTGAATCGCTGGAGGCCCTTCAGGCGTCCCGCAGCGGTGGCGCCCAGACGGCTGTCATCGATCTCGACGAGAACGACACGGCCGAAGGCATCGATCTTCCCGGCGCTGACCTGTCCGGCGAAGAGTTGACAGTTACAGTTGTCCCCGAGCAGTCGGACGAATTTACCTGCTCGTCCTGTTTCCTGGTGCGTCACCGGTCCCAGGTGGCCAAGGAAAAGAACGGTCTGAAGTTCTGCCGCGATTGCGAAGGATAGGGGACCTTCCGCCGCGAATCACCACTTCATACCAGTCACCGCCAAGCGCCGGATCCCGATGGGGGCCCGGCGCTTCGCTGTTCCCGGCGGGTATCGCCGGCGGCAGAGGGTCCACTGCGGTGCAACGCTCCTGTGACCGGGACCGGGGCAAGCTAACGGTTGGGCGCCGAAACAGCTGGGCCCTCGTTTTGGCTGCCAAAGGCTCCTATTCTGGAGTTATCTCATCTCCTGAGGGGGCGGCCGAGTGAAAACATTCCGGGTGTTGCTGTTGGCTATTGTGGTGGCGATTGGATCGGGGCTGGTAGCGCCCGGTCCGGCCTCGGCAGATCCATACTGCGGACTGGTGTGGGGATCGCTGATAAAAGCGGATCCTGCGATGAGCCAGGCGAAGGTGAACAACGTCCGCACCGGGCAGCACTACTGCTTCGACCGGCTGGTCATCGACCTCAACGGGCCAGTCGGCGGGTATACCGTGCACTACGTTCCGCAAGTGGTCCGCGACGGCTCCGGCCTCCCCGTCCCGCTGCGGGGCCAGGCGTTCCTTCAGGTCACGGTGAACGCTCCGGCGTACGACGACAGCGGCAACTCAACCTACACCCCGGCAGATCCGGCCGAGCTCAGCAACGTCAGCGGCTACCAGACGTTCAAACAGATCGCGTGGGCCGGCAGCTTCGAAGGGTATTCGAGCCTCGGCCTCGGGGTCCGGGCCCGGTTGCCGTTCCGCGTCTTCGCCCTCGCCGGACCCGACGCCGGCTCACGGCTGGTAATCGACGTCGCCCATTTCTGGTGAGGGCACTTCCGCCCGGGTCGAGTCAGAGCGAATTGAGATCCGCCCGGAGCGGGTAGTCGCGGCCGTCCAGGACCAGCTGGGTGCAGCGGCGGGTGGCCGGGTTCAACACGATCGGAGCCATAAGGTTCACTGTGGTTGCGGCGGGGGAGTGATTCAGGACGACCAGTATCTGGGGCGCGTCCTCCTCCACAAGCTCCAGTGCCTGGCGCGTGGCGGCCGTGACCGGCGGGTTGTAGGTGGGCACGAAGACTGCGGCGTCGGCGAGGAACAGCCGCGCAGATGTACCGGAGGTCGCTTCCAAGGCGTACAGTCCGGTTGCCCCTTCAACGCTCCGGAGGGTGAAGTCATGAGCGTCTTCAAGTCCTGGCATCGGGACCGTGAATGAGACTGGCGTGTTCAGCACCGCGGTACTCACCGGAGAAAGTCCATCAGCGTGGGCTGAAGGACCCGTGCCGTCGCGGCCAGGGCCACCTGGTAGTTGGTCTCCTGAAGTTTCAGGTCCATGATGACGCTGCCAAGGTCCAGTTTTTCTATGCCCATCTTCTGCGCGTCCAAGTTGGCCTCCAAATCCGTATTGACGTTGCCGGCACGTTCCAGCTGTGCCTGCCGTGTTCCTATCTCAGCACGTCCATCGACGATGTGAGTAAAACCAGCATCCAGGTTGCCGATCTGCAGCGACGTGGGGGCCGTTCCGCCCTTCAGCGCATCAGCGATGGACTTGACGGCCCCGAAGACGGAGGTGGAGCCGGTGCCAAAGACCGCCTCGCCGTCGGCGTCCACCCGGACAGTCTGGGTCGCGCTGAAGCGGCGTTCGACCGGGCTGAGGCCGGTGCCGTTGAAGGTGGGTGGCACGGGGCCGCTGAAGGCTTCAGGGTTATCCGAGTTCCCGGCAAAGATGTTCCGGCCCAGGTGCTTGGTGTTGGCGATCGAAACGAGTTCGCTGTTCAGGGCATCCAGCTCGTTGGCGATGGCGATCTTGCCGGACTGCGGCAGCGATCCGTTGCCGGCAAGGACGGTGAGGTCCTTGATCTTGTGCATCACGTTCGTGGCTTGTTCGAGCGCGGAATCCGCCGCGGTGAGCCAGGTGTTGCCGTCGTCGATGTTCCGGCCGTACTGGGCGTTGGCCGCGAGCAGGGACCGGGTCTCCAGCGCCTTGGCAGTAGCGGCGGGATCGTCCGAAGGACGCGAGATCTTGTTGAGTGTGGTCGCCTTTTCCTGCAGTTCGGCCAGCCTGGACTGCTGGGTCTGCAGCGTCCGCTGGGCGTTGGCGCTCATGGTCAGGTTCGTGACGCGGTTCAGCATGGGTCTACCTTCCTACCAGTCCGGTGCGGTTGATCAGGACGTCAAGGGCCTCGTCGACGGCGGTCATCACTCGGGCCGCGGCCTGATAGGCGTGCTGGTTGGTGAGCAGGCTGACGTTTTCCTCGTCCAGGCTGACGGAGGCTTGGGAGGCCCGCTCCGTGATGGCCGAGATTTGGGCGGCCGTGGTGAGCGCTTCGTGCTGCTGGGCTCCCCGGGACTGCACTCCGATGTTCGTGACGATGCCCGACCAGATCTTGTCCGGCGAGCCGTTACCAGTGCCGAGCTGCGAGATCGTGTCCGCAATGCTGGTGTCCAAGGCGCCGCCCGCAGAGGCTTTCAGCGCGATGTTGCCGATGTTGGCGGGGCCGGAGATGCTCAGTGCAGCGGGGTCAGAGCCGGTGGTCGTGAAGAAGTCGACGTTTGTGGTGCCGGCCCCAGTGACACCGGACTTGTGGACGGTGTTTACTGCCGTGGCGAGGGCGGTAGCGAAGCCGTTGTAGGACGCCGCGGCTTGGGCGATTGCCCCGCCCTTGTCTGCCGGTGCCAGTACGGAGAGGGCGCCGGCGAGTTCGCCGCCGTCGAGCGCTGCCGTGCCGCCGGGGCTGGTCCACTCAATGCGAGGCGCGTCGGTGGCGGCGCTAGCCATGGCCGTTGCGCCGGCCAGCTGCAGGGTCCGCACTGAGCTGCCCGTCACGAGGGCGTTGCCGCCGACGAGAACATCCACGGTGCCGTCGGCTTGCTCGCGGACGGTGCCGCCTGCGAGGCCGGCGATCTGGTCCGTGAGCTTGGCCCGGGCGTCGATCAGTTCGTTTGCCGATCCGCCGGCGGCAAGGGTGGAGCGGATGGTTGTGTTGTAGGAGGCAACCTGGGCGGCTGCCGCGTTGACGGCAGTCACCGCGTCCTGGGCCTGGCCGCGGACACTGCTCCATTGCGAGTCGAGGGCCTTGTATCCGGAGGAGATCTTGTCCGTCACGGAGTTGGCGGCGTTCAGCAGCAGCGCCTTGGGGCCGTCTTTGTCGGGCTGGTTGGCGGCGCCCTGCCAAGCGGACCAGAAGCCCTGCAGTGCCGTGGAGATGCCGTCTTCGCCGGGTTCCTGAAGGACGCCCTCGATGCCCTGCAGGGCGGCGGAACGGACACTGGCGTAGCCGGCCTGGGCGGCAGTGGAGCGGACTCCGCCGTCGAGGAAACTGTTGCCGAGCCGTGCGATCGCGTCCACCGACACGCCCTGGCCGGCCTGCAGGAGGCCACCGCTGAAGAGGCCGCGAGCGGGCGCCGCGAGCGACGACTGCTCGACGCGCTGCCGGGTGTACCCCTCGGTAGCGGCGTTGGCGATGTTCTGCCCGGCCACGTTCATGCCCTGCTGGGCTGCGGTCAGTCCACGGTAGGCGGTGTTCAGGGCGCCGAAAGTGCTCAAGGTCGCTTCCTTAGAATTGCTTGTCGAAGATGCGGGAGGCGGCGGTTTCGCCGGTCTTGCCGTGCGCGTCGTAGGTGCCGGCTGCCGGACGCAGGTCAGCCAGCGACTCTTGGGTGGAGCGGACGGCGGTGCGCAGGTACTGCTCGTTGGAGTCGCGCAGTTCCTTGATTAGGGCAGTCTGGCGGGTCAACGCGGCCAGGTGCGCGGTGAGGATCTCGGCCCAGGCGCCTTCCGGGGCGGCGGCGGCCAGTTCCGCGAGGGAAGCATCGGTGGGAAGTCCCCACGTTTCGGCGACGACGGCGGCCTCGATGGTCCGCGCCAAGCTCGCCTGCGAGAGGTGCCCCAGGACCTGTTCAACTTCCTTGGTGCCGTGGGGCAGCCAGCGGGACTTGCCCGAGGTGAGCAGCAGCTGCTCTTCCTCTAGCTTGAAAGTGAGAACGTCCAGGAGCTCACGCTCCCGCCACAGCAAGGCTGAAAGTTCGTGGATTGCCATGGTCCGGACGGCTCCCTTGTCGGTGACTAATGCGGTGGTGCCGGGCATGCAGTACATAAGGAGTCGGCTGCAGCCATCAGCAGGGTTCGTAGAAACTATCGGCCGGGGAGTGGGATCCGTTAGCGGGAAGAAGGCTGATTACTTTCGGAAGGGCGGGGGAAAGCCGTTCGAAAAAGAATTTCGCATTTTTGCTTACGTCGTCCTCCGAAAGGGCGATAACTACTCCTGAAGGCCCACGGATGGGCCATCGCTTACAGTCCCACTCACGGAGGAAACATCATGGGCTTTGTTATCAACAACAACCTCGCGGCAAACAACTCTTACCGCAACCTCAACTCCACCCAGAACGACCTTTCCAAGTCCTTGGAGAAGCTGTCCACCGGCCTGCGCATCAACCGCGCCGGCGATGACGCAGCAGGCCTTTCAATCTCCGAAGGCCTTAAGGCGCAGGTCACCGGCTCGGCCCAGGCCGCCCGCAACGCCCAGGACGGCATCTCCGTCATCCAGACAACTGAAGGCGCCCTGACCGAGGTTCACTCCATCCTGCAGCGTATGCGCGACCTTGCTGTCCAGGGTTCCAACGACACTAACAACACGGCAGCCCGTGACGCGATCAAGGCTGAGGGCAACTCACTCGGCCAGGAACTCGACCGCATCACGAAAGCCACCAACTTCAACGGCATCGACCTGCTCAAGGGAGCTACCGGCGCGGGCGTCACCGCGACGTCAACCCCGGGTTCCCTGGAAATCCAGGTCGGCACCGGTGGCACGACCGGTGTGGACACTATCAAGGTCAAGGTGGGCGACGTGGCAACAGCCACCGGCGCCCTGTCCGACGCTGCCGGTACCGGCGCCACCGACTTCGTGGTCGACACGGCGGCTAACGCGCAGACTACGATCGGGAAGATCGACACCGCCATCAAGGCGATCTCGGCACAGCGCGCAGACCTCGGTGCTGCTCAGAACCGTCTGGAGCACACCGTAAAGTCGCTGAACGTTGCCGGTGAGAACCTGCAGGCCGCTCAGTCCCGCATCGCCGACGTCGACATGGCTCAGGAAATGGTCAAGTTCACCAAGGCCAACATCCTGTCCCAGGCCGGCACCGCAATGCTGGCCCAGGCAAACCAGTCCAGCCAGGGTGTTCTTTCACTCCTGCGCTAGGCCGGATCCGGCAGTCCTGAAGTGAGGCTGCCACCCTGATCGGACGATGAGACACCCCCGATTACCACGCTGCGGAAGGGCCGGACGATGGCAACACCATCGTCCGGCCCTTACGTGCAACGTCCCAGCATCACAAACACCCGACGTATCAGCAGGAATTGACAGCTAAGGAGAGGCAGAGATGGGAATCTCACTCGACGGACTGGCCAGCGGGCTCGACACCACCGCCCTCATCGGCTCGATCATGCAGTCCGAAGCCCTTCCGCAGACCCTGCTCAAGAACAAGTCCTACGATCTTCAGTCGATGGTCTCCGCCCTGCAGGGGCTCAATGGCAAAGTCGCAGCCCTGGCTACCCAGGCCACCGCCGCGGCCAAGCCCGGTGCCCTGGACCTCACCAAGGCGACCACGTCCAGCGACAAAGTCGTCGCGACCACGACCGCGGCTGCCAAAGCGGGCTCCATCGATTTCCAGGTCACCAAGCTGGCCCAGACCCAGGTCACCGTAACCCCCAAAGTGAACGCCGTGACCGGCTGGCCGTACACCACGATGACGATCAACAGCGGGGGCAGCGACTATACGATCGCGCCGGCTTCCAATAACCTTGACGATGTCGTCACGGCGGTGAATGCCGCTGGCGCCGGCGTGACCGCCACGAAGGTGGCCGTTGGGGGCGAGGACTTCCGCCTCCAGTTCACCGCCACGAAGTCCGGTGAAGCCGGGGCCTTCACCATCAGCGATCCCGGTACTACCTTCACGAATGTCAAGGCCGCGCAGGACGCCGAAATCACACTCTGGCCGAACACCGCTGTGACCCAGAGCGTGAAGTCCTCGACGAACACTTTCGCCGATCTGCTGCCCGGCGTGTCCGTCACCGCCAAAGAAGTATCTGCCGCACCTGTAACGCTCACGGTGGGCCGTGACGACGCCGGCATCACCAAGCTCGCCTCCGACCTCGTGGACGGTGTGAACGGCATTTTCTCGCTGATCGCAAGCAAGACCGCCGTCAGCACCACCACGAACTCCAGCGGCACTAAGACGTCAGCCGGTGTTTTCGCCGGTGAGAGTCTGGTGCGCTCGGTGAACCAGAACATCCTTTCCGCCGCTTCGCTGCCGGTCGGCGCCCCGCCCCGGTCGCCGTCGGAAATCGGCATCAGCATCACCAAGACCGGAACGATGGAGTTCGACGCCACGAAGTTCGCTGCCGCCCTGGCGAAGGATCCCGAGGGAACAGCAGCCAAGGTACAGGAAATCGCCGGTCGCGTTGCCGCGGCGTCCACAGCAGCCTCTGATAAGTACAACGGCACCTTGACTACCAAGATCACCGGCCAGCAGTCCGAAGTCCGGGACCTGGCTGACCGGATTGGTGACTGGGATACACGGCTTGCCTCCCGCAAAGCCACGCTCCAGCGAACCTACTCGGGTCTCGAGACGGCGTTGAGCGGCATGAAGGCCCAACAATCCTGGCTCACCGCCCAGCTCTCCGGCCTGGCAGGAAGTAAGTCAGCATGACCACCACACCTTTCGGCTCCGGCTACGGCGGCGCCGCCCAGCGGAACCAGTACCTGGCTGACTCCGTCCTCTCGGCTCCGCCGGCACGCCTGCTCACCATGCTCTACGACCGGCTCCTGCTGGACCTGGGCCGTGCGGAGGCCGCGCAGCAGGGCGCGAACTGGCCTGTCGCCTCGGAAAACCTCCTGCACGCGCAGGCCATCCTAGCTGAACTTATGTCGTCCCTGAAGACCGATGCCTGGGACGGCGCCGACGGGCTGCTTGGCCTGTATAACTACTCCTTCACCGCCCTGGTGAACGCGAATATCCAGCGTGATCCGGCGCTGACGCGTGAGGCCATCGAACTTTTGGACCCCTTGCGCGAGGCCTGGCATGAGGCGGCCGCCGCTGTCCCAGGCCCTGCCCCGGTCCCCGCGGCAGCTCCCGCCGCACCTACCTCTGGACCTAACCGCGGATCCACCCCCGCGGGCGCCTGGAGCACCCAGGCCCTAACCGGCGGGGGGAGCCTTGGTTTTGGATAGTCACCCGGAAGTGGAGGGCAGCCGAGGGCGAACCGACATCCCCGACACGGAATCAACCCTGACGGACCCCGAGGAGAGTGCCCTGGCGGCCTGGAACGCGATCCTGGACGTACTGGAGCTGGCGGTGGGTGCAGCCGAGCGCACCCTGAAGGATCCCTTGGGCCCGCTGTCTGCCGCACCCGGGAGCGCGGTTGATCCCCAGCCCGAGAAGCGCTGGCATCCGCATCTTCTCCCCGGAGCGCTACCCGCTGCAGCCCGACGACGTGCCTTAGCGTTGTCGGCCGCGCAGGAACGCGTCGCCCGGCGACTCGAAGATGCCAGGCGGGATGTCGCCCAGCAACTGCAGGCGGTCTCCTCTGTTCCCGGCGTAGTGGCTGCCTCCGGTGCTGTGTACCTGGATGTAAACGGCTGAACTTCCTGTCGGGAGCATAAGACCCCGCAAAGAATATCCGCGAGTATCCACAGTGATTCATCCTGCGGAAACTCTTTTATATTTTCTCCTAACGCGCGGCTGACCAGTGCCGATAACCACTGATAGAGCACGGATCGCTCGTTTAACGGCCACGGATCGGCCTCCCACCACCCAGGCAGGATCCCCGTGCTCGAATCCGTGACCTCCGCAGCCCTGTCCAGCGCCTTGGACGGATTGGCGCTGCGCCAGCGCAGCATCGCGAACAACATCGCGAACGTCAATACGCCCAATTACCAGGCCAAGCGCGTGGCCTTCGAGGACGCCCTCGCGGCCTCGGTGCGTTCCGGCGACGGTCATGCCCAGGCCACCACGGCAGCATCCCTGGAACCCACCCAGCTGAACGGCAACAACGTCAACCTGGACACCGAAACCCTGTCCAACATCGACACGGTACTTCGCTTCCAGTTCGCCACCCGTGCCCTCGGCTATGAGTTCACCGCCGTCCGCTCCGCCATGAGGACGAACTGATGACTTTCGACGCGATCGGAATCGCCGGTTCCGCCCTCACCGTGCACCGGAAATGGCTCGACGCCGTCTCGGACAACCTGGCCAACATGAACAATGTCTCGCGCACCTCCGGCCCGGCGTTCCAGGCTAAATACGTGGAAGCCGGGGAAGGCGCCGACCTCACCGGGGTGTACGTGAAAAGCACGCAGCTGGGAAACGGCGAGGGCAGGATCGTGTACCAGCCGGACCACCCGCTCGCGGACGCCAACGGGAACGTGAAATATCCGGATATTGATATGGCCGAACAGATGGGCGCGCTGATTATTGCCCAGCGCGGCTACCAGGCGAATGCCCAGGTTGTGGACCGCGCCCGTGAAAGCTACATGGCCGCCCTTGAGATTGGAAGATCCTGATGACCATTTCCCCGATCGCGCCCGTTCAGGGCGTCCTTCCGACAAACTTCGTGGACGGCGCCGGGGCCGCTGCCGGTACCGACGGCTCCGGCTTCGCGGCGTCCCTCACCGGCGCCGTGGACAACCTCCAGCAGCTGCAGTCGACGTCGAACCAGCTGGCCGTCTCAGCCGTGACGGGCAACCTGGATGACATCCACAACGCGACCATCGCCGCCACCCGCGCGCAGGTCACCCTTGAACTCGTCGCCGCGGTGCGAAACAAGGGTGTTGACGCGTTCAACGAGATCATGAGAATGCAAGCCTGATGCCCCCGCAAATATCTGGAATGTTCGCCCGCTTCGGCGCCGGACTCAAGGGATTCACCGCCGGACAGCGCACCATCGCAGTCATCGGAGCGGCCCTCCTCGTCGTCGCCGTTGTGGCCGTTTCCGCGTGGCTGTCCAAACCCGCTCTGACACCGCTGTTCTCCGGGCTCAAGAACACCGATGCCAGCGGCATCGTCGATCAGCTCCGTAAGGACAACGTTCCCTACGAACTCAGCGACGGCGGCGCGACCATCCTGGTCCCGCAGGACAAGGTCTACGACGAACGCCTCAAAGCCGCCGCCGCTGGCCTGCCCACGGCCGCCGCCACCGGGTACTCGCTGCTGGACAAGATGGGCGTTACGTCCTCAGAGTTCCAACAGTCCGTCACCTACAAGCGGGCCCTCGAAGGGGAACTCGCCAGCACCATTTCTGCCATGGACGGCGTAAAGACCGCCGCCGTCCGTCTCGCCATTCCGGAGAAGACGGTTTTTGTCTCCAGCGCCCCGGACACCACCGCCTCGGTTTTCATCGAAACCAAGCCGGGGGTCAGCCTTTCCGGCGACAAGGTCCAGGCGATAGTGCACCTGACCTCTGCGGCCATCGAAAACCTCAAGCCGATCAACGTCGCAGTGGTGGACTCGCAAGGCAATGTCCTCTCCGCTGTCGGCGGCGGCGCCGTCGGCTCATCCTCGAAACAGGCCACCGACTACCAGCAGCGCACCGGCGACGCCGTGCGTGCCGTCCTGGACCGCGTCGTCGGGCCGGGCAATTCCACCGTCGCGGTCGCCGCCGACGTTACCGGGGAGTCGGCGCAGCAGAAGTCCGAGACCTTCTCCAACGCTGAAGGTGCCCTGCCGCTGAGCGAGACTTCCAAGACTGAAAAGTACACCGGCACCGGCGGCGGCGCGGCCGGGGTTCTGGGACCGGACAACATCGCGGTCCCCGGCGGCACCAGCGGCAACGGAAGCTTCGATTCCACCAGCGGTACCAAAAACAACGCAGTCAACAAGGTCACCGAGGACCGTGTTATCCCGCCCGGAGCCGTCAAACGCCAGACGATCTCCGTGGCCGTCAACCAGGCAGCGGCCGGCGGGCTCAATCTCGCCTCACTCACATCCCTGGTCAACTCTGCCGCCGGGATCAATCAGCAACGCGGCGACGTCGTCACCGTTGAGGTGGTGCCGTTCAGCACCGCGGCTGCGGACGACGCTGCCCGGTCCCTGGCCGAGTCCAAGGCCGACGCTGAGGCCACCAAGCAGGCCGAATTCTTCGGCACGCTCATCAGCGCCGGTTCGATCCTCCTCGGACTCCTGGTCCTGGGCCTGATCCTGATGATCGTCCTGCGCCGCCGGCAGAAGCGCGAACCCGTGGACTTGGGCGAGCGGCTTGAGCCGCTGCCGGTCCTGCCGGCGATGCCGGTCGTGTCAGCGTTGCCGGCGGCCCCGGCAACCTCGGCGATCGAGCTCACCGCCCTCCCGCCGCTGCCGCCCTTGCCGGAACAGGTGGAAGCCGAACGGCGTCGGATGGAAATCGACAGCATGGTCTCCGCCAACCCGGAGAAGGCAGCCGACTACCTGCGCGAGCTCCTGGATGACCGGCAACCGGTATGAAAACTACAGTGACCCTTTCGGGCGCCCAGCGCGCGGCCGTTGTGCTGATGCAGATGAACCCGGCCAACGCGGCCCTGGTCATGGCAAAGCTGACGGATTCGGAAGCCGAGGAGATTGCGGCGGAAATCGTCCGGCTGCGCAAGGTGGATCCCGATGTCACCGAGCAGATCATGAAGGACTTCCACTCTTCGGCGCTGAGCGGGCCGCGTTCGGCCCGGGGCGGCCGCGAGTTGGCAGAGGGACTGCTGGAAGCGTCCTTTGGGTCCGAGAAAGCCGCCGGGCTGATCAACCGGCTGAGCGTCAACATGGCGGGGAAGTCCTTTGAGTTCCTCGAAGACATTGAACCGGTCCAGATCCTGGCCCTGATCGACGGTGAACTGCCGCAAACGATCGCCCTGGTCCTGGCGCACCTGAGCCCCAAAAAGGCCTCGGCGGTGATGTCCGGGTTGCCTGGTTCGCTCCGCGCCGACGTCGCCCTCAGCATCGCAACGATGGGTTCCGGCGCACCGGAGGCAATCGGGATCGTCGCCGAGACGCTCAAACTGCGCGGCGGTGCCGCTGTCTCCCAGCAGGCCTCCAAGGTCACGGGCGGCATCCAGCCGCTGCTGGAGATCATCAACCGTACCGACGCCGGCACCGAACGTTCCGTACTCGATGGCCTGGACCTGTTGAACCCGGACCTAGCCACCGAAATCCGGGCACAAATGGTGACCTTCGAGGACATCGTCAAACTGGACCGCAAGGACGTCCAGCAGGTATTGCGCGGCATCGACTCGTCGTTGCTGGCCATCGCCATGAAGGGCGCCCCGGAAGTGGTGCTGGAAACCATTACTACCAACGTTTCCGGCCGCAACCTGGAGATCCTCGAGTCCGAAATCGCGGCCCTGGGGCCGCTGCGGGCCTCGCAGATCGAAGAAGCCCGTGCCGCCGTCGTCCGCTCCATCCGGGAACTAGAGGCCGACGGTTCCATCACGATTCAGCGTGGGGACGAGGAAGACTTTGTCTACTGACACCAGTCCCGCGCGGATTGTCTACCCGTCGCTGCGGACCACCGGTCCCGCCAACGAGCAGGCCGGATTCACCGAGGGCCACGCCGCGGGCTACGCTGCCGGGGTCCGCGCCGCAGCAAAGGAACAGCGGCGCTGGCGGGACCGAATGGCGGCGGAGCAGGCTGCTGCCCTGGCGGCGGGCCAGCAGGACCTGGACCGGGCAGTGCGCGCGTTGGCCGTGGCCAGGACGGACTTCGCACACCGCAATGTCCAGGCCCTCCAGGATGCCAATGAAGTGCTCGCCCGAACGGCCCTGGAACTGGCCGAGGCCATCCTGGGCTACGAACTCGCCGAAGGCACCCGGACGGCCCGGGCCGCCATCGAACGCGCCCTTTCCGCCAGCGACCCCGGCACCTTGGTTGCGGTGCGGCTCAACCCGGCCGACATTGACGCCCTGGACAAGGAAGGCCTGGACCTGCCCGCCGGGCTTCCGCTGCTCCGGGACGCAAGCCTGAACCGCGGCGACGCGAAAGTTGACTACGAGCATGGCTGGCTTGACGCGAGCCTCGGCACCGCCCTGGCCAGGGTCCGTACTGCCCTGCTCAGCGACGGCGACTGGGGCGACCGGACCATGGACGGACAGCCATGATGACCCAATGGCGCCCAAAAGGGGACTCTTTCACCGCCGCACTACGGGCCGCCGCTCCCCAACGGGTGGGCGTAGTGACGTCCGTGGTGGGCCTGAGCCTGGAAGTTTCCGGCCTCGACGGTGCACTGGGTGAGCTCGTGACCGTTGGGGAAAGTCCCGGTCTGGACGCCGAAGTAGTCGCCGCGATGGGCAGCACCCTCCGCTGCATGCCGCTGGGCCGGCTTGCCGGAGTCGCCGCCGGTGATCCGGTCCGGGCCAAAGCGGGCACCACCATGCTGGTCCCCACCGGGCGGGGGCTGTTTGGCCGCGTCATCGATGGCCTCGGACGGCCCATCGATGGCAAGGGTCCGCTCAAGAGCGGGCCGCGCGTGCCCATCGACAACGAGGCGCCGCTGGCCATGAAACGGGCCCGCATCGACACGCCGCTGCAGACCGGTGTCCGTGTCCTGGACACCATGACCACCCTCGGCAAGGGCCAGCGGATGGGGCTCTTCGCCGGTTCCGGCGTCGGGAAATCCTCCCTGCTCTCGATGATCGCCCGGGGGACCGACGCCGAAATCTCGGTCATCGCCCTGGTCGGCGAACGCGGCCGCGAAGTCCGCGAGTTTCTCGAGGACGACCTTGGCGCCGAGGGACTGGCACGCTCCATCGTTGTGGTTGCCACCTCGGACGAGCCGGCGCTGATGCGCATGCGCGCCGCTTTCACCGCTACCCGGATCGCGGAGTCCTTCCGGGACGAGGGCCAAAACGTGGTCCTGATGATGGATTCGTTGACCCGCGTCGCCATGGCCCAGCGCGAGATCGGCCTGTCAGCCGGCGAACCCCCAGCCACCCGCGGTTATCCGCCGTCGACTTTTTCCGTCCTTGCCCGGCTGCTGGAACGGGCCGGCACCGCCGAAACCGGCTCAATCACCGGCATCTACACCGTCCTGGTTGACGGCGACGACCACAACGAACCGATCGCCGACGCCGCCCGCTCCATCCTGGACGGGCACGTTGTCCTCGACCGGAAACTGGCCGTCACGGGCCACTTTCCCTCCGTGGACGTCCTCGGATCCATCTCGCGTGTCGCCTCGAAGGTCAACACCCGGGATCACCTCGCCGCTGCCGCGGGGCTTCGCCGTGTCCTCGCGGCCCGGAAAGCCGCCCAGGACCTGATCGATGTCGGGGCCTACCAGGCCGGCACCAACCCACTCGTTGATGCGGCACTGAACCACGAGCAGGACGTGAACGCCTTCCTGCAGCAATCAATGGAAGATTCCACCGGACACCCCGAGTCGTGGCAACGGCTCTCCTACCTCACCTCGACTCTGGGAGCAGCGGCATGAACCGTCAATTTTCGCTGGCTGGGCTCTTGCGGCTCCGCCAGATCCAGCAGGATCAAGCCGCCACCGGCCTGGCCCGGGCCAGGTCCCGTTCCAGTTCCGTGCGCGCCCGGGAAGCTGCGGCCCGCCGTGACTTGTCGATCGACGACGCGGACGTTGTCAGCTCCGCCTCGCTGCGGGCCGTCGCGGCCGCCCGGTCCTCCTCGCACAGTATGCTGGCGGAGCTGCGGGGCCTGACCACGATCGCCCAGGCAGACGAGTCCGCGGCCCGGGAGGCGTTTACCGCTGCCAGGGTCCGCTCCGTTGGCTTGGAGAAGCTTCAGGCCCGGCATCAAGCCGAAGTACTGAGCGCAGACCTGCAGGCCGAACAGTCAGCGCTGGATGAGATTGCGTCCACTGTCTTTCACCGGGACGACACCCAGGTGACCACATGAGCATGACCGAGGCGATCGGCCGGATGCAGAGCATCCAGTCCATGATCTCCGAACTCACCACCCGGCCGGTGGACTCGGCGAAGTCCACGGCGATCTCGGCCGCCGCCACGGGCTCGCCTGTCGACGGAGGAGGGGACGGTTCCTTTACCCAAGCCCTCGCCTCGGCGCTGGGCACCAGCGGAACCGGAACAGCGTCCCTGCAGGAGAGCCTCAATTCCCTGACAGGTATCAGCGGGACAACACTCAAGGGTGTCTCCGCGCCGGTTGCCACCGGAGGGGCAGCGACCGGAAACGACGTGGTTGCCGCAGCGAAAAAGTACATCGGCGTGCCGTACGTCTGGGGCGGAACCAACCCGGCCACCGGGATGGACTGCTCCGGCTTCACCCAGCGCGTCTTCAAAGACCTCGGCGTCGAGATTCCGCGGGTGGTCAGCGACCAGATGCGCCAAGGCACGCCCGTAGCGTCCCTTGCCGAGGCCAAGCCCGGCGACCTGCTGGTGAGCTTCGGCGGCAACCACATCTCCATCTACCTCGGCAATGGCAAGGCAATCGACGCCCCCGTGCCCGGGCAAACCATCCAGATCCGCGATGCCTGGGAGCAGCAGTCCAACCTCACGTCCATCCGCCGGATTGTCCCGGCAGGGGGCACATCATGACCGCATCGATGGGTCTGGGCTCTGCTGCGGGGATCAGCCGGGCCACCCAGCAAGGCGCCGGGGGCCGGGCCGGTACAACAACGTCCGGCGGCGGAGCTTTCGGTGTGCTGTTGGACAGCGCCGTTTCCTCAAACGCCCAGCCCTCAAACGCCCAGCCCTCAAACGCCCAGCCCTCAAACGTCCAGCCCGAACGTCCGACGTCCGAGACCACCGTGTCCGCGGATTCGAACTCCGCCGGCTCGCCGGGCGTCGGGGCACCGCAGGCTGTGCCCGCGCGCGCGACCGCGGCCGTGTCCACATCCGCGGCCGTGACCACATCCGCGTCCGTGACCGCACAGCTGTCCGGCGGGCAGCCGGACGACACCAAGGTCAACGACGCCACCTCCCAGGACGCGTCGCCATCGAAGGATGACGCCGCAGGAGATGTTCTGCCGGTCCCGGCCTGGTTCGGAACTGCGTTGGCTGCCCCTGCGGCGCAGTCGACAGCCGCCGCCGCGGGGCAGGCCATACCGGGGCGGATGACCCCGGAACAGGCGGCCACGGAACCGCAGCTCCGGGCCGGCGGTGCCGTGCCGGTGTCGGCTCCTGCCACCGCGGTACCTGCTGCTGCTGCGGGCGCGCCGGCCGTGGCGGCAGACGCCAATGCCGTGGCCACCGGAGCTCCGGCCGCCGTCGTCCTGCCGGCAGCCACCGTTGCACCATCCAGCCCGGCCCAAGACGCAGCTCCGGCAGCAGGACTTACTGGGGCCGCCTCGACGCCCGCAACCGCCAGCCTCCAGCCGCACCCTCCGGCGGCCAGCACAACACCCGGACTTTCTTCCGCTGCCGGAGGAACGACCTTCGCCGGTCTTGTTCCCAATGCCGGCGCGAGCGGCAGCGACGTGCGTCCGGATCGGAAGTCCGCGCTGGCGGCCACGGTGTCGGTGGAATCGGCGTCCACCGCCGGAGCCGCCGCCCTGACCGGGGGACCGGCTACTCCTACTCCTACTGCCGCCACGTCGACGTCCGCACCGCAGGCTCCCGCCACGGCTTCCCCGCAGCAGGGGCCCGCACTCCAACCCCAGTTGAGCAGGCCTCTCTTCACCCTTGCCGCGGCGGCCGCCGGTGAACATGTGATGACCCTCAAAGTGAACCCCGAAGACCTGGGCCCGCTGACCATCAGAGCCCACATCGACGCCGGCGGCGTCCGGATTGAGATGTTCTCTCCCGGTGAAGCCGGCCGGGAAGCTCTCCGCGGCGTCCTTCCCGAGCTCCGGAAGGAGCTCGCCGACGCCGGATTCGGGGCATCGCTGAACCTCTCGGATCGCAGCGGACCGGGGGACGGGGGCCGGAACGGCCGCCCGGGGCACCAGAACGACGCCGCAGCGCAGCGCTCAGCCCCGCGCCGCAACGAAGGATTTCACGAGCCCGCGCCGCGCATCCCCGGTCGGCTGGGTTCCCCCCAAACCAACATCGACATTCTTGTCTGACACGAAGGAACGCCACAGATGACGATTCAGCCGATCGCTACACCGTCCATCCCGATCAAGCCGACAACCGGTGCGGCGGGGGACCAGACTCCCGCTGTCCGCGCCCCGGTGCAGACCATGGACTCCAACGTTTTTATGACGCTCCTCGTGACCCAGCTGAAGAACCAGAACCCGAGTGCCCCGATGGACACCAACGCGATGATGGCCCAAACCATTCAGCTGTCCATGATGGAAAAAATGACCGAGCTGACAGCAAGCAGCAAGGATGGGCTTTCGCTGCAGATGCGCTCGGCGGCAGCCCAGCTGATCGGCCATTCCGTCGGCTATACGCTGCCGGACGGCACCGCGGGCAGCGGCATTGCTACTGCCGTTTCGTTCGCCGGCGACAAACCGGCGGTGACCATCGGCGAACTATCCATCCCCCTCGATTCCATCACCGGAATCGTCGCTCCGTCCGCTCCCTGACCCTAGATTTTGACCAGTTTTCCCACCTTGTAGAAAGGCAGTCGCCATGCTCCGCTCGCTCTACTCCGGAATTTCCGGCCTTCGCGCCCACCAGACCATGCTGGATGTTACCGGCGCCAACATCGCCAACGTCAACACAGCCGGGTACAAGTCCGGAACCACGCAGTTCCAGGACACCCTGTCCCAGCTGACCCAGGGCGCCACGGCTCCGCAGGGCGGCACCGGCGGAAGCAACCCTGCCCAGATCGGCCTGGGCGTCCGCGTTGCCGGGGTTACTAACAACTTCAGCCAGGGGTCCTCGCAGGCCACCGGCAAGGCCACGGACATGATGATCTCCGGAGACGGCTTTTTCGTCACCAGCAAGGGCGGCCAGCAGCTGTTCACCCGTGCCGGTGCTTTTAACCTCGATGCTGCCGGCCAGCTGGTCAGCCCCGACGGCGGCATCCTGCAGGGGTGGAAGGCCGACGCCAACGGCGCGGTCAACACGACCGGCGCCGTCGGCACCATCACGCTGAACCCGAACAACATGGTCGCCACGGCAACCAACGCGGTTTCACTTGACGGGAACCTGCCCGGCGACGCGACCGTTCCCACGTCGCTGAACCGCGTGGTCAAGGTTTACGACGGCGCCGGTGCTGCGCGTGACCTCAATCTGACCTTCGACAAGACCGCCACCGGCTGGAATGTTACAGGTAACGACGGCAGCGGACCCGTCACTGTGGGCCTCGCACAGGGAGCCAACGGCACACTGACGGCCAGCGGCGCGTTGACCGTCGGCGGCATTACTGTCGCGTTGAATAAACTCTCGGGCTACGCAAAAGTCGAAACCCTCACGGTCGCCGGCCAGAACGGCTCTGCTGCCGGCTCGCTTGAGTCTTACACGCTGGGCAGTGACGGATCCCTGATCGGCTCCTTCAGCAACGGCACCAAACAGGTGATGGCCAAGATCGCCCTGGCCAAGTTCACCAACCCGGCCGGTCTGGAAAAGGCAGGATCTTCGTCCTACACGGCCACCGGCAACTCCGGCGGGGTGCAGTTCGGCAGTGCCGGTGCACCAGGGCTCGGCACACTCTCCGGCGGTACCCTGGAAATGTCCAACGTGGACCTTTCCCAGGAGTTCACCAACCTCATCGTGGCCCAGCGCGGGTTCCAGGCCAACGCCCGCATCATCACCACCTCCGACGAGGTCCTGCAGGAACTGACCCAGCTCAAGCGCTAATCACCCGGAAAACGTGACTAGCTCCTAAATATCGGAGCGACAGCCCTGGCTACGGAGATCTTCGGAGCCAGGGCTGTCTTTTTTTGAGATCCGCGGCTTCGGCTGAGACATTAGCCTGCAACCAGATATGCCTCACGTTTCGACCGAGTATCACGTCTCTTCTGAGAGCCCGCCCTGAAGTGGAGGTACATTCCGATGCGACCGCCTGGCACCAACTGCCTGCGGTGGCGCACGCGGCGTAGGTCCGATCGGGGGACGTTATGGCATCCATAGGCAGAAGCCGGCTACGCCCTCATCCGCGGGATCGGGGCGGGAGCGCCACCGGTCCCTTTTCCTGCTTGGAGTGCCCCGTCGGCGGCGAAGTTGGTGTCAAGAGTGTTCCGTGAAGCACTGCCGGCACGCGGCCCCGGGTTTTCGGCGACGGTTACAGCGTCGCGCAGATCGCTCCAGAAGCGTTCCGCCGCGGCCGGCCGGCTGGCGGTGAGGATGCCCTGGCTCACGAGGGAGTCGGCCCATTGCTGGACCAGCTGATGGTGGAAAACGAACTCCGCCAGGGCCCGGGACTGCGGCAGGGGCAGTTTTGTCCGCTGCTCACCGTCAGGTTGCTCCGGGTCAGGGAGCTGCCCGATGGCGGCCAGCAGGCTTTCGAGGGTCCGCCGGGCCGTTTCCGGGCCCCGGGTTTGTTCCGGCAGCAGGCCCAGGTCCTTGGCTGAGGCGATCTGGAGGCGCAGCTGGACGGTGTATGCGGCCCAGCACCTGGCATCGCTGGGGCTAATCTCAAGGGCGCCGCGGGTATCCTGGCGCTGGGTCGCGTCGTAAATGACGAAGCGGCTCCGGCCGGAGTGTTTCGCTGCGTACATTGCCGTGTCGGCTTCCGCCAGCAGTTGTTCCGGGCCATCCATTCCTGATCCGGCAGTGATGCCGACGCTTGCGCTCATCCGCAGCTCAGTCCCGGCGACCTGAACCGGGGCGGCGACGGCATCCATCACGCGCAGCGCCGTCGCCGGGCCCTGGTCCAAGCCGGAGCCCGGCAGCAGCAGGGTGAATTCGTCTCCGCCGGTCCGTGCCGCGGTGTCCCCGGTCCGGAGGCAGAACTGGAGCCGCCGGGCGATTTCCACCAGCAGCGCGTCCCCGGCTCCATGTCCATACGAATCGTTGATTGGCTTGAAGCCGTCAATGTCCACCGCCAGGACCAGCATGGGCACCCCGGTGATCCGGCTCGCGGCCATCGCCTCTCTGAGGCGTGCAGCCAGGAGCGATCGGTTGGCCAGCCCGGTCAGCGGATCGTGCAGTGCCTGGCTCTCCAATGCCCCCAGCTTCTCGAGTTCCGCGGTTCGTGTCCCGGCGAGGACGAATGCCGGAATGAGGCACAGGACGCCTTCAAGCAGGAACGCTGCACCCAGGAGCGCGGAATTTGCCGGCGGCAACGATCCGGACGCACCCGCAAAAGCCAGTTGCAGGAAGGCCGGGCTCCCGGCGACCACGACTGTGGCCACGGCCATGGCCAGCCAGTCCTCGAACAAAGCAATCACGGGTACTGCGAGGAAAAACAGAAAGTAGGCCTCCACGGACCCGGACAACCGGACGGTTATGGCCGCCGCCAGCACCAGGGCCGCACCGGACAGGCAACCCAGGGCGCGGCGCCACGGTGCAGGGTGTCGCGACCGTGCCCCGCGGGGAAGACGATCGCCTGCTGAGACAAGCCACTGCGGTACCACTGCGTATGCTCCCCATTGTTCGGCAGATCCACGCCTACCCAGCCAGCGGATCGTTGACAACACTCACTGTAACGAACATCACTCACTGTAACTAACGCGGTGTCCGCCGCCAGGCCGCATATTACCAAGCCTACGCAGCTAACCAATCAGTCCGGTTGGCCGACAGTAGATCGTAGACCACCATCCCCTATACAGAGCAGAATCGGCCCATGATCGTCGTAACTCGACTCAACGGAACGCGCTTCGCGGTCAATCCCGACCTCATCGAACGGATCCACGAGAGCCCGGACACCCACCTTGTCACCCTCGACGGAGCTACGTACGTTGTGCTCGAAAGCCTCGCCGAAGTGGTTGAACTGATCGCCGAGTACCGCGCTTATGTACTGAGCAAGGCCCGGGACTTTCCGGCCGTGACCGGCTACCACCTCAGCCTGGTTCCGTCCGAGGACGCCGCAGACGTTGGTCGTACCGACCGGCCGGGGGAGTAGGCCATGGATCCGGCAACAATTATCGGGCTGCTGATGGCGTTTGGCGCCATCTACGCCATGGTGGCCCTTGAAGGCGCAAGTATTACCAGCCTTTTGCTGCCTGCACCGATGATCCTGGTTTTTGGTGCGACGCTCGCCGTCGGGCTTGCAGGATCAACCCTTAAGGACGTGGTGCACGCCTTCAAAGCGCTGCCGAACGCGTTTAAGGGCAAGACCGTCCCGCCGCAGGTCAGCATCGACGAGATCATTGTCTTCGCTGAGAGGGCCCGCGCAGAAGGCCTGCTGTCGTTGGAAAGCGACGCTGCAGCCACCAAGGATCCGTTCCTGAAGATTGCGCTGCAGAACATCGCCGACGGAACCGATGGTGAGGACCTCCGGGAAATGCTCGACGACGGCATCAGCTCCAAGATGAAGTCCGACAACACGGCCTCGAAGTTCTTCAAGATGCTGGGAGGCTACGCACCCACCATCGGCATTATCGGCACAGTCGTTTCGCTGACCCACGTCCTGGAAAACCTGTCGAAACCGGACGAGCTCGGACACATGATCGCCGCAGCCTTCGTCGCTACGCTCTGGGGGGTCCTTTCCGCCAACTTCATTTGGCTTCCTATCGGGGACCGGATGGCAAAGATCTCCGAACTTGAGGTCGACCGAATGACCCTGATCATGGAAGGCGTTCTGGCCCTGCAGGCAGGCATCCAGCCAATCCTGCTGCGGGAGAAGCTCAACGCAATGGTTCCCGACTACAAACTCAAGGCCGGCGCCGGGAAGGCACCAAAGTCCGGGCCCAAAAAAGCATCCAAGGGCGGAGAACCGCTGGAGGACGCGGCATGAGCCCCCGGCGACGGTCCAAAAGGGCCGCCCCCGAAGAGCACCACGTTGACGAACGCTGGCTCGTGTCCTACGCGGATATGGTCACCGTCCTGATGTGCCTGTTCATCGTCCTGTACGCGATGTCCACCGTCGACGCTAACAAATTCGAGAAACTCCGTAATTCCCTCGCCACCGGCTTTGGCGCCGTCGCGTCCGAAACCGTCGACACGGCCACCGGAACCGTGGTCCCGGCGGACCAGGCCAATAAGGACCTTGAAGCGTTCGCTGCCGTACAGGCGCAGGCGCAGGCGCAGGCGCAGGCGCAGCCGGCGGCAGGCCAGGCGGCGAATGCGCAGCCCAATGTCGACCCGGCAGCCTTGGAACAGGCCATGAAGGAAGTCAATCGGCTCCAGGCCCTGGAGGACAAAATGAAAGCGGGGCTGGCGGCGGAAAACCTTAGCGAAAACGTGGAGTTCCAAATCGATCCACGCGGATTGACCGTCAAACTCGTTGGATCCCAAACATTCTTCGAACCCGACAGGCCGGAACTGACCGGGCGGGCCACCCGGGTCCTTAATGTTGTTGCTCCGGTCCTTGCGCCGGCCGGAATGGAGGTCATGGTGGAGGGACACGCAGCTAACGGCGTGACGTCCTTCCCCTCCACCTGGGAACTGTCTTCCACCCGGGCGGTGAACGTCCTGCGCTTTATGGTGGAGCGCGGCGGCGTCCCCCAGTCCGCCATCGGTGCGGTTGCTTTCGGCTCCGCACGGCAGGTCAACGACGACTCCACACCTGAGTTGATGGAGCTGAACCGCAGGGTTGACATTGTGGTCCTGTCCGACCAGCCCGACGTCGTCCGGTCCCTGATACCGGAAGCGATGAATATGCTGCAGAAATAGCTGCGGATTGGCTTACCCGCGGGGGTGCCTTGCCGATAGTGCGAGACGTGAGTGTTATCGATGAACGGGAAGTAGTGCGCGAGCGCACCTTAAGCGTCTACGACTTCCGTCGTCCGGCGACGCTGGCCCGTGAGCACAGCCGGGTGCTGGAGCTGGCCTTCGAGACATTTGCCCGCCAGTGGGGAACGCAGCTTACCGCCAAGGTCAGGGTCAAGTCGGTGGTGCGGCTGGAAGACGTTTCCATGCTGAGCTACGACGAATACGCAGCGTCGATTCCGGCGGTCACGGCCATGGTCCTGTGCGCCGTCGAGGGCAACGATTCCAAACTTGTGGTGCAGTTCCCCAGCCCCTCGGCCCTTGGCTGGGTCAACCGGATGCTCGGCGCCTCCGCAGACTCGCCAATGCCGGACCGTAAGTTCACCCAGATCGAGCAGGCCTTGGTCCAGGGGCTGATGAACGAAGCGCTCGAGGATCTGAGTTACTCCCTGGGCCCGCTGCTCAACGAAGCGGTCCGCGTCGATACCATCCAATACAACTCCCAATTTGCCCAGGCCGCCGCGCCAAGTGAACTGATGATCGTGGCTTCGTTCACGATGATTGTTGGGGACATCAGCGCGCCGGCAACCCTGGCCATCCCGGCCGACGTTCTGCTGGGCCGGCTGAAAAAGGTCAACCCCACCGACAGCCGGGAGGACGCGCCGGTGAGGATTGGCGCCCAGCTGGAGCAGGTGCCGGTGGAATTGTCGGTGCGGCTCTCGACGTCGTTTATCACCCCCAGCCGGGTCCTGGGTCTTGCCGTCGGCGATGTCCTGCCGCTGCCGCACCTGGAGAACCGGCCGTTCGACGTCACACTCGACGGGACGAGGCTGGCCACCGCCGCGCCGGCCCGTAACGGCTCCCGCGCCGCCGCTGTTATTGTCACAATCGAGGAGAACCCCTGATGAGCATCACCCTGACCAAGCACGAGTCGTCGGCGGAGCGGCTTGTCGAAGAGCTCCCGAGCCCGGTGGCACTGAAGGTCGTCGCCCTGGTGCCGGCCCGGGCCGCGGCGCCCTATGCCCGGCAGGCCGTGACGGCGACATTCGTCGGCTCGGTGACCGCTGACCTTGCCCTGCTGCTGATCGACCGGACGTTCCTGGACGAGGCCGCCGGTGGTATGGCCGGCCCCCAGCCCGGCGTCGTAGCAGTCACCGATGTGCTGCGCCCTGCCATGGAGGCTGCGAGTTCGGTCTTTGGCGCCGGTGTGCTTTCCGATCTGCGTGAATCCGACGCCGCCGGCCTCCTGACCGATCCGGACACCGCCGTTTTCGAACTGTCCGACGGCAACCACGCCGCCGCCTGGTTCGCGGTCCGGCTGCGCGAGAACACCAACGGTTTCGGCCGCGGCGCAGAAGGCACCGGCGGCGGCGCCGTTGCGGGCCGGCTGGGCCGGATCAACAACATCGAAATGGCGCTCACGGTGGAGATTGGCCGGACCCGGATGTCCGTCCGGGACGTGCTCTCGCTGGAACCGGGAAAAGTCATTGAACTGGACCGCTCCGCCGGCGCGCCCGCGGATGTGCTGCTCAACGGCCGCCTGATTGCGCACGGAGAGGTTGTGGTCCTCGACCAGGACTATGCGGTCCGCATCACCCGCATCCTTGACGTCGCCGAGGGGCTCAGCTGAATGGACTCGCTGATCCTCGGGCTGCGGGTAGTCGTGGCCCTGGGCGCGGTGCTTGGCCTTATGTGGTTGCTGCAGCGCCGGCTCGGCAAAGGCAACGGACGACGCCGGGCTGACAGCGCCCTGACGGTTGTCAGCCGGCAGAGCCTGGGACAGAAGGCCTCAGTGGTAGTCGTCGACGCCGCCGGCCGGCGATTTATGCTCGGTGTTACCGAGCATGCCGTGAACGTCCTGCACAGCGGCGACATCCCGGCCGAAGCCGAAGAGGAGTCCGTGCCTGCAGCCAACGCCGGATTCGGCGAATTCGCCCGGCTGCTCGCCGCCGCCAGCCCCCGCGCCGCCGCCGCGCGGAAGGACGACGAGAGCGCCGGTGACGGGCTTTCCGCCGAGGGTGCCGGCGACGGAACCCCCGGCGCCCCGATGCACAGGCGCAGCTCCATCCACCGGAATTCCCACTCCCGCGGTCCGGCAGGCCACCCGCCGCTGCACGGCTCGATCCTGGCCGGCTCCACGTGGAAGCAGGCCGCCGCAGCTCTCAGGGGCGGACGCCGCCGTTGAACACCGATCCATTAGTCCGGGCCGGCCGGAGCTCTGCCGGCAGGGCACTGGTGCTGGGACTGGCAGCGGTGCTGCTTGCCGTCCTGCTGCTGTGGTTGAACGCCTCCGCCGGCCACGCCGCACCCATAGTCCCCGCGCCCCCGGTGCCGCCCACAGACCCCTCGGCACCCGGTGACGGCATCAATATCCAGATCAACGGCGTCGACGGTAAGCCCTCAACGGCCGTCCTGACCCTGATCGGGATCACGCTGCTCTCGGTGGCTCCGGCGTTGCTGCTGATGATGACGTCCTTCACCAAAATTTTTGTGGTCTTGGCCATGACGCGAAACGCGCTCTCCCTGCCGTCCATCCCGCCGAACCAGGTGCTCGCCGGGCTGGCACTGTTCCTGTCGATCTTTGTGATGTTTCCCGTCATCACCGAGATGAACGACCTCGGGGTCCAGCCTTACCTGAACGGGACCCTGGACTTTAACGCCGCCGTCGACGTCGGCAAGGGCCCGCTGCAGCAATTTATGCTCGCACACACCCGGCAGGAGGACATCGCCCTTATGACCAGGGCGGCCGGAATGGAAAATCCGGACAGCCCCGCCGCGGTGCCGCTGCAGACCCTGATACCGGCCTTTATGGTCTCTGAACTGCGTGCCGCCTTTATTATTGGTTTTGTAATTTTTATCCCTTTCCTGGTTATCGACCTCGTCGTCTCCGCGGCGCTGATGTCCATGGGCATGATGATGCTTCCGCCGGTTATGATCTCCCTGCCCTTCAAGATCCTGCTGTTTGTCCTGGTGGACGGCTGGGGCCTGATTATCACTGCCCTGATCCAGAGTTATGCGGGCACCGGATGAACGCCAACGCCGTCCTCGATATTTGCCTTCAGGCCATGCTTGTGGGTGCCAAGCTCTCCGCGCCGGTGCTGGTCACGGCCCTGGTGGTCGGGCTGGCCGTTTCCCTCGTGCAGTCGATCACCCAACTGCAGGAGGCGACCCTCTCGTTCGTGCCTAAGGCCGCCGCCGTCGCCATCGCCTTGGTGGTCTGCGGTCACTGGATGATCTCGGAAATGGTGTCCTTCACCAACGATCTTTTCGCCAGGATCCCCGGACTTTTGGGCGGAATGTGACGTGGGCATCCCGATCGACCCGCGGTGGCTGGAGGCGTTCCTGCTGGCCAGCGTCCGTATGACGGCCTTCCTGATTGTGGCTCCGCCGTTCGCCTACCGTGCCTTCCCGGCCCGGGTAAAGGCCACGCTGGGCCTGGGGCTCGGACTCGCGGTCTCCCAGCGAGTCTCCAGCGGCTACGCTGCGCGTGACACTGCCGGCTTTGTGACAGGTGTGGTGTTCGAACTCGCCACCGGTCTTGTCCTGGGATTCATCGTGATGGTGATTTTCGCCGCGATCCAGTCGGCCGGCAGCCTGATCGACCTCGCGGGCGGTTTCCAGCTGGCCCAGGGCTTTGATCCGCAAATGAACGTCAACGGCGCGCAGTTCACCAGGCTGCTCCAGATGGCTGCCCTTGCGCTCCTCTTCGCCTCCGACGGCTATCAGTTGATCATCACCGGGCTCACCGGAAGCTTCACGGCGCTGCCGCTGGCCGGCGGCATTAACATGGCCCAGCCCGTCCAAGCCATGACATCGGCGGTAACCGGCCTGTTCCTCGCAGCGGTCCAGATTGCCGGACCCCTGATGGTCGTTTTGTTCCTGGCCGACGTCGGCCTCGGTCTCCTGACCCGGGTGGCACCGGCGCTGAACGCCTTCGCGCTCGGCTTTCCGCTCAAGATTTTGCTCACGCTGCTTCTGGCCGGCTTTATGTTCGTGGCCTTGCCGCGGATCGTGTCGAGCCTCGCCGGGCAGGCCGCCAAGGCCGTCCTGGGGGTGGGCTAGTGTCGGATTCCGGTGAAAAGACAGAGCAAGCCACCGATAAACGGATGAAGGAGGTCCGCTCCAAAGGGCAGTTGTCCCGCTCGCAGGACCTCACGGCCTGGGTTGGTGTGGGTGCTGCGGCAATCATGATTCCCTCCACCGTGGAGCGCGCCGCCAACGCCGTTGCGGACCAGCTCTTCAGTGTCCGCGGTATCGTGGCCGCGCCTGATCCCGGCACGGCGCTGCTCACCCTCGAGCACGGTCTGGGCGCCATCGCGGGCATTATCACTCCCATGCTGGTGGTTGTTTTTGTGGTGGTCCTGGCCGGCGCCGCACTGCAGGGCGGTGTGCACTTCAAGAAGTTCAAACTCGATTTCGAGCATTTCAAACCCCTTCCCGGACTCAAACGGATGTTCGGAACGCAGGCGCTTTGGGGTGGCCTGAAGGCACTGCTCAAAGCGAGCGTGGTCGGTGTGGTGCTGTACGGCGTTGTGCAGGGCCTGGTCCCGGTCCTGCTGACCGCCGGAGGCCTTCCGGTATCCGGTGTGGTCACCGCGGCGACCGGCGGCGTCGCCTCGCTCATCCAGTTCGCAGTGGCTGCCGGCATTGCGCTGGCGGCAGCGGACTTCTTCGTTGTGATGCGTCGCAACCGGAAAAAGACCCGGATGACGAAGAAGGAAATCAAGGACGAAAACAAGAACAGCGAAGGCGACCCGCTGATCCGATCGCAGCGGCGGGCCCGCCAAATGCAGATGAGCCGTAACCGGATGATCTCCGCAATCGGCGACGCCGACGTTGTGCTTGTTAACCCCACGCACGTGGCGGTGGTGCTCAAGTATGAACCCGGTAAATCCGCCCCGCGGGTGGTGGCCAAAGGGTCTGGCCACGTCGCTGCCAGGATCAGGGCCGAGGCCGAGGCCAAAAACGTCCCGATGGTCCAGGACATTCCGCTGGCACGGGCACTGCACGGGGCCTGCGAACTCGGCCAGGAGATCCCAGCGGACTTCTATCGGGCCGTGGCCGGGGTGCTCGCCTTCGTGATGGCGCTCAAAGCGCGCGGTTCCGCTGCCGGAATGCACTACATGGCCGGAGCTTCGGTATGAGGACCCAACCCGGGTGCGGCAGTAACAGCAGAGGAAACAGCATGTGGGAAAGGACCCAATCATGAACAACAGGCTCGCGCGGCTCACGGTGCCAATCGGCATTGTCGGCATCGTGCTGTTGCTGGTGGTGCCCGTTCCGGCACCGCTGATGGACTTCCTTATCGTCACCAACATCCTGCTGGCGCTGCTGGTGCTGCTCACCAGCATGTTTGTGAAAAAGCCGCTTGATTTTTCCGTCTTTCCCTCGCTGCTGCTGGTCGCGACGCTGTTCCGGCTGGGGCTCAATGTCGCGTCGACCCGGCTGGTCCTCGGAGAGGCCTACGCCGGCCAGGTCATTGAGGCCTTCGGCAAAGTCACAGTGGGCGGCTCCATTGTCATCGGGGCCGTTGTCTTCCTGATCCTTGTTGTCATCCAGTTTGTTGTGGTCACCAAAGGCGCCGAGCGGGTGGCCGAAGTCGGTGCCCGGTTCACCCTCGATGCCATGCCCGGCAAGCAGATGGCGATCGACGCGGACCTCAACGCCGGCCTCATCACGGACACCCAGGCGCGTGAGCGCCGCGCCGAGGTATCCGCAGAGGCTGACTTCTACGGCGCCATGGATGGAGCCTCCAAGTTCGTCAAGGGTGATGCGATCGCTGGCATCATCATCATCGTCATCAACTTCGTCGGCGGCATCGCGATTGGCATGTTGCAGGACGGCCTCGGGATTGGTGAGGCCCTGAACACCTACGGTCTGCTGACCATGGGTGACGGGCTCGTCTCGCAGATTCCGGCCCTGCTGATGGCAGTGTCCACCGGCATGATCGTCACGCGCTCCAATGCCGAATCGGACATGGGACATACGGCGTCCACCCAGTTGCTGCAGTCGCCGAATGCGCTGATGATCGGCGGGCTGGCGGCTGTCGCCATGGCTCTGATCCCGGGGATGCCGCCGGTGCCGTTCCTGATCGTCGGGGCCGGCATGATCTTCGCGTCAAGGCGGGTAGCCGCGCGGCTAAAGGCCGAAGGGAAGGTCCAGGCGGACGAGGCGACGGCACTGAACTACCCCGAGATGGACCCAAACGAGAAACTGCTCGAGGACATGCGCATCCACCCGGTGGAGATCCTGCTCGCCCCCGACCTTGTGGACATGGTCTCGGGCGCCTCCGATGACCTGCTCGCGCGGGTCCGGTCGCTCCGGCACAAGATCGCCATGGAACTCGGACTTGTCATTCCGCCGGTGCGGACCAGGGACAGCGTGGACCTGCCGCCGGCCACCTACTCCATCCGGATCGCCGGGGTCGAAGCCGGCCGCGGCACCGCACCGAGCGGCCAGATGCTCGCCCTGGGTGACAACCTCGATTCGCTGCCCGGCCTGGCAATGATCGAGCCGGTCTTTGGGCTCGCCGGGAAGTGGATCCCCGCGGAGATGCGGCACAACGCGGAGATGGCCGGCGCCACGGTGATCGACCGCGTCTCGGTCCTGGTCACCCACCTGTCATCCATCGTCAGCGCGAACGCGGCCCGGCTGCTCTCCCGCGAGGACGTCCGTGTCCTGACTGAGGGTGTCCGCAAAATCAGCCCCGCCGCCGTCGACGAACTCACCCCCGCACTGCTCTCACTCGCGGAAGTCCAGCGTGTGCTGCAAGGCCTCCTCGACGAACAGGTACCCATCAATGACCTGGCCCGCATTTATGAGGCCCTCACCCTCCGGGCCAAGGTATCCACGGACCCTGAGTCGCTGGTCGAATCGGCCCGGCAGGCGCTGGGGCCGGCGCTGACGGCCAAGTTCATGGTCGGCCCGGTGCTCAACGTCATTATGATCGACCCTGTCCTGGAACAATCGATGCTGGAGGACATGCGCCCTGCCGAAGGCGGCAGCCAGATCGTAATGGGCCAGGACAGGCTCGACGCGGTGCTTCGCTCCGTGCGCTCGGCTGCAGATGCCGCCGTCGCCGCGAACCGGCAAGCCGTCCTGGTGTGCGCCCCGGCGCTCCGCCCCGCCATTCACCGCCTTGTTGGTGTGCAGCCGGGATCGTTGCCAGTCTTGTCCTACCGTGAGGTGACCAGCGCCAATGTCCAGATAGAAACCGTAGGAGTCGTTCGCCATGCCGAACCGCTATCGGCTTAAGGGAGCATCGCTGGACGAGATCCGGCTCAAAGCACAGCTGCAGCACGGTCCCAAGGCCCGCATTATCTCCGCGGACCGCGTCATCAGCCCGGGCATCGCCGGATTGTTTGCCGGCGACCACTACGAAGCAGTGATCGAGGTGCCCGCGGAATCCGAGGTCACCGGAACGAATGTCTTCACGGCCGAGCTTGTGCCGGACGCGATCCCGCCGGGACGGTCAGGCGGCAGGGGACCGCTCCGCGCTGTTTTTGGCCGGTCAACTGCCGCGCCGGCACCCGCCGCGCCAGCACCAACGCAGGCATCACCGGCGACACCCGCCGCGCCAGCACCAGCGCCGGTGCGGGCAGAAGGTCCCGAGGCCGGGTTTATGGACGTGCCCGCGGCCCGGTCCCATCAGTTTGAATCCACGGCGATAGCAGCACTGCTGGAAGAAGCCGATGCAGCGGAAATGACGCTTCATCGGCAGGGAACCCCCGGGGTATCCACCGAGTCGCCGGACTTTGCCGAAGTGCTTGCGCAGCTCGGCGCCGGGCTGCGCGTCCCGGACCGGCTGCCACCGCGCCAGGCACCGCCCGCAGTACCCGTAGTCCCGGCGCCCGGATCGGCTGCTGCGGACAACTTCGGCGCCGGTGTCACCGAGGACATCCTGGTGTTGCCCGGGACCGTTGCGCCTTCGCCGTCGCCAAGGTTTCACGGAGCCTACCGGGCTCCCGAACCGCTGTCCGGCATCGGGGACCTGGTGGTGCTTGTCGGCCTCGGCGAGGACGCCCTCGACACCGCGCTTGCCATGTCCACCGCAGCGGGCGGCGCCGATGTGCGCACCGGAGGGCAGCTGTCCGCATATGGCCACCTGCACGTGGACGGGCGCCAGAGCGCAACGGCAGCCCGCGCGCAGGCCGTGCTGATGGACCGGACTGTCCTCGTAGCATTCGGTGTGGGCCGTTCCGGCGATGCGGCGGCCCGGATCCACCCGATCGCTGCGCTCGCCGCCGACCAGGTCTGGGTCGTCGTTGATGCCGGGCGCAAGCCGGAAGACACCGAGCGCTGGGTCAACGTCCTCTCCGCCCAGCTGCACATCGACGCCGTCGCTGTCATCGGAGCAACCGAGACCGACACTCCGGAAACCGTTAATGCCCTCGAATTGCCCGTGGGCTGGATCGACGCACGGCAGGCCCGTGTTGCGCACCTCTGACACAGGCGGGCATCCCCGACTAGTCCTCCGCCACCCCCAACGAAGGGTAGATTGAGAGCATGCTGGTACTAACACGCAAGCCGGGCGAACAGATCATGATTGGCGACGGGATCGTCATCACGGTCTTGGAAGGGCGCGGTGATGGTGTCCGGATCGGGATTGACGCCCCGCGTGGAATTTCGATCCAGCGCAAAGAAGTCGTCGAGGCGATCGCCTTGGCCAACCTGGCCGCAGCGAATGCCGGGCCGGACGCTGAGGATGCCCTCCGCGGGTTGCTTCCGAAAGCCCGGCCGGCAATACCCGCAGGGGGCAGCGAGTAGTCACCGACGGTTCTGTGGCAGCAGGCATCAGCCGGGAACGTCACGGAGATAGTCGGAAAGGAATGGTTGCGCCGTCCCGTGCATCACAGCCAGGGCGCGCTCGATATTTCCCGACCGGGTCAGCTCGTCAAGCTCCCCGCTGCTATCAGGCCCGGCTCCGCCGGGTGCGGCGGTGCCGCGGAGTTCCGCAAGCAACTCCTGCCCGGTGCGCGTCTCGTCCTTCAGCAGCTGAAGCAGTTCGCGCAGGGCGGTCAAATGCCCGGCCAGGATTTCCGGCCACGGCCCCGGGGGAGCCGCAGCAATCAGCTCGCTCAGCAGCGCTTCAGCAGGCTGGCCCCAGTCCGCGGCGACAACAGCGGATTCAACACTTCGGGCCAAAGCTTCAAAACGCAAACGGTCCAGAGCGCTCTCCACGTCGGAGGCCGTAAACCTCAGCCACTCGATGTTGCCGGCCAGGACATGAAGCCGCTGCGTCTCAAGCCTGAACATCAGCAGTTCAAGCTGGCGGCGCTCCTGCCAGAGAGCTGCCGAAAGTTCGCCTGCATTCATGGGCTTCCTTCCCCTGCCGCCCCGACTGTGAAGCGTTACCGCAATTTCACCCAAGCATTGTCCTGAGATTACACGCGGAATCTGGATGAGGTGATAAGTTTCGTCTTGGGTGCTGCGCCCGGGCCGTGAATACCGACTTCCATGGGGGAGCGCGGGGCCCATTTTTTGGGTGCGGCTCTTGGTCTATTAAGCCTTTTGTAACCCGTCTCATGGGGGGACACTCTATTGAATCGCGTGGAACGCAACGAGATGGTCACGCAGCATCTTCCGCTGGTGGGCTACCTCGTCTCTGACTTGTGCTCAAAGGCTTCACACCTCTCCCGTGATGACCTGGCGTCTGCTGGTGCTATTGCCCTGATCACTTCTGCTGACGCCTTCAACCCGGACCTCGGCGTGCCGTTCGGCGCGTTCGCGCGCCGGCGCATCCTCGGCGCATTTGCTGATGAGATGCGTGCAAGCGACTGGGCCACCCGCTCAGCACGCCGCCGGATGAAAGAAACCATGTCGGTCCAGGAGACCCTCGCCGCCGCCCTGGGCCGAAAGCCCAGCGTTGACGAGATCGCCGCGGCGCTGGGTGTCCAGCAGAGTGTTGTGGAGGCGGCGCTGTCCGATGCTTCCCGCACGCTGACGCCGCTGGACGAAGCCGTCGTTGACACGCTGGCTGCCGAAACCATGACCCCGGAGCACTCTGTACTCGCGGATGAGCGCCTCCAGTACCTCCGTGCAGCGGTCAAGTCCCTCCCCGAGCGGATGCGCTACGTGGTGGAAGAGATCTACTTCGGGGACCGGACGGTCAAGGAATTGGCCGCGGAACTGGGATCCACCCATGCTGCGGTCTCCCAGCAGCGCTCCGAGGCCATCCGGTTGATGCGGGACGGACTGACCGCCCACTACACGGACCATCCCGGAGAGGCTTTCGAGCCCCAGTCCAGGATCACGCCGCGGCGCCGTAACGACTACCTCTCCCAGCTTGCTGAAGCCACGGCGGGGGGCATCACCAGGACCCTGTATCCGACCGGGCCGGTGCTCAACCAAGCTGTCTAAGCCATCACGCAACCATGCACCCGAGTGCTAGTAAGCCAGCTTAGTAAGCTAAGGGAGAAATTTCGGCGGGACCGTGGCTCCCGGACTGCGCCCTGGGGTAGCGTCGGAAATATCGGACGCAACGGTACCGGACCTACCCAGGAGGACGTATGAAAGCTTCACCGACCCTCACCGCCAATCTTCAGGCAGTGCTCGTAGACCTGATTGAACTGCATGTCCAGGGCAAGCAAGCGCACTGGAATATCGTCGGGACAAACTTCCGGGATCTGCACCTGCAGCTGGACGAAATCATTGACGCGGCCCGAGAATTCGCTGATGATCTGGCAGAGCGTATGCGGGCCCTCCACGCGCTGCCGGATGGCCGGAGCTCCACGGTGTCAAAGTCCACGGCTCTCGCGGAATTCCCAACCGGACTGATCAACACCAAGGACGCCATTGAGCGGATCGTGGCGGCCCTGGAGGCTGCCGTGGGCACCATGCGCAAGGTCCACGACGAAGTCGATGAAGAAGACCCCACAACGGCGGACCTGCTGCACGCATTCATCGCCAAGCTTGAGCAGTACGCCTGGATGGTTAACGCGGAGACCATGCGGGCCAGCGCCAGCGTTACGACCCCGGAAGGCAAGTAGCGCTCCCGGCCCGGCTATTTCGCCTTTGGCACCTTGCGCAGGGCGACGGCGGCCAGCACAGCCGTGCCTGCCATCAGCACCATCGTGATGGCCGCAGTGACGTGGACGCCGGAATCGAACGCCGTCCGGGCGGCCGCTGTCACCGCTGCGCCCAAGGGTCCAGGCAGCGTGTTGGCTAGTTCTATGGCGCCAGCGAGTGTTTCGGCGGCCTGGGCCGTTGCGCCCGCCGGCGCCGTTTCGGCGACGCCGGCGGGAAGCCGGAGGTTGTGCTGGTAGGAGGCTGTCAGGATGGAGCCCAGCACGGCTGTTCCGAGCAAGGATCCGATCTCGTAGCCGGTCTCCGAGATCGCGGCGGCTGCGCCCGATTTCTCGGCCGGGACGGCGCCGAGGATCAGGTCGTTGGAGATGGTTTCCGCCGAGCCGACGCCCAGGCACAGGACCAGCAGCGCGGCCAGCAGCAGGGCCGGCCCGTTGTTGTGGTTGCCAAACGCGACCAGGCAATACCCCGCGGCGCTCAGGAGCAGCCCCCCGGCCACCACAAAACCGGGGCGCACCTTCCGCACGAGCGGGACCACCAGCAGGCCTGAGACAACCGTGGCGATAAGTGCCGGCACAAGCGCGACGCCGGATTCGGAGGGGGACTGGCCCTCGAGCAGCTGCAGATGCTGGGCCAGGAACAGGATGAAGCCGTTGAAGGAGAACAGCGCAAGCACATTCGCCGTAATCGCGGTGCTGAAGACGCTGTTGCTGAACAGGCTGATGTCCAGGAGGGGGGCATTTCCGCCGCCCTGCATCAGGGCACGCTGGCGTCGGACAAAGACGTAGCCCATCAGCAGGCCGCCGGCGGTGATGGCCAGCGGCGCGGGAGCGAGCCCGTGTGTGGCGATTTCCTTGATGCCGTAGACCACCGGAACCATCACCAGCAGGGACAGCAGTACGCTCGGCACGTCCACGCGGCCCGGATGCGGATCGCGGGATTCCGGAACGAGGAGCGGACCGAGCGCCAACAGGGGCAGGATGATCGGCACCGCGACCAGCAGGATGGCGCCCCACCAGAAGTTCTCCACGAGCCAGCCGCCGAAGATCGGGCCGAGCGCTGCGCCGCCGGAGAAACCCGCAGCCCAGATCGCCACCGCGAGCCGTCGACGGTTGGGCTGAGGGAAGATGTTGCGGATCAGCGAAAGGGTGGAGGGCATCAGCATGGCGCCGAAGAACCCGAGCCCCGCCCGGCCGGCGATGAGCCACTCGGCGCTTGGAGCAAAGGCGGTGACCGCGGAGACAGCCGCGAATCCGGTGCTGCCGATGAACAGCAGCCGACGGCGGCCGATTCTGTCGCCCAGGCTGCCCATTGCCACGAGCAGGCCAGCCAGCACCAAGGGGTAGGTGTCCACAATCCACAGCAGCTGGATCCCGGAGGCGTCGAGGCTCCGGGCGATCGACGGCAATGCGAAGGTCAGGGCCGTGTTGTCCACCGCCACCAGCAGCACCGGGAACATCAGCAGCGCCAGCGCCAGCCAGTCGCGCCAGGGCGCGCGCGGCGGCGCTATGGCTGCTGTATCGCCGGGCTGTGTGCCGAGCGCTTTGGTGCTGTTGTGGCTGACTGCTGTGTTGCTCATGGAGATAACTATACCGTCCAGACGGTATAGTTAAGAAATGTCAACCAGAACCCGGTCCGGGCACCGGGCAAGATAGGAATCATGGCCAGAAAACCAGTTGCCCGCGAAGCCGTCCTTGACGCCTTCGAAACCCTGCTTATCGAAGAAGGCGAGCGTGCCGCCACCCTGGACGCCGTGGCCAAACTCGCCGGCGTCTCCAAGGGTGGGCTGCTCTATCACTTCCCGACCAAGGAAGCGATGGTCTCGATGCTCCTGGAGCGTTTGGACGGCTTGCTGGCACAAGACCTTGGGGCGATGGCGGATGCGCCGGAGGGGGCCGCGGCCTACTTCATCAAGTCCTCCCTGTGGGCGGGCACCCCCCTGGACCGGGTCTTTGTGGCGGCGACCCGGCTGGCCGAAGTGGCGCACGAAGAGGCCCTCCAGCGATTTGCCGCCGCGCAGGCGGGCTGGCTGGAGTTGCTCGCGGGCGACGTCGGGCCGGCGATGGCCAAGGCGGTCCTCTATATGGGGGACGGCCTGTACTTCAATGCCATGCTTGCCCGTGGCCCCGGCGGTCCGATGCCGGAGGTCGCTGCGGATCTCGAGAGTCTTCTCGCCGCCGTCGACCGGCTTCGCGGCTGAGGCGGCTCCGCGCCGAAATCGCCGGAAGTGCACGAGGTCGCCGGAAGTTTGCGGCGATCTCGCAGCTGACCCGCGACTTCGTGCCGGCGGCGTCGGGAGTTTGCGGACCGGGGCCGGGCATAGGACAATGGAAGCTGTGACTGCGGTCACGAGAAATTGAATATGCCTTTGATCTGCGGCGGGAGAGTTCTGCAAGTAGGTACAAGCAGGCGCCGTAGGAGCAAACCCTCCCCAGGAATCTCTCAGGCCCATGTACCGCCGCGGCAAGGCAACTCTGGAAAGTAGCAGGCTGTCCTTTGACATGCTGTGCTCACCGACGGTGCAAGCGGAGACCTGCGAGAGCAGGGCTGCGCGGAAACTCTCAGGTCCAATACAGAGCGGGGAGGAACCCGAATCAATGCTGCGTACCCTGCGCCGCCTTAGTGATGGAGTTCCTTGTGACAGTATCCTCAGCCTCCACGTCCTTCGTTGACCGGCACATCGGCGCCCGCCGCCAGTCCGACGTCGATGCCATGTTGAAGGCTGTCGGCTACGACACCGTCGATGGGCTCGTCGACACGGCCGTGCCCAAAGGCATCCGCCAGGACTCGCCGTTGCAGCTCACCGGCGCCCTGAGCGAAGTAGAGGTCCTCGCCGAGCTGCGCAAGCTCGCGGCCAAGAACCAGACCGCCGTGCAGATGATCGGGCAGGGCTACTATGACACCGTCACCCCGCCGGTCATCCGCCGCAACATCCTTGAGGCCCCGGCCTGGTACACCGCCTACACCCCGTACCAGCCGGAAATCTCCCAGGGCCGGCTCGAGGCGCTGCTGAACTTCCAGACCATGGTCCAGGATCTTGTTGGCCTGCCGATTGCCAACGCCTCGCTGCTGGATGAAGCCACCGCCGTCGCCGAAGCCGTGCTGATGATGCGCAGGGCCAACAAGAACAAGTCCGCCCAAGGTGGCAAGACCGTGTTGGACGCCGATTGCCTCCCGCAGACCATAGCGATCGTCAGGGGCCGGGCCGAGGCCCTCGGCTTTGACGTCGAAGTTGCCGACCTGTCCACGGGCCTGCCCGAGGGTGTTATCAACGGCGTTGTCCTGCAGCAGCCCGGGGCCTCCGGCCGCGTCTTCGACCACACAGCCGTGATCGCCGAGGCCAAGGACCGCGGCGCCCTCGTGACCGTGGCCGCGGACCTGCTGTCCCTGACCCTGATCACCCCTCCGGGGGAGCAGGGCGCGGACATCGCCGTCGGATCCGCGCAGCGCTTCGGCGTCCCGCTGTTCTTTGGCGGACCGCACGCAGCGTACATGGCCGTTCAGAAGGGCCTGGAACGCTCCATGCCCGGCCGGCTCGTGGGTGTCTCCAAGGACAATGCCGGCGTCCCGGCCTATCGCCTGGCGCTGCAGACCCGCGAACAGCACATCCGCCGGGAGAAGGCCACCTCCAACATCTGCACGGCGCAAGCCCTGCTGGCGATCGTGTCCTCCTTCTACGCCGTCTACCACGGCCCGGACGGGCTGAAGGCGATCGCTGAGACCACGCACGGGCACGCCCGGACCATCGCGGCCTCGCTGCGGGCCGCAGGGCTGGACGTGCTGCACACCAGCTTCTTTGACACGGTCACCGTTTCCGTCCCGGGCAAGGCCGCCGAGATCATCGCCGCCGCGGACGCCAAGGGCATCAACCTGCGGCCCGTCGATGCGGACACCGTCGGGATCTCCGCCGATGAGGCCACGACGCCGGCCATCGTCGCCGACGTCGTCGCCGCCTTCGGGGCGTCGGTCGCGGAGGATGCGGCTTTCGGCGTGGACGCCGGCATGGAGCGCACCTCCGACTACCTCCAGCACCCGGTCTTTAACACCCACCGTTCCGAAACCCAGCTGCTGCGCTACATCCGCCGCCTCTCGGACCGCGACCTGGCGCTGGACCGCACCATGATCCCGCTGGGCTCCTGCACCATGAAGCTGAACGCCACGGCCGAGATGGAGGCCATCTCCTGGCCGGAGTTCGCCTCCATCCACCCCTTCGCCCCCGAATCCCAGACCGCCGGCTGGCGTGAACTGATCGAGGACCTCGAAGCCCAGCTGACCGAGATTACCGGCTACGACCAGGTCTCCATCCAGCCCAACGCCGGCTCCCAGGGCGAGCTCGCCGGCCTGCTCGCGATCCGCGGCTATCACCTCTCCCGCGGCGACGTGCAGCGCAACGTCTGCCTCATTCCGGCCTCCGCGCACGGCACCAACGCCGCCTCCGCCGTGCTGGCCGGCATGAAGGTCGTTGTTGTGGCCACCGCCTCCGACGGCACCATCGACCACGCCGACCTGCAGGCCAAGATCGAACTGCATCGGGATGCGCTCTCCGCGATCATGATCACCTACCCCTCCACCCACGGGGTGTTCGACGCCGACGTTCGGGAAGTCTGCGACGCCGTCCACGCCGCCGGCGGCCAGGTCTACATCGACGGTGCCAACCTCAATGCCCTCGTCGGGCTGGCTCAACCCGGCCAGTTCGGCGGCGACGTCTCGCACCTGAACCTGCACAAGACCTTCTGCATCCCGCACGGCGGCGGCGGACCCGGCGTGGGCCCGGTCGCTGCCAAGGCCCACCTGGCACCCTTTATGCCGGGCGATGCCAACAACGCCGTCTCGGCCAACAGCGCCGGCGGCACCCCGATCTCGGCGTCCCGCTACGGTTCGGCCGGAGTGCTGCCGATCTCCTGGGCCTACGTTAAGCTCATGGGCGGCCACGGCCTCACCGAAGCCACCAAGTCGGCCCTGCTCGCTGCCAATTACATTGCGGCCCGCCTCAATGACTACTTCCCGGTGCTCTACACCGGCGAAGGCGGACTCGTGGCCCACGAATGCATCCTGGACCTGCGTGAACTCACGGCAAAGACCGGCGTGACCGCCGAGGACGTCGCCAAGCGCCTCATCGACTACGGCTTCCACGCCCCGACGCTGGCGTTCCCTGTGGTCGGCACCCTGATGGTCGAACCCACCGAATCCGAGGACCTCGGCGAAATCGACCGTTTTATCGCGGCCATGATTTCCATCCGGGCCGAGATTGACCAGGTGGCGCACGGCGAGTTCACTGTTGAACACAGCCCGCTGCGTAACTCCCCGCACACCGCTGCCGCCGTTATCAGTACCGGCTGGGCCCGGGAGTACCCGCGCGAGCAGGCAGTATTCCCCGGCCGCACGCCCAAGCAGGACAAGTATTTCCCGCCGGTCGGCCGGATCGACGGCGCGGCAGGTGACCGGAACCTGATCTGTTCCTGCCCGCCGCTCGAATCCTTCGACGAAGACACAGCAGTCCACCCCGACGACGCCGCCGCCAACTCCGACTCTAAGAACTAGGGACAGCCAACGATGACTGAGAACTACACGGCACTGTACGAAGAGCACAAAAAGCTCGGCGCTTCCTTCACGGACTTCGGCGGCTGGCAGATGCCCCTCAAGTACAGCTCCGAACTCGCCGAGCATCACGCCGTCCGCACGTCTGCGGGCCTGTACGACCTCTCCCACATGGGCGAAGTCTGGGTCACCGGTCCGGACGCGGCCGCTTTCCTGGATTACGCACTGGTCGGCAAGATCTCCGCGATGGCGGTCGGCAAGGCAAAGTACTCGCTGATCTGCACCGAGGATGGCGGCATCATCGACGACCTCATCACTTATCGCCGTCCGGCCGCGGGTGCCGGCGCCGACAAGTTCCTTGTGGTCCCCAACGCCGGCAACGCGAAGGTCGTCGCCGCGGCTCTGGCCGAACGGGCGTCCGGCTTTGACGTTGTGGTGCGCGACGCCTCAGCGGAGACCGCTCTGATCGCGGTGCAGGGTCCGAAGGCGCAGGAGATCCTGCTGCGGCTGGTTCCGGCCGCTCAGCACGAACTGGTGACCGGCCTGAAGTACTACGCCGCCGTCGACGTTCCCGTGATGTTTGGCGGCGCCGGCGAGGAACTTCTGCTGGCCCGCACCGGCTACACCGGTGAGGACGGCTTCGAGATCTTCGTCGGGAACGGCGACGCGGCAGCCCTTTGGCAGGCGCTCGTCGCCATCGCCGAGGAGGGCGAACTGACGCCTGCCGGGCTTGCGTCCCGCGACTCGCTCCGGCTCGAGGCCGGGATGCCGCTTTACGGCAATGAGCTCTCCCTTGAGGGCGACCCGTTCGCCGCCGGGCTGGGCCCGGTTGTGGCGCTCTCCAAAGAAGGGGACTTCGTTGGCAAGGCGGCCCTGGCGGCAAAAAAGGAAGCCGGCGCAGGTGCCACAACGGGCCGCAGGCTGGTTGGGCTCAAGGGCCTCGGCCGCCGGGCCGGCCGCGGACACTACCCGGTCCTGAAGGACGGTGCCACGGTGGGCGTAGTCACCTCCGGCCAGCCCAGCCCCACCTTGGGCTACCCGGTTGCGATGGCCTACGTCGACGTCGAGTGCACCGACCCCGGCACGGCGCTGGACATCGACCTGCGCGGCAAAACCGAAGCTTTCGAAGTTGTGGCACTGCCTTTCTACAAGCGCCAAAAATAGTCCCGCCGGTTCCTGGCGGGAACCGGCTCCGGCAGGTACTTTACCGGGCAACAAATCGATTTAGCACCAACGACCACTCCAAGACTTAGGAAAAGCACATGGCAAAAGTAGCTCCTGAACTGCAGTATTCCGACGAGCACGAGTGGGTTGCGCGGGACTCCGGCAACGCCGGATCAAACGTTGTCTCCATCGGCATCTCCGCCGTCGCCACGGATGCCCTCGGCGACATCGTTTACGTGGACCTGCCCGAAGTTGGTGCCGCGGTGACGGCAGGGGAGACCTGCGGCGAGGTTGAGTCCACCAAATCGGTCTCGGACCTCTACGCCCCCGTCACCGGCGAGGTCACCGAGATCAACCCCGCCGTTATCGACGACCCGGCGCTGATCAACAACGATCCTTACGGCGCAGGCTGGCTCTTCAAGGTGGCCGCGGAATCAGAGGGCCCGTTGCTCTCCGCACAGGACTACGCGTCCAAGAATGGCGGCGAACTGTGAGCGGCGCAGCGACCGGCATCGAGACCGTGTTTGAGCAGGTCGTTTCGCCGAGCCTGGACGTGGAGCTGTCGGTGCTGGATCCGGAGATCGCCAAGAAGATCGACGCGGAACTGGCCCGCCAGCGGGACGGCCTGGAGATGATCGCCTCGGAAAACCACACTGCCAAGGCCGTGATGCAGGCGCAGGGTTCCGTGCTGACCAACAAGTACGCAGAGGGCTACCCCGGCAAGCGGTACTACGGCGGCTGCGAGCACGTCGACGTGATCGAACAGCTTGCGATCGACCGGGTCAAAGCCCTGTTCGGCGCAGAGTACGCCAACGTCCAGCCGCACTCCGGCGCGCAGGCCAACGCATCGGTCATGCACGCCTTGATCCGTCCGGGCGACACGATCATGGGCCTGAACCTGGCGCACGGCGGCCACCTGACCCATGGCATGAAGATCAACTTCTCCGGTCGTTTGTACAACGTGATCCCCTACCAGGTCCGCGTGGACGACCACCGGATCGACATGGCCGAGGTCGAACGCCTGGCCCAGGAGCACAAGCCGCAGCTCATCGTCGCCGGCTGGTCCGCGTACGCCCGCCAGCTCGACTTTGCCGAGTTCCGCCGGATCGCCGACTCGGTGGGCGCCTACCTCATGGTGGACATGGCCCACTTCGCCGGGCTGGTTGCCGCCGGGCTGCACCCGTCACCGGTGCCTCACGCGCACGTGACCACCTCCACCACGCACAAGACCCTCGCCGGTCCGCGCGGCGGCATCATCCTGACCAACGACGCCGACATCGCCAAGAAGATCAACTCGGCCGTGTTCCCCGGACAGCAGGGCGGCCCGCTGGA
Organism: Pseudarthrobacter sp. PH31-O2; assembly: GCF_030063265.1. Classification (NCBI taxonomy): domain Bacteria; kingdom Bacillati; phylum Actinomycetota; class Actinomycetes; order Micrococcales; family Micrococcaceae; genus Pseudarthrobacter; species Pseudarthrobacter sp. PH31-O2. The sequence continues at coordinate 210,001 of NZ_JASIST010000006.1, read as the reverse complement.
GCACGTCATCGCCGGCAAGGCCGTGGCCTTCAAGATTGCAGCCTCGCCTGAATTCAAGGAGCGCCAGGAACGTGTCCTGGCCGGCGCGCGGATCCTCGCCGAGCGCCTGATCCAGCCGGACGTCACTGCCAAGGGAATCAACGTGATTTCCGGCGGCACCGACGTGCACCTGGTCCTCGTGGACCTGCGCGACTGCGAGCTTAACGGGCAGGAAGCCGAGGACCGGCTCGCGGACATCGACATCACTGTCAACCGCAACGCCGTCCCGTTTGACCCCCGGCCGCCGATGGTCACCTCCGGACTGCGGATCGGCACCCCGGCGCTGGCAACCCGCGGCTTCGGCGAGGCTGCCTTTGCCGAGGTTGCGGATATCATCGCTGAGGCGCTGATCGCCGACGCCGGCGCGGACCTGTCCGGACTGCGCTCCCGGGTGGAGGCCCTGGCCGCCGCCCACCCGCTCTACCCGGCGGTTGCTAACCTCGGTTAAGGGCTCCGGGGCCGGCCCCTCGGGGTCTTGCTCGCCGCCGCTTTGGTGAGTCGCGAACGGTGGTTGGGTGGGGTCCGGAAGCGTGCGTCTAAGGGAGTGCGACGTCCGCTCAGCGGGCGGCGTCGACCGAGCACGCGGAGGAGCCCCGCCCAACCACCAACCCCAGACCCCCGCCCGAACGCAGTGTCTAGTTAGGATTCAGTAATGGCTGTTGGCGTCTTTGACCTCTTCTCGATAGGAATAGGCCCGTCCAGTTCGCACACGGTGGGGCCGATGCGGGCTGCTGCGGTGTTTGCCGAGGAGCTCAAGACCTCGCGGGATCTGGGCCGGGTGGCGTCGCTGCGGGTGGACCTTTACGGCTCCCTCGCGGCCACAGGCCACGGCCACGGGACCATGACGGCGATCCTGCTCGGCCTCGAGGGCTACCACCCTGAACTGATCCTCCCCGAGGAAGTGGAGGGGCGGCTGGCCACGATCGCGGAGACCGGCACCCTGCAGCTGGCCGGCGAAGGAACCGGTGTGGCCCTGCCCTACGGGGTGAAGGACATGATCCTGCGCCCGCTCACCATCCTGCCCCGGCACACCAACGGCATGACCTTCACGGTTTCGGACGCCGACGGCGCCGTGCTGCACAGCGCCACGTTCTTCTCCGTGGGCGGCGGTTTCATCGTCCGCGAAGGCGAGGAGGACGCCGCCCTGATCGAGCTCGCCGAGTCCAAGAAGGAACTTCCCCTGCCGTTCCGAACGGCAGCGGAGCTGCTGGGCCGCTGCCAGTCCAAGGGCCTGTCGATCGGCGAGATTATGTTCGTCAACGAGCGTGCCTCCCGCACCGAAGCGGAGATCCGGGAAGGCCTTCTGCACATCTACTCGGTGATGACCAGCTGCGTTCAGGTCAGCCTCAAGCGCGAAGGACTGCTCCCCGGCGGCCTGAAGGTCCGCCGTCGTGCGCCCGACTGGCACGAACGGCTGATGAAAGAAACCCGGGATCAGGACCCCGACTTCCGGGACCCGAAGTACTGGCAGGAATGGGTCAACCTGATTGCCCTGGCGGTGAACGAGGAAAATGCCTCCGGCGGCCGCGTGGTCACCGCCCCCACCAACGGCGCCGCCGGCATCATCCCTGCTGTCCTGTACTACGCGTTGCACTTTGCCCCGGGCATGGACAAAGCCACCGAGGCCGACCGCGACGACGTTGTGGTCAAGTTCCTGCTGACGGCAGCGGCGATCGGTGTCCTGTACAAAGAACAGGCTTCGATCTCCGGCGCCGAGGTCGGCTGTCAGGGCGAGGTGGGATCGGCATCCTCGATGGCTGCGGCCGGTCTGGCCGAAGTGATGGGCGGTACGCCGCAACAGGTGGAGAACGCCGCGGAAATCGCGATGGAACACAACCTCGGCCTGACCTGCGACCCCATCGGCGGGCTTGTGCAGATACCGTGCATCGAACGCAACGCGATCGCCGCGGCGAAGGCCATCAACGCCGCCAAGATGGCGCTTTGGGGCGACGGCACGCACCGGGTGTCCCTCGACGAGGTCATCGTGACCATGCGCGAGACCGGCAAGGACATGAGCTCCAAATACAAAGAGACAGCCATGGGCGGCCTGGCCGTGAACGTTGTCGAGTGCTGAGCTAGTTGTTCAGCACCGCCCAGAGATTCAACGACGAAGCGAAGATTATCCAGGCGAAGTAGGGCAGCATCAGCAGTCCTGCCGTGCGGCTGATCGGCCCAAAGTGGAGTACGGTGACCACCACGGCGGCCGACAGCGCGACGATGATGCCGAAAGCGATCCACAGGGCCAGTGTGCCAAGTGCCGGGTACAGGCCAAAGAAGACCGGAGTCCACAACAGGTTCAACACTAGCTGCGTGGTGTAGGCGGCGAGGGCTGCGCTGGTGCCCTCCGCCCGGCGGCGCCAGACCAGCCAGGCGGCCACGGCCATCGCGACGTACAGGGTTGTCCAGACCGGTCCGAACACCCAGTTCGGCGGAGACCAGGGGGCTTTGACCGCGGCGGCGTACCAGCCGTTAACATTGTTCGCGGTGGCCAGTCCGCCGAGGCCGGCAACGACAGCCGAGGCAGCCAAAAAGACCAATAGTCCGGGAAATTGGACTGCCGGCCGGCGCGTACCGGCGGCAAGTTCCCGGTGCTCGGATTCCGATCTTAGGGGTTGCTCAACTGACGCCATACATCCAGCCTAGCGGCTTGGTTCCGGGCAGGAGCATTGACCCGGACGGATAGACTTGAACGTGCATGCCCGCATGCCGCCGATGCTCGAACCGCAATGATTGGATGTTGCACCCTTGCGTGAATTCACCGCCCGCTTTGCCTCTGCCGAAGAGATCGCCAACTGGGATACCCACGTCACTGCGAACCCCAAGGGCGGCAATCTCCTGCAATCGGAGGCCTTCGCTGAGGTTAAGCAAAATTTCGGCTGGAAACCCCGGCACCTGGTCTACGAGAGCGCTGACTACTCCAGCTACAACCTCATCCTGGAGAAGTCCGTCCCGTTGCTCGGCAAGCTCTGGTACCTGATCAAGGGCCCAGATGTCGCCTCCGTCGAAGACATCCCCGGCATCACCGCAGCCAACGCCGAGTTCGTACAACGTGCCCGGCTGGGGGTCTTTGCCATCAAAATCGAGCCGGACATCGTCCGCTCCGACGAAGCCCGTCGGATTATCGAAGGCGCCGGGCTCCGCAAGAGCCACAACCTGCAGCCCAACGACTCGACGGCGCTGCTGGATATCTCCCCAGAGGAGAACCAGCTGCTGCGGAACCTGCACTCCCGGGGCCGCAACGCCGTCCGGCGCGCCATCCGCGAGGACGTGGAAGTCCTCAGAGTGGACCCCACCGAGGAGAACTTCCGCGCCATGTACGCGCTGATGACAAACACCGTGGAAGCCAAGTCCCAGGTCCGGGTCCGCGAATACGGGTATTACCGCCAGTTCTGGACCAACTTCATCAACCGTGGCCAGGGGCGGCTGATGTTTGTCTATGAGAACGGTGTCCCGTCGGTGGGCGCCTTTGTGGTCAACTACGGGCGCAAGGGCACCTACAAAGACGGCGGCTCGCTGCAGAAGCGAAACCAGTACGGTGACTCCCACCTGGTGCAGTGGACTGCCATCCAGCAGCTCAGGGAGCTCGGCTGCACCGAATACGATTTCTGCGGCACACCCCCCAGCGATCAGCTGAAGGACACGTCCAACCCGTTCCACGGCCTGGGCCTGTTCAAAACCAGCTTCAGCAAAACGGTGACCGACTTCGTTGGCTGCTACGACCAGGTCCTCAGTCCGTTGAAATACAAGGCCTGGATGGCCGCGGGGGAACGCGTCGCCCGCCAGCTCTACACCCGCCGCACGGGCCAGCAGTTCTACTAAAACGGCTGTCACGGAAAATTTGAGGACGCCGGAATGACCCAGGAACCCGCCGGCCGCCGTCGGCCGCACACCGACGGATTGCCCAGGACCGAGCCGCTCTCGCCCACGCAAGTGCGCCAGAATGCCGCGGCCAAGCGGATGCTGCGCAGACTTGTCCAGGGGGAGAACCCGCCGACCGCTCCCATGAGCATCGTGGACCGCCTCGCCGGCAGCCCCTACGCCAACCCGATGATTCAGGTGGGCGGGGTGGACGCGTCGGCCCGCAAGACCATCGACTTCGCGCTGCACCTGGCCGAATCGATGTTCCGGTACGGTGCCGGCGCCCTCGAAGTTGAAACCAGCATTATCGCCGTCACAGCTGCGCTGGGCCTCAAAAACATCGAAGTGGACATCACCAACCAGTCCGTGGCCATCAACTATGCGCCCAAGGAACAGACTCCGATTACGTTGCTGCGTGTGGTGCGGTCCTGGACGAACAACTACGCCGGGCTCTCCCAGGTGCACCAGCTAGTCACCGAACTCGTGGCCGGCGGTGTGGGCCGTGACGAGGCCGTGCGGCGGCTGGAAGAAATCACCCGCAGCGCCAAACCTTTCCCCCGCTGGATGGTCACGGTGGCGTTCGGGGTCTTCGCGGCCGTTTTCGTCGGGGTCCTTGGCGGCGGAATCGGCGGCTCAGTGGTGGCCTTTGCCTCCAACCTGATGGTCAGTTTGCTGGCCCGGCAGCTGAGCCGCTGGCGGACGCCGGATTTCTTTATCACGGCGGCGTGTTCGTTCCTGGTCACCTTTATGGCCCTGCTCCTGGGGCGCTTCGGCGGCTTGGCGGGAATCCAGATCGCCCCCGAGATTGTGGTGGTGGGCGGCATCCTGCTGCTTTTGCCGACCGGACGGCTGGTCTCCTCGGTGCAGGACGCGATCAATGGCTTCCCGGTCACGGCCGCCGGCCGTTTCCTCTCCACAGTGCTGACCTTCGGGGCGCTGGTAGCGGGCCTCGCTGTGGGCTTTGTGGTGGGGGACAGGACGGGGATGGAATCCATCGACGTCACCAAAACATTCCCGCCGGCGTATGAGCTGTGGGTAGTGGTCATTCTGATCGCCATCGCGGTGCTGATGATCGGCATCACCGAACAGACCAGCCCGAGCCTGCTGCTGCCGACGGCGGCCGTCGGCGTTGTGGGGTACCTGATCCTTAACGGCGGAGAGGCATTAGGCATCGGACCGCGCTTTTCGCCCGCACTGGCGGCGGTTGTTATCGGACTGCTGGCCCGGGTGGTGGCACTGCGGATGGGCGCCCCGCAGTTGGTGGTGGCGGTGCCGGCCGCACTGATTCTCCTGCCCGGCCTCACCATATTCCGGTCCATGTATGTATTAACGATTGAGACGTCGGAGATCCTGCTGGGTGCCGGGGGCATGCTTAATGCCGGGGCCATCGTTTTTGGGGTGGCGGCCGGCATCGTACTCGGCGACACGCTGGCCCGTCCGCTGACCCGCAGCCTGGCGAGCAACGAACGACGCCGGGCGCGGCGCCGTTAGAGCCTGCGCCGCTAGATCTTACCGATGGGGAGCTTCTTCTCGGCCTGGAAGTCGTCCTCCACCCTGCCTTTCGCCCAGTAGCCGGACAGCGAAACCTGGGAACGCTCCAGCCCGCGCTCGGCGTAGAACACGTCCCGCAGGCTCTTCATGGCGCCGCGTTCTCCATGCGCAAAGACCTGGACCCTGCCGGCTGGCCAGCTCGCAGCACGGATCGCGGCAGGCAGTAGTTCGCTGGCCCCGGCCGGCACGCTGCTGCGCAGCAGCCAGCGCAGCTCCAGACCGGCGGGCGCCCTAATGTCCTGAATGTCGGCGTCGCTGTCCACCTCCAGGAAGGCCAGGCCGCGGGCATCGGCCGGCAACGATTCGATCGAGGACCCGATGGCCGGCAATGCGGATTCGTCGCCGGCGAACAGGAACCAGTCCGCGGCCGGGTCCGGGTTGTAGCCGCCGCCCGGTCCGGTGAATATCAGGGCGTCACCGGGCCGGGCGGATGCCGCCCACGGACCGGCGAGGCCTTCGTCACCGTGGATCACGAAGTCGATGGCGAGTTCCCCGGCCGCCGAGTCGACCCAGCGGACCGTGTAGGTCCTGGTGTGCGGCCACTGATCGCGCGGCATCGTCGCCCGGACCTCCCACAGGTCAAGCGGTTGCGGGTAATCGATGCCGGGCTGCGGAAACACGATCTTGACGTAGCGGTCCGCATAGGAGTTGTTCTCGTAGCCGGCAAATCCGGGCCCGCCGGCAATGATCCGCACCATGTGGGGGGAGAGCTCTTCACGGCGCAGGACGCTGAGGTTGGTCTGCGGACGGGATTTCCGGGTGGCCGAGGTGGCGGCGGGGACTGAGGTCATGGGGCTAAGCCTAGCCAAAGCCGCTGGCGGAACCCTGGCTAGGGAGCCGGCTCGGGCAGCGGAGGCAGTTCCCATTCCACAGTTGCGCCGCCTTGTTCGCGGAGCAGCGTGTTGGCGCGGCTAAAGGGCCGGGAGCCGAAGAATCCCCGTGACGCGGAGAGCGGACTCGGGTGGGCGCTGGCGATCACGGGCGTGGAAGACAGCAGCGGGCGGACAGCCTCGGCGTGCCTGCCCCAGAGGATTGCCACCAGCGGGGCGGGTGCGCCGCCGGCTGTTGTGCGCTTGGCTACGGCGGTGATTGCCGCCGCTGTAATGGCTTCCCAACCCTTGTTCCGGTGCGAGCCAGCCGCCCCGGCCCGGACGCTGAGGACCCTGTTGAGCAGCAGCACCCCCTGATCGGACCAAGGGCCGAGGTCACCGTGGATCCGCGCAGGCAGCCCCAGATCGGCGTGAAGCTCCTTGTAGATGTTGGCCAGACTGCGGGGGATGGGCCGAGTGGCGCCGTCGACGGCGAAGGACAGCCCAACGGCATGGCCCGGCGTCGGATACGGGTCCTGGCCCAGAATCAACACCCGGACGTCCGCCAGAGGCTGCCGGAAGGCCCGCAGCACCTTCGACGGCGCCGGCAAGACGTTGTGGCCGGCGGAAAACTCCCGGCCCAGGTAGGCCAGGACGTCCCGCAATTGTCCCTCGACCGGGGCCAGTGCCTCAGCCCAGTCGTCGGCGACGAGCTCATCCAGGGGCAGGCGGGCCAACTCACTGAAACCCGCGGCCTGGCCCGCTGGGGGCTCCAGCTCGAAAAGGGCATCGGAGGCAGGGAAGTCGGAGTCATGCACAGAGCCCATTCTTGCAGGCCGGCAAATGACAAGGGTGTTATTCGCCCGTAGCATGGGGGGAGACTTTTCATCGGATCCAGCCAGGGAGCGTGTCGTGGCCGAACAAGCACAAGAGCACCTTTCGACGGCGGAATCTCCTGTCGCCGGGATCAACCCGGAGTCGCCACTGAGCAGCCGGGACCAGCAAATGCTGGCGTTGGAACGGCAGTGGTGGAAATACGCCGGCGCCAAAGAACAAGCCATCCGCGAACTCTTCGATCTGTCCGCCACGCACTATTACCAGATCCTCAATGCCCTTATCGACACCGAGGATGCACTGGCCCATGATCCGATGTTGGTAAAGAGACTGCGTAGACTACGTACGTCACGCCAACGTGCGCGCACTGCCCGCCGCTTGGGCTCAGACGCGTAAAGCACAGCCGGATGCGCACATTGCTGCGCGCCAGCAAGCGCGGCCGGTTCGTCAGAAATCAGCAAGGACATTGTTTTACCATGACCAAATACGCTCGGGATGAATTCGATCGGGTCCCGGAGACCTCCGCACGCCAAGGTGTCCATCGGACGGTCGCCGAATCACGCCACCGCCGCCGCCTGGGCCCGATCCTGGGCGCCGGTGCCGCGGCCTTGGCCATTGGCCTCGTCGCGTTCATTTTTCTGCCGAAGATCGGCTTCTCCTCCGCTGCCGACAGCACGCAGGCAGCGGCCGGGCAGAGCGGCAGCAGCGCCGCTGCATCTGCCGCCCCTGCGACCTCCAGCGAAGCCCCTTCCAGCCCGTCCAGCCCGCCGGCCAGCGAGTCGCCGGCTGCGACTCCCGCAGCCACCACCTCGGCCGCAGCCATCGACAAGACCCAGCCCGTGGCCATCTTCAACGGCACCGCCACGGCAGGGCTGGCGAACCGGGTGGGCGGAACCGTTACCACCGCCGGCTGGACTGTCGGCGCGCTCGGAAACTGGGGCGGATTGCCGCAGCAGCGCTCGGTGGTCTTCTACAACGGGGTCGGGCAGAAGGACAATGCCGAGGCCCTTGGCCAACTCCTGGGCATCCCAAGCGTGGTGGATTCCGCCGAATTCCAGCTGCCACTCGTTGTTGTCCTGGCGCCCGGATTCGCGTAACCCGGTCCGCTTGCGCCTTAGCTAGCTGTTCCGGTTACGCCTAAATAACTATTGACCGGCAGTGGCGCCCCAGGGCTGCGCGGCAGCATAAAGCTGCGGGTACAGTACTTGCGGACTTAGTTTTTAGCACTCCGCGGCCCGGCGGATGCTGGGGCGCCCGCTGGGCAACTGAAAGTGTGGACACCATGGCATTGGGAACCGTCAAGTGGTTTAACGCCGACAAGGGCTACGGCTTTATCACCGTAGACAGCTCCGGCGCAGACGTCTTTGTGCACTGGTCTGCCCTTGCGGGGGACGGCCAGCGTTCCCTGGCGGAGGGCCAGCGTGTGGAGCTCGAAGTCGGCGAGGGCGAGAAGGGCCCGCAGGCCGAAAGCGTCAGGCCCGCCCCGTGACGGACACCGCACCGCAGGCGTCCAGCGGCCCAGGCCACGATGTGTCCGCTCGACGGACCGACGCCGGCACTGTCGCCCGCCGGATGGCCCCGCTGCGGCTGGGACGAGCGGCCGTGGTGGCTGCTGTGGCCGCGTTGACCACCACCGCCTGCCTGGGCCCGGCCGGGGGCGCCCGCGTTGAGCCGGCAGAAGCGAGCGGTGACGGCACCCTGCGCATCGGGTTGATCCTGGACAATACTGGGGCGCAGAATTTCCTTAACGCCCCCCAACTGGCGGCGGCGCAACTGGCCGTCAGGGAGATCAATGCCGCCGGCGGGCACAAGGGCAAACCGGTGGAACTGCTGCCGGCAACAATCAGTGTTGACACGGCAGCGCAGGCCAAGGCGCTGGTTGCCGCCAAAGCCGACGTGGTTATCGGTCCAACGGATTCCAGCAGGGCGCCGGCCGCCATCGATGTCCTGTCCGCTGCCAGGATTGCCGTGATTTCACCAGCAAATTCCGCCAGCGGCCTCAGCAGTTATCCAAGTAAGGGCTTCTATTTCCGGACTTCGGCGGCCGACATCGCACAGGCGCCCGTCCTCGTTAAGCTCGCCAAGGACGGTGGCGCCGCAACCATCGGCGTGGTGTACGAAGAAGGCAGCTACGGAAAGGATGTATCCAACGCTGTGGCAGCCGCGGCCAAGGCGTCCGGCCTCGGGACCGCCGCCGTCGTCGGGTTCGCCCCGGGACAGGCGCAGCAGGCGGCGGCTGCCGTCAAGGCCGCGGCTCCAGATGCCGTCGTGCTGATTTCCCGCGCAGCCGCCCAAGGCGCCATCGCCGAGCTGAACAACGCCGGAGTTGCCGGAAAGAAGCTCATCCTCGCCGACGGGGCGGTCAACCAGTACGGTTCAGGACTCGGCTCCAGCGCCCTCGACGGTGCCCGCGGGATCCTGCCGGGAACTTTCGCCTCCGCAAAATTCCAGGGCGAGCTGGTCTCCGTGGATCCCGGGTTGAAGGACATGGCGTTTGCCGCGGAGGCGTACGACGCCGTGAACCTCGCCGCCATCGCCGCCGCAGCGGCGCAGGATGACGCCGGCACCTCCATCGCCGCCGGTCTCGTGGCGGTCTCAGGCGGCAGCGCCGAGACGTCCGGCGGCACCGGGCCTTCGGGCGCGGCCGAGGTGTGCAAGAGCTACCAGGAATGCCTCGACACTCTGCGGGCCGGCAAGCGTCCCGACTACGACGGCCAATCCGGGCGGGTCACTTTCGATGCCCACGGTGACGTCAGCTCCGCAAACTACGTTCTCTACACCTACGGACCGGACAACACGGCAACCATGAGCGGCAGCGAAACGGCGGGCAGCAGCGGGAAGTGATCGCCCGTAGCGTATTGCGTCGTTCCGGAACGGTGCCAGTTGGCCGACAGCAGCTTTTCGGCGCGCCTACTGCTTGCACTCTCCCCGGGGGAGTGCTAATTATTGAGTTAGCACTCCTGCGCATTGACTGCTAAAACGACGCCCGGTTCGACCGGCTGCGGAGTTGAGGCGGCCGAGCCGGGAGCGAGAGAAATACCTGGTTGGGGTGAGATCCCTGGCCTGGCGGCATACAGAGGCCGCCGGGCAAGGATCGTCCGTCGCGGGCACCGCAGCATAGGTTCATTCTTAACGACTGTCCCGAAAGGACTACTGCCGTTATGGCCAAGATCATTGCATTTGATGAAGAGGCACGCCGCGGTCTTGAGCGGGGCCTGAACATCCTCGCCGACGCCGTCAAGGTCACCCTCGGCCCGCGTGGACGCAACGTCGTCCTCGAAAAGAAGTGGGGCGCCCCCACGATCACCAACGATGGTGTTTCCATCGCCAAGGAGATCGAGCTGGACGATCCTTACGAAAAGATCGGCGCCGAGCTGGTCAAGGAAGTTGCCAAGAAGACGGATGACGTCGCTGGCGACGGAACCACCACCGCTACCGTGTTGGCTCAGGCCCTGGTCAAGGAAGGCCTGCGCAACGTCGCGGCCGGAGCTGACCCCCTGTCCCTCAAGCGCGGCATCGAAAAGGCTGTTGAAGCCGTCACCCGCGAGCTCCTGGCCTCCGCCAAGGAAATCGAAACCAAGGAAGAGATTGCCGCCACCGCGTCCATCTCTGCCGGTGACAACGAGATTGGCGCCCTGATTGCCGAGGCCCTGGATAAGGTCGGCAAGGAAGGCGTCATCACCGTCGAGGAGTCGAACACCTTCGGCCTGGAGCTGGAGCTCACCGAAGGCATGCGCTTTGATAAGGGCTACATCTCCGCTTACTTCGTCACCGACGCTGAGCGCCAGGAAACGGTCCTCGAGGATCCCTACATCCTGATCGTCAACTCCAAGATCTCCAACGTCAAGGAACTGGTTGCTGTCCTCGAAAAGGTCATGCAGTCCTCCAAGCCGCTGCTGATCATTGCCGAAGACATCGAGGGCGAGGCCCTGGCCACCCTGATCGTCAACAAGATCCGTGGCACCTTCAAGTCCGTTGCCGTCAAGGCTCCGGGCTTCGGTGACCGCCGCAAGGCGCAGCTCGCCGACATCGCCATCCTCACCGGCGGCCAGGTCATCTCCGAGGAAGTCGGCCTCAAGCTTGAGACCGCCGGACTCGAACTCCTGGGCCGCGCCCGCAAGGTCACTGTGACCAAGGACGAGACCACCATCGTCGAGGGGGCAGGCGACGCCGACCAGATCGCCGGCCGCGTCTCCCAGATCCGTTCCGAGATCGAGAACTCCGATTCGGACTACGACCGCGAGAAGCTGCAGGAACGCCTGGCCAAGCTGGCCGGCGGCGTTGCAGTCATCAAGGCCGGTGCCGCAACCGAGGTCGAGCTCAAGGAACGCAAGCACCGCATCGAGGACGCTGTCCGCAACGCGAAGGCTGCTGTTGAAGAGGGCATCGTCGCCGGCGGTGGTGTTGCCCTGATCCAGGCTGGCCTCAAGGCTTTCGCCAACCTGAACCTCACGGGTGATGAAGCAACGGGCGCGAACATCGTCCGCGTTGCCATCGACGCTCCGCTGAAGCAGATCGCCTTCAACGCCGGCCTCGAGCCCGGCGTTGTGGTCGACAAGGTCCGCGGCCTGCCCGCAGGCCACGGCCTGAACGCTGCAACCGGCGAATACGTCGACCTGCTGGCTGCCGGCATCAACGACCCGGTCAAGGTCACCCGCTCTGCACTGCAGAACGCGGCATCCATTGCCGGCCTGTTCCTCACCACCGAGGCCGTTGTGGCCGACAAGCCGGAGAAGAACGCTCCGGCCATGGGTGGCGGCGACGACATGGGCGGCATGGGCGGCATGGGCGGTTTCTAACCAACCGGCTGCCGGGGCCGGAACCTCGGCCCTGAAATGTGCGTATAACGACGGCGGTCCCTCCTTCGGGCGGGGCCGCCGTCGGCGTGAGTGCCAACCACCCCGGCGGGGGCGCCGACGGCGGTGCGGGTCTGGCAGGATGGTGCAGTGACAATTACAGCGGCAGCCGACGGTTCGGCTTTAGGAAATCCCGGCCCGGCCGGGTGGGCCTGGTACGTGGACGATGACTGCTGGCGGGCCGGGGGATGGCCGCACGGCACCAACAACATGGGCGAGCTTATGGCAGTGCTGGACCTGGTGCGCTCGACCGCGCACCTGTCCGGCGAGGACCTGCACATCCTCTGCGACAGCCAGTACGTCATCAATTCCGTCACCAAGTGGATGCCAGGATGGAAGCGCAAGGGCTGGCGCAAAGCCGACGGCAAGCCGGTGATGAATGTGGAGTTGCTCAAGGAAATCGACCAGGCCCTGGTGGGCCGCAAGTACACCTTCGAATGGGTGCGCGGCCACGCCGGGCATGATCTTAACGAGGCGGCGGATGACCGGGCCCGGGCCGCTGCGACGGCCTACCAGCAGGGTGTTGCAGTCCGTCAGGGGCCCGGGTTCGGCTCCGAGAACACCGCAGCCGCTGCGCCGCCCACATCCGGGCGGGCGGTGCCGCAAGCGGCGACGGCCCGCCAGCAGCGCGTTCTCGCTGAAGCGTCCGTTTTTGACGAACCGGACCTCTTCAGCGAGCTCGACGGGGACGCAATGCCCGCACCCGGCATTGACGCGAGCCCGGAAGCGATCGTCGAGGCACTCGAACGCGAGTTGCTCCGCCCGGACACACGCGCCGACGTCGGACGCACGGGAGTGCTGCTGCACCCGGACTACACCGAGATTGGCAGCTCGGGCCGGATCTGGACGCGGGACGCCGTGATGATGTCCCTCCAAGAGCGCCCCGATGGCGCCGTCGAGATGGAGGTACTGGGAGCAGACCGGGTGGGAGAGCACTCAGTCCTCCTGACGTACCGCAGCCACACCCGGGCCGCAGCAGCCCTGCGCAGCTCCCTGTGGGTCCAGGACGGGGCGCAATGGCGTCTTCGCTTCCACCAGGGCACTCCCGAAGCCTGAACCCGCGCCGGGGGGCTGAATCCCGCTCTGACGGGCACTGCCGGTCAACTGAAACGTTGGGTGTTGTTCAGCTCGGCTTGGGCGTAGCTCGCTGCGGCGGAGTTCAGTGCCAGGTTGATGGAGGCCAGCGACGCCTCCACTTTTCCCTGGGTCAGGGTCCACTCGGACACCAAGGCCTGGAAGTTGGTGGCCGCCGCGCCGCGCCACGTGGCCTGCAGCTCATCGAGCCCGCTTTTCATTGCCTGCACGTCGGCGCTGATCCGGTCGACCGTGGCTTTGACGGTTGCCGACTTGAGCTCGAGGAGTTCAGTATCGACGGAGATAATGCTCATGGGATGACCTCTCTGCAGGGGATGCTCCGGGATATCCGGTCACCCCGAGCCTAGGAAATCCACCAGGTCCCCGGAAGCGGGTGGCCCGCTTATGTGGATAAGGCCGCAACGATCGCGAAAAGCCTACTTCCCGGAACCGCCACCGGAGGAGGCCGTTTCACCGGCGACCGTGCTGTCGGCCGAACCGTCGTCCGCCGCCACCCCGTCCAGGTACGGCAGGTTGACCACCAGGGTTGCCCCGCCGCCATCGGTCTTCGCGGCCCTGACCGTGCCGGCATGCGAGCCGACAATGGCCGCGACAATAGCCAGTCCCAGGCCGCTGCCGCCGGTCTCCCGCGTTCGGGAAGTGTCCGCCCGGTAAAACCGCTCAAAGATCCTCGCGGCTTCCTCGTCGGGAACCCCCGGGCCGTGGTCGCGGACCTCGATCACGGACTGCCGGCTGCCGTCCGCGGCGGTCCGTACGCCGACGGCAAGTTCGATCGGCGTTCCCTCCGGCGTGTAGCGCAGGGCGTTGCCCACCAGGTTCCCCACGACCTGCCGCAATTTCGCCTCGTCACCAATGACCGGCGCCGGTGCCGGCGGACGGCCCTCCAGCCCGGCCAGTGAGATGGTGCGTCCGCGGTCGCTCGCCTGGGTGTCAACAACGGCGTCATTGGCAATCAGCAGCAGATCGGCGGGCTTCTGCTGCAACGGGCGCTGCTCGTCGATCCTGGCGAGCAGCAGCAGGTCCTCCACCATGGTCCCCATCCGCTTGGCTTCGCTTTCGATTCGGCCCATGGCAGTCGCCACGTCCGCAGGGGTGGCGAGGGCGCCTTGCCGGTACAGCTCCGAGAATCCGCGGATCGTCACGAGGGGGGTGCGCAGTTCATGGGAGGCGTCGGCGGCGAAGCGGCGCATCTTCGCTTCCGAGGCCATCCGGGCGGCGAAGGCAGTTTCAATGTGGGCGAGCATGGCGTTAAGGGAGGTGCCCAGCCGGCCCACCTCAGTGTGGGGTGTGTCGACGTCGACACGCCGGGAGAGATCGCCGGCCGCAATGGCTGCAGCCGTTTTTTCGACCCGGGCCAGCGGCCGGAAGGACCGGGAGATGCTCCACGTGGCGATGAAAAAGGCCAGGACAAGGGTCAGCAGCCCGACGCCGACGACCACCAGCACCGCGTGTTCCATCACGGAATCGACCGGCCACAAGGGCAGTCCGATGACAACGACGGAGGTTCGCTCGTTGCTGTCGACGACGTTGAGGGCGACCACCCGCCAGTTGTGCCCGTCCGTTCCGCGGACCTGGAACGGGACCTGCTGGAGACCGACAACATCCGCGGGGCTGATACCGGTGATTTCCGGGTGTATTTCCTTGTCTCCGCCGAACGGCACAGGCTTTTGTCCCGGCGCGAACAGCATCAGCGAGTAGTCGGTAGGGATGTTCTGGTTCTGGTCCTGCAGCTGGCTAAAGGACTGTTGCTGCCGGACCGAGGCGACGGCGGCCCGGAGCTTGTCGTCGACCTGCCCCTGGAGGTAGCTGTGCAGCAGGGTCAGGGTTCCTGCGCCGGTGGCAGTGAGGGCCACCAGCATCAGGGCGGTCATGATGGCGACCAGCTGTGACCTCAGCGATGCCGACTTCCAACGGTGGAGCAACAAGGTCAGCGCTTCTCGGCCGTCCGCAGCACGTAGCCCACACCCCGTTTGGTCTGGATGAGGGCCGGCGCGTCGGGATCGATGTCCACCTTGCGGCGCAGGTAGGAGATGTAAGACTCAACGATCGAGGCGTCTCCGTTGAAGTCGTATTCCCAAACGTGGTCCAGGATCTGGGCCTTGGACAGCACCCGGTTGGGGTTCAGCATGAGGTACCGCAGGAGCTTGAATTCGGTGGGGGACAACTCGATCACCGTCCCGCCGCGGCGGACTTCGTGGGCGTCGTCGTCGAGCTCCAGGTCGTCGACGCAGATCACCGCATCGTCATCCTGCAGGGGCTGCGTGCGGCGAAGAACAGCACGGATCCGTGCCACGACCTCGTCGAGGCTGAACGGTTTGGTGACATAGTCGTCGCCGCCCACCGTCAGACCCATGACCTTGTCTTCGGTGTCGTCCTTGGCGGTCAAAAAAAGGACGGGAAAGTGCTTTCCCGCCGCGCGCAGCCGCCTGGTGACGGTGAAACCGTCCATATCGGGCAGCATCACGTCCAGGACCGCCAGGTCCGGGGCATGGAGTTCCGCGGCAGCCAGGGCCTCGCGGCCGTTGGACGCCGAGACGACTTCAAAGCCGGCAAAGCGCAGCGAGGTAGAGAGCAGCTCGCGGATGTTTGGTTCATCATCGACGACGAGCAGCTTGGCTTCGGGACCGTTCTTTTTCATAGTTCCCATGATCCTCCCAGAATCTGGGAGTTTTCTGAACGATGGATGTGTGTTGAGTGTGTGTGGGGGCCGGCGGCGGCAGGCGCGGACACCGTCGGAGGGGCAGGCTGCAGGGCAATACCATTCCCCTGCACGCGCACCGCCAGTAGAGTGACCCTATCGAAAACACTCTGCCGCGGCGGCTTGGGCGGTACTCAATGAAGAGGACACAAAGTGACGACTGAGAGCAACCCAGTGGACAGCGCCGGACCTGCGGACCGGAGTATCCGCGACTGGGCGGATCTTGCCGAGGAGATGTGGTCGTATCTGACCGGCAAAGGCGCTGCCATCAACTACAACTTCATTGATATGACCGTCGAAGTTCCCCGCGACATCGGCCCGGACGCGCCGCGCGCCACCTGGAAGCTGAACGGAAGCCTTCGAGTGACCACCAGCGATAAGGACGCCTTGGGTTCCGACGAGAACAGGGGCTGACCATGGCCCCGCGCTTCCGGGCCGACATCAATCTGGACTTTTCCCTGCAGGAGGCAACCGGGGAACAGGCTCGCGGATCGGTGACGGCGGCCGGCAGCGAAGTCGTCGTCGCCCTTGACCGTATGGATGCCCTCCTGTCGCAACGGATGCCTACGCTCGGCGACATCAGGCCTCTGGCCAAAACGTTGTCAGAGCAGGGCCTGACGGTGATTGTCGAGGGGCCCGAGGGCAGAATCATCAGCCTCGGAGCCGTCGACGTGCCGGCGTCGCAGCGTGTGATCACCAGGTCACCCCACATCAAGTTGGGAAAGCTGGGAGCGCTGGCGCCGCTCCTGAAACGGGGCCGGCGTGCGCCGGCCCGCAAGTTTTCCCTGCTTCCCCCCGGGACCCTGTTCCCGCTGCTGCCGACCGTCAAGCGCAGGATTGCCCGCCGCATTACCACCACCCACTACACCCGCGGCGGCGGACAGCCCCGGCTGATCTTTGTGCAGGACGCGCAGGCTTGGAACGGCCAGGTTCCCCGGGTATTTAGCCTTGCTGCGGACCGGGTGCGCATCGGCAGTGACGAATCCGCCGAACTGCAGCTTCCCGGACTCGACGGCGTGCATGCGGAAATAGTCCACAATGACCAGGACGAATACGTCCTGGTCCGGCACGGCAAAGTCACCGGAAGCTTCGGTCCGGGATCGTCCTCGGTGCTGCGCACCGGCGCCCGCCTCCAAATGGGTCAGTGGTGTCTGGCGTTCTTCCGGGAAGAATTTGCTGATCACGGGCGCCCCTTCGGCGGCCGCAGCGGCGGCGAGTTCGCCTACCAGCGTCCCCAGCGGGACCCGCGTACCGGCGCCCTGGAACGGGACGGGTCAACGTACACCCGCTAGCCCGAGGCCCCGCCGCCCCTGCACGGGGCGGTGCCCGGATCAGTCGGAGGCGGAGCTGCTCCCCACGTCCTTAGCGTCCATGATCCGGTAGGCATAACCCTGCTCGGCGAGGAAGCGCTGGCGCTTGGCCGCGAACTCCTGGTCCAGGGTGTCCCTGGCCACGAGGGAGTAGAAGCGTGCGGCGCGGCCGTCCTTCTTAGGACGCAGCAGCCGGCCAAGGCGCTGGGCCTCCTCCTGCCGGGAACCAAAGGAACCCGACACCTGGATCGCCACCGAAGCCTCCGGCAGGTCGATGGAGAAATTGGCGACCTTGGACACCACAAGGGTCTGCACCTCGCCGGCCCGAAAAGCGTCAAAGAGCTTCTGGCGTTCCTTCACGGACGTGTCACCCTTGATCACCGGTGCCTGCAGGCGCTCGCCGATCTCATCCAACTGGTCGATGTACTGGCCGATCACCAGCAGCTGCTCGCCGGCATGCTCCGCTACGAGCCGCTCCACCACCACAGTCTTGGACTCGGACGTCGCGCAGAGCCGGTACTTATCCGCCTCCTCGGCCATCGCGTAGGCTACGCGTTCGTCCCGCGGCAGGTCGATCCGAACCTCCACGCAGTCGGCCGGTGCGATGTACCCCTGGGCCTCGATATCCTTCCACGGCGCGTCATAGCGCTTAGGGCCGATCAGGCTGAAGACTTCGCCCTCCCGGCCGTCCTCGCGGATCAGGGTGGCGGTGAGGCCGAGCCTGCGCCGAGCCTGCAGGTCCGCTGTCATCCGGAAGATCGGGGCCGGCAGCAGGTGGACCTCGTCGTAGATGATCAGCCCCCAGTCGTTGCCGTCCAGGAGTTCCAAATGGGAGTAGAGCCCGCCGCGTTTGGCGGTCAGTACCTGGTAGGTGGCGATTGTGACCGGGCGGACTTCCTTGACGGAGCCCGAGTACTCGCCGATCTCCTCCTCGGTCAGGGAGGTCCGCTTGAGCAGCTCGTCCTTCCACTGCCGGGCGGAGACGGTGTTGGTCACCAGGATCAGCGTTGTGGTGGAGCTGGTGGCCATCGCAGCGGCACCAACGAGGGTTTTGCCGGCTCCGCACGGCAGTACGACCACGCCGCTGCCGCCGGCCCAGAAGTTCTCCATCGCCAGCTGCTGGTACGGGCGCAGCTTCCACCCGGTTTCGTTGAGCAAGATCGGGTGCGGGGTGCCATCGACGTAGCCTGCGAGATCCTCGGCCGGCCAGCCGATCTTGAGCAGCAGCTGTTTCAGCTGCCCGCGCTGGGAGGAGTGCACCACAACAGTCTCGCCGTCGATCCTGGGGCCCAGCAGCGGGGCGATTTTCTTGGCACGGCTGATCTCTTCCAGGACCGGATAGTCCGAGGTGCGCATCACGAGGCCGTGCTGCGGGTCCTTCTCCAGCCGCAGCCGGCCGTACCGCGACATGGTCTCTTCAACGTCGATCAACAAGGAATGTGGAACCGGGAAACGGGAGTACTTCAGCAGGGTGTCCAGCACTTTTTCGGCGTCCAGGCCTGCCGCGCGGGCGTTCCAGAGGCCCAGCGGCGTGAGCCGGTAGCTGTGGATGTGCTCGGGTGCACGTTCCAGCTCGGCGAACGCGGCGATGGCGTGGCGGGCCTCGGTGGCAAGCTCGTGGTCCACCTCGAGCAGGATCGTTTTGTCGCTCTGGACGATCAGCGGTCCGTCATTCACTGGAGTAGTTCCTCTGCGGCCTCGACGTCAATAATGCGGTGGATGGACAGTACACGTTCGGTTTCCCGTGCCGGATCGAAGACCCGAACCCGTCCGCCGCTCACGGCTACCGGAACAACCGTTTCGCGCACCGCATTCCCCATCCCGTCGACGACGTTCATGACCACCCGTTGTTTGAGCCGGATCGCCTTCTGCAGGGTCTCCAGGCCAAGCTGGGTCGCTTCTTCGCTGCCGGGGGCTGCGGCAGCAGGGCCGCCGGGGGTGGACGCAGCGGGACGTTCGCGGCGAAGCACCACCAGCTGGGCGTCGACGTCGGCCTCCGGAGGGGCGGTGCGCGGTGCGCTGTACACGGGCCGCGCAATCCCGGGCGCCGCCGTGGCGCGGCGCAGCCGGATTCCGCCGGGCCCCGCCTCCTCCACCGCAGGCGACAGCCCAAGGTTCCGCAGCAGCTGCGCTGTTTCCCGCGGAGCGGCGTGCGAGACCAGCACGGTGGGGGCAATCCTGACCAAACCCAGGCCGGCGGCACCGGGAGCGTTGAGCAGCTCCAGGAGGGCCGTTTCGTCCTCGCTCTGGATGAAGCTGGCAGCCGAGCCCACCCGCAGCCTGGCGTGCCGGGCGGCCGTGTCTTCGATCAGGTACTTCAGTGGTTGGGGGATCGCCGTGGCCGAGTGCACGCCCAGGAAATCCAGGAGCGCCTGCGCATCCTGGCCCGAATCAAGGGCACGCCGGACCGAGGAGACGGAGAAACGGTAGATCGTGGCTGGCCCCTGGCCCTCGGCATCGGCCATTGTGAGGAGCTTGCCAGTCAGCTCCGGCGCCAGGTAGCCGGGGGCCACCGCGGTGAGGTCGGCCTGGAGCAGGACGTGGTTCAAGGCGGCCGGCAGGTGTTCGCCCAGGATCCCCAGCGCCTCCTCGGGCTGTTCGGCCGCGATGGCCGTCCCGATCTGGCTCAGTGCGCCAGAGCCGATGAGGCCCAGCATTTCGGCCTCCGCCAGCACCCCCCGGATCAGCGAGCTAAAACGCCGTGCCATACGCGGCTGGGCCCAGTCGGCCCGCTCCAACACTGCCGCGGCATCCAGGACCGGGGCGTTCCCGTCCGCCACAGCGGCCTCATGGGTCAGTTCCGCCATGATTTCCAGGATCCTCTTCCGGACCACCGGGGCGTCCGGGCGCTGGGCCTCGGCCGAGAGCGCGTTGACGGTGCTGCCGGCCATACCGCGGTGTACGGCCGGCACCGCCGTCTGGCCATTCACGGGCTCTCCCACAAGGGACGGCGCACGTTCGCTGGCGAGCCAGGCGTTGACCAGCCAGAGCCACTGCTCTTGCCGCGGAAGGGTCAACCACTCCAGCTGCGCCGGCTGGACCCAGGCGGATCTATCCACGTCGAGCCGGATCAGGCCGGCCAGAGCGCAAAGCTCCGCCAGGACGCCGGCGTCGTGTATATCGGTGCGCAGCGCATCCGCCAGCCGCTTGAGCTCCCGGACGCCCACGCCCCCGCTGCGCAGCGTGACCAGTGGCTGTTCGCGGACGATGTGGAGCAGCTCACCCACCAGCCGCAGGGTCTCGGCGATCGCGCCCAAGGCGGCGTTCCGGCGCAGCGCGGCGGAGGTGGAACCCAACCGCGGCAGCGGGGGTGTGAGCGCAAATTTCTCGATGACGTAGCCGCCACGCAGGGCGACCCCGACGCTGTGCGGGAGCTCCACATGCGCGGCATCCAGCGGGACCAGCAGTCCGCGGGCCAGGAGCCAGTCAATCGGCCCGACGTCGGCGGCCTCGTGCAGCACTGACGCCCGCCGTTGCGCTTGCGGAACTGCGCCCATGGCCCAGTTTCCGAAGCGGGCAAGCAGCGCCGCAGTGCGTTCCGGGGCGGCGTGCAGGATCTGCCGGAGACACTCCGGCGTGGCCGTCCAGTGCTGGAGCGAAAGTGCAGCTTCCATCGGGGTTGCCGCGGGGGAGATGGAGGCGCCGTCGCGGTGGAGTTCGCCGACAAGCTGAACCACGCGCTGTGCGAAAGCGGGCTGAAGTCGCACGAGTTCGGTGTAGCTGCGGCCCAGTCCGGCCGGGTAGATTCCGATCACGTCCTTGAGGCTGCCCACCGGCAGGTAGTAGCGCAGCTTCGCGCCGGCAACCGGAGGGGTGCCGTGCGGCGGTTCCGCGCGGTGGACGAGGGCCAGTTCCTGGAGTGAATGCAGTATCTTTTCAAGGGCGGCCAGGGTGGAGCCATAGATGAGCTTCTTCAGCATCGGCGCCGTGGTGCTGTGACCTGTGTCCGTATTCGTGCACAGGTGCAGCGTCTCGAGGACCTGCATTTCCGGGCGGTTGAGCCGCTCCAGGGCTCGCTGTACGCTGACGCGTCCGCTGGCGCGGGCCGCGAGGGCCGCAAAGTCCGGCACGCCGGGGGAAATAAGGTCCGGCCGCGCGGCGAACAACGCACGCAGCGAATCGTCGCTGCGTGACTGCAGTTCCTTGCTAAGCGCGCGGATAAGGGACATCAGTGCAACGTTACCTTCCGTCCGGTTCCCGGGACCGTCGCCGGGCTGCCACGGACTCGATCACAAGCAGGAGCATCAGCAGGAAAGAAGCCGGAAGGCCGTAAAGGGCAGTGGCGGTGACCCACACCGGCGGCACTGCACTGCTGACGGCCATCGCCATCACGACGCCGACGGCCGTGAGTGAGAGCACGGCGGCGCCCGCAGCAATGATCAGCAGCGGCCGTTGAAAACGCAGTTCAGTCATGGGGCTAACGCTAACAGCCCGGCTTGTCCCGCGCCCCAACCAAGCAAAGTGGACTCGGCAGGATAACCTTGGGGGAACAGACCAGCACGGTCCGGGCAGCCACACCCTAAACCCGCATATCAATGCGGACGCGGTGGCCGCCGGCCGTGTCACCAGCGGAACGAAGAAGGTTGATTACGTGCCTACCGGCAAGGTCAAGTGGTATGACAAGGAAAAAGGCTTCGGATTCCTCGCGGGCGAGGACGGCCAGGAAGTCTTCCTGCCGAAGTCGGCGCTGCCCGAGGGCGTAACCGAGCTCAAGGCCGGCACCCGGGTTGAATTCGGGGTAGCTGACGGCCGTAAGGGCGCCCAGGCCCTGGGCCTGCGCGTGCTGGACAAGACGCCGTCCATCGCCAAGGCCAAGCGGCCCAGCGCAAAAGATCTTGCTCCGCTCGTGCAGGACCTTGTCAGCGTTCTGGACAACCTGTCCGGAACACTTTCCGCGGGCAAGTACCCGGAAGGCAACAAGGGCAAGGCTATCGCCGTCGCCCTGCGTAAGGTTGCCGACGAGCTGGACGCGTAGGCCGCGGCGATGACTCCGGATAGTACTAGGACCCCGCCGGCAGCCGCCGGGGATAAAAAAGCCGGAAGCAAAGAAGGCACCAAGCCGCGGGCCGGGGTTCCCGTGTGGCGCACCGGCAAGCCTGATGCTTTCCTGGCCGCCGCGGTCGACGCCGCCCGCGCTGCCATTGAGGGCATCGCCCCCGCCGAACAGGTCGGCCGGCACCTGGCGGCCAAAAGCGAAGGCGACCGCCTGGTCACACACCTCTTCGAATCGAAGCTTGCCGGCTACGGCGGCTGGCAGTGGTACGCCGTGCTCACCAGGAACTCCAGGTCCAAGGTTGTCACGGTGGACGAACTGGGCCTTTTGCCTTCCGCGGACTCGATCCTGCCGCCCGAGTGGATCCCGTGGGCCGAGCGCGTCCGCCCGGGCGATGAGCAAACCGCGGATGAAGCTGGCTCCCCGGCACGGGCGGCAACCCGCGAGGACACCGGCAGCTCTGACGCGGCCGTGGTCCCCGGCGGTTTTGAGGACGCCCCGGAGGCCGGCGCCGGCGACCCTGACGGCGATGACCCTGACGGCGATGACTCCGACGATGCCGCAGGTGACGGCCCGGACGAGCATCCTGAGGCAGAGGCGCACTAGCGGTTGGAACAATCGGGGATGCTGCGCAGTGAGGGCTGGACATGATGTCCACCTTCAAGTCCCTGCACATCCTGAACTACCGGATCTGGTTCGTCGGGGCGATCGTCTCCAATGTCGGGACCTGGATGCAGCGCACAGCCCAGGACTGGCTCGTTTTTGACCACCTGACCGAGCACGACGCCAGCGCCATGGGCATCACGATGGCCCTGCAGCTGGGACCCCAGCTTTTCCTCGCTCCCGTCGCCGGGCTGATGGCGGACCGTTACCACCGCAAACAGCTGCTCATCCTGACCCAGTCCGCGATGGCACTGCTAAGTGCAGGGCTGGGCATCCTGGTGATTTCCGGTGCGGCGCAGCTATGGCACGTCTATGGGTTCGCCCTTCTGCTGGGAGTCGTGTCCGCCCTCGACGCCCCGGTGCGGCAGACCTTCGTCTCGGAACTGGTCCACGATGAGTACCTGCCCAACGCGGTGGCCCTCAACAGCGCTTCCTTTAATGTGGCCCGGATGATCGGACCGGCGGTGGCGGGTGTCCTCACGGTTGCTGTCGGCCCGGGCTGGGTCTTTATGATCAACACCCTGACCTTTGTGGCGCTGCTGCTGAGCCTGTGGAAGATTCCCGCCACGACGCTGCGCCTGCTGCCCCGCGCGGCTGCCGGCAAGGGGCGGATCCGCGAAGGGCTGCGCTATGTGCGGTTTCGGCCGGACATAGTGGTGGTGCTCGTTGCGGTATTTATTGTGGGCACGCTGGGACTGAACTTCGTGTTGTTCATCGCGGCTATGGTCGGAACGGAATTCGGCCTGGATGCCAGCGCCTTCGGGCTGATGAACTCCATCATGGCCATTGGCTCGGTCGCTGGCGCGCTGCTGTCAGCCGGCCGGAAGAAGCCCCGGCTGCGGTTCATTTTCGGCGCGGCCGGTGCCTTTGGTGTGACCTCCGGCGTCGCCGCGCTGGCCCCCAGCTACTTCTGGTTCGGGGTGGCACTGGTACCGGTCGGGCTCTTCGCCATCACGATGATGACAAGCGCCAATGGCTATGTGCAGACCACGACTGACCCGGTGATGCGCGGCCGGGTGATGGCGCTCTATATGGCCATCTTTATGGGCGGCACGCCGATCGGCGCGCCGTTCGTGGGCTGGGTGGCGAACATTGCCGGTCCGCGCTGGGCCCTGAGTATCGCGGCGGCGTCCGGACTGGTCGCTGCCCTGATCGGGCTGTTGTGGATCGTCCGGGCCAAAAGGCTGCGGCTCCGGTTTGACCGCCGGGCCCGGGGGCTGAACCACTTCCGTGTCGTCTCCGCCGGCACGCGGAGGGAAGCTGGACCCGACGGCAGCGGGCCGCCGGCAGGCGGCGCCGCCCGGGGCCAAAACCCGGGCGGCGCCGTCGAACACTAACGCTGCGGCGCCGCTGCATTCGGGGTGCTACTTTTTCAGTTCGCCCACCACATAGTCGATGCATTCCAGCAGAGCCGAGACATCGTCCGGATCGATGGCCACGAAAGTGGCGATGCGCAGTTGGTTACGGCCCAGTTTCCGGTACGGTTCGGTGTCCACAATGCCGTTGGCGCGCAGCGCACCGGCGATCGCGGCTGCATCGACCGAGTCGTCGAAGTCGATCGTCGCAATGACGTTGGAGCGGTCCTCTGGCCTTGCCACAAACGGGGTGGCGAACGCCGAGGCCTCGGCCCAGCGGTAGATCCGTCCCGCTGAGTCCGCGGTCCGTGCCGAGGCGAAGTCCAGCCCGCCGTTCGTATTGAGCCACTGCACCTGGGCGTCGAGGGTAACGAGGGTTGCCAGCGCCGGCGTGTTGTAGGTCTGGTTCAGCCTGGAGTTCTCAATCGCGGTTTGGAGGTCCAGGAAGTCCGGGATCCAGCGGCCGCCGGCCTTGATCCGGGCCGCGCGCTCCAGCGCGGCCGGGGAGAACAAACCAAGCCAAAGCCCGCCGTCGGAAGCAAAGTTCTTCTGCGGAGCGAAGTAGTACACATCCGCTTCCGCGACGTCGACGTCCAGTCCGCCGGCAGCTGACGTTGCGTCCACCAGGACGAGCGAACCCTCATCGGCGCCTTCGACGCGCCGCACCGGAGCCGCGACGCCGGTGGACGTCTCATTCTGCGGCCACGCGTAAACGTCGACGCCGGCTTCGGCCCGGGCTTGCGGACGGGTGCCCGGCTCGGACTTGATGATGGCGGAATCGGCCAGGAACGGTGCCTTGTTGGTGGCGGCAGCGAACTTGGAGCCAAACTCGCCAAAGGACAAGTGCTGTGCCTTGTTCTCCACCAGGCCGAAGCTGGCAATATCCCAGAACGCGGTTGATCCGCCGACGCCCAGGATGACCTCATAGCCCTCAGGGGCGCGGAAGAACGCGCTGAGCCCGTTCCGGACCGACCCGACCAGGTTCTTGACCGGCGCCTGGCGGTGCGACGTGCCCAGCAGCTTTGTCGCCGCGGCGAGTGCTGCCATCTGTTCCGGGCGGACCTTGGACGGCCCGGCGCCGAAACGGCCGTCCTTTGGAAGGAGGTTTGCGGGAATCGTGATGCTGGTGTCGCTCACAGTGGCTCCAATTTTCGGCTGGTACTACGGGTGGCTCGGGTGACGGCCCGGCAGGGTGGCTGCGGCGGAGCCTGTTGTTTCATTCTGCCTGACTGTCCCGCGGGGGAGGCAAAAGGGACCGTCACAGTCCGGTCATTGAGATTATCCGGAGTAACTCAAATTAGGCTAAGCTGGCCTGCGAACGTACGGCGGAACCCGCCAGGTCGCCGGCAGCGCACGGTACGGTGGAAATCACGCAAGGACGGCGCTCGAGGAGCTGAGCTGAATGACGGATCTGATCGATACAACCGAGATGTATCTTCGGACCATTCTGGAACTTGAAGAAGAGAACATCGTCGCCCTTCGCGCCCGCATCGCCGAACGGCTGCGCCACTCCGGCCCCACTGTTTCCCAGACCGTAGGCCGGATGGAACGCGACGGGCTTGTGGTTGTATCCGGAGACCGCCACCTTGAACTGACCGGCGTTGGCCGCAAGCGAGCCATCGAAGTCATGCGCAAGCACCGGCTTGCCGAGCGGCTGCTGGCCGACGTCATCGGACTCGACTGGGCCTATGTCCATGAGGAGGCGTGCCGCTGGGAGCATGTGATGAGCGAACGGGTGGAGCGGCGGATCTTCGAACTTCTCAACCATCCCACCGTCTCGCCCTATGGCAATCCGATCCCGGGTCTGGCGGAACTGGGCGGCCTGCCCGCCGACCCCAACCCTGACAGTGTCGTGAATCTGCTCGAAGCCATGGCCGGCTATGGGCCTGATTCCAGTGTCAGGGTCAACCGGCTGGCCGAGCCCATCCAGGTAGAGCCGGAGCTGTTGGTCCAGCTCGATGAGGGCGGCATCCGCCCCGGCGCCCTGGTATCCCTGGAGCGCGTGGGGGAGTACATTTCAGTGCGCGTTCCTGACATCGAAGGTGCCCTTGAATTACCGCCTGAGGTCGCTGCCCACGTCTTTGTAACCATCGCTTCCTGATGTTGCCGCGACAACCCGGGGCCGTCCGCGAGTTGTCCACAAGCTGATAACGGATTTATCACTGGACGGCTTAATCGCCTATAGTTGGAGACTAGTACCGATATCAAAGCGTTATCTGATCCGAAGCCGAGCCCTGCCAGCGGAACAGTCGCAGAATCATCTCCTGGCAGGGGCGGGGGAACCACTTTTGGCTGTTTAGCGGCCTTGGGGTGAAGACCGTCAGCGGCAAGTACCCACAAACACGGAATCCATCGGATGCCCCTGCGCGTGATTGCTTGCCACGGCGGACCGGGTCGTTGATCTCTCTGACCCGAATCCGACAGCTAACTCCGCAGGCTCTCCAGAGAGGAACCGTTGTTGACCACCCAGACCGCCAAGGGCCGCCGCCGTGCGACCGGCCCTGCCTCGGAGCCGCGTCCCGCCGCTGCCATGACGGCAGAGCGTCCGCGTGACGCGCACCGTGACGCGCGCAGGGACCGCCGCAGCCCCTTCCGCCAGGTAACAGATTTTGCCGCCGCCAGCGGTGTAGGCCAAAAGGCGGGTCTTGCACTGGCCGCTGCGGGCTTGGCCCTCACCGTCACAGTTCCCGCAACTGGCCCTGTTCTGGCCACAGACGCCGGCTCCGGCGCGGCAGCCAGCCCGGCAGCCGTGCAGCCCGATGTGACAGCAGCAGCGGCCAAGATCGACTTCAGCCGCACGGCAGTAACCACCAAGGGCGATCCGGACGGAAAGCTCAAGCAGTTGCTCAGTGCACAGTCCGCTGGCTCGATCACCCGGGCGGCCTCCGCAGGCAGCCTTGGGGCGCCGCTGGACCAGATGGTCACGGCGTCGCCGTTTGGCTACCGCGTCAGCCCCATCACCGGAGGCTCGGGCGAGTTCCACCGCGGGCAGGACTACTCGGCGCAGTGCGGCACCGTCGTCCACGCTGCCGCGAGCGGCACCGTGACATTCACCGGCTGGCACCCCTACGGCGGTGGTAACCGCGTGGTGATCGACCACGGCAACGGCCTGGAGACCACCTACAACCATCTGTCCTCCGCCAGCGTGAAGGTGGGGCAGCAGGTCTCCCGCGGGGATGTTGTGGCTCTTAGCGGCACCACCGGCGCCTCCACCGGCTGCCACCTCCACTTCGAGGTTATGGTCAACGGCGAAGTCGTCGACCCGACCGGTTGGCTCTGAAAATAGAGGGGACACTCTCGCATTCTGAGGACACGCCGTGATCCGAATGTGACATTAGGGTCCAACTGCTGTAAAGTTTGAACCACGCCAACTTTTTCGAAGTTGGCGCTCTTGAGTGGATTGCCTAGCTCTGCCACCGCTCAAGGTCCGTTCGCATGACATCGTCTGGCAGGGGCGGGGGAACCAATTTTGGTCTTCGCAAGAAGGCCTTGGGGTTAAGTCGCAAAGCTTCCCAGGAAGCAGCGCGGCCGGGTGACTCCCATCCGAATCCGACAGCTCACCTCGCAGGCATTGGGAGAGGCTACTTTCGTGCATACACGCCAAAATTCCGCGCTTCACCGCGCTTGCGCTGCTCTTTCGAGCCCGCTGGAATCCAATGAACGCGCCGGCCTTGCCGGTGCCCGGACCGCAGGCCACACGGTTGCCGCTTTTGGCGCGTCTTCGCAGTACACCCTTCGCTAAGTAACCCATTTTCGGGGCGATCCGGCGTACCCCCAAGATGCCGGAGCGTCCTCAGCCCGCGCCTAAAAGCGCGGACCAGGAACACGAAAGAGAGAACTTAATGACTACTCGTGCAAACGCACGGCATCGCGCCGAGGTCACCAAGACCAACTCGCTGGCCGTCATTGCCAAGGCTGTCGGCGGCAACGCCGGCGGCATGGGTCGCCAGGCCGCAGTTATCGCTGCTGCTTCCGGCCTCGTCCTGACCAGCGGTATCGCAGCCAATGCTGCTGAGGCCAACGTTCAGCGCGAATCCGCCTCCGCTTCCACACTCGACGTCCAGTCGAGCACCCCGGCTGCCATCTCGGCTGCTTCCACTATCGCGATCTCCTTCGAGAAGCCGGCCGTCACCACCACCCCGGCTCCGGTTGTTGAGGCCCCGAAGCCCGTTGTGAAGGTCCAGGAAGCGCCTGCTGCCAAAGCGGCCGGTACCCAGGTAGCTGCCGCCGCAACTGCCGCCACCGGCACCGCGGTAGCAGCCGTTTCCAAGGCGCCGGCCGTCGCCAGCGGCATGGGCGCAACGATTGCCGCTGCCGCTTATGCCCAGCTCGGTGTTAGCCAGGACTGCACCGCACTGGCCACGAACGCGCTCGCTGCCGCAGGCATCAATTACCACGGCTGGCCGGCAGGTTACCTGTCCCTCGGCCGCACGGTGAGCGCCGCCGAGGCACAGCCGGGCGATCTTGCCTACTACCAGAACGGTGGCGCCGGCATGGCCCACATCGCCGTCTACGTCGGCAACGGCATGGCCGTTCACGGCGGCTGGAACGGTGGAACCACCTCCCTGCAGACGGTCAACGTCGGCTCCGGCCCGGTCTTCATCCGCGTCGGCGGCTAAGACAGCAGCTTTAGCAACACCTAAGGACCCCCGCCAAACGGCGGGGGTCCTTTGTGTTGCCGATCCGTGAACTTCGGCCGACACGGGCAGGGGAGAGCAAAAAAGATTCGGCGAATTGCCATGTCCGTGTTTACTCTTGTTTTGTCGATCCATAGCCCGACCATGCACAGGGCAGCCGGCCCTCGTGCCCCTGGCGGGTGCGGCCGTGAAGAGGTATGCGGATGCGCACTCTCGTTCTTAATGCTGGATATGAGCCGCTGGCGGTGGTGACCTTCCGCCGGGCGCTTGTCCTTGTGCTGACCGGGAAAGCCAGCGTAGTGGCGGAAGGCGGCGAACCTGTGGTTGGGCCGCAGGATGTGCTGGGCCGGCCGTCAGTGATACTGCTGCACCGCTATATCAGGCCCCGGTACAACACCACTACGGCGGTGAGCCGCCGCGGTGTGCTCCGCCGGGACGGACACCGGTGCGCCTATTGCGGCAAAGCCGCGCACACCATCGACCATGTCCAGCCCAAATCAAGGGGCGGCGCGGATTCCTGGGAGAACCTGGTTGCTGCCTGCCTGCGGTGCAACAACGCCAAAGGGGACCACACCCCGGCGGAGATGGGTTGGAAGCTCGGGTTCAGCCCGGCACCACCGAGGGGCACCATCTGGCAAATCAAAGAGCTGGAGAAACCAACACCGGCCTGGGACCCTTTCCTGCTGCCGGAATCCGCTGCCTGAATCCGGCCGGCGTTGGCTCGGACCCGGTCGTGGGCTTCGGTGGCGGGCCTGGAGGGCGCTAGGCTGGGCCGGTGGAATTCGATGCTGTTATTCTCGCCGGGGGCCGGTCCTCCCGGCTCGGAGGTGTCCCCAAGTCCGGACTGATCCACGACGGCGCCACCCTCCTGGAGGGTGCCCTGCGTTCTGCGCGGGGCGCGGTGGCTGTAGCCGTCGTGGGGCCCGACCCGGGACCGCTGCCCCGAGGTGTGGTGCGCTGCCGCGAGGACCCGCCCTTTGCCGGACCGGCCGCCGCCGTCGCCGAAGGCCTGGCTGCGCTGGAACGCAGCCGCGGCGCCCGGCCCCGGGCCCCGTACACCCTTGTCCTGGCCGTTGACATGCCCGGGGCAGGTGCCGCCGTCCAGGCGCTGCTGGACGCAGCGGCGGAAGCACCGCCTGGTGATGGCCTGATGGCCGTCTCGGCGGAGGGTCGGCGGCAGCCGCTTGTCGGTCTATATGGCACAACTGTGCTTTTACGTTGCGCCGCGGAGGCTTCGCAGCGCGGCGCGCTCGAAAACGCGTCCGTGTTCGCCCTTCTTGCTAGGCTGGAGGTGCGGGAAGTCAACGTCCCCCAGGGGTCTACCGATGATGTGGACACGTGGGGCGATGCCGCCGCGTTAGGGGTAAGCGAACCGGCCGGTGCCATACCCGCGACAGCCGACAACCCGGCATCCGGCCCGGGGCTCCCCGGCTGAACTCAAACTTGGAGGCAAACGGTGAAAAGCCAGGATGAAACTCTGGAAGAGTGGTGCCGCGCCCTGCTCCAGGCCCTGGAACTGGACGGCGTCGAAATTGACATCAACGAGGTCCTGTCCCTGGCAGGGGTCGCGGCGCACTCAGTGGTGCGCCCCGCGGCCCCCCTAACGACCTTCATCGCCGGCTTTGCCGCGGGCCTGGCCTCCGGTTCCGGCCAGGCCACGGATGCCGTCTCGATGCAGGCTGCGATGGCCGTGGCCCGCAAACTCGCCAAGGACTACGCAGCCAACGAAGCATCCGACGCATGACCACTGCACCCCTTAGGGGCAGTGCAGTTGGAGCGGGGGAAGTGCCCGAGCCCGGGCTCAGCGGCCCCCTGGCCGGGGTGGACGCCGGTGAGGCCGGTGAGGCCGCGGACCGTCCAGCAGTCAGGACCGATGCGGCGGAAGCCAGGCCGCATCGGCACTTGGCCCACACCTGGCAGGAAGCCCGGGAGCTCGCCTTCACCTGTGCAACCCCCGTCCCCGCCGCTCCCGTGGCCCTCCGTGCCGCTCTGGGGCGGACCCTGGCCGCTGATGTGGAAGCGCTCGTGGACATGCCGCATTACGCGTCCTCAGCCATGGATGGCTGGTCCGTCAATGGAAGCGGACCGTGGATCCTTGCCGAACCAGGCCAGCGGCTGGCTCCGCACCAAGCAAGCCCGATTGTTACCGGCGGGCTGATCCCGGCCGGGGCGAAGGCTGTGCTGCGCAGCGAAAGCGGCACCATTGTTGCCGACGAGGATGGGCTTCCGGTCCTAAAGCTCGGTGGAGCTGCGAAGCCCGGCGAGCCGCGAAACGGCGAGCACATCCGGAAAGCAGGGGAGGAAGCCGCCGCTGGCGCGCTGCTGATTAAGGGCGGTACCCTGCTCAACCCTGCGCACCTGGCCCTTGCCGCCCTGGCTGGCCACGACAGCCTCCCGGTGCAGGGCAAAGCCGTGGTCCGGCTGGTATTTACCGGATCCGAGGTGCTGGCAGCCGGGATTCCGGAGCCGGGGAAAGTGCGCGACACCTTCGGTCCCCAGCTGGCAGGCGTGGTGGAAATGCTCGGGGGGATCTGTACCGGCGAAACGAAGATTGGCGACAGCTACACCGAATGGCTCAGCGCACTCGAAGACACCGACCCACCGGAGGACAGCCCGGGGGCTGCTGCCGGGCTGCACCACGAGTCCTCAGGCGCTGAGCTGCTGCCCGCCGACGTCGTCATCACCACGGGCGGCACCGGCATGTCAGCGACCGACCACCTGCGCCGTTCGGTGGCCGAGCTGGGCGGCCGCCTGCTGATCGACGGGATCGCCATGCGACCCGGACATCCGGCCGTGCTGGCCGAGCTGCCGAATGGCAGGTTCATCATCGGGCTGCCGGGCAACCCGCTGGCGGCCATGATGGCACTATCAACCATCGGCGCTCCGCTCCTGGCAGCGCTGGGGCACCGGCCGGTTCCGCCCGTCACGGCAGTGCCCTGCGGCGCCACCCTCGAAGCGGACCCCGGCCGGACCCGGCTGATGCCGTTCCGGCTGCTCTACGGCATGGCATCACCGGCGCAGCACACCGGCCCGGGAATGATGCGCGGACTGGCCGCCGCCGACGGCGTGCTGGTGGTCCCGCCGCACGGCGCACAGCTGGGGGAAACCGTTCCTGCCTTCGCGCTGCCCTGGGGTGCACCCCTGCCGGACCCCGCCGCGGCGAAGGACAAGCCTGCGCCCAGGCGGCCTGCCAGGAAGCCGGTGGGCACCGGCGGGCCCGTGGACTGGAGTGAACTGCTGGGTTGACGCCCGGTGTTGAAGACGCGCTGGCCTCCCGGCCCGGCGCTTGCCATGATGGAACTATGTTGGTTAGGAAGACCTGATGGGCCGCGTTACGCAACGCCGCAAGGTGCACAAATATGTCCTGGACGGATCCCCCCAGGCCCTCGAATTTCCGGTCCGTCACCGTGAAGACGTGCTCGCCGTCGAAGAGCCGCTGGAGATCCGGATCGACAGCCTGTCCTTTTCCGTCACCATGCGGACGCCGGGCAACGACTTTGACCTCGTGGCGGGTTTCCTCGTCTCCGAAGGGGTCATCTGGAACCATGAGCAGCTGGTTTCGCTGCGGTTTTGTGCCGGGGAGGATGAAAACGGCGTCCAGACCTTCAACGTTGTGGAGGCCCAGCTGAGACCCGACGTCGTCCGCCCGGCCACCGGACGGAACGTCTACACCTCCAGTTCCTGCGGCATTTGCGGCACGGACTCCATTGAGGCCGTGCACAAGTCCTCACATTTCAGCCCCGCCGAGGACCCCCTGGTGGTTCCCGTCGCTACTCTTGCGGGACTTCCGGATCAGTTGCGGGAAGCCCAAGCCGTCTTCGACGTCACCGGCGGGGTGCACGCCGCCGGACTGTTCCGGACCGCCGAGGACGGCTCGGCAGAGCTCCTGTGCCTGCGTGAGGACGTGGGACGCCACAACGCCGTGGACAAGGTGGTCGGCTGGGCCCTCCGGGAGGGACTGCTGCCGCTGCGGGGGACCGTGCTGCAGGTTTCCGGGCGGGCATCGTTCGAACTGGTGCAAAAAGCCGCCCTCGCCGGTATCCCCGTCCTCGCAGCAGTCAGCGCGCCGTCGAGCCTGGCCGTCGAACTGGCCGAGAACAGCGGCATAACGCTTGTCGGATTCAGCCGCCGCACCTCGCTCAACGTCTACTCGGGCGCCCACCGGGTGGCTATGCCCGCCCGCGAGGACGGACACGCACACACGGGAGGCTAATCTGCGCCGGCGGCCGCTTGGTTTGAGGCTCACGGCGGCGTAGATTTTATCCATCGAATGGACGCATTTTGGCGTCCTCCATGCCAGCTCAAAGAGGAACACATTGCACGACGACCGCCGCCTCACGGAAGTCCGTCTGGACCGATTTGTCCGCGAACGGATAGCACCGGCGGTCCATCCGCGCAGCGTGCCGCTTAACCTCAGCAGCTGGGACGTCCCGGGCGAACCCGTCCCGGCCCTGGAGGCGCTCCGGCAGCGGTTCACGCCGCAGGAGCCCGGAGCGGCCTGGGGCAAGCCCTGGAGCACCAAGTGGCTGCGGCTGCAGGGGGACGTTCCCGATGCCTGGGGCACGGCAAGTGACACCTCGGTGGAAGTACTTGTGGATCTGGGCTTCAACGGCGATCTTCCCGGCTTCCAGTGTGAGGGAATCGCCTGGCGGCCGGACGGAACCATCGTCAAGGCCATCTCCCCGCGGAACCAGTACATTCCGCTGAAGCTTTTGGGCAGTGGCATGGCCATCGACTTCTATGTCGAAGCGGCCGCGAACCCTGATCTCTCGCAGGGGTGGACGTTCGCGGCGACCCCTTACGGGGACAAGGCGACCTCGGGCAGCGAACCGCAGTACCGGCTCGGCAGGATCGTCATCGCAGAACTCAACCAGACCGTCTGGGAGCTGCAGCAGGACATCTGGACCCTCAGGGGCCTGATGCACGAACTGCCGATGGAACTGCCCCGCCGGCACGAAATCCTGCGTGCGTTCGAACGGATGCTGGACGTGATGGATCCCGACGACGTGCCGGGCACAGCGGCGGCCGGGCGCGCGGCCGTGGCCGACGTCCTTGCCCGGCCTGCCTATGCCTCGGCCCACCGGCTTCTGGCGACCGGACACGCGCACATCGACTCCGCCTGGCTCTGGCCGGTCCGGGAAACCATCCGCAAATGCGCCCGCACCTTCGCCAACGTGGTGGCACTTATGGACGAGGATCCAGGGTTTGTGTTCTCCTGCTCGTCGGCCCAGCAACTCGCCTGGATCAAAGAGCTGTATCCGGAACTGTTTGGGCGGATCCGGGAAAAGGTGGCCGCGGGCCAGTTCGTTCCCGTCGGCGGCATGTGGGTGGAGTCGGACACCAACATGCCCGGCGGCGAGTCGATGGCCCGCCAGTTCCTGGAAGGCAAGAGCTTCTTCCTGGCCGAGTTCGGGGTCGACTGCCAGGAAGCCTGGCTGCCGGATACCTTCGGCTATTCAGCTGCCATGCCGCAGATCGTCAAAGCCGCGGGCAGCAAGTGGTTCCTGACCCAGAAAATCTCCTGGAACCAGGTCAACCGCATGCCGCACCACACCTTCAACTGGGAAGGGATCGACGGCACCCGGCTCTTTACGCATTTCCCGCCGGTGGACAGCTACAACTCCGAACTCAGCGGCAGGGAACTTGCCCACGCCGAGCGGAACTACCGGGACCACGGCCACGGAACCACTTCGCTGGTTCCCTTCGGCTACGGCGACGGCGGCGGCGGGCCGACCCGCGAGATGCTGGCAGCTGCCCGACGCACCGCGGACCTTGAAGGATCACCGAAGGTGGAACTCGGGTCGGCTGCCGGCTTCTTCGCCCGCGCCCAGGCCGAGTACGAGGCGCTCCCCGTCTGGGTCGGCGAGATGTACCTGGAACTGCACCGCGGCACGTACACCAGCCAGGCCAAAACGAAACTGGGCAACCGGCGCAGCGAACATCTCCTGCGGGAAGCTGAACTCTGGTGCGCCACGGCAGCAATCCGCGCGGGGAATACCTATCCGGCGGCAGAACTCAAGCGGCTCTGGCGGCTGGTGCTCCTGCAGCAGTTCCATGACATCCTCCCCGGCAGCTCCATCGCCTGGGTGCACCAGGACGCCGAACGGAACTACGCCGCCGTCGGCCGGCAACTCGAATCGATCATCGCCGACGCGGCCGCGGCCGTGCTGGGAGCGGGGGACACTGACTTCCTGCTCAACGCCGCCCCGCACGGGCGGCACGGTGTCCCCGCGCTGGCTGCGGCAGAACCAGTCTTCGCCGGAGAGCCTGTCCTGGCCGGCGAAACCGCCGGCGGCTACATCCTGGATAACGGAATCATCCGCGCCGTCATCAACGCCGACGGCCTGCTCGAATCGCTGGTCGACCATACCAGCGGGCGGGAGGCGATTGTTCCCGGGCAGTTCGGAAACCTCCTTGAGCTGCACCGGGACACCCCCAACGAATGGGATGCCTGGGACATTGACGCGTTCTACCGCCGGAACGTCCTGCCGCTGACGGAAGCGTTGTCGGTGACACTGGAGAGGGGGGCACGGGACGCCGTCGTTGTGGTTGAGCGGCTGGCCGGTTCCTCCTCCGTCACGCAACGGATCTCGCTGGCGGCGGGCGCCGGTTCGTTGGCAATTTCGACGGCGGTTGACTGGCAGGAAAGCGAAAAGCTGCTCAAGCTCGGGTTCGCGCTTGATGTCCGCGCGGACCGGTCGGCGTCGGAAACCCAGTTCGGGCACGTCTTCCGCGCGACCCACCTCAACACATCCTGGGAAGCCGCGAAATTCGAGGTCTGCGCCCACCGCTGGATTCACGTCGGGGAGCCGGGCTACGGGGTGGCCATATCCAACTCGTCGACGTACGGCCATGACGTGACCCGCAGCATCCGGGAGTCCGACGGCGGGACGACCACCACAGTGCGGCTCTCGCTGCTGCGCGCGCCCAGGTTTCCGGACCCGACGGCGGACAGGGGCCGGCACGAACTCAACGTCACCATCCGACCCGGCGCCGCCATTGCCGACGCCGTCGAAGAGGGCTACCGCACGAATCTGGCACCGCGGATTCTTCGGGGCGCGCACGGCGTGGAACCGCTTATAACTGTCTCTAACCGGGCCCTGGTTGTGGAAGCCCTGAAGCTTGCGGAGGATGGTTCCGGCGACGTGGTTGTGCGGGTCTATGAATCGCTGGGGGAGCGGTCCGCGGGACTCGTGACGGCCAGGTTCCCTGCCCGCGGCGTCCAGAGCGTTGACTTGCTGGAGCGTCAGGTGGTTGCCCCGGGTGTGAGCCTGGGGGCAAACACGGCGGACCTGGAGCTGCGGCCCTTCCAGCTCGTGACGTTGAGGTTTGCCCGCTGAGCTCGGCCTGAGATTGGCCGTCCACCCGGATATGGGGCGTTAAGCAGGCTGAGTGGGAGCGGTCCACTCGGACCGCTACCACTCATCCCCCCAATGGTGCGCTGGCGGCCACATCCACTCCGCACGGATTCTTGCCGTTCACGAAGTTGGGCCACTTTCACACATTCATGATTCTTTCACGATCTAATGATTTTGTGAATGCCTGGCGGGAGTTCTTAGGTAATGTTGCCTAAGCGTTACCAGATTTGGTCTGAAGCTCCTCGGATTACCAGGAACCGCATGGCGATCGTAAACAGCAGGTGGCGGCATCGGAGCCGGCGCCTGTTGCCCGGCCCGCCGGCCCTCATCCAGTCAAGCGGGGATGCACTGTCCTGGATTTCAGGGCCGCAATCTTCGAGAGCCAGATCAAGGCGAGCCCCAGTACGAGGCTCAAGATAGCGGTATAGCTGAAGATGAACCGCAGGTACGCCAGCGACTCTGGAATCACCGGCGAGAGCAGGCTCAGGGTAATAGCTACGGAACCAAGGGCCAGCAACGCAGCGCCGAGCCGCACGAGACCGGGCATGCTGCTGCGGACCGCCCGGACCATGGCAGGGAAGAGCGCCAGCGTGATGTACGCCGGGTAGAGCCGTCCGGCGGCTCCGTAGATTTCCACAAGTGCCGCGTTGTAGGCGTCCTTGTCGTAGACCGCGATCAATCCGGCCGACGAACCAACCGTATCCATCATCAGGAACACCACAACCACCGCCACCGACGCGGCTGCAGCAAACGCGATTCCGGGCAGGCCGGTCAGCAACCGGAGGGCGTCGTCCGCGCCGAATCCCCGGGAGATCCTGAGTCCAAGTGCGAAGACGGTGCCGAAGATGATAAAGCGCAGCAGCAGGTTGGCAACGTTTATGCCACCCAAAACCATATCCACTGCAAGATACGGTGCATCGATGCTCAGGAGGATGGCGGCCGTCATAAAGGCGTAGACGAAGAACAGCGATCTGTTCTCCCCCCGGATCGCACTCGGGATCCGGGCGATTGCGACGAGAGCGCAGACCGCCAGCGTGGTCCACTGCAGCATCGCGATCATCCGAGGTTCTCCCATATCTTTTTCGTTTGTTCGTGTTCCTGTTCCTGGCGGCGCAGGGTCCTGCCAAGGGACTGCAGGCGCTCGCCGGCCAACGCCGTGAGTTCGCCGTCGGAGATGGCATCCAGCGCGCCCTGCCGTGCTTGCGGGGCCCAGCCGGCTTCTGCCTCGGTGATCAAGCCGGTAGCGACGAGACCGCCGGTGAACCCTACCCCGGCCGCGCGGGCAGTCGCGACCGCCAGTTCCGGGGAGAGCCGGTTGGCGGTCAGCTGGGCCGAATAGTTCTGCGGCGCCACTCCGGTAGCGTCGGATACCCGGTGCCGCAATTCGCCGTCGTCGATCGCGTCAACCCAGTTCCGGACCGAGGTGGCGTGCGGTGGCGGGACCAGCGCGGGCGTCAATGAGCTGCCCTCGTCCCCGTACCCGCCGTACGCCGGAGCGGAGCGGGAAATGACGGAGCGCAGCAAGTCCATCGTGGATATCTGGCTGACCAGTTCGGCAGCGGTGGGCGGCCGCGGCCGCCCGGCCAGCTCGCCGTAGCTGTCGAAGGAGCTGAGGTCTTCCAAGGGGCTGCGCTGCAACGCCCGGCTGATGCTGACGAGAGTGGTTTCCGCGACCTTTCCGCGCACCAATTGCTGGGCGAGCGTGGTCCGCTTGATCCCGGCAATCCTGCAGATATCGGCAGTGCTGGCGGTGGGAGCAACGACGTGGAGCCAGAGTTGAAACGCCTTGGCGGGTAGGGGCATCTATGGCTTCCTGCAGAGTCGAATGAAAGGGCGGTTTTTTTGGAGTTCGCTGGTGCGGGACTGCATTGATTTTACCGGAGATGCTGATTCAACTATGCTAAATGCTCGAACCCGCTGGTCCGTACACCCCCCAAGTCCGGACCAGCGGGTTCTTTTTCTGCCCGCCGGCGGGCGAGCGCAAATAACCCGATAACCCCCGCCCGGTGGCTGGCTGGCGTGGGCCGCGGTGAGAGAATGGATCAATGACTGCAACCCTTGTTGCCAAGGACCTTTCCGGTGGACACGACCACCGGACCCTGTTCGCCAAACTTTCACTCACCGTCGCGCCGGGCGACGTCGTCGGCGTTGTGGGCGCCAACGGCGCGGGCAAGTCCACGCTGCTCCGGCTGCTTGCCGGCGTGGACGAGCCGCAGGAGGGAACCGTCAGCCTGGCCCCGGCAGACGCGTTCGTGGGCTGGCTGCCGCAGGAACACGAACGCCTCGCCGGTGAAACGGTGGCCGGCTACATCGCACGCCGCACCGGCTGCGCCCAGGCCACCCTCGAGATGGAGTCCACCGCCGAAGCGCTTGGCTCCGGCGCGCCCGGCTCCGACGACGCCTACTCCGTGGCTTTCGACCGTTGGATGGCCTCCGGTGCAGCGGACCTGGAAGACCGGATCCCGGCGGTTTTGGCGGACCTCGGCCTCGAGGTGGGGCCGGACGCCGAAATGACCGGACTCTCCGGCGGCCAGGCGGCGCGCGTGGCGCTCGCGGGCCTGTTGCTCAGCCGCTTCGACATCGTGCTCCTGGACGAACCCACCAATGACCTGGACCTCAATGGACTGGCCAAGCTCGAGGCCTTTGTGCAGGACCTGCGAGGCGGTGTGGTGCTGGTCTCCCACGACCGTGAGTTCCTCGCCCGCTGCGTCACCACAATCGTCGAACTGGACCTTGCGCAAAACTCCGTAGCGGTCTACGACGGCGGCTACGAGGCCTACCTTGAGGAACGCGCCGTCGCCCGCCGGCACGCCCGGGAACGGTACACCGAATTTGCCAACACCAAGGCCGATCTTGTCTCCCGGGCCCGGACGCAGCGCGAATGGAGCTCCCAGGGCGTCCGGAACGCCATGAAGAAAAACCCGGACAATGACAAGATCCGGCGCGCCGCCAGCACCGAATCCTCCGAAAAGCAGGGCCAGAAGGTCCGGCAGATGGAATCCCGCATCGCCAGGCTCGAAGAAGTCGAAGAGCCCCGCAAGGAATGGCAGCTGCAGTTCAGCATCGGGGTGGCCCCCCGCTCCAGCGGCGTTGTGGCGACCCTCCGCGACGCCGTTGTGCATCAGGGGGACTTCACCCTTGGCCCGCTGAATCTGCAGCTCAACGCCGGGGAACGGATCGGCATCACCGGCCCCAACGGTGCCGGAAAGTCCACCCTGCTCCGCCTGCTGCTGGGCATCCAGCGGCCGGATTCCGGTGACGCTTCCATGGGCGCGTCCGTGGCCGTCGGCGAGATTGACCAGGCCCGCGGGCTGCTGGCCGGCGGGCTGCTGCTCGGAAACGCAGTCGAAGAGGTACTGCCGGACCAGACCCCGGCCGAAGTCCGGACCCTGCTGGCCAAGTTCGGCCTCAAGGCCGACCACACCGCGCGCCCGGTGGACTCGTTGTCGCCGGGGGAGCGAACCCGGGCGGCGCTGGCCCTGCTGCAGGCGCGGGGCGTGAACCTGCTGGTGCTCGACGAGCCCACCAACCACCTTGACCTGCCCGCGATTGAACAGCTCGAAGAAGCCCTGGAAAGCTATCCGGGCACACTGCTGCTGGTCACGCACGACCGCAGGCTGCTGGAAAACGTGCGCCTTGACGCGCGCTGGAACGTGCAGAACGGCGTCGTCACGACGTTGCTGGGCCACACCGCCCCGAAAGGCAAAAACACATGAGCATGGACCGGGTAGCCTGGAGCTCCCTCTATAACATCACACGCGCCTCGAGCGGTTCCAAGCCGTTTTCGAAGGAGACGCTCAAGCGTGTGTTCAGCTTCGCCCGACCGCACAAACGCAGACTGATTGCCTTTGTGCTGCTCTCTGTCGTGATGGCCGTGTTGGCCGTCGCCACCCCGGTCCTCGCAGGCCAGGTGGTTGACGCGATAATCGCCGGCGCGGCTACCGGGGCTGTTGTGTGGCTGGCTGTGCTGATCGCCATCGTGGCGGTTGCCGAGGCCGGATTGGGCCTGGTCACGCGCTGGCTGTCCTCCACCATCGGCGAAGGCGTGATTGTGGACCTTCGCACCAAGGTCTTCGACCACGTCCAGAAGATGCCGATCGCCTTCTTCACACGCACCCGTACCGGGGCGTTGGTGAGCCGGCTGAACAACGACGTGATCGGTGCCCAGTCGGCCTTCGCCGGTACCCTGTCCGGCGTGGTCAGCAACGTCGTAGCCCTGGTCTTGACCCTGGTGGTGATGCTGGGGAAGTCCTGGCTGGTGACAGTGCTCGCCATGATCCTGCTGCCCATCTTCCTGATTCCGGCCCGCCGGATGGGCTCCAAGCTGGCCGACCTGCGCCGAGAAGCGGCGGAGCACAACGCCTCGATGGGCACCCAGATGACGGAGCGCTTCTCCGCCCCGGGCGCTACCCTGGTGAAGCTTTTTGGCCGCCCCGACGAGGAATCCCGCGAGTTCGCGTCCCGCGCGGGACGGGTCCGGGACATCGGCGTACGCACTGCCATGCTGCAGTTTACGTTCGTGACTGCCTTGACGCTCGTCTCTGCCCTGGCCCTGGCACTGGTCTACGGCCTCGGCGGCTTCCTGGCGCTGCAGGGGCAGCTTGCCGCGGGCGACGTCGTGGTGCTCGCCCTGCTGCTCACCCGCCTTTACGCTCCGCTCACCGCACTTTCCAACGCCCGGGTCGAGATCATGAGCGCCCTGGTCAGCTTCGAGCGCGTCTTTGAGATCCTGGACCTCAAACCGCTGATCCAGCAGAAACCCGATGCGGTGTCGTCCCCGGCCGGTCCGCTCGCCGTGGAGTTCGATGACGTCCGCTTCTCTTATCCCGCCGCGGACAAGGTCTCCCTGGCATCTCTGGAGGATGTGTCCACACTCGACACCCGCGGCGGCGAAGAAGTGCTGCACGGGATCAGCTTCCGGGTGGAGCCGGGGCACACCGTTGCCCTTGTTGGGTCCTCGGGCGCCGGCAAGTCCACGATTGCGCAGCTAATGTCGCGCCTGTACGACGTCGATTCCGGCGCCGTGCGCTTTGGCGGCTCAGCCCCGGGCACCGGTGTGGACGTCCGTGACCTCACGTTTGATTCCATGCGGCAGACTCTCGGAATGGTGACCCAGGACGGGCACCTGTTTCACGAGAGTATTGCGTCCAACCTGCGGCTGGCCCGCCCGGAAGCCAGCGACGAGCTGATGTGGGACGTGCTGCGGCAGGCCCGGCTCGAAGACATGATCCGTTCCCTCCCGGACGGCCTGGATACCGTGGTGGGCGAACGCGGCTACCGGCTCTCGGGCGGCGAACGCCAGCGGCTCACGATCGCCCGGCTGCTTATTGCCCAGCCGCGCGTCGTAATCCTGGACGAAGCCACCGCGGCCCTGGACTCCACAAACGAGGCCGCGGTCCAGGAGGCGCTGGGTGCCGCGCTCGAGGGCAGAACAGCCGTTGTGATCGCGCACCGGCTGTCGACCATCCGGGCGGCCGACGCCATCCTGGTGGTCGAGGACGGCAGGATTGTGGAACGGGGCACACACACCAAGCTGCTGGCTGCCGATGGCCGTTACGCCGAGCTGTACCGGACGCAGTTCGCCGAGGCCAGCGCCGTGGCGGAAGAGGCCGTTCCCGGCGTCTAGTCCGGCTGGACCAGGAGGGCGGGCAGCACGTGGTCGGTGAGCAGCGGGGCGAGATCGCCCGGTAGCTCTGCCCCGAGGTCCAGCCAGCGGATCTCGGCGATTTCCGCGGATGGCTGGGCGCTCCAGGTCCCCGGAGCCGTATAGACCGTGGCCCGGATCTGCGTCGCGGCCTCGTTCGCGGCGTCCGCGAACCAGATTCCCAGCAAGACCAGTTCCTCGGCGGCCAGGACGATCCCCACCTCTTCGGCCAGTTCCCGGGCCGCGGTCTGGGCTGGCGTCTCCCCGGGTTCGGGTTTGCCGCCGGGATGCATGAACTTGTCCGTGCCCCGTTTGCGGACGGTGAGCAGGCGTCCTGCCTCGTCGAAGACACAGACTGCGGAGACAACAATGAGCGGATTCATGAGGCGGAGCCCGGAATGCGGCGCAGAACCGAGACGAGCCGTTGGTCCTTGGCTGGCCCGGTGACATCCCATTGGTAAGAGAAATCGTCCGGGCCGCCTTTGCTGTAGCTCACGCGGTACCGGTCCGGGTCGCACCAGTGCTGGTCCCGGCTGGTCTGGGGGCCGAAGCCCATCCGGTGGAACGGACGGCCGTCCGGGAAAAACATGTCCATCGTGTCCGGGGTGCCCGTGCGCCGCAGCAGGTACTCCCGGCTGGCCTTACCGCTGAAGGGCCCGTGGCCGGCGGAGGCCCATACGGCGGTCCCCTCTTCGCGGAACCGGAGGCCGCCGCCGTCTCCGCTGCCCTTGAAGCTGACGACGCCGGTGAATGTACCGCGGGTGCCGTTGGACCTGTCCAGCAGGGATCGCTCTACGGTCCAGCTGCCCAGGAGATAGGCCCGGAGATCAAAGCAGGGCGCCTGGCGCAGGGATGGGGGGTTCAAGTGCCCTCGATTGGAATCGAACCAACGACACCGGCTTTAGGAGAGCCGTGCTCTATCCACTGAGCTACGAGGGCGGGCATCCGTGCCGGCCGGCCGGGGCCGGCCCGTTCGGACACGGATATAAGCATACAAGGTGCGGCGCCGTACTACGCTCTTGGCATGACCGCAGCCGCTAATTCGCCGTCCATGGACATTGTCACAATTCCGAACCTGCCGTCCACCCGGTTCTACGCGGGCGCACTGGCACTGCTTAGCGTGCTGCAGTACTTTGTGGCAGAGGCCGCCGTCATCGGTGCCTGGACGGGCCCGCAGCCGTACAGCCGCCGGACCGGATACATCAGCGATCTGGGGGCCCTGGACTGCGGGGTCTTCAACGGCAGGGACGTCTGCTCGACGGCCCACGGGCTGATGAACGCCTCCTTTGTGGTCCAGGGCGTTGGCATGATGGTCGGCGCGCTGCTGCTCACCGGGGCACTGCTGTGCACGGCTGCGCGGCCCGGGGCGCCGATGGGCCCGCGTGCCGGCCTCTGGAGCCCATGGGCGGCCGCAACGGCTGTTCGCGTTTTGATGCTGGCCGGGGGAGCCGGGACCGTAATTGTTGGCCTTGTGCCCGAGGACGCCGGCTCCGCGTGGCATGTGGCGGGCGCTGTGGCGTATTTCGCCGCCGGCGGCCTGGCGTTGCTGGTGCTGGGCTGGCTGTGGCGCGGGCAAACCCCGTTGGCTTGGATCATTCTTGCCTGCGGGCTGGCATCACTGGGAGCGCTCATCGCCGGTGGTGTGACCGGGATGGAGGTGCCGGAGCCCGGGACCCTGGAGCGGCTGATGGGCTATCCGATCACCGTGGGGATGGCCACCGCAGGCCTCGTGGTCGCCCAGCGGAT
This sequence comes from Pseudarthrobacter sp. PH31-O2, assembly GCF_030063265.1. Taxonomy (NCBI): domain Bacteria; kingdom Bacillati; phylum Actinomycetota; class Actinomycetes; order Micrococcales; family Micrococcaceae; genus Pseudarthrobacter; species Pseudarthrobacter sp. PH31-O2. Next base: position 166,555 of record NZ_JASIST010000006.1, on the reverse strand, counting down.
GGGGGAGCAGCGTTCCGCAGCTAAACCGAAGAGGTCAGCGTTGGCTCGTTAAACTCTCCGGTCCCGGGTCCCGGGTCTCCGGTCTCCGGGACCCCGGGGCTCAGGCCCCGGCCCGTGCGGCCGGGGTCCGGCGAGAGCCTCGGCCCGATGACCGGTACCCGGCGCCCTTGTGGGCGCCCGGGGCCGGTCAGGGGGAAACGGACGCTGTCGGGGAGGGCGTCGCGGCAGCGATGAGCTTCAACAGCTCCTCATCGCTGAGTTTGGTCCACGGTGATTCCGGCCCACCCTGGAGGGCGGCCTCGGGGCTGTTCGTCTGGGTCCACCACTTTGCTTCGAAGACCCGGCCCTCGAAGAACACCCGGTCACCCTTCCGGTAGATCTTGGCGGGTTCCCACTGCGGGGCCGTCCCGGCCGGGGCGGTGAGCTGCGGGGTCGGCCGATCGCCAGGCAGGACCGGGCCGATGATGCGCCACGGTGTTGCGGCACCCCGGAGTACCGGATCGTCTGGGGTCTCCGCGCGGGTCCACCACTTGGCCTCGTAAACATTGGCGTGCCAGACGATCCGCTCGCCGGTGGAGTAGGCGGCGGTTTCGTTCCAGATCGGATACGGGCTGGTGGACGGATTATCGGTGGCGGCTGGGGCCCGGGTGGATTGCGCGGAGGTTGCCGGAACAGCGGAGGGACTGGCCGTACCTGTCACCCCGGAGCCAAGAATCGTGGCGTAACTGGCGGAGCCCTGGTCCACGCCGCTGCAGCCATCGGAGACCTGCTTGACGTCGGGGTAGTTGGGGCTGCAGGTCCGGTCGCGGTTCAGGGACCACATTGACAGCCGGCCGACGCCCTTGGTGCTCGCGTAGGCACTGAGTTCCTCGGCGTCCTTGAGCGTGAAGATTTCGCCGGCGACGTCGTTCTGGCCAATCATCGGGGTGAGCCCGATCTTGCGCCACACTGTTTCGCTGCCAAGCTCCATTCCGGCGTCGCGGTACAGGCCGGCGAGCTGACGGTGGGTGGCCTCGGCGGCCGAGACGGCATTGTCAAACATTGAACGGTCCGTGAGCCTGCTTCCGCCATAGTCCATGGTCATGATGTTGACGCCGGCCAGGTCGCCGCCGCCGGCAATCGTCCGGCGTACTGCGTCGCTGCCGGCCGCCGTCAAACCGTTCGGGTCTGCGGGCAAGGTCAGCCAGAAGTCCAGGTCCTTGCCGCTGCTGCGGCGGTCCTTCTGGAGCGCTGCTATGGCCGAGGCGCGCCTGTCCAGGGACGCGGTGTCGCTGAGCGCCCCGCCTTCAATGTCCAGATCGATCCTGCTGACGTTGTAGCGGTCCACAACACTCCGGTACGCGTCTTCGAGTTTGGCCACGTCGGTGCACCCGGTGGCCAGCTCGTTGTTGATCTGGCCGCCGAAGGAGACAGCGACGCTTCCGCCCAGTTGCTGCAGCCGCGCCACCCTGCGGTCCAGGTCCAGGGCAGAGCCTGCCTCATCGAGGGAGTACGCGGCGCCCCAGCTCGGGGTGCAGGCGTCACCGGGGTCCGCCACAATAAAGGACAGCAGGACTTTCTCGGCTTCCTTGGATACCGGAGCCTCAAAGGCGTAGCGGGGAGTCGCGGTGACGTCCACGTATCCGGAGAAAATGGACGGAATCGCCTGGGCCGCCGTCACGTCCTTGAAGTTGCCCCACGCGGTCACTCCTCCGGCGGTGAGTGCCACCACGGCTCCGGTGAGAACGCCGAGCCGAACGATCGATAATTTCCGGCCTGGAAATCTTGCGGACACAGGGTCCCCCAATTCTTTGTTTTGAGCTGCCGGGCACACGCCGGCCATCGGGATCAATTCGTGATATTCCGGGGTGTCTGATGTCTGGTGACAGTCTGTCCTTGCATTATCATAAGGGCACTCACTGGAACATTCCGGTGCACCGGGAGCTATTCGACGTAAGCGAACGCCGAATCGCCGATTTTCAGTCTATGGGGACCAATGTCTGATCAACTAGTGTTGCCGCGCCTTGACGTGGAAAACGTCGTCGGCGAGCAAAAAGGTGCCGTGCGTCGCCGCCAATGGGGTGCCGAAAAGCGTTCCGAGCCGCTTTCGATTGTTCACCCGCGGCCATCGCGCCGGAAGATAATCCTCGGGCGTTTGGGCATTCTCACCACAGTGCTTGCCTGGGTCACCTACGTCATTTCAACCATCCTGCGGGAACTGGCCGACAACCCGAATGCCGGGTTCAGGTTTCAAATTGAGACCGTCTCGTATCTGGTGGTCGTAACATTCCTGACATTTTCGGCGCTAATGTACCTGATGGCCCGTCAGGGTGCCCTCTATCGATTCCGGGACCACACAAGAGTGCCGCGCGGAGAACTGGACCGCCATTTTTCGGACTACTCCGACGGCATTACGGTTCTGGTACCCTCGTACGCCGAGGAACCCCAGGTGGTGCGCGCAACGCTGTGGTCCGCCGCGTTACAGGAATTCCCGGCCCTCAAGGTTGTCCTTCTGGTCGACGATCCGCCCAACCCCCAGGACCCGGCAGACCTGGCCAAGCTCGACAAGACCCGTGCCCTCAGCGCAGAAATTTCCGCAGCCATGAGCGTCCCGGCGGGACGGTTCAACGCCGCCCTGGCGGACGTCCGACGCCGGGCCGCGGCGGATCGTGCCGACGACGCCGCTGAGCTGGCTTTGCTCATAGCTGAGTACGAGGCTGCCGCTGACTGGCTGGAAACAATGGCAGCGAACGAGCAGGTCGAGGATCACGTTGATGAGTTCTTCGTCGACCTTGTCCTGATGGGGCTGGCCCGTGAGTTGCGGCTCGTGCTGTTGGGCCTGAACGCGGCCATGGCGCAGCAGACGGCGCCGACCTGGTCGCGTCGTGAAGAGCTGTACCTGCGCCTGACGTGGATCTTCAACGTTTCCACCGAAACGTTCGAACGCAAGAAGTACGCGAGCCTCTCACACGAGGCGAACAAGGCCATGAACCTGAACGCCTATATCTCGCTAATGGGGCAGGCCTGGCGGGAGGAAGACACCGCCGACGGTGTAGTCCTGCGCAAGATCCAGGACGGCGCCGAACCTGACGGAACTGACCGGATCCTGGATTTCCCGAACACAACGTATCTCCTGACGCTCGACGCCGACTCGCTGCTGCTGCGTGACTACTGCCTGCGCCTGGTGTACTTCCTCGAATCAGCCGGTAACGAGCGTGTCGCCGTGACCCAGACCCCGTACTCTTCCTTTCGCGGCGCACCGACCCGGATCGAACGCGTCGCAGGGGCCACCACAGACCTGCAACACATCCTCCACCAGGGAATGACTTACTACGGCGCCACCTTCTGGGTGGGCGCCAACGCGGTAATCCGCAAGCGTGCCCTGGAGGACATTGTTGAGGTGGAAACCAACGGTGCCTTCGAAGTCAGAACCTATATCCAGGACCGCACGGTCATCGAAGACACCGAGTCCAGCATCGACCTGGGCCAGCACGGCTGGACCCTGGTGAACTACCCGGAGCGCCTCAGCTACAGCGCCACGCCACCTGACTTTGGTTCCTTGGTGGTCCAGCGCCGCCGCTGGGCCAACGGCGGACTCCTGATCCTTCCCAAGCTCTGGGCCCAGCTCCTCCAGAGCCGCTCGGACCGCCGCAAAATCCTGTTCCGGGAAGTGCTCCTGCGCGTGAATTACATGGCGTCGATCGCCTGGGCGAGCTTCGGGTTGCTTTTCCTGCTGGCCTATCCTTACGACAGCCGGCTGCTGAGCCCCATCGTCTTCCTTGCGGCCCTGCCCTACTTCCTGGCTATGGGCAGCGATCTGCGGGACTGCGGGCACCGCTTCAGTGACATCCTTCGGATCTACGGCTTCAACCTGGTGCTGCTTCCGGTGAACCTCGCCGGTGTGCTCAAATCGCTGCAGCAGGCAGTTACCGGGGACAAGATTCCGTTCGCCCGTACGCCCAAGGTCAAGGACCGCACGGCAGCTCCGGCCATCTATGTACTGACGCCCTACGCGATCGTCGCCTTCTCCCTGCTGACCGTCTGGCGTGATGCCCAACTGGGAAACTGGGGCAACGTGGCTTTCGCCTCGCTGAACGCCGTCTTGGCCGCCGGCGCAATCCGGGCCTACATCGGAGTGTTCAACTCCGTGGTGGACGTATTCCTCGGTATGGTCAACTGGCTGTATGTCAGTCCGCGGCCGAAGAAGACGGGGGAGAGTCTTGTGGTTGAGAAGTCAGCCGAAGAAGTCGACTGGGAGTCCATTCTCTACCATGGCGACCGCCGGCTGAACAGGGACCTTCGCGGGTCCACGGACCGCCGGCGTCGAATTGCTGTCCGTTGAGCCTGGACGCCCTGGCCGGGCCTGAGGAGCGGGTTCCCCCTGAGCCCGCTGTCCTCGAGCTTCCGGAGCTGACCGCGCCCGCGGGTGCCCCGATCGGCGTCCGCGTCATCGACGGCGGCATCCTCGAAATCGTGCTTCCCGCGAACGCGGAAATCGGCGGAGCCGAGGCGCGCGTCGCCGGATCTGCGGCCCGGCGACTGGCCAACGGCCGGCGCATGCCGGTGATGCTGGTCATCACGGGTGTGGTGGGAGTCAGTGTTGAGGCCCGGCACATCTACGCGAGCTCCATTGCTCCGTCCGCGTTCGCCGTCGTGGGGGTAAGCCCCGTGGACCGGGTCATTGCGCACTATCTCCTCCGATCCCCGGGCGAGACGATTCGGGCGGAGTTCTTTACGTCCGAAGCCGAAGCCGTCCAGTGGTTAGGGCAGTTCACCAGTGAAGCCTGATCGGCCGGACCCCCGGCTGCATACCCTCGTGGAGGGCATTGTGCGGATCGCCGGAGGGGACCTGAGTACCAGGATTCCGCACTCCGGCGCCAGGGATGACGTCGCCGCGGTCATCGCCGGAATTAACCTGATGGCTGATGACCTGCAGACCATCTACCAGGAACTCGAGGAACGCGTCGAAAGCCGGACGGCGATGCTTCGGGACGCCCAGGGCGAGCTGGAGCGGATGGCCCTGACCGATCCGCTGACCCAACTCGCGAACCGGACGGCGCTTAACTCGGTCCTGAGCCATGCGCTCGCTGAGACGACCCGTGGAGAACAACCGCCGGCGCTTCTGATTCTTGACCTTGATTCCTTCAAGGGCATTAACGACACGCTCGGTCACAGTGCCGGAGACGACGTTCTGCGGCTGATTGCACGCCGGTTGCAGAAAGCCGTTCGGGAAACGGACACTGTGGCGCGACTCGGCGGCGACGAGTTCGCGATTATGCTGCCCAAATCAACACTCGTTCGGGCCCGGCGGGTAGCCAACCGGATTCTCAAGGCGCTCAGTGAGAGCCTTGAAGTCGGGGATTTGCGGGTCACCTGCGGCACCAGCATCGGACTGCGGGTCGCCGAACCTGGCCAGTCAGTGGACGAGCTGGTCATGGAGGCGGACACCGCGATGTACGCGGCCAAGGCCCAGCCGCACAGCAGTATCAAGGTGTTTGAACCGGCGTTGCTCTACGCCCGGCGGCTGCAAAGCGTCATGATCACAGAAATGCGCGAGGCCATCCTCAAGGATCAGCTCACTCTCCACTACCAGCCCGTGGTGGAGCTCGCTACCGGAAGGATCGAAGGCGTCGAAGCGCTGGTGCGGTGGAACCATCCGGAGCGAGGGCTCCTGATGCCGGATCAGTTCATTCCGCTGGCCGAAGAGACGGGCATGATTGTCGATCTGGGCCGTTGGGTACTTCGGCACGCCGTGCAGCAGTTGCGGGACTGGCAACAGAATCTGAACTTGGACAGCAGTTTCAACGTCAGGGTAAATATCTCCACCACGGAGCTCCAGAATCTGGAGCTTATTGAACATGTCCGCGACATTCTCCGCGAGACGGGTGTGGATGCCGCGAACCTCATCGTGGAACTGACCGAGTCCATGGCGGTCAACGGCGGGGACGTGGACAAATACTCACTGAGCGGGCTGCGCCGGCTCGGCGTGCAGCTTGAGATCGACGATTTCGGTACCGGCTACTCTTCCATTAGCTATCTGCGGAAGCTGCCCGTCAACGTCGTCAAGATCGATAAGAGCCTGATCGACGGGCTGGGGGAGGACGAGGAACAGGGGAGCTTTGTAGGTGCCGTGTTGCACCTCATCCATGCCTGCGGCCTCAAGGCTGTTGCCGAGGGAATCGAGACGGCGAAGCAAGCGGAGATCCTCACCGCGCTGGGTTGTGCCAGTGGTCAGGGCTACTTCTTTAGCCGCCCGGTGCCTGCGGCGCAACTCGAGCCGCTGATTGAGCTGCCCGAGTAGCTGCCGGTTGGCCGGTGCCGGGAGGCGTTAAGCCAGGAACGGTGGTACCGGAGACGATCCCGGTACCACCGCGCGATGTTGCATTGACCCGGACTGGGGTCCTAGACGCCTGACGTGCCGTTCGGCCACCAGCCGACCTGCGGGCTTGTGGTGTTCGGCCACCAGCCGACCTGCGGGCTTGTGGTGTTCGATTTCGCGGCGGCGGAGGGGGTGTTGCCGTTCGGCCACCAGCCGACCTGCGGGCTTGTGGTGTTCGGCCACCAACCCACCTGCGGGCTTGTGGTGTTCGATTTCGCGGCGACAGTGGAGTCTTGGGCGGAATTGCTGCCGGCTGCCGAAACCACGGTGCCGGCGGACAGCCCTGCTGCGATCACTGCGCCGGCGACAAGGAATGTTGCGAGCTGCTTCTTCATGGAAACTCCTGAGGTTCAAGGGGCTGATGGGACTCATGGTGCGTAATTTGATTGTAGGGGTTACGACACGCCAGCAGCGAACAATAAGAGAGCCGGCAATGAATCTTGTGCTAACGGCGCGCACTTGAGCGAAACCTGTGTCAATCCTTAGTTTCCTATACTTGCGCGTTTTGGTCACACGCACGCCCTCGCCGACGGATAATTGATTTATGCAACACAACCCTGTCTCCGCGGCATACGTCGCCGCCGAGCTTGAGGCGCGCGAGCGCTGGGACAATCACGTTTTCGGCGAAGCTGCATCCAGCGCCCACACCGCGGCTACGATTGCGCGCCGGGACGGGGACCCGGAATCGTGGTGGAACATGACGTTTCTCCAGGCGGAGAGCCTGCTTGCGGCGGGCCAGTTCGAAGATTGCACGACTGTGGCGCATTCGCTGATTCTCCAGCCGGAGCTGATCAGCCCGCAGGCCAAGGCGCAGGTTCATATTCTTAAAGCCAAGGCGGGTCAAGGCTCGGGCCTCTTGGAGAGCGCGGTGGTGGAGGCCAGATTGGCCGCCGACCTGATGCAGGATGAAGCCGACCTCGAAATGCGCGTCAAGGCCCTGCAAGCGCTCATTGGCGCGTTGGCTGACAGCGGGATGCTTGATGAAGCCTGGGCTGAATGCCTGAATTTGGCGGACGCAATTTCCGTCGAGGTAGACGATCAACTGGTTGGCAAGGCGTATTGGGTGATCGGCAACGTGGCCTTCCTCTGCAACAAAATCCAGGACGGACTTGATTTCCACGAACGAGCGGCTGCCACGTTCTCGCCGGCCAGGAATCTGGATGTCTGGGCGAAATTCAACAAGGCGTCGGCAGCGATGCGGCTTGCCGCCGACATCGCGGATGCGGACACCCTACGCTGCATTGAGCGTGCCGAGTTGGCCACCGACATTATTGGGGGCTCCGCCGAGGACCATATGCTACTCCGCCTCAACCGCGGCCATTGGAGTTACCTTGCCGGGGAGCCGGCGGCAGCCATCGGCGTCCTCGAGGGCGTTTGCGCGGAAGCGAACAGTACCCTCCCGCAGATCGTGGGCGAGGCCAGGCTGCTTCTGGGCCGGGCACATGCTGCGCTCGCGCAGCCCGGTAGGGCCAACGAGAACCTGCTGATGGCAGCCCATCAATTCGAAGCTGCGGGCGCCTCCCAGCGGGCCCAACTCGCTCGCGGATTCCTCTCAGCCGAGGAGTGAACCCGCCCTCGGGCCATCCCACTGCCCGGGTGGACATGCCCTCCCGGTTCCAGCGCGAATGGACATAGTGCGATTGTGCCCAGCGATCCGGTGCAAGGCTGGACATGTCCCGCGGCCGAGTCGGCTAAGGCTGGACATGTCCCGCGGCCGAGTCGGCTAAGGCTGGACATGTCCCGTGGCCGAGTCGGCTAAGGCTGGACATGTCCCGCGGCTGGCGCGGGTGCGGAAACGCGTTTACGGACCAGGAACACGGCAGCTACTCCAGCCGCCAGGCTCAGTACCAACAGCACCCAGCCGGCGACGGTGAGGCTCGAGGCCAGTGCCACCTGGCCGGCGTCGAGCGTGTCTGCGGACATCATGGAGTCTATGGCCGAGTTGCCCCACAGCCGGACGGCGGCGAAAAGCACTGGCAGTGCCCACATTGCCCAGCGCAGCCCTCTCCGGGTCACGTTTGTACCAATGAGCAGCAGCCAGGTGAAGCCGAAGATCAGCGGAAAGAGTGTGCCGGCCGTCTTATGGACGTAGTTCAGCTGTCCGCGGGCGTCCTCGTCCATTGCGGCGCGCAATTGCTCCGCGAACCCCTGGTCGAAGCCCCCAACCAGGGAGTCTGGCATGGCGAGGCCATTGCTGAGCTGGGTGAGCTGGTTCAGTGTCAGGAGATGGAGGTACCAGAAGAGGAAAAGGCTCGCTACAACACCGGCAATGAGGATCAGAGTGCTGTTGCTCTGCGCCTTCTGCGGAGTCCGGCTGGTGCTTGGGTTGATCACCGACGGCAGCTGGTGCTGGGGGACGACTGCGTTGGTGCCGTGTTTCTTTATTCGCTGTGCGGGTGTCTTGGCCATGGCTCCATTATCGCCCCGGAATGACTGCGCAAGCGGGCGCCGGGCAAAGTACGGTCCGCCGGCTCGGCTGGCACGCCGCCTGTTCAGTGCCAGTGGCCACCGATAGGCTGGGCGCGTGACCGAACTAGGAAAACACCGGCTCGGCCGGCACAGTACAGCTGAACTCAATCCCGAACTTGATGACTACCAGCTCGCCGAGGCTCTTGCGCGGGAGGCTGGAAACCTCGCGCTGCTGATGCGCCAGGCCGGGCTGGAAGGCCGGCAAAAGACCTCGGTTTCCGACGTCGTCACGGCCGCGGACCACGCGGCCGAAGCCTACGTGCTCGAACAGCTCCAGCGCTGCCGTCCCGACGACGGCATCCTCGGCGAAGAGGGCTCGGCCGTGGCGGGTACCAGCGGCAGGACATGGGTGATCGACCCGGTCGACGGAACCTACAACTTCCTGAACGGCTCCACCTACTGGTGTTCTGCAATCGCGCTTAAGGATTCCTCCGGGGTGCTGCTCGGCGGGATTTTCCAGCCGGAGGCGGACAAGCTGTGGCTCGGAGGACGAGAGCGGCCGGCAACGCTTAACGGTGAACCGCTGACTACCTTTTGGCCCGGTGGGGTCCCCGGCGCCAGCCGCTCCGACACCCCGCTCTCCGAGCTTGGCGCTGCTACCTACATTCACCCCACCTGGCTGGCCGACCCGCTGTGCGCCATGCCGTGGCACGCCGCCGCGACCTCAGCTGCCGCACTGCGGATGTTTGGCTCCGGTTCCTGCGACCTCAGCCGGGTAGCCGACGGCGAACTGGGCTGCTGGTTCCAGCACAGCTGTCCGGAGTGGGATTGGCTACCCGGCCAGGCAATTGTCCTTGCGGCCGGTGGCGCTGCCGACGTCGTCCGGGTCAACGGATTGGACTGGTTCATCGCCGGCGGTTCAACGGCCGTGCGCCAACTCCGATCCGCCCTCGAATCCGGCGCCGTGTCATAGCCTCGGTCTGGTAGCTGCCGGGCCGGGAGGACATGCTCATTGTTCGGCGCGTGGTGTGGACATGGGGGCACTATGTCCAATGCTGGCGGGCAGGGGAGGGCATGTCCGCCAGGGCGGTTTTCCTACGACTGTTGGACATGCTCATTGTTGGGCGCGTGGTGTGGACATGCTCATTGTTGGGCGCGTGGTGTGGACATGCTCATTGTTGGGCGCGTGGTGTGGACATGGTGGCGTTATGTCCAGTGCTGGCGGGCAGGGGAGGGCATGTCCGCCAGGGCGGACGCCGGTGTCAGCGGCACCGCCTAGACTTGTTAACACCATGGATATGTTGTTTGACCCTTACGCCGACGGACCCTTCGCTACTGCCTCGACGACGGCGGCGGGCACCAAAGTGCCTGCCGGGACGGGCCTGGCCGGGCGGGATCCCGCGGAAAGTGCCAAGCTCAACGGTGAACATCACGTCAACTTCGCCGGAGACGGAAACGGAGACCACCGGCAGCTTCCCGGCCCGGCAGAGCTCCTTGAAGGACTTAACCCGCAGCAGGAAGAGGCCGTAAAACACGCCGGCAGCGCCCTGTTGATCGTCGCCGGCGCCGGCTCGGGTAAAACCCGAGTGCTCAGCAACCGCATCGCCTACCTGATCGCCACCCGCCGCGCCCATCACGGCGAGATCCTGGCCATCACGTTCACCAACAAAGCTGCCGCCGAAATGCGGGAGCGGGTTGAAGCCCTGGTTGGCGGCCGGGCCAAAACGATGTGGGTTTCCACCTTCCACTCCTCCTGCGTCCGGATCCTGCGCCGCGAAGCCAAAAACGTCGGATTGAACTCCAACTTCTCCATTTACGATTCCGCCGACTCGCTGCGGCTGGTCACACTTGTGGCCAAGAACCTGGACCTGGATCCCAAGCGTTTTGCCCCCAAAGCCATCCAGCACAAGATCTCGGCGCTCAAAAACGAACTCATCGACGCGGACAGTTACTCCTCCGGCGCCAATCACAATGACCCCTTCGAGCAGGCCGTCGCCGAAGTCTTTAAGGGCTACACCCAGCGGCTGCGCCAGGCCAACGCCATGGATTTCGATGACCTGATCGCAGAGACGGTCTATATGTTCCGCGCCTTCCCTGCGCTCGCCGAGTCCTACCGGCGCCGCTTCCGGCACGTCCTCGTAGACGAATACCAGGACACCAACCACGCCCAGTACGCCCTGGTGCGCGAAATCGTCGGCGAAGGCCCCGGCGCTGCCGAACTGACCGTCGTCGGCGACTCGGACCAGTCCATCTACGCCTTCCGCGGCGCCGACATCCGCAACATCGTGGAGTTCGAGAAGGACTACCCCGACGCCCGCACCATCAAGCTGGAGCAGAACTACCGCTCCACCCAGACCATCCTCAGCGCCGCCAACTCGGTCATCTCACGGAACCCCAATCGGCCGGAGAAGCGGCTCTGGACGGCAGAGGGCGACGGCGAGAAGATCGTCGGCTATGTCGGCGAGAACGAACACGACGAAGCCCAGTTCATCGCCAAGGAAATCGACCGGCTGCAGGATGAAGGCGATCTGCGCCCCGGCGACGTCGCGATCTTCTACCGCACCAACGCCCAGTCCCGCTCGATCGAAGACGTCCTGGTCCGCGTCGGACTTCCCTACAAGGTGGTCGGCGGCACCCGGTTCTACGAGCGCAAGGAAATCAAGGACGCTCTGGCCTACCTGCGGGTGCTGGTCAACCCGGATGACGACGTCAACCTGCGCCGGATCCTCAACGAGCCAAAACGCGGCATCGGCGACCGGGCCGAGGGTGCCGTGGCATCCCTCGCCCAGCGCGACCGAATCTCCTTTATGGCGGCCGCCCGCCGCGCCGACGAGGCCCCCGGCATGGCCACCCGCTCCGTCAACGCCGTGCAGGGCTTCGTAAAGCTCCTCGATGACCTCGCCGAGGTAGCGTCCGGCTCCGGTGCTGCCGCGGCACTTGAAGCCGTCCTGGAACAGACCGGCTACCTCGCCGGCCTGCGCTCCAGCAGCGACCCTCAGGACGAGTCGCGGGTGGAAAACCTCGCCGAACTCGTCGCCGTCGTGCGTGAATACGAACGCGACAACCCTGAGGGTTCGCTTGGTGCCTTCCTGGAAGGGGTCTCCCTCGTCGCTGACGCCGACCAGATTCCGGACGCGCCGGAGGGCAGCGCCGATCAGATGGCCGCCGCCGTCGCGGAAGCCAAACGGCTCGGAGTTGTCACCCTGATGACCCTGCACACCGCCAAGGGCCTGGAGTTCCCGGTGGTGTTCCTGACCGGCATGGAACACGGGCTGTTCCCGCACCAGCGCTCTGCCACCGACCCCAAGGAACTGGCCGAAGAACGCCGGCTGGCCTACGTTGGCCTGACCCGGGCGCGCAAACGCCTGTACCTGACCCGGTCCGAGGTCCGCAGCATGTGGGGCCAGAGCCAGTACAACCCCGCCAGCCAGTTCATCGAAGAAATCCCGGCCGACTTGGTGGAGTGGAAGCGTGAAGGCTCTACCCGCCAATCCGGCGGCTGGGGCAGCGGCGCAACCGTCGGCTCAAGCCGCTACGGTGGCTCATTCTGGGGTGCCGGCACCGCACGCGGGGCCGACGCAAGTACCTCAGCGGGTTTCAACGCGGACGTTCCGGCGGCCATTGTCAAAAACCGGGTGCAGCCGCAGAAGGAAATCGTCGCTGTGGGTGTGGGCGACAAGGTCAACCACACGAGCTTCGGCAACGGCACCGTGCTGGCCGTCGAAGGCTCGGGGGACAAGACCGTCGCGAAGGTGAAGTTCAGCATCGGTGAAAAACGGCTCCTGCTCCGTTACGCCCCGCTGACCAAGAGCGACGCCTAGGCATTATGGAGTTCATACGACGGACACTGTTGGGGATCACGGCCGGCCTTACCCTCGTGGCAGCCACGGCGTGTACCGTCACGCAGAAGGACCCGGACTACGTCCCGCCCGCGCCGCTGGCAGTTCTGGAGCAGCTCAAACAGGCCCCGCTCGCCGATGCGTCGAAGTACGCCGTCGGCCAGGACCTCCTCAGCTTCGTCTCGGCAGACCGAAACGTGGTCTGCTCCCTGACCTCGGCCAGAGGCGAGCACGTGAACCTGCCGTATGAGCAGAACGGCTACGCGGACAGCGCCAACAACAAGCTGGCCACCGTCCCGGTGGCGCACTGTGAGCTGGCTTCCTACCCCGCTCCGGAGGCCACGGACATTTCGGATACCTGCGGCGGAACCGGGCTCGGCTTCCTCGGCGGCGTCGCGTTGCTCACCCCGGGGCGCGCGGTCTACGGCGAATGCCGATCCGGTGTCACCGAGCAGGAAGCGGAGTTCGGCCCCCGCGGAACCCACACCGGTCCCATCTCCGAGCTTCCCGTCCTCGACGAGGGCAAGAACCTGGAGCGCAACGGGCTGCGATGCTCGGCCTACAACGGCGGTGTCGCCTGCGGAAACGTCTCAGCCGGCGTCGCCTTTTTTGTGTCGCGCGACCATTACGAACTGATCCACAACGCCGGCAAACAAGGCTCGTAGGGGCCCTTTGAAGCCCCAAAAACCCCGTAATCTAGGGGTTTTTCTACGCTCCATAGAATAGTGTCCTTACTCACATAAGGGGTACTCTGGGGCGGGCTGCTTCCCAGGAAGGGCTACAGTTCGAGAGGAGCATTGCGCCGTGTGGCTCGTTTCCAAGCTAGTCGCAGGGTGCGTTTATTCCGCAGCCCGGTAACCGCGATAACGTGGGGTCCGGCTGTACAGAAACTACTTCGACGTAGAAGGACACTAAACCGTGGACCTGTTTGAATACCAGGCGCGCGATATGTTCGAGGCGCACGGTGTACCCGTGCTTGCTGGCATCGTGGCGCATACCCCTGAAGAAGCAAAGGCAGCTGCCGAGAAAATCGGCGGCGTAACTGTCGTAAAGGCGCAGGTCAAGGCCGGAGGCCGCGGCAAGGCCGGCGGCGTTAAGGTCGCTAAGACCGCTGACGAGGCGTTTGAACACTCCACCAACATCCTCGGCATGGACATCAAGGGCCACACCGTTCACCGCGTGATGATCGCCCAAGGCGCTGACATCGCCGAGGAATACTACTTCTCTGTCCTGCTGGACCGGGCCAACCGCAACTACCTGGCCATGTGCTCGGTAGAAGGCGGCATGGAAATCGAGCAGCTCGCCGTTGAGCGCCCCGACGCCCTGGCCAAGATCTCGATCGACCCGGCCGTCGGCATCGACCAGGCCAAGGCCGACGAAATCGTCGCCGCTGCAGGTTTTGCCGAGGAACTGCGCGGCAAAGTCGCCGGCGTCATCCTCAAGCTCTGGGATGTCTTCAAAAAGGAAGACGCCACCCTTGTGGAGGTCAACCCGCTGGTGCTGACCGGAGCCGGCGACATCGTTGCCCTGGACGGCAAGGTCTCCCTCGACGAGAACGCCGGCTTCCGTCACCCCAAGCACGCGGCCCTTGAAGACAAGGACGCGGCTGATCCGCTCGAAGCCAAAGCCAAGGCGCAGGACCTCAACTACGTCAAGCTCGACGGCTCCGTGGGCATCATCGGCAACGGCGCAGGACTGGTTATGTCCACGCTCGACGTCGTTGCCTACGCCGGCGAGAACCACGGCAACGTCAAGCCGGCCAACTTCCTGGACATCGGCGGTGGAGCGTCCGCCGAGGTGATGGCAGCAGGCCTCGACGTTATCCTGGGGGACCCGCAGGTCAAGTCCGTTTTCGTCAACGTCTTCGGCGGCATCACCGCCTGTGACGCCGTCGCCAAGGGCATCGTCGGTGCCCTGGCCGAGCTGGGCCACTCCGCGAACAAGCCGCTGGTTGTCCGCCTCGACGGCAACAACGTCGAGGAAGGCCGCCGCATCCTGGCCGAGGCCGACCACCCGCTGGTTACCCTGGCAGCCACCATGGACGAGGGCGCCGATAAGGCCGCCGAGCTCGCCAACGCAGCGAAGTAAAGGGACTCGACTATGTCTATTTATCTGAATAAGGACTCCAAGGTCATCGTCCAGGGCATCACCGGCGGCGAAGGCACCAAGCACACCGCCCTGATGCTCAAGGCCGGCACCAATGTGGTCGGCGGTGTTAATGCCCGCAAGGCCGGCACCACTGTCGTCCACGGCGACACCGAGATCACCGTTTTTGGCACGGTCAAGGAAGCCATGGCCGAGACCGGCGCCGACGTTTCCATCGTCTTCGTGCCCCCGGCGTTCACCAAGGACGCCGTTGTTGAAGCCATCGAGGCCGGGATCGGCCTGGTCGTTGTTATCACCGAAGGCGTGCCGGTCCAGGACTCCGCCGAGTTCTGGGCACTGGCCCAGTCCAAGGTGGACGCCAACGGCAAGCAGGTCACCCGCATCATCGGACCGAACTGCCCCGGCATCATCACCCCGGGCGAGGCCCTCGTCGGCATCACCCCGGCCAACATCACTGGCAAGGGCCCCATCGGCCTCGTCTCCAAGTCAGGCACCCTGACCTACCAGATGATGTACGAACTGCGTGACCTGGGCTTCTCCACCGCCATCGGCATCGGCGGAGACCCGGTCATCGGCACCACCCACATCGATGCACTCGAAGCCTTCGAAGCCGACCCGGAGACCAAGGCGATCGTGATGATCGGCGAAATCGGCGGCGACGCCGAAGAGCGTGCCGCAGATTACATCAAGGCACACGTCACGAAGCCGGTTGTTGGCTACGTGGCCGGCTTCACCGCCCCGGAAGGCAAGACCATGGGCCACGCCGGCGCCATCGTCTCGGGCTCCGCGGGCACTGCCCAGGCCAAGCAGGAAGCCCTCGAGGCTGCAGGGGTCAAGGTCGGCAAGACGCCGTCCGAGACCGCCAAGCTCCTGCGTGAAGTCCTCGCGACCCTCTAGGGGCCAAGCAACACCAAGCAACACCACAACGCGGGGTCACCGACGGCCCGTCCCACTTGCTGGGATGGGCGCGGCGGTGGCCCCGCGTTGGTTGTTTAAGTTGTGCCTTATCCGGGGTCTCCGGCCAGAACCTCTTCGAGGCGTTCATAGCCTTCGGACATACCACCCTCCATCCCGGACTTCGCCATGCCGTCGCGCGCCTCGAGGCTGGGATAGACCGCGTGGCCGCTGAGCCGGGTGCGGCCACCGCCAAGGTCTTCAAAGCTGAGGAATTCAATGCTCACCACGTCCGGGTAGCCGTCGAATTCGAAGGTCTGGATGGCGAATTCGTTCTCCCGGACGGTGTGGAAGACGCCGCTGAAGCCGTACGCACTGCCGTCCGGCGCCGTGTGGGTGTAGCGGTAACTGCCGCCGGTCCTGAAGTCATAGTGGTCAATGCTCATGCTTACCCGCCGCGGCCCGAGCCACCGGGCGACGAGTTCGGGGTCCTGGTGCGCCCGGAAGACCTCGGAGACGGGAAAGTCGAAGTCGCGCCCAAAGTCGATGAAGGGCAGCCCGTCGGGGACTGTCAGAGTCAAAGCGTTCCTCATGATGCGTCCTTTGCCTGTGTGCCGCTCAGTGCGGCGCGGGTTTTAAGCACGGCGTCAAGACCGCGAAACTGCCTCTCGCGGACCAGCCGGTACTGGTCGATCCATGCGGTGAGCACCTCCAGCCGTGCGGGGTTCAGATGCACGGGCCGGCGCTGGGCGTCACGGCTGCGCGTGACCAGCTGCGCCTGTTCGAGCACCTGGATGTGTTTGGAGACCGCTTGCTTGGTGATCGCAAAGGGTTCCGCCAATTCGTTCACGGTGGCCGGGCCGCGGCTGAGCCGGGCGATGATGCTGCGGCGGACGGGGTCGGCCAGCGCCAGGAAGGCTACGTCAAGCATGCCGTCGTCGTCGTTGTCCACGTGATGCACCACCTTCCGTCGATAATTTGTGTTTTGACCGGGCTCCGGCCCGGAGTCACTGGTAATCAACTATTTCGTTGATCAATCCATAGGTTGCTAACGCTACGCCTGGCGGACGGCTGCCGCAAGGGCCCGCCGCCGAGATTGAACAGCAGTGCCATCGCGTAAAATGGTTGGAATTTGGGCGTCTGCGGGAAGGTGCGCGAATGACGGCAACCACACGGCCACACCAGGTCAAACACCGGCGGGCACTCCGTACCGCCACCGTCATTTCCACCCTTGGCGGATTGCTCTTCGGCTATGACACGGGCGTCATCAACGGTGCCCTGCCTTATATGCAGGAGGACCTGGGCCTCACTCCGCTCACCGAGGGGCTGGTGACTTCCTCGCTGCTCGTTGGGGCCGCTTTCGGCGCCCTCTTTGGCGGGCGCCTGGCGGACCGCAACGGACGTCGCAAGATGATCATGGCGCTGGCCGTCATCTTCCTGATCGGCACCCTGGCCTGTACCTTCGCCCCGAACACCGAGGTGATGGTCCTGGCCCGGTTTGTTCTCGGGCTTGCCGTCGGCGGCGCCTCCGTCGCCGTGCCGGTGTACCTCGCCGAAGTCTCACCGAGCAACCAGCGCGGGCGGGTCGTCACCCGGAATGAATTGATGATTGTCACCGGGCAGCTGCTGGCTTTCATCTTCAACGCCTACCTCGGCGTCAGCTTCGGCGAATCCGGCGGGATCTGGCGCTGGATGCTCGTGATCGCTACGCTGCCGGCGATCGGTCTTTGGATCGGCATGAGCTTTATGCCCGAAAGCCCCCGCTGGCTGGCCTCGATGGGCAGCTTTGGCGAAACGCTCAGTGTGCTGCAGCGGGTCCGCTCCCAGTCCGAGGCCAGGGCAGAGTTCGAGGAAGTCAAAGCCATGGCCGTGGAGGACTACAAGTCCACGGTGGTTTCCTGGAAGGATCTCGGTGTCCCGTGGCTTCGGCGCATCTTTGTGGTGGGCCTCGGGCTCGCTGTCATCCAGCAGATTACTGGCGTGAATTCGATTATGTATTACGGCACCCAGATCCTCGCCCAATCCGGCTTTGGCCGGGAGGCCGCTTTGACGGCGAACATTGCCAACGGAGTGATCTCCGTTGTGGCAACCTTCGTGGGGATCTGGCTGCTGGGCAAGGTGGGGCGGCGCAGGATGCTCATCACGGGCCAGCTCGGCACAACGGCGGCGCTGCTGCTGATCGGTTTCTGTTCGCTGGTCCTGCCCGAAGGCACCACCCGCGGCTTCGTGGTCCTCGCCCTGACCGTGACGTTCCTGGCCTTCCAGCAGGGCTCGATCTCGCCGGTCACCTGGCTGATGCTTTCCGAGATCTTCCCCCTGAAGATCCGGGGCCTGGGCATGGGCGCCTCGGTCTTTGTCCTGTGGAGCGTGAACTTCCTGGTGAGTTTTGGCTTCCCGCAACTCCTTGCCGCGATCGGGCTCGGGAACACCTTCTTCGTTTTTGCCGTGCTGGGCGTCGGCGCTATCGCCTTCGCCGCGAAGTACATTCCAGAGACCAAGGACAAGAGCCTGGAAGACCTTGAGCATCACTTCAAGCGGCTGGCCGCCAGGTAGCCAGCCGACGATTCGTGGCCGGCACCTTCGCCTGACCCCGCCCGGCACTGCCGCGGGGTGTGAGCTTGGCCGCCTCCGGGGCCCGCGGGGCCCTAGGTGGCTGCATGCAGCGTTGGCAGCGCCTGAACCAGGGGGGCCAGCTCCGGCACTTGTTGGGCGTCGGCCAGGGCCCGCTCCAACGTCTCGTCATGGCTTGGCCGGGCTTCCTCGAGCAGCGTGATGCCACTTGGGGTGAGCTCGGTGTAGATTCCCCGGCGGTCATCCGCGCACAGGATCCGAGTCAGCAGGCCCCGATCCTCCAGCCGGTTGACCAGACGTGTGGTGGCGCTGGCGCTCAACGCGCTGGCGCGGGCCAGTTGCTGCATTCTCATGTGCCAGCCGTCCTGCCGGCTGAGAGCTTCCAGCACGGTGTACTCGATAACGGAGAGGCCCGCCACCGACTGGAGGGACCGTTCCAGCTCCGCCTCAATCAGTCCGTGCAGGGCCGCCAGGGTCCGCCAGCCTTGTGCCCGGACCTCGACGGCGCCGTCCTTGATGCCCATCATTCTTCCCCTTTACATCTGCTGGCCTGGCCCCGAAAAGTCTCGGAGCACGGGCGGCATACCATTTAGTTGCTTGCGCGCTATAAATGCTTGTGCAACAATAAATAGCGCGTCTGCAACTAATAGCTTACGCCCCGCATATTCTTTCCGTACAGTTTTGAAGGAGCACGCCATGCCAATTGGCCTGATTGCACTCGCCCTCGGCGGGTTCGGGATCGGACTCACCGAGTTCGTCATCATGGGACTGCTGCCGCAAGTGGCGGCGGACTTCCAGGTCAGCGAGGCCACCGCGGGCTGGCTGATCTCAGGCTACGCCCTCGCCGTCGTCGTTGGGGCGCTGGTCCTCACGGCCGCCGTGACGCGGTTCGAGCGCAAGCCGGTCCTGGCCGTTTTGATGGTGTTGTTCATCGCCGGCAATCTCGTCTCGGCGCTTGCACCCGACTACTGGACCATGATGATCGGCCGGATCATCGCCGCGCTGTCACACGGCGCGTTCTTCGGCATCGGCGCCGTGGTCGCCGCGAGCATGGTCGCGCCCAACAGGAAGGCCGGAGCCATCGCCATCATGTTCACCGGCCTGACCGCAGCCAACGTCCTCGGCGTGCCGTTCGGCACCATGCTGGGACAGGCCACCGGCTGGCGCTCCACCTTCTGGGCGATCACGGTCATCGGCATCATTTCCCTCGTAGGCATTCTGACGCTCGTCCCCGCGGCAGGGTCCGGGGACGCCGCCCCCGGCGGACTCCGCGGCGAACTCCGGGCCTTCCGCTCCGGCCAGGTCTGGCTCTCCATCTTCGTCACCATCCTCGGCTACGGCGGAATGTTCGGCGCCTTCACCTACATCGCCTTTACGCTCACCGAGGTCACCGGCTTCACCGCCACCACCGTCCCGTGGCTGCTTATCCTCTTCGGCGTCGGGCTCTTCATTGGCAACACCCTCGGCGGGAAGGCGGCCGACAAGAACGTGGACCGCACCCTGCTGGTGGCTCTCTCGGCACTGGTGCTGGTCCTTGTGGCCTTCGCCCTCACCTCCGCCAGCCAGCCGATGACCATCGTCTCCATGGTCCTGCTCGGCGGCTTCGGCTTCGCCACCGTTCCCGGGCTGCAGATGCGCGTGATGAAGTACGCGAGGACGGCTCCCACCCTGGCGTCCGGCGCCAACATCGGCGCCTTCAATGTTGGCAACGCACTCGGGGCCTGGCTCGGTGGCGTGACCATCACCGCCGGACTGGGCTACACGTCACCCATCTGGGCCGGCGCCGGAATCACACTGCTGGGCCTCGGTGTGATGGCATGTGCCGCGGCCGGGGCTAAGCGGAACAGCCGCGCGGGCCGGTCCGACGGCGGTCCGGCAGCCGGCGTCGGACGCCCGGGCGCCGCGGGCGTCGAGCTGCAGCGGGCCTAACGTGCCCGTCGGACGCGGAAGTTTAGGGGTCTCCGGCCGTCCCTGCGCCAACGCCTCGGGGCGCAGCGGGTCCGCCAGCGCCGCTGCGGTCCCGTCCGCAGCGATGCTGGTTGGGCCTGGTTCATTCTTCAAGCGGACCTGCCGGGACTAGGATTGCCGGATGACCAACAGATATCTCGTGTCCCGCAGCCGGTTCATCGCTGCCACTCCTGAAGCCATCTTCGAAGTGCTGGCCACACCCGCGCTGCACAGCGTGATCGACGGCTCAGGCACCGTCAAGGGGGCCCAGCCCCGCGGCCCCGAGCGGCTCGCGCTTGGTGCGAAGTTCGGGATGGAGATGAACATCAAACTGGACTACAAGATCCTGAACACGGTGTGCGAATTCGAGGAGGGCCGGCAGATCGCGTGGCGGCACTTTGGGGGCCACATCTGGCGTTACCTGCTGGAGCCCGCGACGGATGCCGCCGGGCGTCCGGGAACCCGCGTTACCGAACAATGGGACGCACGGGAGGTGCGCGCCAGGATTCTCCTGCGGCTGGCCGGCTACCTGCGCCGGCACCCGGCTAATATCGAGCAGACCCTCGCCAAGCTGGACGACTACCTGTCCTCCGGGCAGCGCCAAGCCGGCAATGCCGGGGTTTCCTGAGGCCAAGGCGGCGCAGCTAGCTGCCGCGCCGTCGGACGCCGGGACCCGCGGCGCCCGGCGGCGTCTGTAAGGTTGATGGCACGGGGAGCAAACGGCAAGACTAAAGGTGGGAACCGCGATGGGCCGCAGGACACTCGTTGACGACCTCGTCGACGGCCTGCTCGCCGACATCCTTGACGGCAAACTTCAGCCCCACGAAGCCATTCCGCCCGAAGCCGACATCGCCAAGTCCTACGACGTCAGCCGCCTCACGGTGCGCGAAGCGCTGAAGGCCCTGCGCGCGCAGAACATCCTCTACGTAAAAGCCGGCCGCGGAACCTTCGTCAATCCGTCCGACAACTGGACCGGGCTGGACGCAATCTTCAAGGCCGCCTCGCACGGCAACGGGGCGGAGCAGGTGGGTGCGGGCCTGATCGAGATGCGCCGCATGGTGGAAACCGGGGCCGCCGCGCTGGCGGCGGCACGCCACACTCCCGAGCATGCCAAACAGATGCGCGACTGCATCGCGGATATGAAACGCTTTCACGATTCCGGCGACCTGGACGCCTTTGTGGCGGCGGACATCGGCTTCCATGATGTTGTGCTGAAGGCCTCGGGCAATCCTTTTGTCTTGGCGCTGTTCGCCCAGCTGGGCCAGCTCCTCTACCTGAAGCGGCGCGAAACGTCAGCCGTCGAGGAGATTCAGCTGCATGCCATTGAGCACCACCAAAAGGTCATGGCGGGCATCCTTAGCGGCGACGCCGAACTGGCCCGCCGCAGCATGGACGAACACATGGACCAGACCTACCGGGACTACGAGCGCTACGTGAAAAGCGCGGTTTCCTGACCGAACGGCGGCTGCCAGGCGGGGGCTTGACGTAAGCTGTGTCACTCTTCTATGCTCTTCCTCATGCTCTCCAATCAGATGTCTGACATCTGATCTTGCTCTTTCCGGGTCATTGCACCAGGACTGGGCCCCACCATCCCCACGGAATCCCACCACCGCAGGTGCGGGACCCGCTAGACAGAAGGTCGATGATGACTTCACTCTCCCTCAAGTCCGCCGGATTCGGCGAGCTTGGCGAGCGCACGCTCCGCAAGGTCCGCCGCCGCGTTATGCCGCTGATCGTCCTGCTCTACTTCGTTGCCTACCTTGACCGCAACAACGTCGGCTTCGCGAAACTCACCATGAGCGAGGACATCGGCCTGAACGCAGCCGCGTACGGGCTGGGCGCCGGCATTTTCTTCCTCGGCTACGCGCTGCTTGAGATCCCGAGCAACGCAGGCATGTACCGGTTTGGCGCACGCAAGTGGCTGGCCCGCATCCTTATCACCTGGGGCATTTTCGCCACGGCCATGTGCCTGGTGAACGGTGAGACCACTTACTACGTCATTCGGTTCCTGCTGGGGGCGGCCGAGGCTGGCTTCTTCCCGGCAATCCTCTTCTACCTGACCCTTTGGTTCCCGGCCGCACAGCGGGTGACGGTGCTCGGCATCTTCATTCTGGCCCAGCCGGTTTCCAATGCCCTGGGCGCTCCCGTCTCCGGGCTGCTCCTGCAGATGGACGGCGTTATGGGCCTCCAGGGATGGCAGTGGCTTTACATCATCGAAGGCATCCCGGCAATTATGCTGGGGCTGCTCACCCCCATCCTTATGACGGACCGTCCGCGGGATGCCAAATGGCTCAACACCGACGAGCGTGAATGGCTTGCGAGCACGATGGAAGCCGAACTGGCCGTCAAATCCGGCTCCGGCAACCACAACTTCCTGGCCGGCCTCAAGGACAAGCGCACCCTGATCTACTCGGGGCTCTACTTCGGGCTGGTCTGCGGAATCTATGGACTGGGCCTGTGGATGCCCACCATCGTCGCTGCCCTCGGCAAGTTCTCCACGCCCCAGATCGGCTTCATCGTCTGCATCCCGTACACCGTGGCCGCCGTCTTCGTCTACTTCTGGAGCAAGCGTGCGGACCGGACCGGCAAGCGCGCCTGGCACACAGCCGTCAGTATGGTGCTGGCCGGCATGGGCCTGCTGGCCGCAGGATACCTCCTGCCCGTCAACCCGATCCTGGCCATGATCGGACTGACTGCCTCGGCTATGGGCATTTACGGCGCCATCGCGCCCTTCTTGTCCATGCCCTCTGCTGCCCTGACGGGGGCGGCTGCTGCCGCCGGTTTGGCCATGATCAACTCACTGGGCAACCTGGGCGGGTTCGTTGCCCCATACGCCGTCGGACTCCTAAACGACGCCACGGGCAGCAACCAAAGCGGATTGCTGTTCCTGTCCCTCTGCCTGTGCATCACCGCCGTGGCAACCTACCTCTATGCCCGCAAGCGCCCCGAAGGCGATGCAGCACTGGATCCCGCAGTTGGCGCTGCCGGCGAAGTGACCACTGAGTCCGCGGCCGCCGCCAAGATCTCCTGATCCCGAAATCCCGAAGGAAACACACCATGAGCGCAACCACTTTCCCCTCCGAACGCACAGTTGTCCTGACCGGCGCTGCGTCGGTCCGCGGTATAGGCCGCGCCGCCGCGGACCGGATGGCGAGCGAAGGATGGTCCATCGCCATCCTGGACATCAATGCCGAAGACGCCAAGGCCGCCGCTGCGGAAATTGGCTCCAACCGTGCAGTCAAGGCCATGGGCGTCGGGGCGGATGTGTCAGATGCGGCGTCCGTGGACCGGGCCATCACCGAGATCGAAGATTCCCTTCCGCCGATTGTGGCTCTGGCCAATCTCGCGGGCATCAGCTCCCCGACGCCCTTTATGGAAACGAGCGTCGAGGAGTGGGACAAGGTATTTGCGATCAACATGCGGGGTACCTTCATCGTCTCGCAGCGGGTGCTTAAGGGAATGATCGAGCGCAAGCTCGGGCGGATTGTAAGTATCTCCTCCATCTCTGCCCAGCGAGGCGGCGGCACCTATTCCAAGGTCGCCTACAGTGCGTCCAAGGCCGGCATCATCGGGTTCACCAGGGCCCTGGCCCGCGAAGTGGGCGAATTCGGCGTTACAGTGAACGCGATTGCACCCGGCCCGATCGATACGGACATCATGGGCGGCGCGCTGAGCGATGAGCGCAAGGCCCAGATGTCCGAGGGCATCATGGTGGGCCGGGTGGGCACCCGGGAGGACGTAGCGGCCCTGATTGCCTTCCTGCTGGGGCAGGACTCGGGCTTCATCACGGCCGCCACCTATGACATCAACGGCGGCCTCCAGGTTTCTTGACCGGACCAGTACCCAACACGAAGGTGCCTCCGCCGGTTTCGGCGGGGGCACCTTCGTGTTGGCGCTCCCGCAAGCTGCCGTGGCGGAGCAGACGTCGCAGTCTAGGCTGGCACCATGAACGCAGCCCGCAGCCTGCACCCCAGCCCGCGCACACTGGAGGTCGAAAGCCTGGACACTTTCGACGCCCTGGTCGCTGCCGGGGCACGGTCCATCCAAGGCTGGCATGCCCAGTCACTGGACCTGCGGGGCCGGCGGGCTCAGCTCCAGGCCATGCACGCACAAGGCGGAATTTTCCTCGGATGTACCTTCGACGAGGGCATGGAGGATTGGCTTCGCAGCCGCGGTGCCTTGATTTTCCCGAAACTCGACGCGGTTCCGTTTAACCCTTACCGGGGGCAGCTGTACACCCCGCAGGAGCTCTACGCCGGGATCTCCGACTCCCGCTATGAGGACACCCCGGATGCACTCGTCTACCAATGGAGCATCCGGCCGGGACAGCGTCACCGGCTGGACTCAACCCTGGCCGCGGCGCTGCACGACCACTCGATCGGCGATGCCCTCGATGAGCTGACCCGCTCCGATCTCTGTGCAGGCCGGACCGTGGTGGGCGTGATGGGCGGACACACGGCCAGCCGTGCGTCCCCCGACTTTGAAACGGCCGCGCGGCTGGGGAGGCTGCTGGCCACGGAGGGCCGGATGGTCGCCACCGGCGGCGGGCCCGGTGCCATGGAGGCCGTCAACTTCGGTGCATACCTGAGCGGGGCTCCGGAACGGGACTTCCGGCAGGCCCTGGGGGATCTTGCCGCCGTGCCGGGATTCCGGCCTTCCGTCTCGGCGTGGGCACGCTCCGCTGCCGCCGTCGTCGAACGCCATCCGGCGGGTACACCGTCGCTGGGAATCCCCACCTGGTTCTACGGACACGAGCCGCCCAACTTCTTCGCCACGCATATCGCCAAGTACTTCGCGAACTCCATCCGCGAGGCCATCCTGTTGGAGCTCTGCAACGCCGGCATCGTTTTCCTGCCAGGCTCCGGCGGCACCATACAGGAGATCTTCCAGGATGCCTGCGAGAACTACTACGGCACTTCCGGAACCATCACGCCGATGGTACTGGTAGGGCGCGAGCACTGGGTGCGGCGCTACCCGGCGTGGCCCCTGCTGCAAAGCCTCGCCGCCGGCCGCCGGATGGAGCGCCGGATCTTCCTGGTCGATACCGTAGAGGAGGCGCTCGCCGTCCTGGACGGCTAGCGGCTCAGAGGTCCTTGCGGCACGGCGCGTTGCCGAGTTCGAAGAGGCCGTTCAAGTCGCCGGCGGCCAGGCCGTCGGGGGTTCCGATCTCGGGGTACATAAGCTGCGCGGGGTCGTCCACGTGCTCCAACCCCATCACGTGTCCGAGTTCGTGCAGGATGACCGCCGTGGCATATGCGGCTCCGTCCTGCCGGCCGAGGTCCGCCCCGATCTGGGGGGCGTCGAGTTCCAGGCTGCCGGTGACGAAGCTTTTGGGTCCGTCGCCGAAGCTGAAGTGGGTGCTGCCTCCGGTGCCGATCACGGGGCCCTTCAGTTGCGGAGCCTGGTCGGGGGTGGTCCACACGATCAGCAGCGGCGCCCAGCGTTCCCCGTAAGCGGTTGGCTGATAAGGGATTCGGGACTGGGCGGGAGCCTCGGTGGTTGGTCCGTCGTCGACGAACTCGATGCCGGTCGCGCGGGACACTGTTCTGATCGCGTCCTCGACGAGCTGGTCGGCGCCGTCGGGAGCGAGTGCCGCGTTGACCACAAAATGCAGCGGCCGGCACGGCGAATACCCCACCGGGGTGCCGTCCTCGTTCGTGGCCAGGAACTTGAACGAACTACTGGCCACGGCCGGCTTCTGCGGGTGGCCCAGCGGCTGGTCGTGCTCTTCGAATCCGGCCGGGGGAGTGTCCGTCCGGACTGTCGCAGCGGACGCAGGCCGCCCCGGCTGGCCCTCCACCGCGGTGCCCGGCCCGGCTCCGCGACCGGCATCGAAAAGTCCGGTAAAACGCGGATCAGCGTAGATCAAGCCCACTGCCAGGAACGCGGCCCCCGCAATCAAGGCGACGGTGGCGAGGCGGCCGACAATCCGCCGGACGGTCCCGGCGCTGCTGTGCCGCGGTGTCCGGTCCCGGAAATCAGGACCGGCCACTAGGCAACCACGGCGCCGAAGGCCAGGCCCAGCAGATAGGTCACGCCTGCGGCACCCATTCCGATGGCAAGCTGACGGAGGCCGCGGGAGGAGGGGGAGGTGCCCGAGAGCAGGCCCACGACCCCGCCGGTGAACAGCAGCGCCAGGCCCACAAGGGCAGCGGAGACAGCCAGCGCCGCGACGCCGGTCATACCCAGGACGAAGGGCAGGATCGGCACGATCGCGCCGGATGCGAAGAAGCAGAAGCTCGACGCCGCGGCGCCCCAGGCGGTGCCCACCGCTTCGTGCTCGTCGAGGGCTTCCGGAATTTCCGGCTGCAGCGAGAGGCTGGGATCGCAATCGCAGTCCAGCAGGCCCATCCGCTCGGCCACGCGGTGTTCGGCGGCCTCCCGCGACATGCCTCGCGCCAGGTAGACCAGCACAAGCTCATTGTGTTCGATGTCCAGCGAGGGTGCAGCGGCCAGGGTGATCTGGGTGGGGCGGGTTGCAGCCAGCAGTTCGCGCTGGGAGCGGACGGAAATGTACTCGCCGGCGCCCATGGAGAGCGCCCCGGCCAGCAGGCCCGCGACGCCGCTGAGCAGGACTACTGAACTGGCCACACCGGAGGCCGCCATGCCCATTACCAGGGAAAGGTTGCTGACCAGCCCGTCGTTGGCGCCAAAAACGGCCGCCCGGAACGTTCCCGCCAGCCGGTTGCGGCCCCGGGTGGCCAGGCCGCGAACCACTTCCTCGTGGATCTGTTCGTCGGCGACCATCGCCGGTGTGGCGGAGGGATCGGTGGCATACGGGGAACGGCTTTCGGCCCGCTGGGCAAGTGCCAGGACAAACACCGAGCCAAAGTGGCGGGCTAAAAAGCCGAGGAACTGGCTCCGGAGCGACGCGGAGCGGGCGCGACCGGCGCTCCCGCCGAGCAGCTGGAGCCAGTGGGCCTCGTGGCGTCCTTCGGCTTCGGCCAGGGCGAGGAGGATCTCACGCTCTTCGCCGCTGCGGTTCTGGGCCAGATCGCGGTAGACGGCGGCTTCGGCCCGCTCGTCGGCTAGGTACTGCCGCCACCGCTTGATGTCCGCAGCACTCGGGGTCGCCGCTGACGCCTCCGGAACGGTCCCCTGGCCGGGTTTCAGGCGGTGGGGTTCCGGGTTGAACTGGTCAGATGTGGCGTGTTGAGACACGGAAGCTCCTGGGCTTGAAGGGCATGGTTCGGCCCCGTTGCGTAACCAGCGTACCCCGAATTTCCGCGGATTTTTGGCTGGCAATCCTCAGGAAGGAGTTTCGGTAAACCGTAAAACCGCA
Organism: Pseudarthrobacter sp. PH31-O2; assembly: GCF_030063265.1. NCBI lineage: Bacteria > Bacillati > Actinomycetota > Actinomycetes > Micrococcales > Micrococcaceae > Pseudarthrobacter > Pseudarthrobacter sp. PH31-O2. Next base: position 139,149 of record NZ_JASIST010000006.1, on the reverse strand, counting down.
GTCGCTGCGGGGCCCTTCGCGGGGGCAGCGGGCCGCCTCGATGGGAGCCCTTGACCGCCTGCGTTCGTGGTGTTCGAATGAGACCCAGGGCGGCCCGGCGGTGCCGTTGCCGCCACCCATCGCACGGAGGGTGCATCATGGACAACATCGGCTCAGATTCAGTCCAGCCGGCTCGGGATTCCCTTGAGTCCGATCCTGCTTTCGACTATGCCCAGGACGCGCCGGTCAGCGATGCCGCGGAGACCGAAGAGGACGAGCTCCTGGAAGAGGCGGATCGGCTCGTTCCGCTCGACAAAGAGGACTTCCTGGCCGACGACAAGCCTGTGCTGCCCCTGGACCGGGAGGAATTCCTGGAGCCCGGGGACGATGACTGAAGACTCCCACCGGCCGCAACGATCGACGGCGGCGCCCCCGGATGGGAGCGCCGCCGTCGAACCTTAACTCGCTCTCAGGACCTCAGTGCGTGACGGCCGGTACTTTTTCTTCCACGGCGGCATCGCCGGCGACCCTGCGGTGCCAGTTGGCCATGACCGCGGGATCCGTCGGTTTCGTCAGGAGGGACACCGCGATGTAGACCACCGCGGAGGCCACCAGGCCGTAGTAGATCGGTTCGTTGGCGTAGATCCCGTCCAGCGGGACTTCGGCATTGATTTCCAGCACGATCATGGTGCCGAGTGTGATGACGGAGCCCACCGCCATGGAGGCAGCCGCGGCAATGCCGGTGCCGCGCTTCCAGATGAGTCCGCCGAGGATGGCAACAAGGAGTCCGCCGACGAGGATGTCATAGGCGATGGTGAGCGCCGCGACGACGTCCTTGGTGACGATGGCGATGACGATCGCGACGATGCCGAGGCCCAGGACCCACATGCGGTTGGCCCGGACGTCGTGCTCGGGGTTCTCGGTGTCATCGGTGTTGATGGTTTTGCCGAACCAGCCGGCGACAAACGGTACGACGTCGGCCCGGGCCACTGTGGCGGCGGCGATCAGGGCGCCGGAGGCGGTGGACATCATCGCGGCGACGGCCGCGGCAAGCACCAGGCCGCCAATGCCGACCGGAAGCAGGTTAGTGGCAACTTCGGCGTAGACAACATCCTTGCCGAGGGCCTTGACGTCGATATTCGGCAACGCAACGCGCGCACCCAGGCCGATCAGGGCGCCGGCGGCACCGTAGAGAATGCAGTAGATTCCGGCCGTCGCGCCGCCCCACCGTGCGACCGTGGGCGTTTTGGCGGTGAACACCCGCTGCCAGATGTCCTGGCCGATCAGCAGGCCCAGGGTATAGACGACGAAGTAGGTGATGATCGTCTGGATGCCGATGCCGTCGATCTGGAAGAAGCTGGCGTCCACGCGGCTGCGGATCCCTTCGAAGCCGCCGGCGGCATTGAGGGTCAGCGGCAGCATCAGCAAGAAGATACCGACTGTTTTGATGACAAACTGAACCTGGTCGGCCAGGGTGATGGACCACATCCCGCCGATCGTCGAGTAGACCAGGACGATTGCGCCGCCGATGGCGACGGCGAGTGCGCGGTCCCAGCCGAAGAGCACAACAAAAATTGTGGCGTAGGCGCCGGTGGACGTTGCGCACAGCATCAGCGTGTAGGCGAGCATTACGATGCCCGAGGTCTGGGTGGCGTGGCTGCCGTACCGCAGGCTCAGCATCTGGGAAACCGTGTAGATCTTGAGCTTCTGGATGGTGCTGGCGAAGAGCAGGCTCAGGAGCAGCACGCCGGCGCCGATTGCGACCACGAGCCACATCCCGGAGATGCCGAACTTGTAGCCGAGACCGACGCCGCCGACGGTTGAGGCACCACCGAGAACGACGGCGGCCATGGTCCCGGTGTAGAGGAACGGGCCGAGGCGGCGGCCGGCCACCAGGAAGTCGCTGTTGTTTTTGGTGCGGGACTTACCCCACCATCCGAACGCCAGCATGGCGACCAGGTACACCACCACGATGGCGATGTTGACGAGACTTGCGTCCATAAAGGGCTCCTTGAGCTGTTCTGAGCTGGGCTGAAACCCGTCGGCGCGATTACGGGGCGCACGGGATCCAGCTGCTTCCTGATGGGTACGGTCACGAGTTGCCGGTGAAGGTGTCCGGACCGGGCAACACCATCGCAGCCGGCGCGGTTTTTTGCCCAATAGGCAACACTTGTTGCCAAACCCTATGTTGTGATGCTGGTAACAGTCAAGACGCATTCCGCGTCAGGGCCCGATCTGGCCAGCCGGGGAGGCCGTCCCGCTAGTATTGCTCAAACGATGGGGCCGAGCGGCCGGCCGTGAAAGGTTCCAAAAAATGAAAGCTTTGCCAGTTGAACCGAGCAATGTTCCGGTTGCCATCGGTTCCCGGATCCGCGCCGCGCGGCAGTCGCAGCGGCTCACGATCGAGCAGGTCGCCGACGCCACCGGGCTGACCAAGGGATTCCTCAGCCGGGTCGAACGCGACCTCACTTCGCCCTCGGTAGCATCGCTTGTGACGCTGTGCCAAGTGCTTTCCATCTCGATCGGCGAGCTGTTTGCCGCCCCGGAAACCCATCACACCAAGAAGGACGAAGGACCGAGGATCTCGCTCGGCGGTGACGGGATTGTGGAGCGGCTGCTGACCGCGCGCTCGGAACGGCGGGTGCAGATTATCCAGGCCGTGATTGAGCCCCGCGGCCGCGGTGAATCGGAACTGTATGCCGTGGACTGCGACGTTGACGTGCTGCATGTGGTGCAGGGGCGCATCCGGCTGATCCTCACCAACGAGGAATTTGAACTCCACACGGGCGACACGGTGACTTTCCCGGGCCGTGAGCCGCACACGTGGATCAACCCGACCGACGAAGCCGTCGAAGTCCTCTGGGTCCTGGTCCCCGCCGCAAGCCGCTAGCGTTCCGGCCCGGGTCACTGCGCAGTGCGGCCCGGGGGCCGGTCGGGATGCCGTGGATGGCCCTTTTGTAAACATTTGATGCTCAAGAGACAACTTCGAGTGTATGATGGCTATCACACCCGTCGGTCAATCCTCGAAGGAGAGGCTTTCTTTTGGAAGAGCTGCGCATCGAGGCCAATGGCAACCTTGGCCCTATTGATTCATCCCGCATCCCCCGTTACGCGGGGGCCGCTACCTATGCGCGCCTGCCGCGGCTGGACCAGGTCGCCAAGGCCGACGTTACGGTGGTGGGCGTGCCCTTCGACTCGGGCGTCTCCTACCGCCCCGGTGCCCGCTTCGGGTCCAACCACATCCGCGAGGCCAGCCGGCTGCTGCGCCCGTACAACCCGGCCTGGGATGTCAGCCCCTTCGAGAACATCCAGGTGGCCGACGCCGGCGATATGGCCGTCAACCCCTTTAATATCAATGAAGCGATCGAGACAATCCAGCAGAATGCCCTGGACCTGACCGCCGCCGGCAGCAAGCTGCTGACCCTCGGCGGGGACCACACCATTGCGCTGCCGCTGCTGCGCGCCGCCGCCGAACGCGCCGGCCAGCCCGTCGCCATGCTGCACTTTGACGCGCACCTGGACACCTGGGACACGTACTTCGGTGCCGAATACACCCATGGCACCCCGTTCCGCCGGGCGGTTGAGGAAGGCATCCTGGACACCGAGGCGATTAGCCACATCGGCACCCGTGGCCCGCTGTACGGCAAAAAGGACCTCGACGACGACCACCGCTTCGGCTTCGGCATTGTGACCTCCGCCGACGTCTACTACCAGGGTGTGCTCGAAACAGTAGCGAAGGTGCGTGACCGGATCGGCAACCGCCCGCTCTACATCTCGGTCGACATCGACGTCCTCGACCCCGCACACGCCCCCGGCACCGGCACCCCGGAAGCCGGCGGCATCACCAGCCGCGAGCTGCTCGAAATCATCCGCGGCTTCCGCGGCATGAACCTGGTGGGGGCGGACATTGTGGAGGTGGCCCCCGCGTACGACCATGCGGACATTACCGGCGTCGCCGCAAGCCACGTGGCCTACGAACTGGTCACCCTGATGGCGGACAGCGCGGTTGGGGGCGACCGCTTCGGCGCGGCCAACGGGTACGCTGCGCAGGCGCTCGGCCAGGAATCCCGCCGTCCGGCCGGCTTCGCCACTCCGGCCGCAGCCCGCGTCGGGGGCGGGGTCGCCCAGTGACCGGAGTGCGCAATGGCGGGGACCTCGTTGTCGAGACGCTCGAAGCGCTCGGCGCCAAAACGGTCTTCGGGATTCCGGGGCAGCACGCCCTGGGGCTTTTTGATGCGATGGGCCGGGGCAACCTGCACTTCGTCTCCTCCCGGGTGGAGAACAACTCCGCCTTTGCCGCGGACGGCTACTCCCGGGCCACCGGCGAGGTCGGTGTCCTTTTCCTCTCCACCGGACCGGGAGCGCTGACGTCCCTGGCCGGGCTGCAGGAAGCGTATGCCACCGGCGTTCCCATGGTGGTCATCGCGAGCCAGATCCCGCTCGAAGGACTCGGTGCGCGCCGCAAGGGAATGCTGCACCAACTCGATGACCAGAAGGCTTCGGCCGCCAACGTCACCAAGAGCCAGCGCCTCATCCAGCACGCCTCCGGCATCCCTTCGGCTATCCAGGATGCCTGGACCGAGGCGATTTCCTCGCCGCAGGGCCCCGTGTGGTTGGAGATTCCGCAGAACGTGCTGCTGGATCCGATTATGGTTCCCCCGGTGGAGGATGCACTCGCCGAGGCCGCCGATAATCCGCCGCGGATCGAACTGGTCCGCGAAGCCGTCAAATGGCTGGCGTCGGCGGAACGTCCCGCCATCATCGCCGGCGGGGGAGCCCGCCGCGGCCGGGCCGAGAAGTCGCTGCTCGCCATCGCGGAGAAGCTCCGGGCGCCGGTGATTTGCACGCCCGGCGGCAACGGCGCGTTCCCGTGGAACCACGAACTCTCACTCCAGTCCTGGATCGAGGACCAGTACATGACGGAGCTCCTTGAGGACGCCGACGTGCTGATTGTGATCGGTTCCTCACTCGGCGAAGTCACATCAAACTACTTCACCTTTGCGCCGCGCGGCCGGATCATCCAGATCGACGCCGAACCTCGCGTCCTCGAATCCAACCGTCCCGGTCTGGGCATCCGGGCCGACGCCGGCCAGGCGCTCGCCGCCCTCGACGATGCCCTCGATGCCCTGTGGGAACCATATGGCGATCGCACCAACTGGCACGGCACTTCGCCGGAAGATCTGGTCAAAAAAACCCTCGCCAAGGTCACTGCCCGCCTCGAATCCCAGGATCTCGGCAAGGAACTGAAGTTTATGGCGGACATCCGCGAGGCCGTCCCCGCCGCCATGCAGACATTCTGGGACATGACCATCTCCGCGTACTGGGCTTGGAGCTGCTGGGATGCCCGCCAGGGCCAGTTCCACTCTGCCCAGGGCGCCGGCGGCCTCGGCTTCGGCTTTCCTGCGGCAATCGGCGGCGCTGTTGGCCTGGAAACCACCGGCAAGCCCGGCGGGTCTGCCAGGGTGTTGGCCGTCTCCGGCGACGGATCGGCGATGTACTCCATTTCCGAACTGGCCACTGCCAAGCAGCACAACGTTCCGGTCACGTGGCTGATTGTGGACGACGGCGGTTACGGCATCCTGCGTGAATACATGGTCGGCGCCTTCGGCAAGGCCACCGCGACCGAACTCGCCCGTCCTGACTTCGTCAAGCTGGCGGAGGCCTTCGGCGTCCCGGCCGTCCGGGTTGCCCCCGAGGACATCGGGGATGCGCTCAGGGCCGGGTTTGCGGCGGACGGCCCGAACGTGGTCGTCGTCGAGACCCTGCTGAAGATGTTCGCCCCCACCCACCTGGACGACTAGCGCGGCCGGCCGGAACGCCGGCCGGAACGCCGGAAATCGGTAAACACACTGCGCGGACCGGCCGCGTCCTCCCTCATTAAATGATGGGTGGACGCGGCCGGCCCGCGTTTGGCGTTTAACGGCCACTTCTTTCGGCGCGCCGGCGCGTTATGCCGCCCCTGGGGCCGCTCCGAACAGGGTTAGTTTCCCGAAGTAACCAATTTTGCTATATAGTTGCCTAGGGCAAACAAAAGAGGGGGGTCCGCCATGACCGTTGAATCCAATGCCGCAGCCAAACTCGTTTACCAGATCTTTGACCTTCAGCGCGCCGTCCGCTGTGTTGCCGCAGCCAACCTTCGCGGCCAGGACACCGGGGTGGCCCTGCAGGGAGTGCTCCGTTTTGTCGGTGAGGGCGAATCCCGGGCCACCCACCTTGCGGAGCGGCTCGGCGTCAGCGCCCCCGTGCTCAGCCGGCATATCGCCGAGCTCGAAGAGCAAGGTTACGTGGTCCGCCGGCCGGACCCCGAGGATGGCCGCGCCCAGCTGATCGCCCTCTCGGCGGCCGGTGCGGAGAAGCTGCGGGTCATCGAGGACCACCGCACTGCAACCATCCAGGGCCTGCTGCAGGACTGGAGCCAGGACGACGTCGAACTCACGGCGCGGACCCTGAAGAAACTTGCTGAGTCCCTCAGGACCTCAGCCCGGGCAACGACGGCCGGACCCACGAATACGACCGAAACTGTTAAGGAGTAGATACATGGCTAACCACGCTGCCGCGACAGGGCCGTCCCCGGCCCGGTCGGATGATCAGCCGGGGTACCCGCGCCCGTCCCATCCCGCCGGAGAACCTGCGGCAATGACCCACCGCCAGATCATGGAAGCACTGACGGGTCTGCTGGCTGCCTTCTTCACCGCCATCCTGAGCAGCACGATTGTTGCCAACGCGCTTCCCACCATTATGTCCGAGCTCAAGGGCACCCAGACGGACTTCGCCTGGGTGATTACGGCCGCCCTCCTGGCCAACGCGGCCACCACCCCGATCTGGGGCAAGCTGGCGGACCTCTTTAACAAAAAGGTCCTGGTCCAGCTCAGCATCGTGATCTTTGTGGCCGGCTCCGTGATGGCCGGGCTGTCGGAGACCATCCCGCTGCTGCTGACCGCCCGGGTCATCCAGGGCATCGCCATGGGTGGCCTCACCGCCCTGGCCCAGGCCATCATCGGCTCCATGATTCCGCCACGTGACCGCGGAAAGTACTCCGGCTACATGGGCGGCGTGATGGCCGTCGGCACAGCCGGCGGCCCGCTGCTCGGCGGTTTTATTGTGGACAGTCCGCTGGGCTGGCGCTGGACCTTCTTCGTCTGCGTCCCGCTCGCCGTCGTCGCCCTGATCCTGCTCCAGGTCACCTTGAAGATCCAGCACGTCAAGCGCCCGGCCAAGATCGACTGGCTCGGCTCGATCCTGTTGACCTCGGGCGTCAGCCTGCTGCTCATCTGGGTTTCCTTCGCCGGCAACCCCGACTACTACGACTGGTGGTCATGGCAGTCGGTCGCCATGGTGGGCGGCGGCGTTGTGCTCCTTGGCCTGTTGGTACTGGTGGAATCTCGGGTATCCCAGCCGATCATCCCGCTCAAGATCATCTCCGAGCGGACCACAGCCCTCGCGATCCTCGCCTCGGTAGCGGTCGGCGTGGGCATGTTCGGCTCCTCGACGTTCCTTGGCCAGTACTTCCAGGTGGCACGCGGTGCCAGCCCCACCGAAGCCGGCCTGCTGACCCTGCCCATGATCGCGGGCAACCTGATCGGTTCGGTTGCCTCGGGTATGCTCATCAGCCGCACCGGCAAGTGGAAACGGTACCTGACCGCCGGCTCCATCCTCCTGGTGGGCGGCCTCGGCCTTGCCGGCAGCATGGACCACACCACCGACCTGTGGATGACCGGTATTTTTACGGCCATCCTGGGCTTGGGCCTGGGCCTGCTGATGCAGAACCTCGTCCTCGCCGTGCAGAACACTGTCCAGGCCAAGGACATCGGTACGGCCAGCGCCTCCGTGGCCTTCTTCCGGTCCGTAGGCGGCGCCATCGGCGTCTCGGTCCTTGGCGCCGTCCTGGGCAACCGGGTCAAGCAGCTCGTCACCGAGGGGCTCGCTTCCGCCGGAATCCAGGTGCCGGCGGGGTCGGCGGGGGCCACCATGGACCTCAAGGACATGCCGGCACCGCTGCGTGAGATTATGCGGGCGGCATACGGTGACGCGATCGCGGAGGTTTTCCTGATTTCGGCCATCGTCGGCCTCGTGGCTCTTGTAGCCGTCCTGTTTATCAAGGAACGCCCCCTGCGTCGCACCGTTGATATCCGGCCTGAGCCCGCCGCGCAGGCAGGAGACGCAGCTGCGGACGCTGCCGTGGCCGCCGCCGGAGGTGCTTCAGCGACTGCCCTGGGGCATGCTCCGCGGAATGGTCCGAAGGACGCTGGCACGGTTGGCCCCGCCGTCGGATCCGGCATCGTCGACTTGGACCGGGAGTTTATCGAGGTCCTCAGCCGGGAGCGCGCCGAATCCCGGTTTCCCGACGCCGCCCGCCGGGAGGCCGGTGTGGCTGCCAATTCCTCGCCCCGCCCGGGGGAGTCCGCCGAGCCCGGCGATAGGGAAGGCGGCCGCCAGCGGTCCCGGACCCTGCTCGCCGAGGACCGGCCTGAGGCAGCCGACGTAGTACCCGTGTTGCTGCAGACCCAACGGCTGCTTGCCGAGCAGCAACTCCAACTGGCCGAGGCGCTGCACGCCGTGAACGAACAGGCTGCCGAGCAGCGTGTGATTGCGGCGGAGCAAGCCCGTGTCGCCGGGGAACTCACGGCGTTGGGCCGGCAGCTGGCCAAACAGCGCAAGCTGCAGCGCGCTGCGGCCGATTACATCGCCACCCACGGACGGCACCGGACCGACTAGCAGCAGGAACGCGCAGCGGCCGGGCAGGTCCTGCCGGTAACGTCGGCTGAAGGCTCCGCGCCTGCCCCCACCAGGGGCGGCGGCGGAGCCTTCAGTCGTGCAGCCGGCCGAAGAGTACGCCGATTGGATGATTTTTCCTCGCCGCTGTTCCGCGCTGGCGGGTCATTTCGTAGAGTGGGATGACGACGGCTGTCAGCCCCCTCTGCTAATACTGGGTACATCGAGACAATGTCCCCTTCCCGGACTCATTTCCAGCCGCAACTATTCATCATTCCTAAGGACTCGTGGGCATGCTTGTCACCCTCATCCGGCGCTACTCGAGGCCGTATCTGCCATCCATCGGTGCAGTCATTTTCTTCCAGCTCGCATCCACCATCGCGGCGCTGTATCTTCCCAGCCTGAATGCCCAGATCATTGACGAGGGCGTTTCGCGCGGCGATACGGACTACATCTGGCGGACCGGCGGGGTGATGCTCGTCGTCGCACTGGTCCAGGTGGTCACCGCGATCGCCGGAGTTTACTTCGGATCCAAGGTGGCGATGGCGTTCGGCCGAGACCTGCGCCGCGGCGTGTTCCGGAAGGTCACGGGCTTCTCCGCAAAGGACGTCAACGTCTTTGGCGCCCCAACCCTGATCACGCGCGGCACCAACGATGTCCAACAGGTGCAGATGCTTATGCTGCTGGGGCTGAACTTTATGGTGGCCACACCCATCATGTGCATCGGCGGGATCATAATGGCCCTCCGCGAAGACCTCAGCCTGTCCTGGCTGGTGTGGGTTGCCGTTCCGGTGCTTGTGGCTGTCGTGGGCTACCTTGTGGTCCGGCTGATGCCGCTGTTCCGCACCATGCAGAAGAAGATTGACCGGCTCAACGGCATCCTGCGCGAGCAGATCATCGGCATCCGCGTTGTCCGCGCGTTCGTCCGCGAACCGCATGAGGCGGAACGGTTCGGCGCCGGGAACAAGGAACTCACCGACGTGTCGCTGAAGATCGGTGCCTTGTTTGTGCTTATGTTCCCCGCCATCGGCATGATCCTGCACATCTCCACCGCGGCCGTGCTGTGGTTCGGCGGCCAGCGGGTCGACGCGGGCGAGATGCAGGTCGGCTCGCTGACGGCATTCCTGCAGTACCTCCTGCAGATCCTGATGGCCGTAATGATGGGCACCTTTATGGCGATGATGATTCCCCGTGCGTCGGTGTGCGCGGACCGCATTGGTGAGGTGCTCGACGTCGAACCCTCCATCCGCGAGGCCCTCACCCCGGTGACGCCGGCCAGGAAAGCCGGCCGGGTCGAGTTCCGGAACGTTTCCTTCGCCTACCCCGGCGCCGAAGCGCCGGTGCTGAGCGGGATCAGCTTCACCGCCGAGCCCGGGCAGACGGTCGCGATCATCGGCTCCACCGGCGCCGGCAAGACCAGCCTGTTGTCCCTGCTGCCCCGCCTCTACGACGCAGAATCGGGGGAGGTGCTGCTCGACGGCGTCCCCGTTACCAATCTGGACCGCGCGGAGATTACGCAGCGCGTGGCCATGGTGCCGCAGCGGCCGTACCTGTTCTCCGGGACCGTCGAGCACAACCTGCGCTTCGGCAAGCCCGAGGCCACGGATGAGCAGCTCTGGGACGCCCTGACCGTGGCCCAGGCAGCCGACTTTGTGCGTGAGAAGAAGAATGGACTCGGCTCACGGATTTCCCAGGGCGGCACCAACGTCTCAGGCGGCCAGCGCCAGCGCCTCTGCATTGCCCGGGCCCTCGTCACGGAGCCCAAAGTGTTCCTGTTTGACGACTCCTTCTCCGCCCTCGACGTCGCCACTGACGCGAGGCTCCGGCGCGCACTCAAGGCGAAGACGGCGGACGCGACCGTAATCATTGTCGGTCAGCGCGTCTCCACCATCGCCGACGCGGACCAGATTCTGGTCCTCGACAAAGGACGGATCGTGGACCGCGGCACACATAAGGAGCTGTTGCAGAGTTCCAGCACCTACCAGGAAATTGTCGAATCCCAGCTGACCGCGGAGGCCGTGGCATGAGCACCAACGAGAAGGTTTCGCTGCACTCCAGGAAGCCAGCCCCGGACACGGATCCGGAAGACGACTTTGTAGAAGAGGAATACACCCCGGGCGAGGCCGACGGCGGTATGTTCGGCGACCTGCCGGCGAAGAAAGCCCAGCACTTCTGGCCTTCCGCGAAGCGGTTGATGTCCCTGCTGAAACCCGAACGGGCCGGTATCACCGCCGTACTCGCCATGGTGACGGTCGCCGTCGTCCTCAACGTGGTGGCGCCCCGGATCCTCGGCCAGGCCATGGACGTGATCTTCGCTGGAGTCATTGGCAAACAGCTGCCCGCCGGCGGCACCAAGGAGCAGTTCGTCGCAGGCCTCCGCGCCCAGGGCCAGGACAACTTCGCGGACATGCTCGCCAGGATGAACGTTGTCCCGGGTGTGGGCGTGGATTTCCAGCGGCTGGCTTCCCTGATCAGCGTGGTCCTGGTGATGTACTTCGTGGCCAACATCTTCCTCTGGCTGCAGGGCTACGTCCTGAACATCCTGGTCATGCGGGTGGTCCGCGCATTGCGCGACGACACCGAGAAGAAGCTGAACAGGCTTCCGCTGAACTACTTCGACACCCGCCAGCGCGGCGACATCCTCTCGCGGGTGACCAACGACGTCGACAACATCCAGCAGGCGCTGCAGCAGGCCTTCGCCCAGCTCGTGAACTCGGCGCTGACGGTGATCGGCATTGTTATTATGATGTTCATCGTGTCCTGGCAGCTGGCCCTTATCGCGCTCGTTGCGCTGCCCCTCTCTGCCGTGGCTGCCGGCATCATCGGTTCCCGCAGCCAAAAGCTTTTTGCCGCCCAGTGGAAGAACACCGGGGATCTTAACGGCCAGATCGAGGAGTCTTTCTCCGGCCACGACCTGGTCCGGGTGTTCGGCCGCGACGCGGACATGCTGGACCGCTTCGACGAGCGTAACGAGGCGCTCTACCGGGCCAGCTTCGGTGCACAGTTCGTCTCCGGGATGATCATGCCCGTGATGCAGTTTGTGTCCTACCTCAGCTACGTCGGCATCGCCGTCGTCGGCGGACTGCGGGTTGCCTCCGGCGGGATGAGCCTGGGCGATGCCACCGCGTTCATCCAGTACTCCCGCGAGTTCACCCAGCCGCTGGGCCAGATGGCAGGTATGGCGAACATGCTGCAGTCCGGCGTCGCCTCAGCGGAGCGGGTCTTTGAATTCCTCGACGCCGAGGAACAAGAGGCCGAGACCGCCACCGAAAAGTTGCCCGCCAAGACAGATGGCCACGTAGATTTCCGGCACGTCACCTTCAGCTACACCGCGGACAAACCGCTGATCGAGGACCTGTCTTTCACCGCTGAGCCCGGGCACACCGTGGCGATTGTTGGCCCCACCGGTGCGGGCAAGACCACCCTGGTGAACCTTGTGATGCGCTTCTACGAGCTCCAGGGCGGCAGCATTACCCTGGACGGGGCGGATATCACGCAGCTCAGCCGAGCGGAATTGCGGTCCAAGGTTGGCATGGTGTTGCAGGACGCGTGGTTGTTCGGCGGCACCATTTACGACAACATCCGCTACGGCAAGCTGGACGCGACGGAAGAACAGGTGCTGGAGGCGGCGAAAGCCACCTTCGTGGACCGCTTCGTCCGGGCCCTTCCGGACGGTTACAACACCGTCATCGACGAGGAGGGCAACAATGTCAGCGCCGGCGAAAAGCAGCTGATCACCATTGCCCGTGCCTTCGTGGCGAACCCCTCGCTGCTAATCCTGGACGAGGCCACCAGCTCGGTGGACACCCGCACCGAAGTCCTAGTTCAGAAGGCCATGGCCGCCTTGCGCACCGATCGCACCAGCTTCGTGATTGCCCACCGCCTCTCCACTATCCGTGACGCCGACACCATCCTGGTGATGGAGGCCGGCCGGATCGTTGAACAGGGTGCACACGCCCGGTTGCTGGAACTCAAAGGTGCCTACTACCGCCTGTACATGTCCCAGTTCGCCGGTGAAGACGCCGAGACGGCTTTTTCGGAGAATACTGCCGACAACACGACGGCGGCGCGCAGCTGAGCGCCGCCGGCCACCTTGCCGCGTCCCGGCGCATCGAGGTTCAGATTCCCATGCGCTGGGGCGACATGGACGCCTACGGCCATATCAACAACGTCCAGATCGTCCGGATCCTGGAGGAAGCCCGAATCGCGGCCTTCGGGCCGCCCAGAGGGTCGGGGCGGCCAGGTGTAGAGCCGCCGGTCTCGCTATTCAACGAGGTCCCGGAGGGAACCCTGGCGCTGATCGTTGACCACAAAATCCGCTACGTCCGGACCCTCGAGTACCGCAACGTGCCGGCGGTAGTCCAGCTGTGGATCGGTGCGATCAAGGGCGCCAGCTTTGACATCCACTATCTGGTGCAGGACCCCGTGACCCGGGAGGACTGCGTCCGGGCCTCAAGCCATCTGGCGTTTGTCGACGAGGCCACCGGGCGGGTGCTGCGGCTGACTCCGGAGCAAAAGGCGATGCTCGCCCGGTTCACTCCGGATCCTGCGGATTCCGAAAAACCGGTCCCATAGCCTCTACTTGGGCCGAGCTATCGTCCCTAGGATGGACAAGCCTCGGCACCCGGCCCGGGAGCCAAGGAGTGCATCTTATGGTCAACAAACGAGGACGGCTAATGGCGAACAAAGGCAAGAAAAAAGCCCAGAAGAAGACCTGGAAAGAGCTCACGCCGATGGCGAAGGTCGGAACGGTGACCGCGGCTGTTGTTCAGCTCTCCTTACTGGTCGCCGCCCAGCGGGATATCTCACGCCGGCCGGCCGAACAAATCCGAGGCAGCAAAACGATGTGGCGGGTGGCGACCCTGGTCAACTTCGTCGGCCCGGGCAGCTATTTCACTTTTGGCGTCAAGCGCACGGCCGCCAAGTAGCAACCAGCGCCGGAAACACGCTCAGCCTCCGGTCGGTACTTTCGGGCTCCCCGATGATGCCGGCGTTCAGCTTAAGCCTGTAAATTGAAGGCATGACCCCAGCCAAAAAGCCTGCCATGCACCGCGCCCTCGGCATCTCCAAGGAGATCGAAGATGCGGCCTGGTTTGTGCTGGGGCCGGGGTTGCTGGGCAAAGCGTCTGCCCTGGACGGCCGCACCAAAACATGGTCGGTGCCGGCGGCCACGGAGTTGCTGGGTCGCCTTGAGCGCGGGGTCCCGGATCCCAAGGCGCCCATGATGACCAACCTGCGGCAGAACCTGCAGGACGCCTCCCGGGGTGCCAAGCAATTGGCCGTCGAACTGCTCTTCCTACAGTCCCTGCCGTTGGCACATGAGGTGAAATCCCTCAAGGTCAAAAGGGCGCGGGTGGCCGAAGCGGCTACCTGGCTGGAGCCGCCCCTGGAACTGCCAATCGAGTTGTACGCGGGCATGACGGACCATGGCGTCATCCGGGACCGCACCGCGGAATTCAACTGGACCATCTGGGACCACCTGAGCTGGCTGTGCCGGCTGGTTCAGCATGTTGCCCGGCGTCCTGCCGGTGAAGTTGCGGCCGCGGTGAAGGACCCGTTGGCCTTCCACCAGCTGGTTGCCGGCACACCCGATGACCAGCCGGCCATCCGCCGCAGCATCGAATTCCTGGTCTGGCCCAGCTACTTCGAACCAGTTGTGGCCGACGTCGAACGCCAGGAGATCCGTGATGCCTTCGCGTCCCTCGTAGGTGGGGCGAAGGGCGAGAGCGACGAGGAGATCTCCGCGGACATCCACCGGATCCGCCTGCACCTCGACGAACAGGCCGGCCAACGGATCGACTGGTACTCCCGGCAGCTGGTGAGCCAGTGGCGCAAGGTTGGTGACCCCGGGCGCCGGGCCTGGCTGCTGCGCACCCACCACGATAACGCCGAGCTGCTCAGCAGCTGGCAGGCCGAGGAATCGATCACGCTCGATGTTGAGCACCTGCGGCTGCTGGACCCCGGTGTTACCGCCGGGCTGGTCCAGCACGCCGTCGACGAGGACTACAAGCACCTCGGCTACGTTGAACGGGAAGACACCAAGACCGCCGTCTTCGCCTTTTTGGGGGTGATGAAGCCCGGCGACCTGGCCCTGTATCAGAGCTCGGGCACTGTGCGGTTGGGGGTCGTCCTCGGTGAACCTGAGCACCGTGACGACAACCGCCGGCTGGGCCGGAAGGTCCGCTGGTTCGACGAGGCACACACCATGACCGAACTGCCCCGTCATGTTCAGCGGCAACTCGCCACCTCCGGGATCGTCGTCGACATCACCCGAGTCATCCAGGCGCTGGAGGTACTGCTGCCCGCTGAAGCGGAAGCCGGGCCAAGCGAGGGTGTAGAACCGGCCGCCGTCGTCGAACCTGCCTGTGAAGGGTTCCGCCCGCTGACGCCGGAGTTCGCTCAGTCGCTGCACATGGACCTGGAGCCGCTGCAGGAGATCGCCGAACTGCTGGAGGAGAACCGCCAGTTGGTGCTGTACGGGCCGCCCGGAACCGGCAAGACGTATCTGGCCAAGCACCTTGCCGCCCAGCTCGCCGGCGACACCACCGATGAACGCGTCAAGCTGGTGCAGTTCCACCCTTCGTACGCCTATGAGGACTTTTTTGAGGGCTTCAGGCCGGATAAAACCGACGAGGGCCAGGTGTCCTTTAAGCTCGTGGCCGGGCCGCTGCGCCGCATCGCCGAGGAAGCCGCGAAGCCGGGAAACGAGAGCAAGCCGTACTTCCTGATCATCGATGAGATGAACCGGGCGAACCTGGCGAAGGTTTTCGGTGAGCTGTATTTCCTGCTCGAATACCGCGATGACCGGATTTACCTGCAGTACAGCCCCAACGAGCCCTTTACACTGCCGGACAACCTCTACATCATCGGCACCATGAACACCGCTGACCGGTCCATTGCGATGATGGACGCCGCCATTCGCCGCCGCTTCTCCTTCATCGAACTCCACCCCGAGACCGCGCCGGTGCAGGGAACGCTGCTGCGTTTCCTGCAAGCCCGGGACCTGGATACGACGCCGGCCCTGCTGATGGACGCCCTCAATGACGCCATCGATGAGTGGGACCGGGATCTGATGATCGGTCCGTCCTATTTTATGAAGCCGTCCGCGCAGACGTCCAAGGGCCTGCGGCGGATCTGGAAGTATGAGCTGATGCCGTTGCTGGAGGAGCATTACCATGGGCAGCTGAACCGTGCGCAGCTTCAGGAGCGGTTCGGACTTGACCAGCTCCTTGACCGCCTTGCGCGCGTCTAGCCAGCCCGGCCGGGCAGGCCACGGTGTGGCGGGTTCCGCGCCGATCCGCAGGGTTGTCCTGGACGAGCTTTCCAGCGGTGTGGTGGAACGGCTTGACCCGGCCAGCGCGGCCTATATTAATGGCAGCGGCCTGGCCAAGTCCTCGCCGATGGGCATGGGCATCTACCGGATCGAGCCCGTAGGGAAGATCGGTGCGGTGCGCACCCCGACGGTGCAGCTTGAGGTCCGGCCCAAGGAGCGGCTGGGCCTGGCCCGGTTGCTGTTCCTGCTCGGCTACGCCGGGGATCAGGGGTTCCGGGAGGATACCGTCACCGCGGTGGAAGAGGCGGATCTGTGGAGCGCGCTGGCACAGTCGCTCGCCCAGCTCTCGGACCGGGCGCTCAGCCGAGGTGTGCTGCAGGGCTACCTGAATGTTGATGAATCGCTCCGGACGGTCAAAGGGCGGATTCGGATGTCGGACCAGATCTCGCGCCGGCCCGGCATGCTGGTGCCCCTTGAAGTTTCCTACGACGAGTTCACCGAGGATATCGCCGAAAACCGTATCCTGCGGGCGGCGTTGGAGAGGATGTCCCAGGTTTCGGGTGTGCGGCCGGACGTGCTGAGCCGGCTCCGCCAGCTCAAGGGCAAGCTCGCGGCCGTGACCCGCCTGCAGTCCGGTGCGCCCCTGCCGGTGTGGCGGGCCAGCCGGATGAACACGCGATACCAGTCCGCGTTGCGGCTGGCCGAAGTCATCCTGCGCCATTCTTCGGCGGAGGCCGGGGACGGTACCCAACAGTCGGCGTCGTTTGTTGTTGATATGTCCGTGGTGTTCGAGGACTTTGTGGGTACGGCGCTCCGCGAGGCTATGGCCGCATTCCCGGGGGAGATGCGGCTGCGGTACAACGCGCTGCTCAATGAGGCCGTCCGCGACTCTGACCGGATCGTGGTGCAACCCGGTGCTGTCCACCTGCTTGGCGGACGCCCGGTGATGGTCTACGACGCCAGGTACCAGGCCGCTGCCGACGCCGGGGCGTCGCTGTCCGGGGACCACTACCGGATGCTGGCGTACTGCACGTCGCTGCGGGTTCCGACGGCGTGGCTCATCTGCCCGGGGGCGGGGGAGATCAAGCTGCGCCGGATCCTCAACACTGACATCGATGTGGTGGAGTTTCCGCTCGACCTGTCGCAGCCGCCAGCGGAAATCCTGGCCTCCATCGCGGACCTCGCTCAGCAGTCCTGGGGCGAAGTGGTGCGTCAGGCGAGTATCGGACGCTGACCGGCGCTTTGCTAACCGGCTTCCGCTTGCACGGAGACAGACAGCAGATGGCTCAAGAGGGCTTTCTCCGGCTGGCCGGGGTGGTTCGCTACATGCCAGCGGAGCTTTTCGCGGACCGCCGCCTCTTCGGGCTTCGTGTCAGCGAGAATCGAATCAATAATCCCGGAAACCTGGAGGCGCAGGGGGCCAAGGTCGGAGTCGACCTCGGGGGACCGGCGGTACTCCTGCCGCAGGGAGCCGGGGAATGACCTCGGCGGCCGGCTTGATGTCCGCAGCGATGTTGTGGACATCAGTAACTTAGGCATTTGGTGCTCCCGGGGGATATTGGTACGTGTAATCGCGGACCGGTAGTGTCCTCGTCCCCCAGAGAGTGATGTTACCTGAGGCACATCGGTCTGTCTCGTGAAGCTGGAAGAAGTTTTTTTGGAGTCGTCGCCCTGGCTTCCAGTCTTCGCGGAGCGGACTGACTATCAGCGGTTCTCGCCGTCGAGGCCACCGCGCGCGCGGCGGTGGCTTGCCTGCAGGAAATCGTGGAGTTGCTCTTCCAGCACTGAAAGGTCCTTGAGTTCACACTCCCAGACGGTGAGGACGTCCCAGCCGGAGCTTTCAAGCTGACGGCGTTGTTCGACGTCGCGGTTCCGCGTTCTCTCGCGTTTGGTGCCCCAGAACTCCGCATTGGTTTTGGGCGCGTGCTGCCCGACCCGGCAGTTGTGAAAGTGCCAGAAGCAGCCGTTGACGAAAATGACTTTGCGCCGGCTCGCGAAGACAAGATCCGGCTTGCCCGGCAGCCGGCCGCCACCGGCGGTGCCGTGCAGTCGGTAGCGGTAACCCCTGGCATGGAGTAATTTCCGGACCAGTAGTTCAGGCTTAGTGTTTGTGCTCCGGATGCGCGACATGTTCGCGCTGCGCTGCTCGGGAGTCAGCTTGTCCGCCATGGGTTGCGTCCAGGTGGTCTTGGCCGGCGTCGAGCGGTTGCTAGATCTCCCGCTCCGGGTGTTCGCCGAACTGGAAATGGCGCCCGCTGACCGAAGTCGGTTCGATCTCGACGTAAAAGTCCTTCAGGGTAGGAACCCACGGCTTGAGGCCCAGCGCCTCTGCGGCTGCGATATCGGCGGACTGGTCCAGCACCCGTGCCGTTCCGCGAAGAACAATCGACCATGCCTCGTCGGAGAGGATGCCATCCGTTTCGAACAAGACCTTGGAATTGATGGTCAGTTCCGCGAGTTTGTTGCCGGGCGCCGTCCGGAGGTAGAGCTTCCGGTGGCTCACGGCATAGTTGACCGGAAAGATATCGGGTTCGTTGGCCACGAAGACAACAAGCCTGCCGTGTTGAGTGCCCTCAATCATTTTCCAGCTCTGATCCTCATCGAGGACGAGGATAGGGTTTCCGTCTGCATGTTCGAACATCATGGGTTCATTGTTCTGACTCCGGTAGAAAAGCGCTAGGGGCTAAAGGGGGAAAGCGGGCGCGAGTTTGCAGCCGTCCGCGGGCGCCGGGCAAACTGTCGGACGCTCTCCGTAGTCTGTTGCCGTTCGCCTTGTCTGGGCCACCCCTGTCCTCAATCGAACGCTTGTGGATAACTTGGACGTCCAAAATGTGACGTCGGTTACCCTTAAGGCATTGTTTGGCTTCAGGCGTCTTGATTTCTATCGGGGGAACAGCTGACCATGACATCTCGCACCTCATTCTTCGTCCGCAAGCGCGTCTGCGCTGTTGTGCTCGCGTTGTCCCTTGTGCCGGTCACGGCCTGCACCGCCGGGGGAACAACGCCCGGCGCAACTGCATCGTCGGAGTCTTCGAGCCCGACGGCGCCGCCGCCGCCGACCCCGACGCCCACCCCGACTCCCACTGCGAGCTACCGACCGGCCGATGCCTCTGGACGAGCGCAGAACGTACCCGTTCCGGTGCTGCCCGATGCTGCGAAAGCGGAGACGAAGGAAGGCTTAGAGGCGTTCGCGCGGTACTGGTATTCCACCGTCACGTACGCCTATGAGGCCGGTGACGTCAGTGCCCTTGAAGCAGCTTCGGGACCGTCGTGCGACTCCTGTGCTCGGGTTAGGGAAGTTGTTCAGGGATGGCATTCAGAAGGACGATGGTTGGCCGGCGGGAAGCTGGTCGTGGAAGGAGTTCAGTCCAGGTTTGTTGAAACCGGACGAGCGGAGTATCAAGTCCTGATCCAAGTTCGTCAAGAGTCGCTGTCTTACTATCGGGCGGACAAAACTCTAGACGAAAAGACGGAGCCCGGTCCTGCGGTCGGCGACATCATGGTCGCGACCTACGAGAGTGGGAAGTGGAAGGCTGCAACTGTAGAACACTTGGAAAAGAGCAAGTGAGATCCATGATTGCGAAGGCTTTTGTGGTGGTTGCTTTGGTTCTTTCTTTCGGCGGGCACGTTGCTGAACAGGCGAGGGCCGATGCTTCAGATTCTGCGGTGAAAGGAGACTGGCAAGAAAATGGAGCCACAGTTTCCTCGTGGCATCAGGATCCTCACTCGGGAGTGTGGACGAGATTCGCAATTGGCATCATCGACGATCCCTATGTTTACTTACACAAGCGAGTCTGCAGGGATGATCCGACCTTGGATGGATCAAACTGCGCCGGGCCTGACATTGAATGTTCTGTAGGCGAAAACGGTCGGAGCGTGAATTGGTATCGATCCCTCAGAGATTTTAATCCTCCGGTATGGGGTTTCTTTGCCGGACCGACCTGCATCTATGACGACGAGCCGGCGGACGTGCTGGATCGAATCGCGGCCATGATGCAGGCGGAGTTCCAAAAATTGCCAATTGCTCCAGCATCAGTCACGGCCCAACCGAGTCCGCACACACTCCGGGGAGCCGAGACCAATTTCTTCGCTAATGCGACGGAGCAGCAGTTCGACATCACGATTCTGGGCCAGAAGGTGCACGTCTTCGCCAAGCCCGTCCAATACACCTGGGGCTACGGCGACGGGACCTCGCTGGGCCCACAGCTCTCGGCCGGTGGACCGCTCCCGCAGGACCGCTGGGGCGAAAAGACTGCCACAAGCCACGTCTACCCGGAAACCGGCGACTTTTCCGTGGTGCTGACGACACATTTCCAGGGCACGTATTCCGTCAATGGCGGCCCGCCGTTGCCTATCCCGGGCCAAGGACAATTCAGTTCGCCGCCGCAGACCATCAGCGTCTGGCGCTCCATCACCCGAAACTACGCTGACGACTGCCTGCGTAACCCGCTGGGTCAAGGTTGCCCTGGAGTCGCGCCGCCTGCTCCTTAGCAGTGAGCCAGGCTTTCGGCCTGCGCCAGCTTCGCGCCGGCGCAGCCTAAGCCCGCAGTTCCCGGTCGATCCGCTCCATCCGGGCGTTCACCAGCTGGCCGCGAGGATCATCCGGGCCCATAAGCTTCGCTGCGGCGGCCGCGGCGGCCGTATCGACGGAGCCCATATCGCTCAAGCACCACTGCAGCATAAGGCGCGCATCACCACTGGCACGGACGGAGGCGCCAACCGCTTCGTTGAGTTCGTCGCGCAGGAATCCGATGGCGAGGTTAGCTGACCGGTTGAGGAATCTGGCCGGATAGGCCGCAAACGCAGCAGCAACGCGGCCGGCCCGCAAATGGCGGGCAACCCGTGCAGCATCGGAATCTACCGTGACGCCGGCTGCAAAACGGTAAGGATTTGCTTCCACCACATTGCCCAGGAGGCTGCGGATCCGGTGCATCTCGGTCCGGATGGCTGCCGCGGTACCGGCATCGCCGTGAATTTCGTAGGCCAACTCGTCGGCGCTCCAGCCCTGGGTGCGGGATGCCAGCAGCGCCAGGATCTCGGCACGGCGCAGTGTCAGCGGGCGGAGAGTGTCGCCGTCGAGCGCGGCCGAAGGAGCGTCCCCCAGAAGTCGCAGCTTCAGCGCTAACGTACTTCCGGCGTCGCGATCCGGTCCGGCGGGAGGGGTCGCGGACTTCAACAGCTCCTCGGCCAGCCGCACTCCGCACCGCACCAGACGAAGACTGTCCGGCGTGACCGATTCGAATGGACCGGATACATCCAAGACTCCGAGGACGTCCCCAGTCAAAGGGTCACGAATCGGTGATGCCGTGCAGGCCCAGTCGTGATGCGTGCGCACGAGGTGCTCGGCGGAGAAGAGTTGCGCCGGAACCCCCGTTACCAGCGCCTCGCTGATGGCATTGGTGCCCACTCCCGATTCGGACCAGTCGGCGCCCTCGACAAACTCCAAGGAGTCCGCGAGCCGCAAGGCTTGCCTGCTGCCAATCCGCCACAAGACTTCGCCCACATGGTCCGTGACGATCAGCAGATGGCGCCCGGTCGCGGTCTCATCCGCCAGCAGTTGGGACAGCGCCGGCATAACCGCCGCCAACCGGCGGCCGGCACTCAAGGAGCGTGCTTCGGAAACTTCATGCCGGTGAACGGGCCGGTGCTGATCCGGGTTGATGCCCAGCGCGAGCGAACGCTGCCAGGATTTAATCAGCGACGGCGGCAGGCGCGGATCGGGAGCGCCGGAAATGGTTGCCTCGTGTGCCGCCCGGAGCGTCCGGGCGTACTCCTCGGGCGCGGAAAACCTGAGGTCCGCGGAGTTCAGGATCGAGCTGTTGCTTAGCCCCATACTGACCCTCCCAACTCGCCATCGAATCGTTGCACCCGTCCAGGCAAGGCAGGCCACCGGCCGCCGGAGACGGAGGGCAGTAGCTTGGCAGACCTGTGTAACCCGATTGTAACCCCCCGCGAACTGTACTTGTGATGCGGGTCACCGCATGGTCTGGACGTTATGCAAGGGGAACGGCCCGCCGTCAGCAAGGGAAAGAGGAAAGATGCCTGAGACTCCAAACAGCGTGGTTGAGACGTGGCTGGTGCACTTCGATGAGGCGCTGCGGAACCACAACATTGACGCCGTGCTGGAACTATTCGACGACGATTCGTACTGGCGCGATTTCGTCTCGTTCACCTGGAACCTCAAAACCCTCGAGGGCAAAGAGGACATTCGGCGGATGCTCGATGCGACACTGAACGACGTGCAGCCAAGGAACTGGACCCTCGCCGAGGATGCCACCGGCGACGCTGCGAACGCCGAGGCGTGGGTGAACTTCGAGACCGCCCAGGCCCGGGGGTACGCCCACCTGCGGATCCGGAACGGCAAGTGCTGGACCCTGCTGACCACCATGCAGGAGCTCAAGGGCTTTGAGGAGAAAAAGGGAGCCAAACGGGAGAAGGGCGTCGCCCACGAGATCACCAGGGGCCGCAAGTCCTGGCTTGAACTAAAAGAAGAACAGGAAGCCCGGCTCGGCTACCAGGACCAGCCCTACACGGTCATTATCGGCGGCGGCCAGGGCGGAATCGGGCTGGGGGCCCGGCTGCGCAGGCTCGGCGTGCCCACCATCATCATTGAGAAGAACGAGCGCGCGGGTGACTCCTGGCGGAACCGCTACAAGTCCCTCCACCTCCACGACCCGGTCTGGTACGACCACCTGCCCTACATCAAGTTCCCGGACGACTGGCCGGTCTTCGCGGCCAAGGACAAGATCGGCGACTGGCTGGAAAACTACACCCGGATCATGGAGCTGAACTACTGGTCCAAGACCGAATGCACCAACGCACGCTTCGATGAATCCACGAAGGAATGGGTGGTGGAGGTGGTGCGCGACGGCGAACCGGTCACCCTGCGCCCCAAGCAGCTCGTCTTCGCCCTGGGCGTCTCGGGATACCCCAGCGTCCCCGCGTTCGACGGCGCCGAGTCCTTCCTGGGGGAGCAGTACCACTCCTCCAAGCACCCGGGCGGCGGAGACTGGACCGGAAAGAAGGCCGTGGTCATCGGCTCCAACAATTCGGCCCACGACATCTGCGCCGACCTCTGGGAACACGGCGCGGACGTCACCATGGTGCAGCGTTCCTCCACGCACATCGCCCGCAGCGAATCGCTCATGGACCTCGCCCTTGGCGGTTTGTACTCCGAAAAGGCACTGGCCAACGGCGTCACCACGGAGAAGGCCGATCTGCTCTTTGCCTCGTTGCCTTACCGGATCCTCCCCGAAGCGCAGATCCCGGTCTACGCGGAGATGGCCGAGCGCGACGCGGAGTTCTACGCTCAGCTGGAGGCCGCAGGCTTCGACCTCGACTTCGGCGTCGACGGCTCCGGACTTTTCCTGAAATACCTGCGCCGCGGCTCCGGTTACTACATCGACGTCGGCGCCTCACAACTGATCATCGACGGCCGGGTCAAGCTGGCCAACGGTGAGGTCGGGAAGATCACCGGGAACGCCGTCGTAATGGCCAACGGCACCGAGCTGGAAGCCGACGCCATCATTTACGCCACCGGATACGGCTCCATGAACGGATGGCTCGCCGACCTGGTCTCACCCGAGGTGGCCGACGCCGTCGGCAAGTGCTGGGGATTCGGCTCGGATACGCCCAAGGACCCCGGCCCGTGGGAGGGCGAGCTGCGCAATATGTGGAAGCCCACCAACGTCGAGAACCTCTGGATCCACGGTGGCAACCTGCACCAAAGCCGCCATTATTCCAACTACCTGGCCCTTCAGCTCAAGGCCAGGATGGAGGGGCTGCCGACGCCGGTCTTCGAGCGTCAGCCCACGCATCACACACGCTGACCCGGACACGCCGTGACATTCACAGCCCCGGGAACCACACTGGGGTGACGGCCTCCTGCTGTGACAATCCAACGACATGCCGTGGATGCGCCCCGGAGCGGTGAAGATCGCCGTCGCCTGGTGCGGGATCTGCGGGACTGACCTGCATGAATTCCTGGAAGGGCCGATCTTCACCCCGCCGCCCGGCCACCCCCACCCGATTTCCCACGAGGAAGCCCCGGTCACCCTGGGGCACGAATTTTCCGGCACCATCGAGGAACTGGGGGAGGGTGTGACCGGGCTCGCCGTCGGAGACAGCGTGGTGGTGGAACCATATATCGTCTGCAACGAATGCGGCCCGTGCCTCAGCGGCCACTACAACCTGTGCACCAAACTCGGCTTCATCGGCTTGGCGGGCGGCGGCGGGGGCCTGAGTGAGAAGGTCGTCGTCGACACCCGGTGGGTCCACCCGGTCGGCGACATCCCGCTGGACGAAGCCGCCCTCATCGAACCCCTCGCGGTGGCCTATCACGCCGTCGGCAGGGGCGACGTCAAGGCCGGGGACGTCGCCGTCGTCGGCGGTGCGGGCCCGATTGGCCTGCTGACCGCAGCGGTCCTCAAGGGCCTGGGCGTCACAACGATCGTCACCGAGCTGTCGGCGGCCCGGAAGGAAAAAAGCGATGTCCTCGGGAGTCGCGGACCATGTGCTGGACCCGAGCTCGGATGACGTCAAGGCGCGGGTGCTGGAACTGACGGCCGGTGCGGGGCCGGACGCAGCCTTTGAATGTGCCGGCGTGAATGCCGTGCTGGACACCATGCTCGACGTCGTGAAGCCGGCCGGCGTCGTTGTCAACGTCTCGATTTGGGGGCATCCGGCCACCGTCGATATGCAGAAGCTCGTCCTGAAGGAAATCGACTTGCGCGGCACCATCGCCTACTGCGGGGATCATGAGGCTGCGATCAAGCTTGTCCAGGACGGAAAAGTCGATCTGAAACCCTTCATCACGGGTCGAATCGCCCTGGATGATCTGGTGGACCAAGGCTTTGACACGCTGATCAATCACAACGACACTGCGGTGAAGATCATCGTCCACCCTTAGTGATCCGAGTCTCAGCCGGAATAGTTGCAGGCGCTGTGCAGTTGCCGCCTACAGACCCCAACGTCTTGTGAAAGGAACTGCGCATGCTGTTTTCCCCAATGACCCTCGGTGAGCTCGAACTGCCCAACCGGCTCGTGATGGCTCCGCTGACACGTGTCCGATCCGGCAAGGAAGGCATCCCCGGGCCGCTGGTTGTCGAGCACTACCGGCAGCGGGCTTCGCTCGGCCTGATCGTCAGCGAGGGAACCTACCCGAGCCGCGCCGGCCAGGGATTCCCGGGCCAACCCGGCCTGGTGACAGACGAGCAGCTTGAGGGCTGGGCCAACGTTACCTCGGCAGTGCACGCCGAGGGCGGCAGGATCTTCGCCCAGGTGATGCATGCCGGCCGGGTCACCCACGAGGCAACCAACGGCGGTCACCAGGTGGTTGCGCCCAGCAGCATCGCGATCGACGGCGAGACCCGCACCTATGACGGCAAGAAGGCATATCCGGTGCCGCACGCGCTGACTGCCGCCGAGCTGCCGGGCATCGTCGAGGAGTTTGTGACCGCGTCCCGCAAGGCCATTGCCGCAGGGTTCGACGGCGTGGAACTGCACTCCGCCAATGGCTACCTGCTGCACGAATTCCTGGCACCGTCCGCCAACCAGCGCGACGACGTCTACGGCGGTTCCCCGGCGAACCGGGCGCGCTTTGTGATTGAAGTGACCCGGGCCGTGGTGGACGCCGTGGGTGCCGACCGGGTTGGCATTCGCATCTCACCCGAGCACAATGTGCAGGGCGCGGTGGAGCTTGACGCCGCCGATATCAAGGCAACGTACGGCCACCTCGTGGATGCATTGGCCCCGCTGAAGCTCGCCTACCTCAGTGTGCTGCACCAGGACCCCACCGGCGAGTTGGTGCAGGACCTGCGCACCCGGTTCGGCGGCACGTTCCTGCTGAACACGGGCTTCGGTGTTATCACCACCCGGGAGGAAGCCACCGCGCTGGTCGCTGACGGCCACGCTGACGCCGTCGTCGTCGGACGCCCCGCCATTGCCAACCCGGACCTGGTCCGCCGCTGGCAGGAAGGGCTCCCGGTCAACGAACCGGACCAGTCCACCTTCTACGGCGAGGGCGCCAAGGGCTACACGGACTACCCGGCGTACCAGAACTAGGCCCCGGGCCGCAGCACCCCCCGGAATACCTCCCGCGGGTGGACATGTCCCTCCTCGATCACTGTGACCGATGGACATGTCCCTCCGCGATCACCAACAGTGGGCAGAATGCCATTCTGCCCACTGTTGGTGTTTAAGAATGGGCATGTGCCACCGGATTGGGCTCCAAGAATGGGCATGTCCCGTCGGCCCTTGGAAGCAGGGATGGGCATGTCCGGTGTGGGTCCGGGCGCAGCGCCCATGCCTATCCGAACGGCGCAGTCCTATAGGATTTGACCATGCAACCAGCTTCATCCGGGAACCTGTCTCAGGGCCGACCCGCAGGCCGACCCGTTAGCCGACAGGTCCTTGCAGACCACGTCTACGAGGAACTCCTGGCGTCCCTGATGGACGGCCGGATGGAACCGGGGGCCGTGGTGAGCATCGACGGTACCGCACGGGAACTGGACGTGTCCCCCACTCCGGTCCGCGAAGCGCTGGCCCGGCTCGAACACACCGGCATGGTGCGCCGGGTGGCGCTGAAGGGCTATCGTGTGGCGCCGGTGTTTACCCAAGAGGACTTCGCGGAACTGATGGAGGCAAGGCTGGCCATTGAGCCGGTCAATGCCCGGCTCGCCTGCGCCAGGCTGACGCCGGAGCATCTCGCCGAGCTGGGCCGAGCCGTCGCTGATCTCAGGTCCGCGCCGCGGGGACCGTCGTTTGCCGAATACCGCGACTATCTGGAGGCGGACGAGAGGTTTCATCGGCTGATAGCGGAGTTCACCGGTAACCAGTTTATGGTCGCCGCCTATGCGGCGCTTGGCGGGCAGGTCCAGCGTTTCCGCCTCTTCGGGGGAGTGGGCATCACCGACGCGGAGTACGCCATCGCCGAACACGAGTCCGTCCTGGACGCCCTAGCAACCGGGGACCCGGACCGGGCCGCGGCAGCCATGTCCGACCACGTGTACAGGGTACGTGGCCGGGCCATCGCGGACGCGCCCGCCGGCTGAGCCGGCCCCCAAGGGAACCTCACAACTGACCCCTTCACAGGCAGGGATTGTCCCTATAGGATCTTTGATTGTTGCCAGCAATCATGGATGTGACCTTGACAACATTCATTTGATAGTAAATCCTATAGGAAACAGGATTACACGAAGGAGTGAACCCATGGCCTATACAGCCGAAAACTGGCCCATCACGGCAGCGTTGCTGCAGTTCCCTGGCGTTGACGCCGCGGGAACCCCGATCAACGACGCTGAGGCAACGGCGTGGGCCGCGGTACTGCAGGAAGTCAAGGACGCTGGTTTCACCAACGCGGACCTCACCGACAGCTGGGTCCGCCCCGGCGACCTGAGCCCCACCCGCCTCGCCGAGTTCAAGCAGACCGCCGACAACGTCGGCATCGGCATTCCCGTCATCTCCGCCATCCGCCGCAGTGTCATCGAGGAGCGGAACTGGGAAGCGAACCTGGCCTACAGCCACCGAACCATCGACGCTGCCGCCGAGCTTGGCTGCGAGGTGGTCTCGTTTGGACTCCACCAGGCGCTCACCGCCGAACAGCAGAAACAACTGTGGTTCTGGACAGTCGAAGGGCACAAGGACCCGGTGGGCGACAAAGAGACCTGGGCCAAAGCCGTCACCCGCCTGCGTGAACTGGGCCGGCACGCCGCCGACGCGGGCCTCCTGCTCTCGCTTGAAATGTATGAAGACACCTACCTGGGCACCGCAGACTCATCGGTGCAGCTGGTGCAGGACATCGGACTGGATAACGTCGGCCTCAACCCGGACCTCGGCAACCTGATCCGCGTGCACCGCCCGATCGAGGACTGGCGGGAGATGGTTGCCAAAACACTCCCGTACTCCAACTACTGGCACATGAAGAACTACATCCGCGACGAAAACCTCGCCCGCGACATGTACGTCGCGATGCCGGCGCCGATGGAAAGTGGCCTGATCAACTACCGGGAGGCCTTCCGGATCGCCCTCTCGGTCGGCTTCCAAGGCATCCTGTGCACCGAGCACTACGGCGGCGACGGCCTCAGTGTGACGGCCAGCAACCAGGACTACCTCCGCGGCCGCATCTTGCCCAAGACCGCCGGCTATCCGCTCGGCCGCAGCCAGGTGGCCCAGGGCCGCCAGCAGCCGGCCGCTGCGGAACTCGCCGGCGTTTAGGCCAGTTCCCGACGGCGGCCCGCTGACTTCCGCTGCTCCTGCTCCACTTCGGAATTACCTCCACCACGGATTCAAAGAGGAACCATGACCCAGATCTTCGACAACCCC
This sequence comes from Pseudarthrobacter sp. PH31-O2, assembly GCF_030063265.1. Taxonomy (NCBI): domain Bacteria; kingdom Bacillati; phylum Actinomycetota; class Actinomycetes; order Micrococcales; family Micrococcaceae; genus Pseudarthrobacter; species Pseudarthrobacter sp. PH31-O2. Next base: position 110,864 of record NZ_JASIST010000006.1, on the reverse strand, counting down.
GCGGACTTCGCGGATGAGGCGTTGGACGGCTTTGTGGCAGCCAACCGAGGCTACGTAGCCCGTGTGGACGGCGGCGTCGTCCGGTCCACCGAGGTACCCGCCGGACAGGTCGCACTGGTGGTTGGCGGCGGCTCCGGCCACTATCCCGCCTTCGCCGGACTCGTCGGCCCCGGACTTGCCACCGCGTCGGCCTGCGGCAACATGTTCGCTTCCCCGGCAGCCGGCCAGGTCTACCGGGTCGCGAAGGCCGCCAACGCCGGCGGTGGCGTGCTGCTGAGCTACGGCAACTACGCCGGGGACGTGCTGCACTTCGGCCAGGCGCAACTCCGCCTCAACGCCGAAGGTATCGAAACGCGCACCGTCTTGGTCACGGACGACATTGCGAGCGCTCCGCTCGAGCAGATCGAGAAGCGCCGCGGAATCGCAGGTGACCTGACCGTCTTCAAGGTCGCCGGCGCCGCCGCCGAGGCCGGACTGACGCTGGACGACGTCGAAGGGCTGGCCATCCGGACGAATTACCGGACCCGTTCCCTCGGTGTCGCGTTCGAGGGCTGCACGCTTCCCGGCGCCAGCGAACCGCTCTTCCACGTACCCGCCGGGCAGATGTCCCTGGGCCTGGGCATCCATGGTGAACCGGGAATCTCCGAACACCCTATGCCCACGGCCTCGGAACTCGCCGAACTGCTCGTCTCCAGGTTGCTCGCCGACAAGCCGCACGACGCCGGTGACCGCGTGGTGGCGATCATCAACGGCCTCGGCACCGTCAAGTATGACGAACTGTTCTTGCTCTTCGGGAAAATCGAAAAGCTCCTCGTCGCGGCCGGTCTCACAGTTGTGGAACCGGAATGCGGTGAACTTGTTACCAGCCTGGACATGTCAGGGCTTTCCCTGACCCTGCTCTGGCTTGATGACGAACTCGAACGGTACTGGGGAGCACCGGCGGACACGCCGGCGTTCCGCAAGGGAAACCTGGGTCCGCGCCGCCCGCGCCAGCAGGCGCTGGTCGAAACGGAAGCGGCAGCCGACGTCGAACACCCCACCGCGGCAGCGGCGGGCCTCGGGCTGCGGGCTGCGGCAATCCTGGGCCAGGTGCGCGACGTCGTCGTCGAGCATGAAGACGAATTGGGCCGCCTGGACGCCATCGCCGGCGACGGGGACCACGGCATCGGGATGCGGCGCGGCGTCGACGCAGCTGTCACGGCGGCCGAGCAGGCGGTGGCCCTCGACGGCGGCGCCTCGGCTGCCCGGGTCCTCACCGCGGCGGGGGAGGCCTGGAGCGAGCGCGCCGGCGGCACCTCCGGCGCGCTCTGGGGTTCCGCCGTCATTGCCGCCGGACTTGCGCTGGGAAACCGGGAGGACTATTCGGGAGCAGATGCCGCCGCCGCCGTCACCGCTTTTGCGGACGCCATCACCGAACTCGGCAAAGCAGAACCGGGAGACAAGACCATGGTGGACGCGTTGCTGCCGTTCAAAGACACATTTGTCACCGCGTTCGACGGCGGTGCGTCCGTCGCTGGGGCGCTCGCCGGCGCCGCCGCCGCAGCGCAGACCGCTGCCGAGGATACCGCCAAGCTCCGTCCGCTGAAGGGCCGCGCCCGGCCGCTTGCGGAGAAAAGCCTCGGGCACGCGGACCCCGGAGCCATTTCCTTCGCCCTTATTACGGCGCGGATTTCAGCGCACCTGAACACCGAATACCCTGACACCGCAGAGATCGATTTCGCGTCCGTCAAACCCGGACCGGCACAGCAAGGAGCACAGGCATGAGCACAGCAACAGGCTGGCGCGTTGTCATCGGCAACGATGAAGCCGGCGTCGAATACAAGATGGCGTTGAAGGCGCTGCTCGAGGCGGATCCCCGCGTCGCCACCGTCCACGACGTCGGCGTCGGCGCCGACGACACCACCGCCTACCCGCATGTCGCCGTCGCTGCCGCCCGAAAAGTCGCCGACGGCGAAGCCGACCGGGCGCTGCTGATCTGCGGCACGGGACTCGGCGTCGCCATCTCGGCCAACAAGGTTCCCGGCATCCGTGCCGTCACTGCACACGACAGCTACTCCGTGGAACGGTCCGTGCTCAGCAACAACGCCCAGGTGCTCACCCTCGGGCAGCGCGTCATCGGCCTGGAGCTGGCTAAGAAGCTCGTGGGCGAATGGCTCAGCCACCGTTTTGATGAAAATTCTTCCTCCGCCGCCAAGGTGGACGCCATCTGCTCCTACGAGCCCGACTACACGAAAGCAGTCTGACCATGACCGACAACCTCAGCAGCGAGGCTGCACAGTCCATCGATGCGGCGGGTGCACTTAACGCCGCCCGCAAGATCGCCGTCGTCGGCTCCGGCTACATGGGTGGTGGGATCGCGCAGGTATTGGCCCTTGGCGGTGCCCGCGTAGCGCTGGCCGATGTGTCCGCCGAGGTGGCGCAAAAGAACTACGACCGGCTGCTGGCCGAATCCGATGAGTTTGTCGCCGCGGGGCTTTTCCCGGCCGGTTCCACCGAGATCCTGAAGCAGAACCTCTGGGCCGCCAAGGACATCGAGGAGGCCGTCGCCGACGCCGACTTCATCGAAGAAGCCGTCCCGGAAGTCATCGCGATCAAGCACCAGACCCTGGCTCGCATCAGCGCCGCGGCCCGTCCGGACGCGGTCATCGGCTCCAACACCTCCACCATCTCCATCGCGGAACTCTCCGAACCGGTCACCAACCCGGGCCGGTTCCTGGGGGTACATTTCTCCAACCCGTCACCGTTCATCCCGGGCGTGGAAATCATTCCGCACGCCGGGACGACCGCGGCCACCATCGGCGCCGTCCGCGACCTTGTCCACGCGGCCGGCAAGCAGACCGCCGTCGTCAAGGACGTCACCGGATTTGTGCTCAACCGCCTGCAGTATGCGTTGTTCCACGAGGCCGCCCAGCTGGTGGAGCAGGAGATCGCGACGGCCGAGGACATCGATACCCTGGTCCGCACCACCTTCGGCTTCCGGTTGCCGTTCTTTGGGCCGTTCGCCATTGCCGACATGGCAGGGCTGGACGTCTACAACTTCTGCTACAAGTCGCTGCAAAGCGAATTCCCGGAACGCTTTGCGACGCCGAAGATCCTCAGCGAGCTGGTCGACGCCGGAAAGCTGGGCACCAAGACCGGTGCCGGTTTCCTCAACGTCCCCGCCGAGCGTACTCCCGAGCTCATCGCCTACCGGAACAAGGCCTATGTGGCGATGCAGAAGCTCATCGACGATCTCGGCCCCGCGCCCATCAACTAGCACTGCCACTTCCACTTTTTATCCGTTCAGGAGCAGCTTTATGAGCACTTTCCCCGCAGCACGCACAGTCATCATCACTGGCGCCGTTTCGGAGCGTGGTATCGGCCGTGCCACCGCCAACTACCTGGCCGCGCAGGGCTGGAACGTCGGCATCATCGACCTCGACGACGCCCGGTGCAAGGCCGCGGCCAAGGAACTCGCGGCCGAGTACGGCGTCAGGGCTTTCGGTGCCGGCGCCAACGTCGGCGACGAGGCCTCCGTCCGTGCAGCCATCGACGCGATCGAAGCCGAACTGCCGCAGATCGTGGCCCTCGCCAACGTGGCCGGCGTCAGCTCCCCGGTCCCGTACCTGGAACTCGACGCGGCCGAGTGGGACCGGGTCCTCGGCATCAACCTCAACGGCGTCCACTACGCCACCCGCCGGGTCGCCGAGTCCATGGTCAAGAACCGGATCGGCCGCATCGTCAACATCTCCTCAGTCTCCGCCCAGCGCGGCGGCGGCACCTACTCCAAAACCCCGTACTCCGTGGCCAAGGCCGGCGTGATTGGGCTGACCCGTGCCACCGCCCGCGAACTCGGTGAATACGACATCACCGTCAACGCGATCTCGCCGGGCCCCATCGATACCGACATTATGGGCGGGACCCTGAGCCAGGAACGCAAGGACGAGATGACCAAAGACCTCGTCGTGAACCGGGTGGGCTCCACCCGGGACATCGCGGCCGCCATCGCCTTCCTCATCAGCGAGGACGCCGGCTACATCTCCGGCCAGACGCTGAATGTGGATGGCGGACTCTACATGCACTAAGGAAGAAGCACCGTGGCACAACCGAGTAAGACCGCAACCTCCGGATTCGCGTCGTGGAGCAGGGGACGGAAGATCTATCTCGCCGTCGGGATCCTGGCCTGCCTGGCCGGGGTCATGATCATCGCCTTGTCCCGCTAGAGAACATCGTTTTGACCGCTCCACCCACCTGATTCACTCAACTAATCTGCTCGACGAGGAGTTTTGATGTCCGTTGTATCAACGTCCACCAGGGACCTTCTGGAGACCCCGGTCCTAAAATCGGCGATCTCCAAGGCGTCCCGCCGACTTATGCCCATGCTGGTCATCCTGTACGTGGTGGCCTTCCTAGACCGCACCAACGTGGGCTTCGCCGAAGCCGCCCTGGGCGTGGACAAGGGCATCACTGCCGGCGCCTATGCCCTCGGTGCCGGGATCTTCTTCATCGGCTACGCCCTGTTCGAAATCCCGAGCAACCTGCTCCTGACGAAGTTCGGCGCCAAGATCTGGCTGGCCCGCATCGCCATCACCTGGGGCATCGTCTCGGCGTGCTTCGCGTTCGTCCAGGGCGAGACGTCGTTCATCATCCTGCGCTTCCTGTTGGGTGTCACCGAAGCCGGCCTGTTCCCGGGCGTCATCATGTTCCTCGCCGCGTGGTTCCCCAACAAGGTCCGCGTCAAGATGTTCGCCATCTTCTACCTGGCCCAGCCGTTCTCCCAGATGCTGGGCGCGCCGCTCTCCGGCTGGCTGATCAACATCGGCGACCAGGTTCCCGGTGTCCAGGGCTGGCAGGTGATGTTCTTCAGCGAGGGCATGCTGGCAGTTCTCGCCGGCGTTGCAGCGTTCTTCTTCCTGATCAACAGCCCCCAGGACGCCAAGTTCCTGACCAAGGAAGAGAAGAGCGCACTCCTGGAGGTCATGGCACTGGAGGACACCGTCAAGGAAGAGTCCGGCCCGCGCGGCGTGCTCGCCGCCATGAAGAACGGCAAGGTCTGGTACTTCACCGTCATCTACTTCTGCCTCCAGATCGCCGTCTACGGTGTAACGTTCTATCTCCCGCAGCAGGTAGCCCAGCTCACCGGCCAGAAGGTTGGCCTTGCTGTCGGTCTGCTGGCCGCGATCCCGTGGTTCTTCGGTATCTTCGCCTGCTACTTCATCGGCAAGGCCGCCAACACGGTGGTCCGCCGCCGGGTCTGGGGCACCGGGCTGTTCATCTCCACCGGGCTGTGCATCTTCGGTTCCGCGTGGGCCGGCGCGAACCACATGCCTGCCCTCGGCATCATCTTCATCACGCTGGCCGTGTGCAGCTTCCTTTCGATCGGCCCGATCGCCTGGTCCTACCCGACGGCGTTCCTGACCGGTACCGCCGCGGCTGCCGGTATTGGCCTGATCAACTCGCTGGGCAACCTCGGCGGATTTGTGGCACCGATCCTGCGGACCACTGTCAACCAGGCCACCGCCTCGGACACCGGGACCATGGGCGTCTACGCCCTCGGTGTGTTGCCCTTCCTGGCCGCGGCAATGATGTTCGCCACCAAGCGGTTCAAGAACAAAGCGGACGAACTGCTGGAGAAGTAAACCAAGCCGTTCCGCCCGATCCAGCAGAAAGCACCAACAATGCAGCAGCGCAGCGCCCTCCAATTCACCGCCGGCAGCATCCTGGTGGGTGTCAGCTCCAAGATGTACCTGGGATACCGGGACAGCCTGGACTGGCTGGAACGGCTGCGGCATGTTGTGGACACCCGCCCGGCTCTCGCAGCCGGGCGGGTTGTCCCGTTTGTTATCCCCTCGTTCCCGGTGCTGCCGGCCGCGGCCACGCTGCTTGCCGGTTCGCCGCTGCTGCTCGGCGCGCAGAACTGCGGGTGGGCCGACGGGCCATGGACCGGGGAGGTTGCCCCGTCCATGCTGGCCGAGCTGGGCGTCGGGTTGGTGGAGATCGGCCACGCCGAGCGCCGGCGCCACTTCGGAGAAGACGACGCGATGGTGGCGCGCAAGATCCGGGCCGCGGATGACGCCGGGCTCACGGCGCTGCTGTGCGTCGGAGAGGCCGACGCCGGCAATGCTGAGAGCGCCGCGGACGTTGTGTACCGCCAGATCCGGTCCGCCGTCGACGGCGACTGGGATCTTGCCTCGCGGCTCGTCATCGCGTACGAGCCCGTCTGGGCCATCGGTGCGCCGGAACCAGCCGCTGCCGGGTACGTGTCCGACGTCGTAGCGCGGCTCCGGAACAACCTTGCCGCCTCGGGACGGGCCGACTTGCCCATCATTTATGGCGGCTCAGCCAAGCCCGGACTCCTGCCGGCACTGGACGGCGTTTCCGGCCTCTTCCTGGGCCGGTTCGCGCACAATCCGGTGAACTTCGGCACGGTGCTCGATGAGGCGCTCCTGCTGGCCGGGTCGGTTCACTCCTAGCCGGACTAGCTACCGGCCGCGACAGAGCGTTGGCACAGCCCGATGAACCCGCCCAGCTGCTCGAGGCCTTCGGGGTGCAGGGGCAGGTAGTTGGTGAGCTCAGGCGAACGGACCAGCACCGCGCGCCACTGGCCCCGGGACACCGCCACGTTAATCCGGTTGCGGGAGAGCAGGAATTCCATGCCGCGCGGGGCCTCGGCCACCGCCGAACACGCCATGGACACAATCACTACGGCGGCTTCCTGGCCCTGGAATTTATCTACGGTTCCCACCCGGACGCCAGCCAGGGACGCGTCCTCCAAGGCCTCCCGAACCACGTTGACCTGGGCGTTGTACGCAGCCACCACCAGAATGTCCGCACCTGCCAGCGGCCGGGTGCCGTCCTCCGCATGCCAGCTCAGCCCCACATGGCGGCGTACCTGCCTGACAACTTCGGCGGCTTCCTCGACCGAGGACGTGGTGTTGCCGCTGTGCTCCACCAGCACCGTCTCGATCCCGGACGGAACTCCCTCGAGCCGGCGGAGGTCCGCGGCCGGGGCCGAGCGCAGCTTGCCGTCATACGAGAGTTCGGAGACGGCCCGGCACAGCTGCGAGGTCATCCGCCACGAGTCGGCCAGGAAGTAACCAAGCCCCGGCGGCAGCGTGGCATGGCCGGCCGAAACCCAGCCCAGCGCTGAGTCGTTCACGGGTTCGGGGTGGCTGCCCTGGCTGACCTGCGGCAACTGCTGGGGATCGCCAAGCAAGAGCAGGCGGCTGCTCGCCTGCGCCACGGCAAGGGTGTTGGCCAACGAGAATTGGCCGGCCTCGTCAATGACCAGCAGGTCCAGGGATCCGGCCGGAACGTTAGCGCCAGTTATCGTCCAGGCAGTCCCGCCGATCAGGGCGCCGCCCGGGGAAGCGAGCAGCCGCGCAACATCCTGCGCCGACCGTTGATCCCACGGGAGCGGTTCCTGGTGTTTGACGTCTTTGGCCACGCAGGCAGGATCGACGCCGGCCTTAGCCACAGCTGTTGTGAGCAGGTTCTCCACCACCGCATGGGACTGACCGACGACACCGACTTTCCAGCCGCTGGCTACCAGCCGGGCGATGACATGGGACCCCACGTGGGTCTTGCCCGTCCCCGGCGGTCCCTGGACCGCGACATAGGAATGGTCCAGGGACCTAACAGCCTCGGTGATCGCGTTAATAAAACGGTCCGGCCCCTCACCCGGCGCAGGCAGCGGCGCCCCGGAAACCAGCCGCGGCGGAACCCGGCGGACAAGATCCAGCGCCGGGTGACGCGGGAAACCAGGCGGCGCGGCTGTTAATCCGGCGGCGACGTCGCCGGAAAGGGTGGCCAAGGCCTCCTCAAGGCTTTTGGTCTGGATGGGCTGGTCTTCGGTCAGCGCCACGGGCACCTGACCGTAAGGTTCGATGCCACGGCGGAGCTTGTCGCGGATGATGACAGTATCCCGGCCGTCCTCGTGGCCGAGCTCCAGGACCTCCGTTCCGAACCACCCGTTGCGACCGCTCCCGTTTATCCCCGTCCCCTCGAGCCCGGCCGGGAGCGGCGGTTCGTACATCCGGAACCAGGTGCTGCCTGCACGAAGATCGGAGCCAGGGCTAAGAGTGCCGATCAGCTTTACCCTCCGCTCCGGGAGCTTGGCACCTTCCTTGCGCCACTCCGTCAACACTTCAGCGTCCTCGACGAGGAAGACGTTGCGGTCCTGCTGGTGGTGGCTGTCGGGGCCGTTCTCGCAGCGGTCGAAGTGCGCCCACCAGAAGGCCTTCCGCTCGCGGCGGTGGTAGCTGACCGCCGCCGCCAGCATCGCAACGGCCCTCCGGTCGTTCCCGGACAGCCCGACGCCGGCCTCCGCCAGCCCGGCAAGCCTCACTTCCAGTTCATCGAGGTCAGCGGTTCCCGGTGCGGCGTCGGTGCCGGAGCCGGCGGTGGGGGGAGCAGCAGGGGAAGCCCCGCCGGCACCGTCCGGCCCGATGCCGCGCTCCCGTGCCAGGTCCAGGAGCCAATCACGGAGCGCCAGGGTGGAGAGGCAGTCGTACTCGTTATAGTCGGAGATCCCGGCGAGGATTGAGGCAGCCTCCCCGGCCCGGCCGTCGTCGCGTGCATCGCAGTAGTGGGCGTAGGCAACCACGGAGGCGCCGGCGTCCTTGACGTCCCCGGACCGCAGGTTCGTCCCCATATAGAGCGGCTCAAGTTTCTTGATGCTGTATGAATTCTCGGAGATTCGGATGCTGGTCCTGACCGTCTGGTACAGGTCCACCAGGAGTCCTTCGCGCAGCCACCGGTCGACGGTGTCCTCGCCGGCGACGTGCAGTACGGAGAGCTTCCGGAGGGCAGTCTTCTCGTAAGCGGCGTAGTGGTAGACGTGCATATCCGGATACTCCTGCCGGCGCTGCTGGACATAGTCGAGGAAGTCGAGGAACGCCTGCTTCTCTGCCTCCCGGCTGTGCGCCCAGAACGGCCGGAACACCCCTGCCAAGCCGGGCCCTGCCGGGGCCTCGACGACGCCGAACAGGTACTCCAGTCCCCAGACCCCGGTGGCGCTCTCCTGCCACAGCGGATCGCCTTCGAAGTCGAAGAAAATATCACCGGCGCTGGGAGGTGGCAGCTCCGCCAGGGAGTTCTCCGGGACCACCCGGTAGCTGAGGGCGTGTTCCGTTCCGTCCTTGACGTACCGGACTCCGCCGTCGGCAGCGCCAACCCCGCTCTGCATCCGGGCCTGGTCCTGCAGCCGCAGCAGGGCTGCGTTCGCTCCGGGAAGGTCAGCCTGGGCGAGTGCCCTGACCGTGAAGATCTTCCGGGCGTGCAGGGCTTTGCGCTGCGCCGAAGTCATCCGCGCCACCAGCAGCAAATCGTCTGTGGCTGCGGCCTGCTCCTGGCAGTAGTCGCAGCGGCCACAGGCGCTAAGCCCGGCCGCACCCCAGCGCACTTTCTGCGGCTGCGCCAGATGGGCGGCGGTCAACGCCACGAAACGGTCCCGGCGCTCGCGGAAGACCGGCAGGATCTCGGCCAGCTTGTGGTTGGTGCGGACGTAGTCGAAGCCACCACCCGGGAGCGGTACGGTGGCACCGAGAATCAGGGTCACGGCGGGGTCCGGTGTGATCCCGGCCTTCAGCAGCTGATCACCGTAGGCGGCCAGCTGGAGCAGCGCGGTCACCTTGGCATGGCGGGCCAGTTTGGTGTCGAACACCGCGTAGCTGCCGTCGGCCTGGCGGACCAGGAAGTCGGAGCGGCCATGGAACTGGCCGTCAAAGAAGGCGGCCTGGAACACCACGTCTGACCCCGAGCGCAGGGCTTCAAGGGATTCGTGGTGTTTGGACAGCAGCGTCGTGCGGTCCATGGCTTGGGCAGGCGCGACGTCGTACACCCCCCGCCCGGTGGCGGGATTCCAAGGACCGAACTCCTCGACAAAGCCTGCGAGGACCTTGAGTTCGTGGCGGTCACCGAGCACTGCCGCATGCTGGAGCATCTCGTCAGCTTCGAACCCGGCTTTGGGGGCACGGCCCAGCTTCTCGTCAAGCTTGCGCAGCACCTGATACTCACAACCGGCTGCCGTGACGAGGTCGCTCGCGGAAAAAACCAGGTCCGGTGCGGAACCCGGCACGTCCGGTTCAAGAAAAAACACTGTGCCCCCGATAACTGACGCGCTGCTGGTTCTAAGGCTGGGCCTGCGGGCGTCAGCGCCGACCGCCCTTCTGGTCCTCAAGCTATCAAAGCCCGCCGACATTCCGGCGGGCACCAGGGCTGGAACGCACTGGTTCCTGTCGTCGGTCGGGCGTATGGTCTGAAGACCATGACGGAACAGCAGCCTTTCGAACTTGTCCAGCGTTACCCGCATTTCGAGTTGCGGCACTATCCGACGCACGTGGTGGCCGAAGTCCGGGTCAACGCAAGCTTCGACCGGGCAGGCAACGCGGCCTTCCGATACCTCTTCAACTACATCAGCGGCAACAACGCTGCCCGGCAGTCGGTAGCCATGACCGCCCCGGTTGTGCAGGGCTTCGGCCCGTCCCAGAAACTGGCGATGACCGCCCCGGTGCTCCAAAGCGGGTCCCTGACCAGCGCAGACGGTGCGGCAGAGTTTGTGGTGGCCTTTGTCCTGCCGGCGGGAATGACAGCTGAAACTGCCCCGGTACCGTCAGATCCGAAGGTCAGGATCCGGACCGTGCCCGGGTCCTTCGTGGCCGCGAAGGTGTTCTCCGGCGGCGGCTCGAAGGGCGCTTTCGAGCAACGGAACCTGGAACTGCAGGCAGCCCTGACGAATGCAGGCCTACGCGCCGTGGGCTTGCCCCGGTTTGCCCGTTTTGATCCGCCGTTTAAGCCCTGGTTCCTCCGCCACAACGAGGTCCTCCAGGACGCCGAGCATCCGCGTGCCGGTGCCGGTGGGGAGACGCCCGGGGAAACGCCGGGGTAAGGCAAAATGGCAGGGTGACCAACCTCCCGCAGCGCCCGTCCCCGTCCGCCACCAGCAAGGCTCCGCACACGCAGGAGTCCGGCATTGCCGCGCAGATCGCCGCAGAGCTCGGTGTGCAGGCTTGGCAGGTCAAAGCCGCAGTGGACCTGCTCGACGCAGGGTCCACAGTGCCCTTCATTGCCCGCTACCGCAAGGAAGCCACCGGGACGCTCGATGACACCGCGCTGCGTGGACTGGAGGAGCGGCTGCGATACCTGCGCGAGTTGGAGGAGCGTCGCGGCACCATTCTCGAGGCTATCGCGGCGCAGGGGGCATTGACGCCGCAACTGCAGGCCGCCGTCGCCGGGGCCGATACGAAGTCGCGGCTGGAAGACATCTACCTCCCGTTTAAGACCAAGCGGCGCACCAAGGCACAGATCGCCCGCGAGGCCGGGCTTCAGCCGCTCGCCGAGGCGCTGCTGAAGCGGCCGGAGCTGGATCCTGAACGGGAAGCGGGCCGCTACCTCAACGCCGAGCACTCCATCGGGGACGCCGCGGCGGCGCTCGCGGGGGCCCGATCCATCCTGGTGGAACGTGTCGCGCAGGACGCGGACCTGGCAGCTGCGTTGCGCGAACGGCTCTGGACCCAGGGCCGGATGGTGTCCCGCGTGAAAAAGGGCAAGGACGCCGAGGGCCAGAAGTTCAAGGACTACTTCGAATTCTCCCAGCAGCCCGCCGGGATGCCCTCGCACCGCGTCCTGGCGCTGTTGCGCGGCGAAAAGGACGGCGTGCTGGAGCTGGATCTCGCCGAGGCTGAACCGAACGACGACGCCGCCCTCACCGCCGCCCGCAGCAGGTACGAAGCCGCCGTCGCCCGCTTCCTCGGGGTCGCCGACCGCGGCCGGCCGGCAGACGCCTGGCTGCTGCAGACCGCCCAGTTGGCATGGCGCTCGCGGGTACTGGCCCGACTCACCGCTGACCTGCGAAGCCGGATGTTCGCTGCCGCCGAGGATGAGGCAGTACGGGTCTTCGCCGCCAACCTGCGCGATGTGCTGCTCGCTGCGCCGGCCGGGAACCGCGCCACCCTGGGCCTGGACCCGGGACTGCGGACCGGGGTGAAAGTCGCGGTGGTGGACGGCACCGGTAAGGTGGTTGCCACGGACACCGTCTACCCGCACGCGCCGGCCCGGAAATGGGACGAGGCGCTCCGGACGCTGGTAAACCTCGCGCAAAAGCACGGCGTCGAACTCGTCGCCATTGGCAACGGCACGGCGTCGCGGGAAACGGACAAACTCGCCGCGGAGCTGCTCAAACAGCTCACAACGGGCACGGAAAGTGCCAACCGAAGCGGCAAACCGCAAAAAATCGTGGTCTCCGAGGCCGGTGCGTCCGTCTATTCGGCCTCGGCGCTGGCTGCCGCTGAGCTGCCGGGGATGGACGTATCCCTGCGCGGTGCCGTGTCCATCGCACGGCGGCTGCAGGATCCGCTCGCGGAACTCGTAAAGATTGAGCCTAAGTCGATCGGCGTCGGGCAGTACCAGCACGATGTCACCGCAGCCAAGCTGGATCGTAGCCTCGACGCCGTTGTCGAAGACTGCGTCAATGCAGTCGGCGTCGATGTCAACACCGCGTCCCCGGCGCTGCTGAGCCGAGTGGCCGGCGTCGGTCCGCTGCTGAGTGAGAATATTGTGGCCTACCGGAATGAACATGGACCGTTCGGCAAGCGCAGCGAGCTGAAGAAGGTGCCACGGCTCGGCGCCAAGGCCTTCGAACAGTGCGCGGGTTTCCTGCGGATCAGCGGGGGAGCGGAGCCGCTGGATGCCTCCAGCGTGCACCCGGAGGCCTACCCGGTGGCGCGGAAGATCAAGGCTGCGGCGGGCAAAGAGCTGGCCGCCGGAAGCTACACAGCGCTGAATCCGGCGGACTTCGTTGACGGTTCCTTTGGTCTGCCCACGGTTCAGGACATCATCGCCGAACTCGAGAAGCCTGGCCGTGACCCGCGTCCGGCCTTTGCCGCGGCGACGTTCTCGGAGGGTATCGAGAAGATCTCGGACCTCAGGCCGGGGATGGTGCTGGAAGGGACCGTGACCAATGTGGCGGCCTTTGGTGCGTTCGTCGACGTCGGGGTCCACCAAGACGGCCTGGTGCACGTCTCGGCGCTGGCCAACCGGTTCGTCTCCGATCCCCGCGAGGTGGTCAAATCCGGCCAGGTGGTGCGGGTCAAAGTGCTGGAGGCCGATCCGGAACGGAAACGGATTTCGCTGACCCTGCGGCTCGACGACGAACCGGCAGCTCGTCCGGACCGACCAGCGGCTCAAGGAGCCCAAGCGGGCCGAGCGTCCCAACCGTTCGCTGCCCGGCGGCCCTCCGGCGCTCCGGTGCCCGGCCGCCAGTCTTCAGCCGGGCAGCCGCCGCGCCCGGTGCCGGCAAAAACATCCCCGGCAAAAACATCTCAAGCCAAAGCGGTTCCCGCACCGGCCAACACCGCTATGGCCGAGGCGCTGCGGAAGGCGGGACTCGGGAAGTAGTTTTACCGTTCGTCGAGGATTTCCTACCGTTCGGCGCACGAACCGTACGTTTACTGATGATCTGCACCATGATTGCCGGAGGCAACGGCTCATCTTGGGGTCTTTCGCCTCTAAAATCGCTGGACACCGAGGTCTTCGACGAGCAAAGGGAACACATTATGGGCTGGCTGGACCGTGAACAAACGATTGCCCCGCCGGGATTCAATCGATGGCTGGTGCCACCGGCCGCGCTGGCCGTGCACCTGTGCATCGGGCAGGCGTACGCCACGAGCGTTTACAAGACAGCGCTGGTCAAGCACTTCGGCGCCAGCCTGACCGAGATCGGCGTGATCTTCTCCATCGCGATTGTGATGCTGGGACTTTCGGCCGCCATCATGGGGACCTGGGTGGACAAAAACGGTCCGCGCAAGGCGATGTTCACCTCGGCCGTGTTCTGGGCCAGCGGTTTTGTCGTCGGTTCGCTGGGTATCTTCAGCGGCCAACTGTGGCTGGTCTACCTCGGTTACGGTTTCATCGGCGGCATTGGCCTGGGGATCGGCTACATCTCCCCGGTTTCCACGCTGATCAAGTGGTTCCCGGACCGCCCGGGCCTCGCGACCGGTATGGCCATTATGGGCTTTGGCGGCGGTGCCCTGATCGCCAGCCCGGTCTCCACCGCGCTGCTGAAGATGTATGACCCCAACTCCGGCGCCAAGGGCTGGGTGGCCAGCGGCGACTCCGTCGGCAAGCTTTTCCTGACCCTCGCTGTTGTGTATTTGGCCTACATGATGTTCGGCGCATTCACCATCAAGGTCCCGGCCGAGGGGTGGCGACCGGCCGGCTTTGACCCGAGCAAGGTCAAGGCGGCCAAGCTGATCACTACTGACAATGTCTCCGCAGTGAACGCTGTGAAGACCCGCCAGTTCTGGCTCGTGTGGGTGGCCCTCTTCTGCAACGTCACGGCCGGAATCGGCATCCTGGAGCAGGCAGCGCCGATGATCCAGGACTTCTTCCGCCAGTCCGACGGTGTGTCCCTGGTCAGTGCCGCAGTCGCCTCCGGCTTCGTCGGGCTGCTCTCGATCGGCAACATGTCCGGCCGCTTCGCCTGGTCAGCCACCTCGGATACGACCGGGCGCAAGCGCATCTACATGGTGTTCCTCGGCATCGGCGCCGTGCTTTATACGGTACTGGCGCTAGCCGGTTCCACCACGACCTTCCTCTACGTGGCGCTCGCCTTCGTAATCATCTCCTTCTACGGCGGCGGCTTCGCGACCGCCCCGGCGTATTTGCGGGATCTCTTCGGCACCTTCCAGGTTGGCGCTATCCACGGCAGGCTCCTTACGGCCTGGTCCGCGGCCGGCATCGCCGGGCCGTTGATCGTGAACGCCTTCCTTGACGCCCAGGGCAAACCCGGCCAGCTGACCGCCGGGTCCTACCAGCCCGCGCTGCTGACCATGGTGGGGCTGCTGATCATCGGCTTTGTGGCCAACCTGCTGGTCAAACCGGTCGATGCCCGGTTCCACGAACCCCGCCCGGACCAGGTCCGTAACGACGAACCCGCCATGGAGGCTTGAAATGAGTACCGCACAGACATCAGTGAACAAGTCCACCGGGAAGATGGTCATCGCCTGGGCGCTGGTCGGTGCCCCGCTGGCCTACGGCATCTATGAGACCCTCACCCGCGTGGCGGCGCTGTTTGGCTGACGCTGCCGGCGGACCCGTGACCCGGCAAGGCGGCTCCGCTGCCGGGTTCACGGGACCGGATGCGTTCACCACCCGGCCCACACTGCAGGGCACCTTCGGGATGAGCGCCTCCACGCATTGGCTTGCGACGGCGGCCGCCCAGGCCGTGCTGGAACGCGGCGGGAACGCGTTCGACGCCGCGACGGCCGGAGCGTTTGTGCTGCACGTAGTCGAGCCGCACCTGAACGGTCCCGGCGGCGACATGACCGCCATCTTCGCCACCGCGGCGGAACCGGGCATACCGGTAGTCCTGATGGGTCAGGGTCCGGCGCCCGCGCGGGCCACCGTGGATCACTACCGCGCGGAAGGCCTTGATTTGGTGCCGGGCTCGGGTGCCCTCGCCGCCGCGGTGCCCGCCGCCGTTGACGCGTGGCTGCTGCTGTTGCGTGATCACGGGACCTGGGAACTCGGCGAGGTGCTGGAGTTCGCCATCGGCTATGCCCGCGACGGGCATCCGATGCTGGGCCGGGTAGGGACAACGATCGCTGCCGTGGCGGAGCTTTTCCGTACGCATTGGCCCACCTCGGCCGAGCTGTGGATGCCCGGCGGACGGATCCCGGCCGAGGGTGAGCTGGTTCGGAACCCCGCCTATGCCCGAACCCTGCAGCGGCTCGTCGACGCCGGGGCAACCCCTCCGGCCGGGATACCGGACGAGTCCCCGGCAAGTCGCTCCCGTGTGGCCAGGATCGACGCCGCCCGACGTGAATGGCGCGGAGGCTTCGCAGCAGACGCCATGGTGAAGTCCGCCCGGACGCCGCACCGGCACTCCTCCGGCAAAGACCATCGCGGAATCCTAGCGTTGGAAGATCTCGCCGGGTTCGAGGCCGGCTACGAACCGGCCGCCACCGTGGAGTTCCGGGGGCACACAATCGCCAAGACAGGGCCGTGGGGGCAGGGCCCGGCGCTACTTCAGGCACTTGCCATTCTCGAGGGGTTCGCTGACCGGTACCTGGATCCATCCACCGAGCTCGGAGCGCATACCATCCTGGAGGCCCAGAAGCTGGCGCTCGCAGACCGGGAAGCCTACTACGGTGACACTGACGTGCCGCTGGAGTATCTGTTGTCGGCCGAGTACTGCGCAGGCCGCCGGGCGCTCATCGGCGAGCGGGCCTCGCACCAGCTCAGGCCGGGGTCGGTGCCCGGGCGGGTGCCGTATGTGCCCGTACTGCGCACCGGCTATCCAACGCCGGCGATCGCGGGGGCACGTGCTGCGGGATTCGGGGTGGGAGAGCCGACCGTGGCGCCGAGCGGCGAGACCCGCGGCGATACCTGCCATATCGACGTCGTGGACCGCTGGGGCAACATGGTCTCTGCCACACCCTCGGGAGGATGGCTGCAGTCCTCGCCCGCTATCCCGGAGCTGGGCTTCTGCCTCGGCACCCGGCTCCAGATGACCTGGCTCGAACCGGGCACACCCTCCACGCTGACGCCGGGCAAGCGGCCCCGGACCACGCTGACGCCGACCCTCGTGCTTCGGGACGGGAGGGCAGTGACTGCCTTGGGGTCGCCGGGCGGTGACCAACAGGATCAATGGCAGCTACCGTATCTGCTCCGGACGATTGTTGGCGGTTACACACCGCAGCAGGCCATCGATGCGCCCACCTTCCATACGACGTCGATGCCCGGTTCGTTCTGGCCGCGCACCTGGGAGCCAGGCGGCGCCGTCGTTGAGGACCGGCTGGGAGAGGACGTTATAGCCGGACTTGAACGCCGGGGTCACGTCGTCACCCGAGCTGGCGGCTGGACGCTGGGACGGCTCTCCGCGGTCATTCGTGACCCCTCGACCGGCGTCCTGCAGGCCGCAGCCAATCCCCGCGGTGCGCAAGGGTACGCCGCCGGGCGCTAGCGGACATGATTGGCCCTGGCCGGAGTCCGTCAGCCCCGCAGCCGGTTCATAAAGCCGACGGACTCGGCGGTGATCTGCTGCTGGGCCTGTTCCCTTGTGATGGCCGGCTGGCCATCACCCGGCTGCTCACCATAGTCTCCGAAGAAAGCATGAACTCCGCCCTCGACAGTCGCGTAAGTAGACGTCGGCGGGAGCAGGGACTTGGACTCCGCGACCTTCTCCGGAGTGGTCAGGCGGTCATTCGATCCGGAAATGGACAGCACGGCAAGGCCGGTGGACTCCGCCAGGCTGGCTGCGGGGAACGAAGCGAAGAGTAGAAGTCCGGCGACATCCCCGTTCGATTTCGCGAAGCCGGCTGCGCTCACTCCGCCGAGGGAATGTCCGCCGACGGCCCAGGCTGTGATGTCCGGGTGCCGGTCCATCACTCCGCGGGCCTGGCTGGTGTCCAGCAGGGCGATGCCCAGGGGTACCTTCAAGATGACGACCAGGTGGCCGGCGTTTACGAGCGGGCCCAGGATGTCCCGGTACGCGTGCGCGTCAACGCGTGCGCCGGGATAAAAGATCAGCCCCGCGCTGGGTTTTCCTTCCGGCGTGAGGGTGATGGAGGTGGCGTCCTCGGCGGTGGTTCCCTTGGTTTGGCCATCGTCTCGGCTGGGCTGGTAGGGGAACGGGCTGAGCCAGACCAACCCCGCAACAAGACCCAGCGCCGCGATCCGGACCGCAACTCCGCGGGCCAGCTGCCAGCTTGAGGCAGTGGGCAGTTGTTGGCGGTTATTTGCGGCGGTCCTCTGGTTGTTCGGGTCCGGCCGGCTGATCGGCGTCGAGCGCTGGAACAGGGGACCGGGATGGAAAAGTGGCGAACGTCTGAGGAGGACAAGCATCCACAGGATGCCCAGGCCGACGGCAACCAGCAGCAGGATCGGCAACGCCGGGTGGCCGGCGAGGACGGCGCTGTTGCCCAACAAGATCGAGATCGGGACCGCAAGCAGCGCGACCGCAGCAAAAGCGCCGCTCCAGTACAGGACTGCCGATCGGAGGCTGTTCGGCTTCCGGTTTTGGGGCCGGGGCTGTGCGGGCTGGGGCGGTGTAGCCGGCACGCCCGGGGCAAGCCCGGTGCGGGCTAAGGACTCGGCCCCGCCGGCTGTCGCGGGGTCATCGGGCGGAGCTGCCGCCGCTGGGCTGCCGGGGTCATCCGGCGTTATGTCCTTCACCGTTCCAGGATATCTCCATCATCGAGATAACTCGCAACTGGCCGCTCCATACTGCGCCATCGAATCAGGCCCGGCGGCGTCCGGGGGGCTGCCAGCAGCTTCAGGCGGAAGTCCGGGGGGATGGGGCGCGGTGTAGTGGGTGGTGGGGTGGAAGAAGCGGTTGCGGCGGGGTTTTTGCCGTGGGTCGAGGTGCGGCGGCGGGATGAACCAGGGGACGCCGGTGCGGATCTGGATGGTCCATTGCTCTTTGTGGATTAGGTGGTGGTGGTGTGAGCACAGCAGGGTTCCGTTGTCTATGCCCGTTGTTCCGCCGCGGGACCAGTAAGTGATGTGGTGGGCTTCGCACCAAGGTGCCGGGGTGGTGCAGCCGGGGAACGCGCAGCCCTGGTCCCGGGCGGTGAGGGCCTTGCGAAGGTGGGGCGGGAAAACCCGGGTGGCCCGGCCGATGTCCAGGATTCGGCCTTCGCTGCCGAGCAGGACGGGGATGATGTCCGCGTCGCAGGCGATTTTCCGGACGGTGGCGGCGGTGACGGGTCCGGTGAACAGCAGCGTCCCGGTCTGCGCCAACGGGTCATTGGCGGTCCCGCCACCGGCCGCTTTGCCGTTTATGGTGTTGGTCCCGTCCGTTCCGAGCCGGCTGAGCAGGTCGCGGTAGTCGATGGTGGCGATGACCTGGGGGCGCAATCCTCCGGCGACGGGGAGGTTCCCGGTAGTGAGGGCGGCTTTGCAACCTCCGACCAGTCCGTCGAGGAGTTTCTGCGGGCGGGAGCGGCGGTCCAGGTCGATCTCCGGGACGCTCCCGTCGCTGCCGGACCAAGAGTTGCTGCCGGGCCAGGGGTCGTTGCCGGACCAGGGGGCCGTGGCGTTCAGGGCGGCAGCACCCGCGGCTTCCATGGCCGCTGATCCTGTGCCGGTGGCAGGTGCGGGTGTTTTCGGAGGGCTGGTGCGGGGATTAGTGCCGGTGTTCATGACGGTGAGGAGGTATTCGAACTGCTCGGTGGTCGCGAAGATTTCCAGGTGCCGAAGCCCGTGGCGGGGTTTGCGGATAAAGGCGCCCTGGAGTTGGCGGAGCAGTTCTTCGGAGGGTTCGGCACCGTCCTGATCAATCGCATCGGTCCAGCTTCGGGCCACGCGGGCCAGGAAGTCCGGGTCGTTCTCCGCGGCGGTGCGGGCCAGGGCGTGCTCCATCTGCTGGGCGGTCGCGGTATCGCAGAGGTGCCGGACCCGGTCCAGGGCCAGGGCGATGATGGTCGCGGGCCGGGACCCGACTTCGCCGGCGGCCACGACGGCGCCGAGTTCCGCGTACCGGGGAGGAAGCTGCTGGCCGCTGAATCCCTGTCGCGGCAAGAGCGTGCCGGCTAGGGACAGCCGGCGCCGGGCCTCGGCTGCACTGATCCGCAACCGTGCCCGCAGGAACTCCGCGGTGTTCCGGTACCCGTCATCTGCTGCTGCAACCGGCGCTGCCGCAACCGCTGCTGCAACCGGCGCTGCCGCAACCGCTGCTGCAACCGGCGCTGCCGCAACCGCTGCCGCAACCGTTGCAGCAACCGCCGGCGCGGCGCCGGACCCGTTGCCCGGGCCGTCGCCGGAGTCCACCCGCCAGCCGGTGGTCCAGGAAGTGCCGGCGGTTGTGCCACCGGCCGAGGGCTGCTTCCGGGTCCGGTCCACGGCGTCGGCCGCTACGAGCTGCAGATACTCCACACACCGGGCGAGTTCCTCCACCGCGCCGGCGAAATCCGACGCGGCCCGGAAGCCCCGCAACGCCGCGTCCGCCGCCGCCGTCGAACCTGCTCCCCGGAGCGCGGCCAAGGCAGCACCCACACCGGATTGCCCGGCCGGAGCAGCGCCCCGGTCCATGTCCTGGCAAGGAATGAAATCCTTCTCGGCTTCCATAAACCCACTCTCTCAAGGGGGTCCGACATTTATCGCAACGCCGCCAGCGCAGTGCCGGAATCCCGCCGCTGGGCACCAAAACGACGAAAATCGCGACGTGTCAGTGCGGGCCAGCACGTCAGGAAGCGCCATCCAGCACACGGGGCCGGCCAAACTGGGTGCGGACCCCGGGAGAGTAGAGCACCGATTCGGGCGCACCCGCGACGTGAATGCCGGCGGCGGCAACGAGCTGATCCTCAAGCTGAGTCAGCTGCGCGCGGAACAGCGGCCAGGCAACGTGGGTGTTAGGAACGTACAAGGTCCTGCCACGAAACCGGGTGTGCAACCCGAATCGGGCGGTGAGGTGGATGGATAGCGGGTCAGTCGCTTCGACGTCAGATTCCGGGCAAACCTCAAAGTCGCTCCGGGCGCCGCCCCGAAACCGCCGCACCCAGTACCCGGCACGGAGGCCGACCGGCCCTGCCGTTCCGGCGACCGGCCCTGCCGTTCCGGCGACCGGCCCTGCCGTTCCGGCGACCGGCCCTGCCGTTCCGGTGACCGGCCCTGCCGTTCCGGTGACCGGGCCTGCCGTTCCGGTGATCGGGCCTGCACGGTCCGGAGCAGGCTCGCCGCGGAAGCCCGCCCGGGACCACACATACGGAATACCGGCGGCGCGCGCTGCCAGTACCACCGCCAGTCGTGTCGCATCGAGGCTCAGGAAGACCACACCCCGCGTCCCGTCGGGCTCCCGGGAGTAGAGGCGCACGTTGATCTCGTTGAAGCTCCCGAAATACGGGATTCCGGGTCCGCTGCCCAGGCCTGCGCCTTGCATCCGGAATCCGATCAGTCCCACCCAGGCAGACCCGTCAAAGACGTCCGGCACCACACCCGCCGGCATAAATGGTGCCGCAGCGGCAGCCGGGATGCGCCAGTGCAGGAACACCGCGTCCAGCCACCGCTGGTCCATGATGATAGGCGCCGGAAGCTCTGGGGCGCTGGGCCAAGGATCACGGTTCACCGGTCGGTCCCCGCTAGTTCAGAAGTCGGGATTCGTCCAGGAGAGGAACTGCCGACCAGCCTCGACCCGGACCCGGCGTCACCTTCGGACCCGGGCGCCGCGGCGGGCGACTCGGTCCTTTGCTTCTGCCAGGGCCACTGGCCGGTGATCTCGAGCTCAAGTGAGAAGCTCAGGAAGGTCCGGATCAACACAATGATGGCAAGCACGCCGACGCTTTCGAAGGTCGGGGTAACGGCGACAGTCCGGATGATGTCGGCCGCGACCAGGAGTTCGAGTCCGAGCAGGATGGAACGGCCCAGCAATTGCCGGTACGATCGGTACGGCGAAAACGGCGCGGCCCCTGCCGGCAGGTTGCTCGGCTGGAAGCCACGCAACGCCATCGGAATCGACACCACGGCGCCGATCACCATCACGGCCACCCCGGCGATGTCCATGAAGCCGCCGACAATTTGGATAATTTCTTTGAAATCCATCGTTTCCTTCACAGTTGAGGCTGCTGAAATCCAGCGCGAATCCAGCGCAGCAGCTCAGGGGTGCCGGACTCCGGCGCCGGCAAGCATCGCCCGGTAACCCTCCCGAAAACTCGGGTAGTGGAACGCGAAGCCGGTACTTCGCAGCAGGTTGTTGCTGCAGCGCTTGTTGCCGCCGCGCGAGGGCTCGCCGCTGCCCTTGTTCGGCTCACCGCTCTGCCCGCCGGTGTCCGACGGCGGCCGGGGAAGTCCCAGCTCGGCGGCCAGGAAACTCAACACCTCGCCTTGCTCGGCCGGTTCATTGTCCACGCCGAGGTACACGGGCCCGGGAAGCGCGTCCATGGTGCACAAATGGACGATCGCGGCAGCGGCGTCGTCGCGGTGGATGCGGTTGGTGAAGCGCGATTCCGCGGGGATGACCGCGGCTCCACTGCGCACCTGATCAATGAGTCGGGTCCGCCCAGGACCGTAGATCCCGCCGAGCCGCAGCACCACCGGGGTGATGCCGGTGCCGCGCAGGCGGCGGTAGAGCACTTCCTCCGCCTCGCGGATGATGCGCCCCGAGAAACCGCCGGGTTCCGGCGTTGTGCTTTCGTCGATCCATTCGCCGCCAGCGTCGCCGTAGACGGCTGTCGAGGAGACAAAGAGGACTCGCCGGACCGGGGCGCCGGAGCGCAGGACGGCGTCCACTACGTTCGAAAGCCCGTCGAGGTAAGCGGCACGGTAGGCCGCCTCGGTGGGGGAGTCTGCCGCAATCGCGACGACGACGGCGGTGGTGTCCGCGGGGACGGGCGGCAGGTCGCCGGCGGCCAGGTCAGCCGCAGCACCTTCGATGGCGGCCGGAAGTTTCTCCGGCGATCGCCGCCAGCCCACCACACGGTAACCCGCCGCCGCGAACCGCAGGCCGGCTTCGGTTCCCAGATCGCCGCAACCGGCCATAAGTACGCTCATGGGGCCAGTCTGCCAGCATTTCGGCAGCCCGGCCGCCGAATCCTGGCTAGCGCGCCGGGATCGGGAAGAAGACCCGGGGATCCTGCAGCAGCGCCGGGTAGTCGAAGGCCGAGCGGTCCAGGATCTCGTCGACCTGGAAGTTCCGTGCGAATCGGCCTTCCACGGTGATCGGACGGCCCAGGACCTTGCCTACGGCGAAGGATGCACCGCCGTCGAACGGGATGGCAACGATCGAGTTGCCCGGAAGTGTGTTAAACGCCTCTTCCTGCTGCTGGCGTTTGCGGGTGGGCTTTTTGACGAGCTGCTTCGGCGGAAGCTTGCGTTGTTTCGCGGGTCGGCGGGAGCCGGAGTCGGCGTAAACGAACTGGTACTCATCCTCGTTTGCGGGCGCAGCCTTGGCCCGGCCCGCGGGCGGAAGGCTGACAGTCTCCAGCTTCTGCGGCTCGGTATTACCCAGCGGCAGGCGAAGGACCCACATGCGGTCGCCGGACGGGTCCTCCGGGACCAGCTCAAGCCTGGGTTCGGGCCAGACATACTCCAGGTCATGCTCGGTGTCCGGGAACAGCGGCGCGTAGAACCGAGGGTCCTTGGCGACCAGACGGGAGCGGTGGCTGAGGTGCAGTTCGGGGGCGCCGAGCCATGGCGGCATCGGGATCTTCGAGGCGTAATCGGGGTGTGCAGCCTGCGGTGCGAACTCCATGATCTTCTCGCGTGTGGTGTCCTCGCCGCCGCCCTTCGTCCACTCGTCCACCACTGTCAGGCCGAAGAGGGTAAGCGCCGGAACATATCCCATCCACATCCGGATTGCCGGGTGCGACTGCCAGCCGTACTCCGGAATCACCAGCGCGCGCAGGATCTGCAGCGCTTCAACTCGCTGCTTGCCGAGCCGCTCGCGGTCCAGGGCCGCTGCGCTCTGCTGGAAATCGGGGAAGGGGAGAAAGGTCTGCATCTCTCCAGTTTGAGGCCACGGAGCCAATGCGCCAATTACTGACGGCCGCGGGTGAGCGTGTTCACATTTTGGAACGGGACAGACAGCCGCGGGCGACGGCGCCTACAATAGCACAACACATCCCTGCCGCCCGGAAGACGCGCCCATGCCAAAGAAGCTTGCTACTGACTCTGCGGCGCGGCCTGAGGCCGGCCACTTGCCCAAGTATGGACAGATGCTCAGCCCCGAGGCGAACGGGATCCTGGTGTTGGAGGAGTTCACCATCGATCCGGCGGCCGCGCGGACAGAGGAGAACGGATTCCGCGTGGCACTGGCCTCCGTGGCACTGACCATGCGCCGCATCCTCGCGTTCCGCCTATTTATCGCCGTGGTGGCGATCGCCAACTTTCCCTTGTTCCTGCTCTCCAGTGGCTGGGAGATCTACATCGTCTCGCTCGTTCTGGTGGTGGCAGTCCACGCGGCGGTGACCTGGCTGAACCGTCACGAGCCTAAGATCCGCCAGCGTGGACTGCTGGAGCTGCACCTCAAGCGCGAAAAGAGCGACAACTACCGCAAAGTCCGGGACGCCGTGAAGTACGTCATCGATGCCCCGGTCCGGATGAATGAGGGCCTCTACCTTGAGCTGCTCGCCGCCAAGCGGGTGGCGCTGCATCTCGCCATGGGCACCGTGGCGCTGCTGGATACCAGCGACGACACGGCCTGGAAAGTCCGGATTGTTCGCGAAATTCCGCGGGCCGGCTAGGCCGGCAGCTGCAGCGCCTGGCCCGGTAACACCAGGTCAGGGTCGCCGATGCTGGCTGAGTTGGCATCGGCCAGGACCTGCCAACCGCCGGCCAGGTGGAACTGTTCCGCGGTTTTGCTCAAGGTGTCGCCGCTTTGGATGGTGTAGCTTTCGCCGCTGAGCGGGACCACCGCAACGTGGCGTGCCGCCGGGGTAGGGGCCGCTATCTGCCTCAGCCCAGCACGGTCGCCAGATACGGCGCCGTCCGGCTCGCCGGGGACTGTGCGACCACGGCGGGCGTCCCGACGGCGACGATCGTGCCCCCGGCATCGCCGCCGGCCGGGCCCAGGTCGATCACCCAGTCCGCCGCGGCCACCACGTCCATCTCGTGCTCGACCACAATGACCGTGTTGCCGGCGTCGACCAACCGGTGCAGCTGGGCCATCAGGAGCTCGACGTCGGCCGGGTGCAGTCCCGTGGTGGGCTCGTCCAGCAGGTAGAGCGAATGGCCGCGCTGGGCTCGCTGCAGTTCGGTGGCGAGCTTGATGCGCTGGGCTTCGCCGCCGGAGAGTTCGGTGGCCGGCTGGCCCAGCCTGAGGTAGCCCAGGCCCACTTCGCGCAGGGTCTGCAGGCTGCGGGCGGCGGCAGGGACCGTCGCCAGGAATTCGGCCGCAGCGTTAACTGTCATACCAAGCACCTCGGCGACGTTTTTGCCGCGGTAGGTGACCTCCAGGGTTTCCGGGTTGTAGCGCGAGCCGTCGCATACCGGGCACGGTCCGTAGCTGCCGGGCAGGAATACCAGTTCGACCGCGACAAAGCCCTCGCCCTGGCAGGTTTCGCAGCGTCCGCCCGCGACGTTGAAGGAGAAACGGCCGGCCCCGAAGCCGCGGGCGCGGGCCTCGTCGGTGGCCGCAAACTCCTTCCGGACGGCGTCGAACAGTCCGGTGTACGTGGCGAGGTTGGACCGCGGTGTGCGGCCGATAGGCTTCTGGTCGACTTTTACCAGCCGGTCCAACTGGTCCAGTCCGGAAACGGGGCCAACGCTGAGTTCGCCGGCTGGCTCGCCGGCTTCGGATTCCAGGTCGTCGGGTGCCGGTGCAGCGTCTGCATCGCCAGGATGCAGGTGGGCGTGGACCACCTCGGCGAGGACATGGCTGACCAGCGTCGATTTGCCGGAGCCGGAGACGCCGGTCACCGCGGTGAGTACGCCCAGCGGGAAATCGGCGTCGAGTCCGCGCAGGTTGTGGCGGCTGATGTCGCGCAGTTCGAGCCAACCGGCAGCTTCCCGGCGGGAACGGCCGTCGTCCGTGGTGTTCTGTGCCTCGTCCGGGAACAGATAGGGCCGGGTCACGGAGGCATCCACCCCGGCAAGCCCGGCGACCGGGCCGCTGTAGAGCACCTCGCCGCCGCCTTCACCGGCGCGCGGGCCGACGTCCACCAGCCAGTCGGCGCGCCGGACGACGTCCATGTTGTGTTCCACCACAAAAACGGAGTTGCCGGAGGACTTGAGCAGGTCCAGGACAGCCAGCAGCGGCTCGGCGTCGGCAGGGTGCAGGCCGGCGGAGGGCTCATCCAGCACGTAGATCACGCCGAAGAGCCCGGAGCGGAGCTGGGTGGCGATCCGGAGGCGCTGCATTTCCCCGGGCGAGAGGGTGGGTGTGGCCCGGCCCAAGGCCAAGTAGCCCAAGCCGAGGTCCAACAGCACACTCACCCGCTGCAGCAGGTCCCGGGTGATGGCGACCGCCACCTCATTGTCCTCCCCGGAACTCAGCCTGCGCGAGGCGGTTCCGGCGGACTTCAGCTCAGCGGTGGGGCGAATGATCTCGGCCAGCTCCGTCATGGGCACGCCGTTGAGTTCAGCGATGGTGCGGCCGGCGAACGTCACGGCCAGGGCGGCCGGGGTCAGGCCGCTGCCGCCGCAGACCGGGCACGGTCCGGTGTCCATAAAGCGCAGCACCCGATCCCGCATGGTGCTGCTTTTGGTATCGGCCAGGGTGTGCAGCACGTAGCTCTTTGCGCTCCAGAAGCGTCCCTTGTAGGGCTTAGCCACCCGGTCGCGCTGCGGCGTGACTTCCACAACGGGCTGTTCCTCGGTGAAAAGGATCCAGTCGCGGTCCTTTTTGGACAGCTTGCGCCAGGGCGTATCGACGTCGTAGCCCAGGTGCGTGAGGATGTCGCGCAGGTTCTTGCCCTGCCATGCCCCGGGCCAGGCGGCGATCGCACCGTCGCGGATGCTCAGCGAGGTGTCCGGCACCAGGGAGGATTCGGTAACGGTGTAGGCGACACCCAGGCCGTGGCATTTCGGGCAGGCCCCGGCGGCGGTGTTGGGGGAGAACGCGTCCGAGTCGAGGGGGCTGGCGCCGTCTGGGTAGCTGCCGGCGCGGGAAAAGAGCATCCGCAGCGAATTGGACAGGGTGGTGACAGTGCCCACCGTTGAGCGGGAGCTGGGCGTACCGCGTCGCTGCTGCAGCGCCACGGCGGGCGGCAGGCCCGTGATCATTTCCACTTTCGGGTTGTGGCCCTGCTGGATGAGCCGCCGGGCGTAGGGGGCCACGGACTCGAAGTACCGTCGCTGGGCCTCGGCGTAAATGGTGCCGAAGGCCAGGGAGGACTTGCCGGAGCCGGAGACGCCGGTGAACGCGACGATTGCATCGCGCGGCACATCCACGTCCACGTTCCGAAGGTTGTTCTCGCGGGCGCCGCGCACACGAACAAAGCCATCGGAGGAATCGTCGGGACCCAGCCCTGACATCACCGCGCCGGACACATTGGAAGCATGCTGATCAGTGTGCATCTTATCGACTCTATCGGTCCATGCAGTCTGCGGGCATATCCTTACCCAATGGAAACTTACGACGGCGTGCCCGCCACCGAGGGCGCTACCCCGGACAGCCCGCTGGTACCTGCCCCCGAGGTCCACGATTTCGCCGAGGTTCCGCAGGAAGTGTACGGCCCACTGCCGGTGGCGGAACTCCACCTGCACATCGAAGGCACCCTCGAGCCCGAACTGATCTTCGCCCTCGCGGAACGCAACGGAATCCAGCTGCCGTATGCGGATCTGGACGAGCTGCGGTCCCGCTACGAGTTCACGGACCTGCAGTCATTCCTGGATCTCTACTACGCCAACATGGCCGTACTGCAGACCGAGCAGGACTTTGCCGACATGACCCGGGCCTACCTGACCCGGGCGGCGCTCGCCGGCGTCCGGCACGCCGAGATTATGCTGGATCCGCAGGCGCACCTGGCCCGCGGGGTGGCCCTGGCGACCTGCGTTAGCGGCGTGGTGTCGGTGCTGGCGACCTCCCGCGAGGAGTTCGGGATCTCCACCCTGCTGATCGCCGCGTTCCTGCGCGACCTCGCCGAAGACTCCGCGCTGGAGGTGCTGGAGGAGTTGCTCGCCATGGAAGCGCCGATTGTGGGCATCGGACTCGACTCGGCCGAGGTGGGTAATCCGCCGGCCAAGTTCCAGCGGCTGTTCGCCCGGGCCAAGGACGCCGGGCTGCGCCGGATCGCGCATGCCGGCGAGGAGGGCCCGCCGTCGTACATCACGGACGCGCTGGACCTCCTGGACGCGGAACGGATCGACCACGGCATCCGCTGCATGGAGGACCCCGAACTGGTGGAACGGCTGGTGCAGGAGCTCACACCGCTGACGGTATGTCCGCTCTCCAACGTCCGGCTGCGCGCCGTGGACACCCTGAAGCAGCACCCGCTGCCGGCTATGCTCGCGGCGGGTCTGAACGTGAGTGTGAACTCGGATGATCCGGCGTACTTCGGCGGCCATGTGGATGACAACTTCGCGCAGCTCAAGTCGGTGATCGGCCTTTCCGAGTTCGACTGCGTGCGGATGGCAGCGAACTCGATCCGTTCCTCGTTCGCGAGCGAGGAACGCAAGATGGAGCTGCTGGCCGAACTGGCAGCGTCGGGGCACTGACACCCCCGCCGCCCCGGCACTTTTTGGGCGCCCGAAGCGGCGGCGTGACGGCGCTTCGGCCTATGCGGGCGTGACGGCCTATTCCGGCACGGCGGCCTACCCGGGCGTGCCGGCCCGGGAGAGGATACGCCGCAGGAGGGTTGCGGTGAGCCAGGTGACGGCGCTGCAGACCGCGGCGCCCCAGGCAATGTCGGTCAAGGCCACAAGGACCGGGAAGTCCTTGAGGACGGCGAGCGCGGTCAGCGCCCACGTTGCGTAGCTGAAGAATCCGAACAGCGCGGCTCCCAGCACCCGCTGCCGCAGCGTCGCGGCCCGGTGGTTGGGCCGGACGCCGTAGTGCACAATCCCGGCGACGTAGACCAGGTAGAACACAACGGCGCCGGCCAGATTGACGCTGGGGGCCAGCAGGTCGCCGATCTGGCTCTCGTACTGTCGATTCGCCACGATGGTGATCCACGCAACGTCGATGACTGCGAAGATGACAGCGGTGACTGCGTAGGACAGCAGCCAATTCCTGGTTCGAACGTTCATGCCTGGCTCCTGGGTTCGGCGTAGAGGTTGTCCACGATGTGGTGGGCGCGGGCGGTGAACGCGGCGCGCTTGAGTTTCATCGTGGGGGTCACGATGCCGTTGGCTTCGCTGAGGTCCGCGAGCAGCAACACAAACCGGCGGAC
Source organism: Pseudarthrobacter sp. PH31-O2 (assembly GCF_030063265.1). Taxonomy (NCBI): domain Bacteria; kingdom Bacillati; phylum Actinomycetota; class Actinomycetes; order Micrococcales; family Micrococcaceae; genus Pseudarthrobacter; species Pseudarthrobacter sp. PH31-O2. The sequence goes on along the minus strand of NZ_JASIST010000006.1, from coordinate 82,122 downwards.
CTGCTCGGAGCGCGCGATTTTGGCGTTGGCGGAGCTGACCGCCTTGCCAATCGCGGTGAGGAGCCGAACGTCGTCGATCTGGACGGCGCCGCCGTCGTCCGGAATCCGCAGGCCGGCCAGATCGGCGATGCCCTCGCGCTCCGCCCACGCAGCGACGGACTCCGGATCCAGCAGCACAAGGCCGCCGAGGAAGGGTTTGCCTTCTCCCACCATGACGGCGTGTGCCACCAGGGGGTCGCCCTCGACGTAGCCTTCCCAAATTGCGGGGGAGATGGTCTTGCCGCCGGCAGTGACAATAACGTCCTTGATCCGGCCCTTGAGGGTGAGCCGTCCCAGCTCGTCGAGTTCGCCGAGGTCGCCGGTGCGGAAAAACCCGTCCTCGAACGCGTCAGCGTTGTCGGCCGGCCTGCGGTAGCCGGCGAAGACCCCGACTCCGTGGGCGAGTACCTCGCCCTGGTCCGAGAGGCGCACGGTGGTGCCGGGCATCGGGACTCCCACCGACCCGGCCCGGATCGAGCCGGGCATATTCCCGGTCAGCGGGGCGGTTGTTTCGGTAAGGCCGTAGCCCTCGATGACCGGCAGGCCAAGGCCCCGGAAGAACAGGGACAACTCGGCGTCGAGCGCGGCGGCGCCGGAGAGCAGGTAGTCCAGGCGTCCGCCCATCAGCGTCCGGAGCCGGGCGTAGAACAGGCGATCGAAGAGCGCATGCCGGATGCGCAGGCCGCGGGCAGGCCTGACGGTCGGGTCGGCGTCGCGGGCTTCAGCCAGCCGGCCCCAAGCCACTGCCGTGCTCTGCGCAGACGCCCACACCCGGCCCAGATGCTTCTGCGCGGCGGCGGCCGCGGCAGACGCCTGGATCTTCTGCAAGACGCGGGGGACCACCACCAGGAAGGTAGGCTGCAGTGCGCCGAGGGCGGGCACAACGTCCCGGGGGTCCGCGAGGTGCGCAATACGCATGCCGTTGGCAAGGCAGGTCAGCTGCAGTCCGCGTGCTAACACGTGGGCCATGGGCAGGAAGATAATGGTGTTGCCGCCCTCCCGGACCACCCCGGTGTAGGCGGCGGCCACGTTGAGCACCTGCCCCACGAAGTTGCCGTGGGTGATCAGGGCGCCCTTGGGCGCGGCGGTGGTGCCGGAGGTATAGACGATGGTCGCGACCGAGTCGAGGTCTGCCAGCAGGCGCCGTTCCTCCACCGCGTCGTCGGTGATGCCGGCGCCGCGGGCCACGAGTTCGGCCAGGTCCGGCCCCGGGCCGGCATCCATCGTCCAGACCCCCAGGCACGGTATCCCGGACTGTGCAAACCCTTGCTCCAGCAAGAGGGCATGCTCAGCGGTGCCGGCTATCGCCAGCCGGACGTCGGCGTCGGCGAGGATGGCAGTCACCTGGGGAGCGGCCGAGGTCTCGTAGACGGGGACCACGACGGCGCCCGCGAACCACGCTGCCATGTCGGCCAGTGCCCACTCATATCGGGTGGGGGACATAATGGCGAGTGATTCGCCCGGCTGCAGACCGGCGGCGATGAGGCCCTTGGCGAGGGCCCGGACCTCGTCAACGAATTGCCGGGTGGTCACCTGCCGCCACGGTGCGGTGACGTCGGCGTGCGCGGCGCGTACTTCGAAGGCGATGTGCTCCGGGGCGGTCCGGAACCGTTGCAGGAGCAGTTCCGTGGCGTTTCGATGGCCGGAGGCCTGGACCAGCAGCGGGGTGGTGAACTCGCTCATCGGGCGTCCTTTTCGGAAAGTGCGTGTAAATGGTGGCGCATCATGCCCTGCGCGACGTGCAGGAAGTCCGCGATGACGGTCTGGTTTGCGGCGGGCAACAGCCGGAGGTGCTCGTTGGAGGCAATCATCAGGGGCTGCATCAGGCCCGTAATTGCTGTGAACGACGCTGGAGTGGGGCGGACGTGGACCCGGCGGCGGTCCTCAGTACTGCGGTGCCGGGCCACGTAGCCGCGGGACTCCAACCGGCTAACGATCGCCGTGGTGGTTGCAGGGGTTGTTCCCAGTTGCTCGGCGAGCTGGCCCACCGTAACCTGCCCCGAGATTTCCAGTGCCGAGAGCGCACGGAAGTCGGTGAGGTTCAGCCCCATGCCGCGGGCGATTTCACGTTCGGTCTCGTTGGCGAGCGTGAACAGGCTCTGCAGGGCCAAGGTGGCCGGGTGCTGCTTTGACGCGGTCATGTCCACTCCTGACGTTCCGGATCCCGTGACGAGTCAATCTTATTTGATCATCAAATAAGATTGACTAAACCTGCTGATGCCCGGCGGAACACCTCCGGGGCGGCGCGGCAGTGTCCCGCCCCGCGTGTGAAAGGAATTCCTCGTGAAGGATTCAGTCCGAAAGTCGCTTATTGTCCTCCCCGTGATCGTGCTGCTGGCGGCACTCATCGCCGTGGCCGGCAGCCAGGGTGGAGCCACCGTGGGCGCGATCCCCGCCTTCGCCATGGCGGTGGGGGCGGCGTTCCTCATCCAGTGGCTGGTGTTTATTCCCTCTTTCAAAGCCCAGACCGAGAAGTTCTACGACCTGACCGGCTCCCTGACCTACATTGCCATCACACTGTTGCTGGTCCTGCTCACGCCGGGGATCGACGCGCGGGCCCTGCTGCTGGCAGCCATGGTCCTCGTCTGGGCCCTGCGGCTGGGCAGTTTCCTGTTCCGCCGCATCAGCAAGGCCGGCAAGGATGACCGCTTCGACGAGATTAAGCCGTCCTTTGTGCGGTTCCTGAATGTGTGGACGATTCAGGGACTCTGGGTGGTCTTCACCGCCGCAGCGGCGTGGGTGGCCATCACGTCAGCTACCCGCGTGGCGCTCGATTGGTTCGCGCTGATTGGCTTCGTGCTGTGGGCCGTCGGGTTTGCCATCGAGGCCGTGGCGGACCTGCAGAAGAGCCGCTTTAACGCTGATGCCGCCAACAAGGGCCACTTCATCTCCACCGGGCTGTGGTCGAAGTCCCGCCACCCGAACTACTTCGGCGAGATCCTGCTGTGGATCGGCGTCGCGGTCATCGCCGCGCCGGCGCTGGAAGGCTGGCAGTGGGTGGCCCTGATCTCGCCGGTGTTTGTTATCCTGCTGCTCACCCGGGTCAGCGGCGTGCCGCTCCTGGAACAGAAGTCCGACAAGAAGTGGGGCGGCCAGGCCGACTACGAGGCGTACAAGAAGAACACCCCCGTCCTGATCCCCAAGCTTTAGCAGCGCGGCGGGGTCGCTGAGGGCCGGACGCGGACTCCGGCGCCGGCCCCGAGAGGCCTGCGCTGGGTTTGCTACTGACGGGTACCGGTGGTTCGGCCCTCGCGGACCCCCGTTGAGGCTGTCATAGTGGGTCACGACACACAGAGTTAACCGTTGCTACTCGCGGAAACGCATCCATCCTTGGCAAAATGCAGATGGATCAATTGCTTCTAGAGGAGACCCATGGGCGCGAACACTGCCGAAAACACCACCCGCCGGCTGAAGGCCGTACTGGACGTCCTGGCCGAGGGCGTGTGGACAGATGAGAAACTGAACGCCGGGTCAGTCCTGGGCGAGGCAATCGCCCGCGTCCCGCTCACCGAGTTCGAGCGTGAACTGCTCAGCGGCGGCATCCCCCGCGGTCACAAGACGCTGACCACAGCTACTGCCAAGCTGGTCAAGGCCGGCTGGCTGGTCAAGGGCCGTTCGGGCTGGACGATCACCGAGGACGGCCAGCGCGCCACCGTGGCTTTCGCCGACCCGGCAGCCTTCGCCGCAGCGCTCGACGCCGGAACCCCTGTTCCCGCCGACACCCCGCTGCCTACGGCGCCCGCCGTCATGCCCGCGAAGGCCGCTCCGAAGGCCGCTCCGAAGGTTGCCAGGGTGGCGGAAAAGGCAGCCAAGCTTGTCGAGGATGCCGTCGCCCCCGTCGCCAAGGCGGTCCGCAAGCGTAAAACCGCCGTCAAGGCACCTGCTGAAGCGGCGGACGCCGCCCCGGCCACTGCCCCGGCTGCCGCTTCGCCGGCTGCTGAGTCCGTGGCCCCCGCCGCCCCCGCCGCCCCCGCCGCCAGCGTCGGCGCCGTCGAGCAGCCGGACGCAGTGGCAGTTGCCGGCGACTTCAACATCCTGCTGGGCGCCCCGGCCAACTGGGCCCCGCAATACGACGAATCCCAAATGGAGCTGGATCTCGTTGATCAGCTCTGGAAGCTCGCGGCGCAACTCCCGGCCGGCTCCTACAGCTTCAAGATCGCCCTCAACCGCTCCTGGACCGAGAATTTCGGCGCCTTCGGTGCGTTCGATGGCGCCAACCACGAGGTGCACCACTCCGGCGGCCAGCTGGTGATCCACTACGACCACAGGACCCACGATATCGTCCTGCCGTAGCGGCCGACCAGCCTTCCCCGCGGCATTCCCCGCGACACGCAAAAGACCCCTCGACGCCGGAATCCGGTGGGCGAGGGGTCTTTTGCGTGTCCTGGGTGCCGGCCCGAAGCTAAAGCGGGCCGGGATCCGGAATCGGCAGCGGGCCGGGTGCGGGGTAGGGGCCGGGTTCCGGGGAAGGGGACGGCCCGGGCTCGGGCGGGAACGGGTCGCCGGGGTGCGGCTCGGGCGTGGTGGGACCCGGCTCCGGCGGAAACGGCTCAGGTTCTTGCGGCGGCGGAATGCTCATCTCTGGCTCCCTCACTCATCGAACGGATGGTGCCTGGGCTGACTGGTTCAGCAGATACTGGGTTGCGCCTGCTGTTTCGCCAACGTCTGATTATCGGCCAATGGGTGGGAGCTGGGAAGACCCGGCCGGCCTACTTTTGCGCGGCGATGGCGTTGTCCCGGTCCTCGAAGACCTCCTCGCCGGGCCCGGAGAAGGCCCGGGAGCGTTCGATGGCTTCGACGGAACCGGTAAACAGCTGGGAATCGCGCGGGTCCCCGTGGGTGCGGGCCTGCTCGTCGGCCGCGGCAACCTTAGCCTCGCCCTTGGTACCCGGCTTCGCCGCCGGGCGGGCAGCCGGCATGGTTTCCAGCCGGACGTGGGGGAGGGCCGAGGGATGTCCCTTTTGCAGGAAGAGCACCATTTCTTCCCGGATGAGGCAGCGCAGGTCAAACAACGCGGCACTGTCCGCGGCGCTGACCAGGATGCGGACCCGGACAAAGCCCTTGGTGGCGTCGGTGATCTGCAGGACCCCCACACGCTTGTCCCAAAGATCCGTCTCGGCCAGCACGGCTTTTAGTTCCGCGCGCATGGCCTCCAAGGGGGCATGCCAGTCGAGGTCCAACTCCACGGTGCCCATCACCTCGGACTGGCGGCGGGTCCAGTTCTCAAAAGGTGTGGTGGTGAAGTGCACTGACGGGAGGATCATACGACGGTCGTCCCAGATGTGAACCACCACGTAGGTCAGGGTGATTTCCTCGATTCGGCCCCATTCCTTCTCAACCACCACCACATCGCCCACCCGGATCGCATCCGTGAAGGCCAGCTGGACACCGGCGAAGACGTTGATCAGCGAGGTTTGCGCCGCGAGGCCAGCCACAATCGAGATCACACCGGCCGAGGCCAGGATGCCGGCGCCCAGGGCCTGGACCGCCGGAAAGGTCAGCATGGCGCTGCCTACCGCCAGCACCACAATCAGGGCCACGGCAATCCGCCGGGCCAGGATCATTTGGGTCTGCAGCCGCCGGGCCCGCCGGTTATCAGATTTGTCCACACTGTAGCGGTGCAGTACCAGGGTCTCCACGATCAGCAGCAAGGCGATAGCGAGCCAGGCGATGGAGCCGATCAGTGCGATCAGCAGCAGATGGTCCACCGGCGTGCGCCAGCCACCGCCCTGCGTGGTGAAGGCCAGCGCGACCTTAACGCCGATCAGCACCAGCACTATCCGCAGCGGTGCCCGGGCCACCCGGGACGTCTCCTGCAGCTCGTGCCGTCCGCGGTTTATCCGGAGCACTACCTTTCGAATCAGCCAGGACAGGAAATACCCGGCGGCAATGCCGCAGGCGACGGCAAAATAGGGCACGGCTTCGCTTAAGACTTCTTCCATATGTTTAAGCTCTAGCAAGCTTTGACGGGCAATTGAAATCGGCGCCGTGTCAACGTGGGTAGCGTCACGGCCGGCTGTGGCGGCCGGTACGGGCCCAAAGCCCCTACCGCCTGCGCCGCAACGTTCGAGAATGGTTCCAACACGTCGTCTCCCAGGGGGTGTGATGAGTCGAACTGTGTACACCGCGCGCGCCGCAACCGCGGACTTCAGCTTGGGCTTGAGCTTGCTGCTGCTGACGTCCTGCGGTGCTCCGGCCGCCTCTCCGGCCGCCTCGGGGAGCCCGGGCAGCACAACGGCGCCCGTCCCGCCGCCGGCCGCCTTAGCCGTCCCGCCGCCCGTAACAACGCCTGGAACAACGCAGCCCGGGACGCCGGCGTCGGGCTGGAGGACATTCACAACAGCGGGCCGGGAGCTGTCCTTCGACTATCCCGCCGGCTGGACGGTCAAAGACCCGGGCGGAGCACTGTCCGGCGATTTTGTCGACGTGATGAACGCCGGTGGCAAACAGATGGCGGGTCTGCGGACCAACATTGCCACCGGGGCGGAATGCACCGATAAGTCCGCTTACCGGATCTTCGACTCCCAGCCGATGGTGGCGCTCGCCGAACCCGGAGCCGCCGACGCCGGAGCGCCGCGCTATGTGTTCGAGTCCCGGGGTGAGGACACGCAGGCGCTGGCAACCCGGTCCACAATCGCCGCCTACGGCATCACCATGGTTCCCGAAGAGTCCGGTGCTACGGCGTGCCCGATGTTCCACCTGTTCCTGTGGCCGCCGAGCGGCGCCTTCTTCGGCGGGACGTACAGTCCGGAGCTGAATCAGACGCCCGGGGACCCCGCGCTGCCGTATCTGGAGAAGGCGAAGCTGTACGCGTCCACACTGGAATACCAGGACATCCGGACCATGATCACCTCCCTCCGGCCGGCGGACGGGATTGCCGGAAGCGCGGGTAAGTAGCGCGCTGGTGAAGCCACAGCCCTCAGCGGGCCGCCGTCGGGGGACGGACCGGGGGCCGGTGCCGCGACCCGGCACGCAATGCGGTGCGGACGTTGACCTTCGAGGTGTAGGAGATGGAACCGTACTGGAAGAGCCGCACGGCCACACGGAGCATCACTGCCGCGCCCAGATACAGGATTACGATCACGATGCCGGCCTCAAGCAGGCTCAGGGAGCCGAAGCCGTTGCGCAGCAGGGCGGTGACCGGTGCTGAAAACGGGAAAAAGGTGAAGATCTGCACAATCGGGGATTGTGGATCGGAGACCACTAGGGCCACGGCGTAGAACGGCACAAAGATCAGCGCCATCATCGCGCCCATAAAATTTCCGGCTTCCTTGGCCGTTGGCATCACGGCGCCGATGGCCACCAGGGTGGTGGTGAACAGGGCGAAGCCGCCGGCCAGGATCAGCAGGCCAACTGTCATCCGGACCGGGTCCAGGATCAGCGGGGGCAGGTTCAGCGCGGCCAGGCTGAGCTCCTCGGGGAAGAACGACCGGGCGATCACGATCGGTGACAGGAACACCAGCATCTGCACCAGGCCAATCGCGAAGAGCGCGATCACCTTGCCCGCGATGAGCGTCGTCGGTTTGAGGGTGGTCAGGATCATTTCGGTGACGCGGTTCTCCTTCTCCTCCAGCGTGGAGTTGAGCATCTGCCCGGCCAGCAGCACGATCAGCCCGTAGAAAACCACCAGGAAGATCAGTGGTGGAATCACCGAGCCCAACCCGCCGGATTCCTTGGCGCCGCTGTAAGTGACGGTTTCGATCTGGAGTTTTCCGGTGGCGAGCACTGACAGTTGCGGCGCGCCGATCTTCTGTTCGACGGCGCGGGCCAGGATGGCCTGCGCGACGGCGGCGTACTTGCCGTTCTCGAATATCCCCTTGTCCACACCGTAGGCGCGCACGGCGGTCGATTCGGGGCGGGCCGGGTAGTCGAAGTACGCGTCGACAGCGCCGGACTGCACGGCCCGGATTCCGGCGTCGGGGGAGTCCGCCGCCGTGGCTCCGAAGATCGCGGCGTCCGCGGCGGTGATAAGGCCCGAGGCGTCCGTGTACGCGATGCTGAACTGGGCGCTCTTCTGGGCCTCGGCGGCGGTATCCGTGGTGGTGTTGCTGAGGAAAACGAGACCGAAGACCACGGCAAGGACCAGGGGGACGGACAAGGTGCCGATCCAAAACCGCCGTTTGGTGACTGTGCGGACGAACTCGAAGCTCAGTACGGTACCGAGATTGTGCTGTGCCACCGGTTACGTTCCTTCCCGCTTCCGCGCCGGCGCGGTTCCGGCTGCCCCGGAAGCGGCCGCCGTGTTCTGGTCGCCGTAGACCCGGATGAAGATGTCCTCGAGGGAAATCTTGGTGGTGGTGAAGCTCCGCACGCTGACGCCGGCGTAAACCAGGTCCTTAAGGATGCTGGCCTCGTCGCTGGCATCGGTGATGGAGAGCTCCGCATAGTTGGTCTGGTGCAGCATCACCTCGTAGTGCGGCGAAGGCGGGATGGTCCCGCCGTGCCGGATCCGGATGATGCGGCCGCCGTACTTGTTCTGCACCTCATCGATGGTGCCGTAGGCTTCGGCGGTACCGTCCTTGAGCAGGATGACCCGGTCGCAGAGCCGCTCCACTTCTTCCATTTGGTGGGTCACCATCACCACCGTGGCACCGGCGAGTTTCTGTTCCTCGATGATGTCCATCAGCAGTCGCCGGTTGACCGGATCGAAGCCCTTGGTGGGTTCGTCCAGGATCAGCAGCTCCGGCTTGTTCATGATGGTGACGCCGAGCTGGACCTTTTGCTGCTGCCCGCTGGAGAGCTTGTCCAGCACTGTGGAGGCCCGGTCCGCCAACGCCACCCGGTCCAGGTACTCGAGCGACCACTGCTTCGCGGCGCGCCGCTCCATACCTTTGAGCCGGCCAAAATAGGTCATGATGTCGATGACCTTTTCCTTTTTATACAGCCCGCGCTCTTCGGGAAGGTAACCCAACCGGTCGCCGTGCTCCGGTTTGAAGTCCCGGCCGTTGATGTGGAGGGTGCCGGCGGTGGGCTCGTAGATGCCGAGCAGGGCCCGGATGGTGGTGGTTTTGCCGGAGCCGTTGCTGCCGAGGAAACCGAATGTCTCGCCGGCTTCCACGTCAAAGGACAAGTCGCGAACCACTGTGGTGTCGCCGAAGTCCATCCGGAAGCCGCTGATGTGGACCCTAGCTTCGGCCATTGTGGCTCCCGATGGTGCCGGGCTTGCGGCCCGGCGATGTGTCGTTGCGCCGCTTAGACGGCGGGGGCGTGCCGGTGCCGGCGATGGGCGGGCGTCGGCAGTCCTGGCCTGGTGCTGCCTGTGCCGCCCCAGGCGTTGGGACGGGCTTCCTTGATCAAGCCCGTTCCCGCGCATTCGCGCACCGCCATAATGCCTTCCGCGGCGGACTGCTTGTCCTCAAAGGGCCTGGAAATCGCCAACACCGTGCCGTCGGCGCCGATCAGCCGGAAACGGACGTTCGCTTCAGCGTCCGTGAAAATTTCGAATTGTCCTGCCATCGTTATTGTCCTTTCGGGCCATGCAGGGCTGCGGGAGGGTAAGGCACATCAAGGCGCCATGCCGTTGTCTCGACAGGTCCACGCAGCGCACTTGACTATCCTTGCGACCGGGCGCCGGGAAAGTAAGGGGCTTAGGTCCCGATGTGGACAAACATTCGTCCCTGGCGGCGGTCCCGCCCCGGGCGCTCTATATCGGGCACTTTATGCCGGGCGCTACATTTAGGAACATGGCTGAGCTTCCGAAGGGCGATTCCGGTGAATGGGTCCGGCTGACGGCGCGGGTGGACGGCGTCGTCCAGGCTGTTGGCTTCCGCTATGGGACGGTGCGCAAGGCTGCGGAGCTGGGGCTGACCGGAACGGTCACCAATAACGACGACGGCTCGGTCGGTATCGCCGCGGAGGGACCCCAGCCGGCGGTACTGGAGTTCCGGCGCTGGCTGCGCTCGCCGGCAGCCCCGGGACGGGTGGCGAGCGTGGACGAAGTGGTCTCCCGGGCCACGGGTGGGTTCAGCGATTTCCGGGTGGTGTACTGACCCGGGAGCTCCCCATCCCCGCGGCTGCTCCTGGCCGGGATGGGGCAAAGGACCCTCGGCAGCGCGCACGATTCTCGGTAGGGTGGCCCCATGCAGAAGATATCCCTTGATGCGCTGGCCCGGCAGCAAATTGCGGCCGCGGTGGCGGCTCCCAGCGGGCGGGCTGCCGACACCGCGTTTGGCGGACACGAAAAGACCCTGCGCCAGACGGTGATGGCGTTTCGGGCCGGGACGCAGCTCAGCGAGCACCGGAATCCGGGCGAAGCGACGGTCTTTGTGCTCCGTGGCTGCGTGCGGCTGCGGGCCGGCGAGGAGTCCTGGCAGGGCAAGAGCGGGGATTTGCTGATAGTGCCGGACGGGCTGCACAGCCTGGAAGCGGAAGAAGACTCGGCGATCCTGATGACGGTCGCGAAAATCAAAACCTGACGGCAGTGCCGCCGCCGGACGCTAGTTGCGCCTTCCCCAGAGTTGAAGCCAGAGCAGGAGGCGCGTCTCGGGGTCGTCCAGGTCGAGGCCGAAGAGTTCTTCCACCCGGGATAAGCGGTAGCGGACCGTGTTGACGTGGACCGCCAGGGTCTTCGCGGCTTCCACGGCGTTGCCACTGCAACGCAGGTAGGCGTGAATGGTTTCTTCGAAGGACTTCTTGTGCTGTTCGTCGTAATCCGCGATCCGGAGTGCGTGCGCGCCGGGCAGCTGGCCGGCCGCCGTCAGCGAGGTAACGATCTGGCGCAGCTGCAGGGACGCGCCGAGCGATTCATCGTCAGAGACGACGTCGTCGGAATCGGCGGCGATGCGTCCTTCGGCGACGTTGCGCGCCAGCTCGGCCAGGACCAGCTCGGCGTTGACCCGGGACTCGCCGAGCCGATTGATTGTGGCAGCCCCGCCCAGTGCGGCCAGGACCGGCCGGGCGAGGAGCCGCCGGGCATTCTGCACAATCTTTAATAGTGCTGTGCGTTGAAACTGCCGGGACGATTCGGTGCTCTGCGGCAGGACGATGTAAACGATGTTGTCCGAGAACCCGCAGACGGCCGAGGGCAGTCGGATGGCGCAGGCGGTTCGGATGGCGTCGAAGAGCCGGAGCCGGGATTGCAGGGTTTCGGACGCTGTGCCACCGGCCGGCCAGGCGCCCAGCGCCGCCACCCGGACGGACGGCGCGGAGATCCCGAGCCTGATGGCCGCCAGCTCGGCGCGTTGCGGTTCAAACAGCAGCGGCTGGACCAAATCTATCTGGCGGGTCAGGTTCGAGACGTAGGTGGTGCGCTTGTGCAGGATGTGGAGCGCGGCAACGTTGGCTGCTTCACGCAGGATCCGGTTCGCATCCTCGGTGTGGTGTTCCGCCCGTTCCAGCAGCCACAGCGAGCCCAGGACGGAGCCGCCGGCCCGGATGGAAATGGCAGTACGCCGGAGCAGGGGATCCGCCGTCGCCACCTCCAGCGCATCGGTGGCGGCATGGACGCGGCGGTAGTCCTTGTCGGTTTCAACCGAATGCGGCACATGAAGCCGGAGAATCGAACTCCTGCGCGTCTCATCAATGGGCTGGTCCGGCAGCGTCGAATACGCCAGGATCGTCTGGTCCGGATCAGCGACCGCGATTGCACCGCCGGTTTGGGCTGCTACCGTGTTGGCCAAGTCGAACAGGTCTCCGGGCCGGATGTCCACCAGCGTGTGTCCGGACTGGCGGTGCGGGACGACGGCGGCGTCCATGATCTCTGCGAGCTGGTTCCACGGCACCGCGTCTGCGGCCCGGAACAGTGCCAGCCCCGCCCCACGCGCGGCGGCGCGCAGCGCAGCGTCGGAGCTGCCGTTGGACTTGTAGACAATGGCCACGTACCCGGCGTCGCTGAGTTCCCGGACCTTCACGCCGAGCCGTTTCCCTGACAGGGAGAGCCCGATGGCCAACGCAACAGCGCCCGGGTACCTGGCAGGAACAGCCGTCGAGTCGTAAAGCACGGAGCCCGCCACGATCTGCCGGTCGTCAGCCGGCATTTCGACGAGGCTGACAATTTCCGAACCCGCCGAGCGGGCGACGTCCGCCAGGGTAGGCAGCGAGTACCCCTGTCCTGCCGGTGCCGGGGTCACGCCGGCACCAACCAGGTCGTTTGGTAGTTGCTACTAATGAAGATTCCCTAAATTTGTTGGAATCTCCATAGTGGCACAGGAATGGGCTTTCTACGCTGAACCATAACGCAGGACAGCGACAGGAAAGGCCCTTCTTGAAGATCAGCGACGCCAGGCAGCTTATCCAGGTGAAGGCCCCCGTCTTCTCACGCCGACGCCGGGTGCTGGCCAACGCCTACAACGTCGAGGAATACCGGAAGGCCGCACGGAAAGTTTTGCCTGCCGGGATCTTCGACTACCTCGACGGCGGCTCTGAGGACGAGGTGACGCTGCGGCGCAACCGCGCCGTCTTCGATTCCTGGGCACTGATGCCAAGCTGGGGCCCGGTCTCCGGGCCCGATACCAGCACGAACCTGCTCGGGAAAGCCAGCACGCTGCCCCTGACGCTGACTCCCACCGGCGCAACCCGGCTGTTCCATCCCGAAGGCGAACTCGCCGTCGCCGCGGCCGCGGAACGGGCACAGATCCCCTATGGGCTGGCCGGACTCAGCACCGTGCCGATGGAATCGATCGCGGAACGCCACCCGGACCTTGACCGCTGGTTCAACTTCGGGCTGACCTCCGACGCCCAGGCCTTAAAGAACAAACTCGCGCGCTGCGAGGCCGCGGGATTCACCACACTGATTGTCGGCGTCGACACACGGGCGCTGGGATCCCGCGAACGGGACCTGCACAACGGCTTCACCGCCCCGCCCGCACTGACCCTTTCCGCCATCGCTGACATCGCCCGGCGGCCGTCCTGGTGGATCAACTTCCTGAAGTCGGACGGCATCAGTTTCCCCAACCTGGATCCGCGCAGTCCTGCGGCCACGTCCGTCGTCACCCCGTCCATGTGGCAACACATTTTGGGCCACTCGGACGCCACCAGCGGGTGGAAGGAACTGGTGGCCCTGCGCCAGGGATGGCACGGCAAAATCGTGCTGAAGGGGTGCGTCAACCCGGCCGACGTGGACAAGGCTGCCCGGATTGGCCTGGACGCCGTCCAGTTAAGCAACCACGGCGGCCGCCAGTTGGACCACATGCTGAGTCCCATGGATGTGCTGCAGGAATCCCGGCAACGGGTGGGCGACTCGATCGAAATCTACGTGGACTCCGGTGTCCGGCGCGGCAGCGATGTCCTCAAGGCGCTGGCCCTCGGCGCCGATGCCTGTTCGATCGGCAGGGCATACCTGTATGGCCTGGTCGCGGCGGGCTCGCCGGGTGTTGGGCGCATTATCGAGATCTTCGGTGACGAACTGCGGCGTACGATGACGTTAGTAGGCGTTTCCAGTATTCCCGAGTTGAAGGCTCGGGGCGGGGAAATTCTTCGGGATATCCGTCAGTCCGGAGGAATCCTGGAAACCACGGCGTCAACCACCTCGCACATATGAATTCTGAATAAGCAGGCAGACAGCACGCTCCCGCAGGATTGCGGGAGTTTAGAGAATCTCTGAACAGCTAAGGAAACCATGCGCACCCGTTACCTACTCCCCGTCCTCACCGTAGCCACGGCGCTCTCGCTTTCCGGCTGCGTTAACAACAGTGAACCCGCCGCCACCGGCGGGGCCTCCGGAACCGCGGACGCAATCGACGTGAAAAAGAGTGACACGATTGCAGCGATGCTCCCGGAGAAAATCAAGAGCGCAGGCGTGCTTAATGTCGGCATGGCAAACAATTACCCGCCCAACGAATTCAAGGACGACAACGGGGCGCCGGCCGGCTGGTCAGTGGACCTCACCAACGCCCTGGGGAAGGTGATGGGCTTAAAGGTCAACTTTGATATCGGCACCTTCGACAACATCCTTCCCGCCGTCCGCGCGGGAAAAGATGACATGGGCATGTCCTCCTTTACTGACACGCTGGAACGCGAAAAGCAGGTGGATTTTGTCAACTACTACTCCGCCGGAATCCAGTGGGCGGCCCCGAAGGGCAAAACGGTCGACCCTAACGACGCCTGCGGGCTCAAGGTTGCTGTCCAGGCCACCACCTACGAGGACACCCACGAAGTGCCCGCCAAGTCCAAGGCCTGCACCGACGCCGGAAAGCCGGCCATCACCATCTTCAAATACGACGCGCAGGACCAGGCGACCAACGCCCTGGTGGTCGGTCAGGTCGACGCCATGAGCGCCGATTCACCAGTGACTCTCTACGCGATCTCCAAGACCAAGGACAAGCTGCAGACCGCGGGCACCGCCTTCGAGGTGGCACCCTACGGCATACCCGTGGCGCAGGGCAGCGAATTTACGCCGGTCCTGCAAAAGGCCCTCCAGTCGTTGATCGATGACGGCTCGTACAACAAGATCCTGTCCAAGTGGGGAGTGGAAGCCGGCGGAATCAAGACGGCGGCACTCAACGTGGCAGCCAAAGGGTGATAGCACATGAGCGAACCGGAACCCGGCCGGATGGTTGAGGCGGAGCCCGGCGGGCAAACGGAACCGGGCAGGACGCCGCGGGCCGGCAGAACCCGAACCGACGACGGCGGAGCGCCGCCGGAGGAGATCGTCGCAATCCCGCTGCGCCATCCCTGGCGGATCCTGGTGGCGGTGCTCCTGGTCCTGGGCCTGGCGGTCTTTGTCCTGGACGCCGCCCAACGCTCGGACTATGGCTGGCCCGACGTCGGCAAATTCATCTTTGACCGCCGGATCAGCCAGGCCGCCTGGGTGACCTTGTGGCTGACCGTTTATGCCATGATCGGCGCGATCGTCATCGGTTTGTTGCTGGCCATCATGCGGCTCTCACCAAACCCCGTGCTGAAGAGTATTGCCTGGCTGTACATCTGGATTTTCCGGGGGACCCCGGTATACGTGCAGCTGGTCTTCTGGGGCATCGTGTCCTTGATCTATCCGGTGTTCACACTGGGTATTCCGTTTACGGAACCGTGGGTCACCATCCCCAACGAGATCTTCACCAACCTCTTTATCACCGCCGTGATCGGACTGGCACTCAACGAGGCGGCCTACATGTCCGAGATTGTGCGCGCCGGGCTGCTCTCAGTGGACGAGGGGCAGGCGGAAGCCTCGACGGCGCTGGCGATGTCCTGGGGGCAGACAATGCGGTTTGTGGTGGTTCCGCAGGCGATGAAGATCATCATTCCGCCCACCGGCAACGAGGTGATTTCGATGCTCAAAACCACTTCACTGGTGGCGGCGATCCCGTTGAGCATTGACCTCTACGGGGTGTCGCGCGGTATTTCCGCGGTGACCTTCACACCAGTGCCGCTGCTGATTGTGGCCTCCCTCTGGTACTTGCTCTTCACTTCCGTTTTGATGGTGGGCCAGCACTTCATTGAAAAGCGGTTCTCCCGCGGCACCGGTCGGCTGAAAACGGGCAAGGGACCGTCGACGCCGGAACCGGCACCGACGGCGGTCCCCGGTATACCGGGCGCACCGCTCGGCACGGACTTTGGCGGAAAAGGATGACGGACATGCCCATGGTCCTGGCGGAGCGGGTCTCCAAGAATTTCGGCACCAACAAGGTGCTGCGCGGGATCAGCCTGGCTGTCGATCCCGGCGAGGTGCTGTGCATTGTGGGCCCCAGCGGGTCCGGCAAGTCGACGTTCCTGCGCTGCATCAACCACCTGGAGCGGGTGGACGGCGGCCGGCTGTCAGTGGACGGACAACTGGTTGGCTACCGGCAAAAGGGGGACAAGCTCTACGAACTCAAGCTCAAGGAGGCAGCCTTCCAACGCCAGGAAATCGGAATGGTGTTCCAGCGCTTTAACCTTTTCCCCCACCTGACCGCCGTGGAGAACATCACCCTGGCCCCCATTCGGGTGAAGGGCTTGTCCAAGTCCAAGGCCACCGAGCGGGCCAGGGAGCTGCTGGACCGGGTGGGGCTTGGCGACAGGGCGGACGCCTATCCGGCGCACCTGTCCGGTGGCCAGCAGCAGCGTGTGGCCATCGCCCGTGCGCTGGCCATGGACCCCAAGCTGATGCTCTTCGACGAACCGACAAGTGCCCTGGATCCGGAACTGGTGGGCGAGGTGCTCGACGTGATGAAGGAACTGGCCAGGACCGGCATGACCATGATCGTGGTGACCCATGAGATGGGGTTCGCCCGCGAGGTGGCAGACACGCTGGTCTTTATGGACGAAGGTGTGGTGGTCGAAGCCGGGCCACCGCGTCAGATCCTAAGCGATCCGCAGCATGACCGGACCAAGGCGTTCCTGTCCAAGGTCCTCTGACGCGTCACGGAGTTCCGGCACCGCACGCGGTAGGAGAGACTGTTGCCGTGAGCAACTCTCCCCGGACCGGCCTGGCCGTCGCAGGCTTGAGCCTGGGTACTGCCCTGAACCCGCTGAACTCCTCGATGATCGCCGTCGCCCTGGTGGTGCTGCGTGCGGATTTCGCGCTCGACGTCGCCACCGTCACCTGGGTGATTACCGCGTTCTACCTCACCTCCGCGGCCGGCCAGCCGCTGATGGGCCGTCTTGCCGACCGTTTCGGTCCGCGCCGGCTTTTCCTGCTGGGCATGGCCCTGGTGGCGGTGACCTGCGCACTGGCTCCCTTTGCCCCGAATTTCGCCCTGCTTTGTGTTGCCAGGGCCGTTATGGCCCTTGGCACGGCGACGGCCTACCCGAGCGCCGTGGTGATGGTGGGGGCATTGGCCCGTCAGGCGCACGTGAAGTCGACCCGGCCGCTGGGCCGCATCCAGATGGCGAATACCTCGGCGGCTGCTGTCGGGCCGGTGGTGGGCGGTCTTTTGGTGGGTTTTGTGGGCTGGCAGGCACTTTTCCTGATCAACCTTCCGTTGGCCGTCGCGGCGATCCTCCTGGTCCGGCGGTTTGCTCCGCCGGACGGGGAACGCGAGAGCGGCCGGGCCGTCGAGCTGCTGCGGGACTCGGACGTCCCCGGCGTCCTGGCCTTCGTCGGCTCCATGGTCCTGGCGATGATGGCGCTGCTGAACGTGCTGCCGGACCACCGCTGGTGGCTGCTTGCCGCCGGCACCGGCCTAGCAGTGCTGTTCGTCTGGCGGGAACTGCGCTTTGCCACCCCGTTCCTGGATTTGCGCTTGTTGGGACGCAACCGACCGCTGCTGCTCGTTTACCTGGGGTTTGCCCTGTTCAGCGGCGTCTACTACTTCGCCTTCTTTGGCTTGCCGCAGCTGTTGCAGGAAGCCGGGGGGTACAGCCCCGGAATGGTAGGCCTGCTGATGCTGCCGCTGGCGGCGATGTCGGTGGTGGTCACACCCGTCGCCGTCCGCGCGATTGACCGCTTTGGGGTCAAGCGTGTGCTGATTGCCGGCGTTGTGCTCCTGGTGACAGCGTCGGGGATGATGTGGCTGCTGACCGGCTCGTTCGCCATCCCGCTGGTCCTGGCCCTGACAGCACTGCTGGGTGTGCCCTACGGGGTGGTCGGCATCGCTTCGAGCCAGGGCATGTATGTGTCCACCCGGGCAGAGGAGCGGGGGGTGGCTGCGGGGATATTCCAGACCTGCCGGTACCTCGGGGCGATCATGGCTACCGTGCTGATCGGCGTCTTTTACGGCACCGGGGTGAACCAGGCTAACTGGGGACTGATGGTCTTTGTGATGCTGGGCCTGGGTGCGGTGGTGTTTGCCGTCTCGCTGTTGTGGCGGGAACGAACCTTACCGGGGTGAACGTGACGGAAATACGCGGAAATACTGCGGCAGATGACAACCTTCGCCGGTAGGATGACAACAATCGACAAGCTGACCGGCGGTGGTGGTTGGATGTCACGGTGGCGTAACAACACGGCGTACGGACCATCCGCCGGAGCCGATGGCACCGAACGGTTTAGGCAGCAGCTGGGTCTGCCGGGAGGCTGATCCTGTTGGAGATTGACTGTTTAGGTGGCTGGAGCCAAACATGACAAAAAACCGTGAATCCCGTGACCGCGACCGGAGGCCCCGCAAGCGCCGGTCCCCGGAAGCCGGCGGGAGCAGTTCCCGCTCCGCCGGCCTGCTGATCGCGGGGTCCGTTGTTGCGGCGGCTGCCGCGCTCCTGACGTTGGTGTCAGCGGGCGGCGCCATGTCCTCCGAGGCGCCGGTTGAAGGGCTCGTCTTCGGGCTCTGGAAAGTGCTCTACGCCACCGAAGCCCCGGCGCCGCGGGTGATTACCGCCGCGATCGCCGTCGCCCTGGCCCTCGCGGCCGGGGTGGCACTGCTGGAGCAACGGATCGGTAACCGCAGCCGCCGCTCGCTGAACATCAACACCAAACCCTTGGCGCCCAAAGTCATTATGGCGGCGACGCGCGGAGTCTACGCCGGACCGGTCACGGTCACCGTACTTATCCCCGCCCACAACGAGGAAGCCTCGCTGCCGCTGACCCTGGCGTCACTGATGGACCAGTCGCACCCGCCCGAAAAGATCATCGTTGTTGCGGACAACTGCACCGACGGATCCGTGGCTGCCTGCCGGGCTGCCGGCGTCGAAGTCTTCGAAACAGTGGGGAACACCCACAAAAAGGGCGGCGCGCTGAACCAGGTGCTGAGCCAGGTCCTGCCCGGGCTGGGGGACAACGACGTTGTGATGATTATGGACGCCGACACCCAGCTCGACGACGGATTCCTGGAATCCGCGGTCCGCCGGCTCAGCCAGGACCGGGCCCTGATGGCCGTGGGCGGCCTCTTCTACGGTGAGGAAGGCCACGGCATGCTGGGCCAGTTCCAGCGCAATGAATACGTCCGTTACGCCCGGGACATGCGACGGCGGCGGGGCCGGGTGTTTGTTTTGACCGGCACCGCCTCGGTATTCCGCCCGGCGGCGCTGCGGGCGGTGGCGCAAGGCCGCGGGTTGTCCCTGCCCGGTAAGCACGGGGACGTCTATGACACGGCGGCACTGACAGAGGACAACGAGCTGACGATTGCGCTGAAGTCGCTCGGCGGACTGATGATTTCACCGCAGGAATGCACTGTGGTCACCGAGCTGATGCCCACGTGGCGCACCCTCTGGGCGCAGCGGCTGCGCTGGCAGCGCGGCGCCTTGGAGAACCTCGGGGCCTACGGGATCACGCCGCAGACCATGCGGTATTGGGCGCAGCAGCTCGGTATTGGCTATGGTGTGATCGCCCTGGGGTCCTACCTGCTGTTGATAATGCTGATGCTGCTTGCCCTGGACGAGTGGGTCTGGTTTCCCTTCTGGCTGGGCCTGGGGGCGATTTTCACCGTAGAACGTGTGGTGACGGTGTGGCGGGCCGGCTGGCGTGGAAGGCTGCTGGCGGTGCTGATCTTCCCGGAACTGATCTTTGATATGTACCTGAACTTCGTCTACGTCAAGGGTGTTATCGATCTGTCCGTGGGGCGGCAGGCTGCGTGGAAGCACGTGCAGCACCCGGCGTCGTCCGCCGCAGCAAAAACCGCAGCCATGACCACCACCCCGGGGAGCCACCCATGATCACGAACCACCTGACGGTCCCGGCGGGCCTCCTGCTGCCGCACGCACTGCTTGAAAGCGATGCCTTCGCGGCCTTGGCGGCGTTTGTGGCCATCAACACCGTGATGTACGTGGCCTTGGCGGTGGCTAAGATCCTGCCGAAGGTCTACGTTTCGGACTGGATCCGGCGCAGCAATGAGCGCTCCGAACCGCGGGGCATCATTCCGGAGAATGCAACGAACGCTCCTTCCGAGGGCTAGCATTTTCGAGGGCCGTACTTCGCATCGAAGCATCCGGCTAACGTGGTCCGGCGACTGGGGTGATCCGGACCTCCCTTTCCATCAGACAGGCGGCATCACCGGGCCATGACGGTTTCAGCACGCAGCAACGTCCAGATCACCGGACCCGAGCAGGGTCCGGTACTGATGTTCGCCCACGGATTTGGCACCGATCAAAAGATGTGGGGAAAGGTCCTGCCCTATTTCACGGACACCTACCGGGTGGTGCTTTTTGACCACGTGGGGTCCGGCGGGTCTGACAAAGGCGCCTATGATGCCGGGAAGTACTCCAGCATCGGCCCCTACGTGACGGACCTGCTGAACATCTGCACGGAACTGGATCTTCGCGAGGTGACCCTGGTGGGCCACAGCGTGGGCTCCATGATGGCCATCGAGGCCGCCGCCCGCGAGGCCACCGCCACGAACGAGAACGGGTGCCCGCGGCTGAGCAGGCTGGTGCTGTTGACGGCGTCGCCGAGCTACCTGGATCACCCCGACGACGGGTACACCGGCGGCTTCACCAGCGACGAGCTCGATGAACTGTTTGAATCCCTCGACGCCAATTACCTGGTCTGGGCCAACTCGATGGCTCCGGTGTTTTTGAACAATCCGGAAGCCGCCGAACTCGGTGCCGAAATCCGGGGCAGCTTCGGCCGGATCACCCCCGCGGTGGGCCGTGACTTCGCCCGGGTGGCGTTCCTGTCCGATGTCCGGCACCGGCTGGCCGACGTCGGGATTCCGGTCCTGATCCTGCAGACCACCGATGACGTGGTGACCCCGGCGCACATCGGCGACTACCTGCTCGAACGGCTGCCGCAAGGCACACTCAAAACCCTGGCCGCCAAGGGCCACTTCCCGCAGGCCAGTGCGCCCGAGGAGACAGCGGCCGCCATCCTCGGCTACCTGCAGAGCGGCACGTGAACGCCGCGCCGGAGCCCCAGCCGGCAGGCCGCACGGATTTCGCGGCGCTGTTCCATGCCGCGCCGGCCGGGTATCTGCTGACCCTGTCGGACGGGACCATCGTGGAGGCGAACCGGACGCTCTGCGACTGGACCGGCAAATCCCGCGCCGAGCTGGTGGGTTCAAGCCTGCTGCGGCTGATGCCGGCCGGTGACCGGATTATGTACCTGACCCACGCGATGCCGGAGCTGGACGCCACCGGGGTGCTGACCGAACTCTCCGTCCAGATCATTGGCGCCAACGGGACCCGGCTGCCGGTACTTCTCGCTGCTGCGCGGTCCCGCACCGCGGCGAATGCGCCCGAGCTGGACCGCATCGTCCTCTTCAGCGCCCCGGAACGCCGGCTCTACGAGCGTGAACTCGCGGCCGCGATGCGTAAGCTCGAGGCCGCCGAGGCGGACCGGGCACGGCTGCTGGCGGAAGCACGGTACGCGGCGATGCATGATTCGCTGACCGGGCTGCCGAACCGGGCGTTGTTCGATGACCGGCTGGGGATGGCCCTGGCGGCCGCAGTGCACGACGGCGGGGAGGTAGGCCTGCTGTTCTGCGACGTCAACGGCTTCAAGACAGTCAATGACTCAATGGGCCACGCCGCCGGCGACCAGGTACTCTGCCAGGTTGCCGCGCGGCTGGCCGGAGCGATCCGCGGCGTCGACACGGCCGCGCGCTACAGCGGCGACGAATTCGTGGTGTTGGTCGCCGGTCCGGCCACCGTCGACGATGTGGAACGAGTGGCGTTGCGGGTACTGGATTCGCTGGCACCACCCGTTATGGTCGACGGGGCCGAACTGCAGGTGGGACTTGCCATCGGCGTGGCGATCAGCAACGGAGACACCGAAACGGCCGAGGAGTTGCTGCGCCGGGCCGATGCCGATATGTACGCCTCAAAGACCCGCAGCAGGCACGGACAGCCGACGCTATTGTCCCGCCGGGTGTCCTAGCGGCCTTTTGCCCGCACCGCGCCGGCTGCCGGGTTTAGCCGCGGGTGTTCCGCTCCAGGGCCTTGTCGTGCTCGGCATGGGCGCGGTGGAGGAGATCCAGGAACTCGGTTTCATGGTGGATGAGCCGCTTGTACTTCTCCGGCAGCGTCCGCAGCTGCTCTTCTTCGCTGACCATCTTGGTGAAGATCGCGTCCCGTTCCGCGATGTCGGTTTCGTAGCTGAGGTCCAGGTAGTCAGTGGCGTGCCTCTTGGCGCCGGAGACCGCGTTCTTGGCCTTGCCCTTGGGGCTGAAGACGGAGGCCAGGATGGTGACGGTGAGGACTCCGAGGATGACCAGCAGCGAGGCGCCGGTGCTGACCTCGAGGACGCTGACGTGTTCGCCGTCGTTGATAAACGGCAGGTTGTTCTCGTGGAGGGCGTGCAGGACGAGTTTGACGCCGATGAAGCCCAGGACGGCGGCGAGGCCGTAGGAGAGGTAGATCAGCCGGTCCAGCAGCCCGTCGATCAGGAAGAACAGCTGGCGCAGCCCCATCAGCGAGAAGGCGGTGGCGGTAAAGACAATATAGACGTTCTGGGTCAGGCCAAAGATGGCCGGGATCGAGTCAAGCGCAAACAGGATATCCGTCCCGCCGATGGCCACCATCACCAGGAGCATCGGGGTGAGGACGCGTTTGCCGTTTACGAGGGTGAACATTTTGTCGCCGTCGTAGTGCGAGGACGCGGGCAGGAACTTCTTGGCCAGACGGACGATCAGCCCGTCGGAGTCGTCATCGTGCGAATCCGGCCGCAGCAGGTTGCCGGCCGTGAGCAGCAGAATTAGGCCGAAGATGTAGAACACCCAGGAGAAGCTGTTGATCAGGGCGGCGCCGAGCAAGATGAACGCGGTGCGCGCAATCAGCGAGAAGACGATCCCGAACAGCAGCACCTTCTGCTGATCGGCGCGGGGCACCCGGAAACTGGCCATAATGATGAGGAAGACGAAGAGATTATCGACCGAGAGGGCCTTCTCCGTGACGTAACCGGCGAAGTACTCCGTGCCCATGGTGGCACCGCCGAAAACCAGAACACCAACGCCGAACAGCAGGGCGATGCTGACGTAGATCGATGACCAGATGGCCGACTCCCTGAGGGTGGGGGTGTGGGCCTTGCGTACGTGGAAGAAGAAGTCGAAGGCCAGCAGGCCCACTATTCCGATGATCGTGAATATCCAAACAATGGCGGGGACTTGCATGGTGCCTCATTTTTGTGTCGGCCGGTGTGGTCGGCGGGGGCTGGTCACCTAACGAACGAACGTCACGCCCGCGAAGTGCCAGGATCCCTCAAACTTAGCGCCAATGACGTTCAGACGCCGCTTTGCTGACGCGGGCGGCACCGGGACGCGACCAGCGGGTAGGCCTTCGGGAGCTTCATTCCGCGCTCTTCCATCACGGTGCGCAGCCGGGTGGGGTAGTCACTGATGATGCCGTCCACGCCGAGGTCCATCAGCCGGTTGATATCAGCCGTGGTGTTGACCGTCCAGGGGATGACCGGCAGTCCGAGACCGTGGGCCTCCGTGATCATTCCGGGCGTGACGGAACGGAACGCGGGGGAGATGGCGTTGTAGCCCTGGGCCGCGGCCGCTTGGGCGAGGGATCCGCCGTAGGTGTCGATGTCGATGCCGCCGAGATTGGGGCTGGCGCCGGGCCGGCCGACCTCAAGCCAGGCGTCGCCGCTGGAAAGGGCAACCAGCGGCAGCTCCGGGGCGATCTTCTTGGTCAGGTTCAGCGAGGACCAGTCGAACGGTGCGGCGCTCAGCTCAGCGCCGCGGCCGTCACCGGTGCGCCGTTGAGGCATTCGAGCTGCCAGCCGTCGGCCGGGTGGTGGTGGGCGAGGTTCAGCGCGGCGTTGTTGATGCGCTCCAGCTGGCGTCCGACCGCACGGTTCAGGCTCAGCCGGATCAGCGTGCCGTGGGCCACTACCAGGATGCGGCCGCCGCGGAATTCCTCGGCCAGGGTTTCCAGCGCCAGGAGTCCGCGCCTTGCCGCCTGGTCCTCAGTCTCGGCGCCACGGAATCCGCCGGGGATGCGCAGGGCCTCCAGTTCGGGCCCGTCCTTTAGGCCCTCGGCGTCGCCGAAGCTGCGCTCGGCGAGTTCGGGAACATGGCGGTCGACGGCGAGCCCCAGCCCGCCGGCGATCAGCTCCGCGGTTTCCGCGGCCCGGCTCAGCGGCGAGGACACCACCGCGTCCCACTTATAGCCGGACACCACGGCGACGGCGTCCCGGGCCTGGCCGCGGCCGACGTCGTTGAGCGGAATGTCGGTGGCTCCCTGCAGCCGGCGCTGCGCATTCCAGTCGGTCTGGCCATGACGGATGAGCGCGAACGTTGTGAGGGTCATGGTTCCATTCTGCCGTTAGCGGGTGCTGGGGTGGGAATCGCTGCCTCGATCACGTCCAGGTCATGGACGGCGTAGCGGAGGTGCTCCCATTCTTCGTCGAAGATCGTATGCAGGCAGGCGAGTACCGTCTCGGCTTGCCCGGGGGCCCAGGGGTTCGTGCAGGCCCCGGACAGCTGCTCCTGGGTGAGCGCGGCGAGGTAGTTGCGCACCATGGCCTGGCGGCCGGCGCGCACCTCCACCACCTGCTGGTAGGAGGGTGCGTCCGGGGTGAAGACCGAGATGTCGTAGCCGTCGGATGCGTATTCCACGTTCGGCTGACCGAGCCGGTGATAGGGCTGATCGATTTCCAAGATTGCCTTGCGAAGCCACGTGTCGGTGGCCATCACCAGATGCCGGAGTGTCTGGGCGAAGGACCACTCACCATCCACCGAGATATCCACCGTGCCCGCCGGCATGGCTGCGGCCCGCTCCAGCGCAGCCGCCCAGGTCCGCTCCAGCACCGTCCACGCCGCACGAAGACCGTCGGGGTCAGCTGCGCGTCTTTCGGCGCGGCCGGGAAAGCGGCGGTTCAGTTCGGCCTCGACAAACGGGACGACGTCGACGCCGTTGACCAGCAGGGCGTCCCCGCCATCGAAGAGCCACGGCGCATCGATCTCCGCCCCGGCCACGTCCACCCCGCGCAGCACGGCGCCGGACAGGTCGGAGCGGACAAACCGGGCTCCGCGCAGGTTCACGTCGGTGAATTCTGCGCCCCGGAGGTCATCGGACTGACTGAAAGCTGCCATGGCAGCACTCTGCCACGCTTGGCCCAGCAGCGCAGCAGCAGCAGACGGCGTTGTCAGCCGCGACCACCTAATACCGTCTGCAAGTTACCGAACGACTCGGTCCCTCCGTTGCGGGGCAGGGCCGACGACGGCTTCCCGGTCGCCCGGGGGAGCATCGGGCGTGCTGACGGAAGCGGCGCGGCCGGCACGGCGGCCCTGCGCTCAGGACGTTGGCCGGGTGCCAGCCACCCATCTTCCGAAGGACTAAAGCGGTCCATAATGGCCACATAAGCTTCGGGGACCCCTCGCGCTGGTGACGGGGTGGCGCGGCGTTCAAGGGTCCCAGGTGGCCGCCCCGGCTGGGCGCAAGGGGCAGTCACGGCCTCCGGACAAGGATTCCGGAGACCGAAACCGGGGGGCAACGCCATCCCTGCGCTCATCAACGCACTGAAGGGAATCATCATGCTCAAGGATTCAAACATCGTGGCTGTCCTCCCCGCGAAGGACATCAACAGGGCGAAGGAGTTCTACCGGGACAAGCTGGGAATCGAACCCGACGAATCCATGGAGGACGGCAGCCTCAGGTACAGCTGCGGCCAAGGAACCCGCTTCCTCGTTTACCCGACGGATAATGCCGGGTCGGCCAAGAACACCCAGATGGGCTGGGAAACGGACAATCTCGAAGGCGAGTTGGAGGAACTGCGAGGCCGCGGTGTCGTCTTCGAAGACTACGATTTTCCCGGGCTGAAGACGGAGAACGGCATCGCGACGGGAACCTGGGGGAAGGCAGCCTGGTTCCTGGATAGCGAGGGCAACATTATCAACATCGCCCAGCGCGCGTAGGCCGGAGTCGGGCTCCGATCAACGACGCAGGGCATCGCAGCCGCCCGCAGCAAAGGCGAAGTGATCCGGCTTCCGCGACCCGGCCGGGAGCCGGATTCAGCTGGCTAAGAGAGACTGCGATGTCTAGGCCGCCGAGGTTGGGATGACGGGTCGGCCGGCCGTGAGCCAGGCGTCGGCGCTGGAGGGCGCTACCCGCACGCTGGTTCGTCTCTAGTTCCCGCCGCGCACGTGCCGGTGGTGCAGCTCGTAGCTGTCGAGCACATCGGAAGAAGTGGCTCCCGAATGGCCGAATTTGCCGCGCAGGACGTCCGCGAGTGCGTCCAGCGACGCGTGGAGCATCCGCCCGGCGAACTGGAGTTCAGAGCTCTCGCTGAGCTGCGCCTGGGACGCCAGTTCCTGGGCGTAGGCCACCGTGGCGGGTAGGGAGCCGCGGGGCTCGACTTCGCGAAAGTAATACGTTTCATGGAACGCCAGCAGATCGATGCTCACCGACGCCACGTTTCCGGCCATTGACTCCAGCAGCCCGGCAGCGTGCCGGGGTTCCAGCGACAAGACGCCACCCGGACCCGCAGCCTCCCTAAACAGGTTCAGCTGGTGGGCGAGGGTCCGGCGGCGGTTCAGCGCCGGGTACGTCTGCAGAATCCACGTCACCGTTGCCGTCAGCAACCCGAAACCGGTGACCGCCTGGAGTGCCACGACCAGGCGGAGCAGCGGATGCGCCGGGACGATGTCGCCGAACCCCACGGTGGAAAGGGTGACCAGCGAGATGTAGAGCGCTTCGGCGAAGTCGCTGTGCTCTGGAACCCCGGGCCCGGGCACAAAACCGTTCGGCAGGTGGGGCAGATAAATCAGGGCCCAGCCGATAGCCGCCAGGCTGGCCCACATGCCAATGACAGCGGCCATGGCCAGAGGTGCGGCTATGAAGGAACCCCGGCCCCGCAGTTTCCTGGACACCAGCCAGAATCCGCGCATGATCCCCCGGCCCACCGGACCAGTGCCGTGCGGGTAGAGGAGCGTACTGAAGACGTCGATAAGCATCAGCAGAATCAACCCGGCCCCCAAAACCGTCAACAGCATGCCTTCAAAGTCCATGCCTCATCTTAGGGGCGGCACCTTAAGGTGTCATTCGCCTCGACGCGCCAGATGCCCCCTCGTCGTTCGCGGTGGAAGCTTCAGTCAGCGAGAAGTCGTGGTTCTGGCGTCACCCGCTTCGTGTTCGGCCGCGGTGTCATCGTCGCAGCCCGGGAAGCATTCGCCGATGACCCAGACACGTTCCTCGAACGTCTGGCCGTTCCTGTAGAGGCTGGCGCCGAAGAGTGAGACGTGGACCAGAACCGAGCTCTTGCAGCCATGGAAGATGCCGCGAAGTTGACGGGCAACTGGATCGCAGGCAAGGCCAACACTGTCGGAGAAGGCGTCGCAACGAGCGCTGTGGTAGCGGGCGCCGTGGTGGTCGGTGGGCGGGTCTGAGGCCGGTAGCGAGGAACTGGTCGAGAAGTAACCCCGGAGGTTAGTGGGCTGCGGGTCGTCGGCTATCTCCTGACTAATCCGCTGCCTAAGTTCCGGTCGATGGTGCGCCACGGCGGGAGCGGACCTCCACGCAAGAGATGTCAGTCGGTTGCTATATGGTCTGTAAATGCCGCACTCAATCCTGTCCAAAGGTGGAAATTCGACTCTGCCAGCACACACCGGCGAAAGACTGTCAGTTGAGCTTAAATGGCAGTCTTTGAGTTCTAATTCTGATGTTGACCTTTTCCTGGTCATGGTCGACGCTGGTGGGCGCGTCCCTTCCAATGAGGCAGTCGTTTTCTACAATCAGCCGCGATATCTCGAGGGCGCGGTTGAATACCTCGGCAGGACATCTGCGCGGGCTGACAGCCAAGAACATTCAGCATCGATTTCGCTGGCCCAAATCCCTGCCGTTGTTCAGCGAATCGCAATAGCGGCCAGCTTGGATTCTCAGGAACAGGTCCTGGGCCAGTTGGGAGACCTGCGCCTGTTCATAAAGTCGCCTTCCGGCGTTTCCTTCGAAGTGCCGGCAGCGGATCTGTCGAATGAGAATGTGGCAGTAATAGGCGAAATTTACCGCAGGAACGGCGAGTGGAAGATCCGCAACGTCTCGCAAGGATGGACGGGTGGTCTCGAATCCTTCCTCGAACAGCATGGGGTGGCGCTGGGCGGTGAGGTTTCACCGGATCCCGCGCCCGATCACCCACGCCGGGAACCTGACAGCCACCGTATCAATGACCTCCATGACCTGGAACACCGGATACGCGAAAAGGAGGCGGTGCTGAGAGAACTCGAATCAGCGATTATCGAAACCCGGGAGATCAAGCTCCTCCAGGATCTAGGCATCTACGAGTTCGCGCACCCGCTGGATGACGCAGTTGAATATAAGGATCGCCTGAACCTGTTGCGCGCCAACGTGAAAGAAACCGCGAAGGAGCGGGGCGTGACGGGCGCTGCAAACTGGGCAGTTAACGGGAGCCTGCAAGACGGTGCCCGGATGGTTCGCGAGCAATGCCGGCTGATGCTGCGCGCCTACAATGCCGAAGCCGACAACTGCATCCGGACAGTCCGCAGCCACAACCTTGAGCCGGCCATGGCAAGGCTGACTCGGGCGAAAGAATCCATCCAAAAACTGGGCCGCAGCATGGCCATTCAGATCACAGGGGAGTATCACGAGCTCCGTCTCGCCGAAATCCAGCTCACAGCGGACTACCACCTGAAGGTCACCGAAGAGCGGGAGACTCAGAGGGCCATCCGCGAGGAACTCCGTGAACAGGAAAAGGTCGAGCGGGAGCTCCAAAAGGCCAGGGAAAAGTTCGAAAAGGAACGCGACCAATATGAAGCGGCCCTGCAGATAGCGATCAGTAGCGGGGATGCTTCGGCCATAGCCATGATGCAGTCGCGGCTCGAACAAGCCGAACACAACCTTCGTGATATCGAAAACCGGGAAGCCAATGCCAAGGCCGGCTACGTCTACGTCATTTCGAATCTCGGTGCCTTCGGCGACCAGATTGTGAAGATTGGCATGACCCGCCGCCTTGAGCCAACGGAGCGAATCCGTGAACTCAGCGGCGCGGGGGTCCCGTTCCTCTACGACGTTCATGTTCTATTCTTCAGTGACGACGCCGCCGGTCTGGAGGGGCAACTGCACCGCGAATTCGAGGATCGCCGCGTCAATCGCGTCAACCTGCGCAGGGAGTTCTTCTACGCCACTCCGCACGAGGTCCGTGAAGCGGTGCGACGCATTGTCGGGGCCACAACACTCGAATTCAGGGAAGAAGCCGAAGCCTCAGAGTTTCGGCGCAGCATTTCAATGTCCAAGGGGGACTAGTGGGATTTAGAAAGAGCACGTCGTTCAAGGTGATGCCCGGAGTGCGCGTCCGGGTCTCCACTCACGGAGTCGGCACCTACGTGGGCGGCCGCAAGATTTCGCCCAGAAAGGTCCCAGCTTCGCCAAGGACGGGTACTGCCAGAACGTCGACGACGGCTCCGGCGCAGGCGCCGGTCCGGCCAGGGATGTTCGCGCCGAAGGAGGAGAAGGCCCTTTTTGCCTTTCTCTCCCAGCCGGATGCCTTGAACCTAGAGGAGACCGTGCTGGCACACCCGCAATACGCATTGCTCGGAAACGCTTTGCTGGGCCTGCGGCACCTCATCCACGGACAGACGGACCGGGCTGTCGAGTATCTCCGTGCCGCGCTCTCCCTGGACGGAGAAGTGGAATCGCACGCATTCACCCGGAAGTATCTCTCCAGCTACCGGCTGACGCTCGGCATCGCCGGCGGCGTCTCAGTGGAGTTGCCACTTTCGCACGATGCCGTGACTCTCGCGCTTGCCGAAGGGCTGCAGATCCAGGGTCAGACCCGGACCGCTGTGTACTACGTCGAGGCTTTGGATCCGAGCTATCCCGCCTTGTTGAGCCTGGCTGACCTTTATGTCGAACTAGAAGACTGGCATGAGGTTCTTCGACTCACCAACGGCTTCGGCGTCGATTCCGAAATCACAGCCATGCTTGCCATCTTCCGGGCCAAATCACATCTGGCACTGGGTGAACTCGTCGCAGCCAAGGAATGCATCAAGCCGCTGACGGCGAGCAAGAAGTACGGGACCGGATTGCGCTTTCAGGCCTTGGCTATGCGCTCCGAGATCAGTCTGACAGAGGGAGCATTCGCGCGCGCCACGGCGGACCTGGAGAAGATTCTGGCCGAAGACTCCAGCCTCCCGGGCCTTCGCGAGGCGCTTGCCCGGATCCAGCGGCGCCAACAGGAAATCGAACAAGATAAATCCGATGCCATCCGGCAGAAGGCACGCGCTGCGGAGCAAAAGCGCGAGGAGGCCGAGCGTGCCAAGGAGGAGAAGCGCGCCGAAGCGGAGAGAGTCCGGGCAGAAAAAGCAGCCGCTAGAGATCGGTTGGCAGCCGAGCGGGCAGCCCCGAAGCCAGCCCTGCAGGCGGCCGTCATCGATCTGTCGTTCGATGAGGACGCCGACATTTCCGATGAGCCGGAATTAGCTCAGCCCGAAGCGGGGGGACTTGTGCCCGGCTTCTATCCCGACCCACAGGAAGTGGCGCCGTTCAGGTATTGGGACGGTTCAGCGTGGACGTCCCGAATCAGAATGAAACCGTAAGGAGTGTCGCCGGCCTGACGCGACCGGACTGACTGGCTGGCTTGCAAGGGCCGTCCACGTTCCTGAAGAAACGTGGACGGCCTTTTGCCTGCCTCGAGTTTCAGCCCCGCAGCACCCACGCCGCGTCGTTCCGCTGCAGCCAGCCGTCCTCGGTGAGGGGCGCGGCGCTGAGCAGCACGGAACCGGTGGGCAGCTGCACCGGTTCGCTCCCCATCGCGACGGCGACGAAGAAGTCCGCGCTGCGTTCGCAGATCAGCAGGTTTCCGGCCTCAACGCGCCAGGTGCCGCCGTCGTCCGGGCCGAAGACCTCGTTGTTCCACAGCAGCCGGCGCAGCCGTAGCGCGTTGGTGACCAAGGCAAGCGACGACGCCGGATCCTGCTGCTGGAGCTCGATCGCGTGCGTGCCCCATCCCGCCGGAATAGGCAGCCACGGCGTTGGTGACTTGACGGCCACAGTTTCGGCCCGCGAGAACCCGTGGCTCAGTGCCGCGTCCTCCGTCCACGGCAGCGGGACGCGGGCACCGTCGCGGGAGACCCCGCCGCGGGCCCACATCGGATCCACCCGGGATTCCATCGGGACGTCGACCTCAGGCAGTGCGAGCTCCTGCCCCTGGTAGAGATACGCCGGGCCGGGCAAACCCAGCAAAGCCACCAAAGCGGCCCTGGCCCGCAGGGCGCCAACATTCCCACCACCAAACCGGGTGACGGACCGGACGATGTCGTGGTTCTCCAGCGCCCACGTCGGCGTGGCGCCGTGCAGCAGGCGGGCAGCGTCGAGCTCGTTCCCGACGGCGGCCCACGCCTCCGGATCCCAGCCGAGCTTGACGAAGGCGAAGGCGAAGGCCTGCTGCATTTCATCGGCCCGGGTGTAGCGGGCGGCGCGGGCAGGTTCGAGGTTGACTTCGCCTACCAGCAGGCGGTGCGGTTGATACTTCTCGGCGAGGGTGCGCCAGCGGCGGTAGACCTCGTGGACTTCTTCCTGGTCCGAGACCTGCGGGTTGGACCGCAGCCCGTCCACCACTCCGCCGGTGGAGGGCGAGTCCGGCAGGCCGTCGGCCTTGAACAGGGCATGCGCGACGTCGATCCGGAGGCCGTCCACGCCCTTGTCGAACCAGAGGCGCAGCACGCCGTCGAAGTAGTCGCCGACGGCGGGGTTGCGCCAGTTCCAGTCCGGCTGCTCGGGGGAGAAGAGGTGCAGGTACCAGTCGGTGTCCGTCCCGGACCCTGGAACGGCTCGCCGTTGGGCCGCATGTGTGCTCTCGCGGCCGCCGATAGGCGTGGTCCCGGGAGAGGCCTACGACGGCGGCGCGTGGGTTCCAGCCGAAGGGACCCAGGAGCCGGAGTCAGCCGAGGTGAGCCCCCGCGTTCATCGGTAATCGGGTTTGTTGTGATCGGCCAGCACAGTGCTGCCGCCAGCCCACCTCGTGCCGCACGTCGGGCACTTGATGTACCACTCGTCGTTTCCGGGAAACTCGATCATCTCGCCCACGTCCTCACCGCTCGACGGGCACCACGCCTTCATGTCCTCCTCCTTTTGGAGGATCGCCTCTTGGATCATTATTAAGTCCAGGTCATCGTCGTCTCTGATCATGGTCGCGACCATACGCTGGGTGACCGACATCCAACCTCCGGGGCCGCCGCGGTCTGGACGGAACCGCCGAGGTGTCTGAGGTGGCTGCAGACTCCTGCCGGGAAGCGGACCCGCCCGGCGTGCCTGATTCCTTCCCGGCCCGCCGGGCTGACTAGCCAGCCACCGCCGCCTTCGCCGCCCGCGAGGCCTCCATCCACTCGCTCAGCCACGGGGCCCGGACGCTGGAGGTGATGCGGCAGTCGGCCACGAAGGTTCCCTTCGCGCCGGCATCGATCCAGTCCTGCAACGCGGACAGGTCCGCCAGCGAGCGGATGATCGCCGATTCGGCACCAAGCGCTCGAGCGACGCCGCTGAAGTCCACCTCGGGGATCAGCATGGGCTTGTCGGTCAGGCCCTGGGAGCCGTACTGGTGGATTTCGGCTCCATAGGCGGCATCGTTGTAGATCACGACGACGGCGCTGCTCGCCGCGCCAATCAGCGATTCGAGGTCGGACAGGCCCATCAGGAAACCGCCGTCGCCGGAGGCCAGCACCAGGGTGCGGCCGGCCTCCACCGCGCGGGCTGCCCCGACGGCGCTGGCGAGGCCCAGCCCGATGGTCTGGTAGGCGGTCCCCACCATCACCAGGTCCTGCGGCCGCGGGATGCGCCAGTACATGGGTGCCCAGCCGAGGAAGTGCCCGCCGTCCTGGACCACCGTGCGGCGCTCCGGCAGCACGTCCTCCAACGCGGTGGCCAGGGAACGCGGGTCCAGCCGGCCGTCCGCGGTCTCCTCGGAGCCCGGGTGGTGGGCCGGTCCTTCGGCCAGCCGTTTGCGGGCTTCCGCGCGCCACGCTCCGCCGCGGCCGGCGTCCGGCGAGGCCGCGCCCTCAAGCGTCCGCAGGAGGTGTCCGGCCGCGGACTTCGCGTCCGCGCTGACGAACGTGTCCACCCGCGGGTGCGTCGGCTGCAGGGCGGTGTCGATCTGAATGACGGTGCTGTCCGGGCCGAGCAGGTGCCCGAACCGCATGGTGAAGGCGCTCAGGCTTGCCCCGGCCACGAGGACCACATCGGCCTCACCCATAATCCCGGCTGCGGTGTCCGTGCCGAAGCCGCCCGCCACGCCGAGGTATCCCTCGCCTTCGAGGAGGTTGAGCGCCAGGGCGGTTCCGGCGGTCACGGCGCCGAGCCGGTCGGCGAGCTCCCGGAGCTCCGGGGCGGCTCCGGCGAGGTGCGCGCCGCGGCCGGCGAGGATCAGCGGCCGCTTCGCCCCGGCGAGCAGGCGGGCTACCTGCCCAAGGCCGCCGTCGACGTCGTCCGTCACCATCCGTGCCGAGGGTGCCGGAAGTTCCTCGTCCGCAGCCTCGAGGGCCGCGAGGTCGTAGGGGATGGCAATCACGACGGCGGTGCGCTTGGTGAGTGCGTACTCCACCGCCTGCCGGGTGATGGAACCCGCGGCCTCGCGGGTGACGGTGAACGTGGCGGCGCCGAGGCCTGCGGCGATGGCCGCCTGGTCCACGTCCCAAGGCCGGGCGCCGGTGGTGGGGGCGTCCCCGGTGACCAGCACGACGGGGATCTGCGCCTGGACCGACTCGGCGAGGGCGGTCAGTGCATTGGTGTAGCCGGGGCCGTAGGTGGTGGTGCCCGCGGCGAGACGTCCCGACGTCCGGTAGTAGGCGTCGGCCGCGGCGATGGCGGCGCCTTCATGGCGGACCGCGGAGAAGCGGAGGCCCAGCTTTTCCGCGGCGTCCAGGAAGTAGACGTTTCCGTTGCCCATGACGCCGAAGAGATCAGTGAGATAGCTGCTGAGAATCTGCGCCACGCGGCCGGACACGGTGAGAGTAGTCATGCAGGAATCTTGTGCGCTGGTCCCCAGATAGGCAAGGGGGTCAGGTTTGGCTAGGAGATTTGGCAGGCACCAGATGCTCAATTGAAAATATGACCAATTGTGCCCTGCGTCACCCGCACTTAGCCGGCAGCGCGGGGCTCCTGCTCGGAGAGCCGGCTCAGCAGTCCGTCGTAGCGGGGCGGCATGAGTTCCAGCACGGAAATGGCCGTGCTGGTCCGTTGAATCCCCTCGATTTCCAGGATCTGGTTGGTGATGCGATAGAGATCCGCCGTGCCGCGTGCCACCACCTTGGCCATGAGGTCCGCGTCGCCGGTCGTGGCGTGCACCTCAATGACCTCCGGGATCGCGGCGAGCCCGTCTTCCACCGCACCTGTCCGGGTCTGGCTGATGGACAGGGAGAGGAAGGCCATCAGTTCATAGCCGAGTGCAGCGGGATCCAGTCGACGGCTGAAGGAGCGGAGGGCGCCGCTGCGCTCGAGCCGTGCCAGCCGGGCGTGGACCGTGTTCCGTGCGAC
Source organism: Pseudarthrobacter sp. PH31-O2 (assembly GCF_030063265.1). Classification (NCBI taxonomy): domain Bacteria; kingdom Bacillati; phylum Actinomycetota; class Actinomycetes; order Micrococcales; family Micrococcaceae; genus Pseudarthrobacter; species Pseudarthrobacter sp. PH31-O2. Next base: position 47,940 of record NZ_JASIST010000006.1, on the reverse strand, counting down.
GCCGAGTGTCCGGGAGAGTGCCAGGGCGCTGGCCTCCGGATCCTTATCCAGGGCCAGGATGATCCTGCCGTCGAGTGAATCCAGGGTGCGGGGGTGCAGGATGGTCATATTTTCACCAGAGACAGTTGAAGTTGAGCAGAAGTCCCAATGGGTTGAGCGTACCTTGCATTGTGGGCGGAGTCACAACCATGATCAGTCCTCATGACCCGTGATCAGCTCCGCACCGCACCGGACACCGCACGCCCCACCCTTCGTGGCGCCGTGTCCGGCCTCCCGCCGTATGTCCCGGGCCGGCGCAGCGCAGGCACCGACATTGCTGCCCTTGCCAGCAACGAAAGCCACTACGAGCCGCTGCCCGCTGCCGCCGCCGCGGTGGCCGCAGCGGCCGGTACCATGAACCGCTACCCCGACAGTGCCGCCGTCGAACTCCGTGAACGGATCGCCAGGCACTTCGGCGTCACCGCCGGAGAGGTCGCGGTGGGACCCGGCAGCGTGGGCGTCCTCCAGCAGATCATCACCGGCTTGTGCGATGCCGGGGATGAAGTGATCTTCGCGTGGCGCTCCTTCGAGGCGTACCCCATCCTGGTGGAGCTGGCCGGCGCCCGGCCGGTCCGCGTTCCGCTGGACACCTTTGAGGGCCACGACCTCGAGGCCATGGCCGCAGCCGTCACCGCCCGCACGAAGGTGATCCTGCTCTGCACCCCCAACAACCCGACCGGCGTGCCGATCAGCCACGAGCGCATCGAGGCCTTCCTGCGCTCTGTCCGTTCCGACATCCTTGTGGTGGTCGACGAGGCCTACGTGGAGTACGCCGAAGCGGGCAGCGGCCCCGATTCCCTGGCGCTCTACCGCCGGTTCCCGAACGTCTGCATCCTGCGCACCTTCTCGAAGGCCTACGGCCTCGCCGGCCTGCGCGTGGGCTACGCCGTGGCGGCGCCGGCCATCGCCGAGGGACTGCGCCGCACCGCCCTTCCCTTTTCGGTGAGTGCGCTGGCCCAGAAGGCTGCGATCGCGTCGCTGGACGCCGGGGACGAGATGGAAGCGCGCGTGGCGGCGGTCAAGCAGGAGCGCGCCCGGATGGCCGCGCAGCTCGAAGCCCAGGGCTGGAAGCTGCCGCCGAGCCAGGGCAACTTCCTGTGGATCCGTGCGGATGAGAGCCTCCAGGCAAGGCTTGTGGATGCGTTTGACCGCGCGGGAATCATGGTCCGGGCCTACCAGGGTGACGGGGTGCGGATCACCGTTGCCGGCCCCGCCGCCAACAACCGCGTGCTCCGGGTGTTGGAAGCCCACGCAGCCTAGGAACTTATCGACCCTTATCAATCCGTTCCACAACCAGAGGATTCCCCATGGAACAACAGACAAAGACGTCTGGCCGCCCGCTCGGCGCCGCACTCAAACCCCGCCAGCTCACGATGATGGGCCTGGGAAGCGCCATCGGTGCGGGACTGTTCATCGGCTCCGGGGCCGGCATCCAGGCCGCCGGACCGGCCGTGCTGATCTCCTACCTGGTGGCCGGCACTCTCATCATCCTGGTGATGTGGGCCCTCGGCGAGATGGCCGCAGCCAACCCGGACAGCGGAGCCTTCTCCGTCTATACCGCCAAGGCCTACGGGCCGGTGGCCGGTGCCACGGTGGGCTGGCTCTGGTGGCTGCAGCTCGTGGTGGTCATCGCCGCCGAAGCGCTCGGCGCGGCAGGCCTGCTGGCCACCATCTTCCCGGTCCTGCCGGTGTGGCTGATGGCCTTCGTGTTCATCGTGCTGCTCACCGCCGTGAACCTCACCAGTGTGAAGAACTTCGGCGAGTTTGAGTTCTGGTTCGCCCTGCTCAAGGTGGCAGCAATCGTCGGGTTCCTTCTGGTGGGCGCAGCCCTGCTCTTCGGCTGGCTGCCGGGAGTGCAGTCGCCGGGCCTGTCCAACTTCACCGGTGCCGGCTTCGCACCCAGCGGTTTCGCCGGGATTGCCACAGCACTGTTCGTGGTGGCCTTCGCGTTCGGCGGCACCGAGATTGTCTCCGTGGCGGCAGCTGAGACCGCCGAGCCGGCCCACAGCGTGAAGAAAGCGGTCCGCACAGTGCTGTGGCGCATCCTGGTTTTCTACATCGCTTCCATCTTCATTATTGCGGCAGTGGTCCCCGTGGGTTCGGCAGGGCTGAAGAGTCCGTTCGCGGCGGTACTGGACGCCGCCGGCATGCCCGGCGCAGCCACCGCCATCACCCTGGTGGCCGTGGCGGCACTGCTCTCCGCGCTCAACGCCAACCTCTACGGCGCCTCCCGGATGGCGTTCTCCCTCGCCGAGCGGGGCGACGCGCCGCGCCTGCTCGCCTCGGTGTCCAAGGCACGGGTCCCGGTTATCGCAGTCCTGGCCAGCGTCGCCTTCGGCGTTGTCACGGTCGGGCTGGAGCTGGCGTTCCCCGATCAAGTCCTTCCCGTCCTGCTCAACATTGTGGGCTCGACCTGCCTGCTGGTGTGGACGTCCGCGCTCCTGGCCCAGCTCGCGCTGCGGCTCCGCGCCGACCGCGAGGGGACGGAGCTTCCCCTGCGGATGCCCGGCTTCCCGGGGCTCACGGTGTTTGGCCTGGTGATCCTCGCGGCGATCTTCACGGTGGGCTTCATCGGCGAGGATTCCCGTCCGCAGCTCCTGAGCACGTTCGCACTCGTGGCGCTGCTGGCGGTGGCGAACTGGCTGCACCAGCGGAGGAAGGCTCCGGTTTTTGTTGACGCTTCAGAGGATGACAAGCAGCCGGCGCTCGTCGACTAGTTCACTCGCCTGAACCGACACGCGGCTTCGGGGCACTTAACGGCGCGTCCGGTCTTGCCGGGCGCGCCCTTCATCGAGGAACGGAGGGCCCCCACTTCCCCGTTGCGGTATCACTTATGGGCGTTCTGAGCCTTTAGAGCAGCTACAAGTGATAGCGCAACGCGGTTCGTGGACGGCACTTCGGGCGGCCGGTCAGCTCAGTCGCGTAGCACCCACGCGGCGTTGTTCGGCTGCAGCCAGCCGTCCTGTTCCAAGGGCGCGGCGCTGAGCAGCACGGTTCCGGCCGGCAGTTGCACCGGTTCGCTGCCCATCGCGACGGCGACGAAGAAATGTTCGCCGCGTGTGCAGATCAGCAGATTCCCGGCTTCGACGCGCCAGGTGCCGCCGTCGTCCGCGGTGAAAACGTCGTCTGCCCAAAGTTTTCGGCGCAGCTGTAGCGCGTTGGTGACCAGCGCCAGCGACGACGCCGGGTCCTGCTGCTGACGTTGGATCGCGTGGATGCCCCAGTCCGCGGGGACCGGAAGCCAGGGCGCTGATGTCTGAACCGCCGCGGCCGGTTCAGCCAGCGAGAAGCCGTGGTTCAGTGCCGAGTCCGCGGTCCAGGGCAACGGGACGCGGGCCCCGTCGCGGCAGACGCCGCCGCGGGCCCACATCGGATCCACCCGGGATTCCATCGGGACGTCGACCTCAGGCAGTGCGAGCTCCTGGCCCTGGTAGAGATACGCAGGGCCAGGCAAACCCAGCAAAGCCACCAAAGCGGCCCGGGCCCGCAGGGCGCCAACATTCCCACCACCAAACCGGGTGACGGACCGGACGATGTCGTGGTTCTCCAGCGCCCACGTCGGCGTGGCGCCGTGCAGCTGGCGTGCGGCTTCGAGGTCGTTCCCGACGGCGGCCCACGCCGCCGGATCCCAGCCGAGTTTTACAAACGCGAAGGCAAAGGCCTGCTGCATCTCGTCTGCCCGGGTGTAGCGGGCGGCGCGGGCAGGTTCGAGGTTGACCTCGCCCACCAGCAGGCGGTGCGGCTCGTACTTTTCGGCCAAGGTGCGCCAGCGGCGGTAGACCTCGTGGACTTCCTCCTGGTCCGAGACCTGCGGGTTGGACCGCAGCCCGTCCACCACCCCGCCGGTGGAGGGCGAGTCGGGCAGGCCGTCGGCCTTGAACAGGGCATGCGCGACGTCGATCCGGAGGCCGTCCACGCCCTTGTCGAACCAGAAGCGCAGCACACCGTCGAAGTAGTCACCGACGGCGGGGTTGCGCCAGTTCCAGTCCGGCTGTTCGGGTGAGAAGAGGTGCAGGTACCAGTCCGTGTCCGTCGCCGAGCCGGGGGTGGCGCGGCTCCACGCGCGGCCGCCAAAGACGCTCTGCCAGTTGTTCGGCGGGATGTCGCCGGCGACGTTACCGCCGCCGTCGGACATGCCCTCCGCACCGGGGACAAAGTGGAACATGTCCCGTTCCGGGGAACCCGGGCCGGCCGCGAGGGCTGCCTGGAACAGCGGATGCTCGGCGGAGCAGTGGTTGGGGACGACGTCGAGCAGTACCCGCAGGCCCAGCGCGTGCGCCAGTTCCAGCAAAGTATCGAACTGGTCCATGGTGCCGAACAGCGGGTCCACGCCGCAGTAGTCGGACACGTCGTAGCCCTGGTCCACCTGCGGGGAGGGCTGGAACGGGGTCATCCAGATCCCGTCGACCCCGAGGGAGGCGATGTACGGCAGCCGGGCAATTAGCCCGGCGAGGTCGCCCACGCCGTCGCCGTCGCCGTCGGCGAAGGAGCGCGGATAGACCTGGTAGATCACGGCGGACCGCCACCAGTCGGCGGCAGGCGCCAAAGCGGCCCCCTCGGCAGGGCTCATTTGCTCGCGCCCGCGGTGAGGCCCTCGACGATCCGCCGCTGGAAGATCAGCACCATAATGACCAACGGTACGGTGACGATCACGCCGGCGGCCATCTGTTCGCCGAAGGGCGCCTGGAATTCGGTGGCGCCGGTGAACTTGGAGATGGCCACCGTGGCGGTCTGGATCTTCGGGTCGTTGATCATGGACAGGGCGATAATGAACTCGTTCCAGCTGTGGATGAACGTCAGGATCGCGGTGGTGAAGACGCCCGGCGCGGCGAGCGGCAGCAGCACCCGGCGGAACGCCTGCCACTTGGTGCAGCCGTCGATCATGGCGGCCTCTTCGAGGTCGAACGGCAGGGCCTTCATAAACGTGGTGAGGTTCCAGACCGCCAGCGGGATCGCGAAGGACAGGTTCGGCACGATCATCGCCTGGTAGGTGTTGATCCAGCCGATGTCCGTAAAGAGGCGCAGCAGCGGCACCACCACGGAGATGCCGGGGAACATCGACGTCGCGATGATAACGCCCAGGATCACCGACTTGAAGCGGAAGTTCAGCCGGGAGATTGCGTAGGCGGCGAACACGCCCAGGACCAGCGCGAACGTGGTGGTGGTGCCGGCGACGATCAGCGAGTTCAGCAGGGCCTGGCCGAACATCGTGGAGCCGTCGAACACCTTGGTGTAGTTCTCCAGCGAGAACTGCGCCGGCAGCAGGGTGTTGTCGAAGATGTCCGCGGTGCGGCGCAGGCTGGAGACCAGCATCCAGTAGAACGGGGCCAGGCAGTAGGCGAAGATCAGGGCCAGGCCGGCGTACACGCTGTAGGAGCGCCAGGTGCGCTTGGCTTTGGGTTTGCCGGGTACGACGGCGGTGCGTGCGCCGGGGACGGTGGCGCCGGAGTCGCTAGCTGCGTTGCGGAGGTCGGAGATGGTCATCGGGTGGCCTCGGCCTTCTTCTGTTCGGAGTTGGCCAGGGAGCGGGACTTCTTCGCGCTTTTCTTGGACAGCAGCTTCAGTTCCTTGGCGCCGGTGACGTCGGCGCCGAGCACCTTCACAAACACGATCGCGACGACGGCGACGTAGAGGAAGAGCATGACGGCGAACGCGGATGCGGAGCCGTAGCGGAGCTGGTTGGATTCGTCCCAGGCCAGCATGGAGAGGGTCTCCACCGATTCCTTGCCGGGGCCGATCAGCACAAACGGCAGGTCGAACATGCGCAGCGCGTCGAGCATACGGAACAGCACTGCGACCAGGAGGGTGGGCTTGACCAGCGGGAGCGTGATGGAGCCGAGCTGGCGCCACCAGCCGGCGCCGTCGATCTTGGCGGCCTCGTACACTTCGCCGGGGATGACCTGCATGCCGGCAAGGACCAGCAGGCCGATGAACGGGGCGGTCTTCCAGACTTCGGCGATGATGACGGCGACCTTGGAGGCGTTGCCTTCGGCGGTCCAGAGGATTTCGCTGCCCAGCAGGGTGTTGGCGATGCCGTCGGACTGGAAGATCCAGCGCCACAGCAGGCCGGAGACGGCGGTGGGCACGGCCCACGGCACCAGGATGCTGGCGCGCAGGAAGGATCGGCCGCGGAAGGCCCGGTTCATGGCGAGGGCCAGGGCAAGGCCCAGGACGGTTTCGAGGAACACCGTGGTGACGGTGAAGAAGGTGGTGTTGGCGAAGGCGTTCAGGAAGCGCCGGCCGGATTCGCCGACGAACAGGTCGGCGTAGTTGGCCAGGCCCACGAAGGATTCCACGTCGGAGACGAAGCCGTCCGCGTCCAGCCCGGATTCGGCGCGGAACAGGGACTGGTGCACCGCGGAGAGCAGCGGGTACACAATCACCAGGGCTAGCACCAGGATGGTGGGGGAGAGCAGCATCGCGGCCATCCGGCCTTCACCGGGGGAGCGGTTGCCGCGTCTGCGCGGGCTGCCTGGTCGGGGCGTACCGGTCTGCGCGCCGGAGGGCGGGGCGGTCGTCGTCGTCATGCGGGGTACCTAACTGGAGTTGCAGCGTGCCTGGCCGGCCGGGGTGGACCGGCCGGCCAGGCGTGTGGTCTTAACTGCGGGCTGAGTTACTTGGACAGCTCGGTGAGCTTGGCCTGCATGTCCTTCAGGGCCGTGTCCGTGTCCTTCGCGCCGGTGATGGCCGCGTAGGCCTCTTCCTGGATGGCCTTGGTGGTGGCGCCGTACTGGACCACCTTGGGGCGCGGCTGGGCGTTGTTCAGCGAGGTCAGCAGGGTGGGGAAGAACGGGCGCTTGGCGACGACGGCGGGGTCCTCGAAGAGGGAGGCGTAGACCGGGGCGCGGGAGGACAGGGCGAGGCGCTTCTTGGCCTGCTCCTCGCTGGTGAAGAACTTGACGAACTCCAGCGCCGTGGCCTTGTTCGGGGTGAACGGGGAGATGGCCAGGCTGCGGCCGCCCAGGGTGGAGACGCCGGGGCCGTCGGTGCCGGGGATGGAGGTGATGCTGAACTTGCCGTTCACCTTGCTGGAGCCGTCGGTGGCGCTCAGGGAGGCGTGCAGGAAGGGCCAGTTGCGCATAAAGACGAGCTTGCCGTCCTGGAACGCACGGCGGCCCTGCTCCTCGAGGTAGGTGATGGCGTCGGACGGGAAGAGCCCGTCCTTGAAGCCGTCCACCAGCAGGTTCAGGCCTTCCTTGGCCTCGGGGGTGTTGACGGTGGGCTTGCCCTCGGCGTCGACGATCGAGCCGCCGGCTGAGGCCACTACCTCGGAGAAGTTGACCGTGAGGGCCTCATTCTTGTCGAACTGGCCGGTGTAGCAGGACATGCCGGCGGCTTCGGGGAGCGCCAGGACGGACTTGCAGGCGGTCTTCATCTCGTCCCAGGTCTTGGGCGGGGCGGCGATGCCGGCGGCCTTCAGCAGGTCGGAGCGGAAGTAGAACAGGGCGCCGTCGGTGTAGTACGGGGCGCCGACCAGGGTGTCCCGGTACGTCGCGGCGTTGACGGTGGCGGGGATCATCTTGTCGGTGGGGACGGCGTCCGCGGGCAGCGGCAGGATCCACTTGTTGGCGGCGAACTCGGAGGTCCAGACGACGTCGAGGTTCAGCACGCTGAAGGTGTCGGACTTGATCTGCGCGTTCTGGATGAGCTGCTGGCGCTGCTGGTCGGCAGAGTCGGGCAGTTCGATGAACGTGACCTTCTCCTCCGGGTGAGCGGCGTTCCACTCCTCGATGCTCTTGTTCGCGGCACCGGAGGCGTCGCGGTTGGAGACGTAGTTGATGGGGCCCTTGCCCTCGAAGGACGCGGCGGCGGCCTTCGGGGTGCTCTTCGCTTCGGTGGCGGTCCCGCCGCAGCCGGTGAGGGCGACGGCGGCGACGGTCAGGGTTGCGGTGGTGGCGAGAAGAGTCTGCCAGGTGCGGCGGCGCTGCCTCATGTGTTGCTCCTTGTTCATTGGGGTGATGCGAGTCGGGTGGTGCGGGTGGTTTGGTGCATGCGGAAAGCGGCGGCTGCCTTGTTTGTGGCACGGGGGAGTGGCGGCTGCCGCCGGTGGGATGGTCTGTGTGGGGTTAGCTGGCGGGTTCTTGGCTGCCAGGGGATGGTGAGTTGGGTGGCGCGGTGGAGCCGCGCTCGATCAGCCGGTGCGGCATGATCTTCGGCCCCAGGTCGCGGGAGCGGAGCAGCTTCTTCACGGCCATCCGCCCCATCTCCTCCAGCGGCTGGGCCATGGTGCTCAGCGGCGGGTTCACGTGCAGGGAGGTGGAGGTGCCGTCGAAGCCCAGGACGGAGACGTCCTCCGGCACCCGGAGCCCGCGCCGCTGCAGTTCGTTGACGACGGCGGCGCCCATCTCGTCGCTCATCGCGAAGATGGCGGTGAGGCCGGGTTCCTGCAGCAGCAGGTCGTCGACGCCGGGGGCGCCGCTTTCGTAGAAGAAGCTGCCGGTGGCGGTCACCGGGGTGCAGTTCGCTTCGGCCATGGCGCGGAGGTAGCCGCGTTTCCGGGGCTGGGCGACGTGGATCGATGCCGGGTCGCCGGTCAGGAGGCCGATGCGCCGGTGCCCGAGGCGCAGCAGGTGGCGGGTCGCGTCGTAGGCTGCTTGCTCGTCGTCGATGGCCACGCTGGGGGAGCCGGACTTGTCGCTGATGGCGACGGAGATGATGGGGACGTTGGGACCCAGCAGCTGCCTGGTCTCCGGCGTGATCACCGCGGAGATGAGGATGACGCCGGCGGCCCGGTAGGTGCGCAGGGTCCTGAGGTAGCCGGCGATGTAGGCGGACTTGGCGCCGGTGCGGCCCAGCATCACGGCGTAGCCGCGCTCCTGGGCTTCCTCCTCCACGCCCTGCATGACCTGGGAGGCGAGGGCGTCGGAGACCATGGGGGCGAGGAGCCCGATCACGGACGTCTGCCGGGTCTTGAGGCCCCGGGCGAGGTAGTCCGTTTCGTAGCTGAGGCTCTTGACCGCAGTCTCGACCCGTTCCCGGGTCTCGTCGGAGTAGCCCACCAGCCCGTTGACAACCCGGGAGACGGTGGCCGGGGAGACGCCGGCGTGCTTGGCGACATCGCGGATGGTGACCACTGTTCCTCCTCCCTGAGGGTGTCTGTGTTGTCTGCTTCTCGCGATACGTAATCGGTTTCGGAAAACGGTTTACGTAAACGGTTTCGTTGGGTGCAGGATCAACAGTAAGGGGTGGGTGCGGGATCACGTTACGTTTCGTAAACGGGCGATCCAGCTCTTAAGCGTGCTGACGGAGCGCACAGAAATCCGTAGCAATCTGTGCCGGCGGCGACAGGCCCGGCTTCTCGGGGCACATCAATGCTCAGGAACTGCACCGCTCGAGTCGACTGGCCGCACACGGTAGCGACGAACTGACACAGGTCCCCGGTGACGGCGGCATCAGTTCTTGAACTCGCAGCTAGAATCTTCATGCGACATCGGCCGCGGGTCGCTTGGAACTGTTGATCGATTGGCCAGCGCCGCTCGTGATCGTGTCAGGAGTCTCTCCCCTGATTGAGCGCAGGTGCAGTCTCGAGGCCAAGCCACTCCCGGACTTCCTGCTCAGTGTCAGGAGATTTGCTGATCAGACCATTAAGCTCACCCATCGAGAGAATTCGATCGAGCAGAATGTGGCGGAGGTCATTCGCGTTGGTCGCTGGCAGAATCCGTCCGGCTCGGTTCGCCGCCTGCAGCACGTAGGTTGCGTGCGGGCGTACAACCAACTGACCGCGCTTCTCGGCATCAGAGCGTGCCTGACGAGCCAGGGTGTCGATCTCCGACGCGGAGAGGTTGCTCGCGGGGGCATGACCCAGCTCGAGGGATTGCAACACGTTCGCGACCGCCACGATCACCTGGTCGACCCTCTCGGGGCCAATGAGGGGCAGCGCTTTGTCATAAGTTCGGAGTTCTCGCGTTATCTCTGGTACGACTCCGGTACCCGTGTCCTCCGTCGTCCATCCTTCAGGGATCGGCGTATTCGGAGGATGAATATACCCGGGGGCTGGCCCAGACAACTCAGCCTCCGGAACTACAGACTCGAGGAAGCGTTTAAATCCTCCGAAGTTCGCCCACACACGGGTGATCTCCGTGCCGAACACGAGCGTCAGTTGCTGGGACAAGGCAGCCAGCGCCAGAGGCTTTCTTAGTCCGCGAACCGCAACCGCCGTCTCACTTATGAGCGCGGCCTCTATCTCCGCGTCTCGATCCCGTTTCGGAACTCCGCCAGTCCCGTCAATCAATGACGATCCGGATGCGCCCTCACCCGGAGTAGGTATGACTACTGCGTCGGGCCCACTCGCGACGAAGGCGACCGCTACTTCGGACGGCTGAGGATCAACTGCGCGCACCGAGCGTTGCGCCTCGACGTCTAGGCCGGTGCGGAGATCCTGAGCGATGTTATCTACGGCAGCCAACAGTTCCGCCATGCGAAGTGACATTCCTACGATCCACTCCGGCACAGTGGAACCCGGCTTGTAAGTGTCCTCGTGAGTCAATTCGCCCCAACCATCTTGGAGCAGTGTTCGCGCTTGAACCTCGACCCGAACGCGCCGGTTTCCCTTCATATGCGGAACGGGCACGACAAGATTTACGTGGTAGGCGCGGTAGCCCGACGGCTTCGGACTGGCGAAGTAGTCGCGATGCGAATCATGCTCCACTGCGAGTGACTGAGCTACTGTGGGACTCTCGATCGGCAGTTCGCCGATGATCTCTTGGAAAGTGTTTATGTCCGACAGGTTGTTGCAGATGAGTCGCAGGCCCACCAAATCGTCAATCGCTCCGGGCACGTCATCCAGGGCATTGATTTGGCTTACATATTTCTCGCGATTTAGCTTGGCGAAAGATCGTTGCGCTGACTTGACTCGACTTGTGGAGATGCGAAAGCGTCCGCGGTCAACTGAGTCGATGCGATGGTCAAGCAGCTCCTCGACAAGCCGCAGTGCTGTGGCCAGCGCTGGCTTAAGAAACCCCTTTTGTGCGGTCTCGTGCCAGTCCAGGTACTCCTCGTATCGCAGTTCAAACACGTCGTCCCCCGATTCGCCGTTGGCGCGCTCCTAGTCTGCGGCCCTGCTATCAAAAGATAGCGCATCCTGAACAATTAGCTTTGCCTTCTGCATAGGAGCGGGCCCAGCATCTTCGTACTTTCCCGAGTGATCCTAGTCAGTTCCCATTGACGGTCGCGATTCTAACTACTTTTATCCCCCCCAGACTGGAGCTATGTTGTTGCTCATAGTCATCGGCGTCGGAACATGGTGGAGTTCCGCTTCAATGTATAGCCGACGAGTGGGCTGTGACGGGCGTTGATCCTCAGTGCAACATAGCCGGTTTCACCAGCACACGTCCGCTAACCCTACGGCCGGCAGCGAGGAAGCAGTGGAAAAGTAGCCGGGAAAGCAGAGGATTTTGGCTGTGGCCGTCCACGTTCCATAAGAAACGTGAACGGCCCTTTTCGTGTGACGGTGTGACGGTGTGACGGGTCCCGTCAGTCCCGGAGGACCCAGGCGGCGTTGTTCGGCTGCAGCCAGCCATCCTCAGCCAGCGGCTAGGCGCTGAGCAGCACGGATCCCGCCGGCAGCTGCACCGGCTCGGTTCCCATTGCGACGGCGACCAAGAAGTCGGGGCTCCGCTCACAGATCAGCAGGTTGCCGGCCTCGACGCGCCACGAACCGCCGTCGTTCGCGACAGAGACTTCCGTCTTCCACAGCAGCCGGCGCAGCTCCAGAGCCTTGGTCACCAGCGCCAGCGAGGACTCTGGGTCCTGCTGCTGGAGTTCGATCGCGTGCGTGCCCCAGTCCACCGGGATCGGCAGCCAGGGTTCCGCGGCACGTTCCGCCAAACGAGAAGCCGTGGCTCAGCGCCGCGTCCGCGGTCCAGGGCAGCGGCACTCGGGCGCCGTCGCGGCAGACCCCGCCGCGGGCCCACATGGGATCCACCCGGGACTCTAGCGGGACGTCGACCTCGGGCAGCCCGAGCTCCTGCCCCTGGTACAGGTACGCCGGGCCAGGCAAACCCAGCAAAGCCACCAAAGAGGCCCGGGCCCGCAGTGCGCCGACCTCCCCACCACCAAACCGGGTGACGGAACGGACGATGTCGCGGTTTTCCAGCGCCCACGTCGGCGTCGCGCCGTGCAGTTGCCTGGCGGCTTCGAGGTCGTTCCCGACGGCGGCCCACGCCTCCGGATCCCAGCCGAGCTTCACAAACGCGAAGGCAAAGGCCTGCTGCATTTCATCGGCCCGGGTGTAGCGGGCGGCGCGGGCCGGTTCCAGGTTGACCTCGCCTACCAGCAGGCGGTGCGGCTCATACTTCTCCGCCAGGGTGCGCCAGCGGCGGTACACCTCGTGGACTTCCTCCTGGTCCGAGACCTGCGGGTTGGACCGCAGCCCGTCCACCACCCCGCCGGTCGAGGGCGAGTCCGGCAGGCCGTCGGCCTTGAACAGGGTGGGTCGTCCCCCAAACACCGACAGACTGTTGGCGGCTTCTTCGGCCGAGGGTGCGCAGTCAATCCACAACATAATGACCGTTATGGTGTGGGTGAGTGAGTTACGGATTCACTCCACAGCACTGCACCGAACACGAACCCGAAGCGATACGCCATGCTACTCATGAGCCAACCGCACAGATCGCCGGGCCCACGGAAAAGCGCCGTGCCCGCGCGACAGATATATGAAGACTTATAGTTTGAGATTCCCGCCGAGGGGTCCTCGATCCACGCCGAGTTTATGTCGACTGTGCAGACTTGCCATGGGCTGGGGGGCCTTCCTCTTGCGGCCCACGCCCGCCTCCAGCAATGGCCCGATGTCACAGCGAACAAGCAAACCACCGTGGCTCGAGTCAACATCCGAAACTAGGTAATGCCTTTTCGCCGAGTAAGCGGTACCGAAAAAGAATACGAACATGTCCGGGGAGTCGTCAGGTCGTGCGGGTGACGTATTGAGACATACTCAAACCACGGCCGTCTGAGAAACTCGTACTTTTCGATAACAACGGACGCCATCTTGGATGTCATGGAGGGTATGCAAATGGACGGTGTTGATGTACTGCTGCTGTGCGCGGTGCCAATCGAGTGGGAATGCCTTAAGGAGTTGATCCTCGATCCGGTCGAGGATCCGGTTCTCAGTGATCCTGCAATCCGAGGGCGCATTGAGTATGACGGTCGCGCTCTGACCGCGGCGCTTGTAGAAGTCGGGATGGGGCTGTCCCCTTCTGCGATGGCCACGCTCAAGGCGATAGACAAGTACCAACCCGCGCTTGTCGCTTTTGTCGGTATCGCGGGCGGCATAAAGGACGTCAAAGTTGGCGACGTCATAATTGCAGACAAGGTCTACTCGTATGAAGTTGGGAAGGTCAAAGAGGGACAATTCCAGTCACGGTCCGACACACGTGTTGTCTCCTCAGAACTCGACGGCATCGCGCGGAGGCTTCGCGCAAGCCACATCCCGAATGAATATCGGCTTTTTGTAGGTGCGATCGCGAGCGGAGAGAAGGTCGTAGCGGACGTTGATGCCGAAGAACTAAAGCGAATCCAGGCCCTCGGTGGAGACTCGCTTGCCGTCGAGATGGAAGGCGCTTCGGTTCTCGGTGCAATTGATCGCGCAGACGCGACCCCCGACTATTTCTTGGTCCGCGGTATCTCAGATCTCATCCACAACAAGTCAGAGGCGGACGCTGACGGCGGCCAAGAACGCGCCATTAAGAATGCCCGCGAGATTGCCATGCAACTCATCAAGGCGTGGGACGTCAACGTGGAGGCAAGCTTCCCTGCTGAACAGACGAAGCCCGACCTTCTCGCTGCGGGACTTCCACTGCCATCGCCCACAGAGTGTTTTGTTCTCATTGCCACGCCAAGCTCACCTTATGCCGAGGCTGTTGTCAAAAGCGGATTTCCCGTCGCAATGATCGTTGACCTGGATCCCCGCTCAGAAATCGATGGACTTCTTGCCAGCGCGCGCGCAGCCCTTGAAGACCGTCGAGCGGTTCACCTTGGCGCACCGCTTAGCCCTCCACCGTTCGGTACGAGCTCCACTGCGTGGTTGCGAGTTCAAGGTTTTGATGACCCGGTCGTGGACATCCAACGCTGGACACGCACGGTCCGTCGTTCATGGCGTTCAATGCTATCGACGTTTGCCTCGTCAATAGGTGGGCGCCACGTCGTCCTCTTGGTGACGGATGACGGCGATAGCGGCTGGGACTCATGGCGCGTACCACTCGTCGACGACCTACTAACGGAGTTTGGGGAACGGGCTCTCGTGGGCATACTCGGGTCAGGTCGGTCGATCAACTCAGACTTCCGACTCGCCTTACGTCCGGACGAGCTAGCAGGGGCATTGACCGGGATGATGCCGCCGGAATTGGCCTCCGACACCCGCAGGCTGCCGGGCGTGGATGGCCCCGTTGAGATCTCCGCAGCCGATGCGGGCTGGATAGGCGAGGATGCGACCGTCTACTGGTCCGCGGAACCCGACACCAGCGGCGCCGAGGCGGAAGCACTTGACTTCCTAAGGGGCGGAGAAATCACGCTCGCAGCGCTCGGAGTCGACGCCGATGTCACACGGACTGAGACTGACACAATCCAGAAGCAACTGCTCGGCATGCTTTCGAACCGCCGCACACTTCGACTCAACCTGTTCCACGCGCCCGGCTCAGGTGGGACGACATTGGCGCGAAGAATTGGTTTCAACATTCGCACACGATTTCCGGTCATGCTCCTGCACCAGATCCGGGCGGGCGAAACTATTCAACGGATTGAGGCCGTCAGCCGTCAGACAAAAAACACCGTACTGGTTGTCGCCGAGGCGGCAGACGTTCGTGACGACCAGATCGCGGCACTCATCGACGAGCTACACGCCGTATCGCTGCCCGCCGTCGTGTTCGCCGTCTCACGCGCATACACCCCGCCCTCCGCGCACTCGTCGTCGCCCTACATTCCCGAGGTCCTCGGAGACGTCGAAGCTGAGGCATTCGTGGACGCTTACAGCGCGCGGGCCTACGCGGCTCGAGGGGCTTTGCAAACAATTGCGGGCTATCACGATCATCGCCGTAACGCCTTCTTCTTCGGGCTCGTCGCTTTCGAAGAGGACTTCCGAGGCATTGAAGCCTATGTGCGAGGTCGCTTGGCGGGTGTCGAGGGTCCACAGCGACAGGTGATGCTCGTCTGCAGTATCGCCCATTTCTTCGGGCAATCGTCGATCCCCGAGTACGCCCTAGCGCGCCTCGTGGGACTTCCGTCATCTCGTGCCGGCGGCTTCGCGCGCATTCTCGCAGCTGAACTAAGGGGTCTTCTTTGGCGCTCGGCGGAAGGCGAGTGGCGGACTACCCACCCCCTCGTGGCGGAGGAAATTCTGCGCCAGCTTGGCGGCGGCAATGATCTATGGACTCAAGCCTTGTCTGGCTGGGGTCGCCTGTTCGCCGATTTCTGCCTCGAGGCTGAGGACGACGATGCCATGCGAAAACTCCTCGAGAGCGTGTTTGTTGAACGCGACGACGACTTTGCCCAGTCCGGACCGAGCCGGGAGAGTTTCGCCCGTCTCATCGAGAAGATTCCATCCCTGGACGGCGCCGCGCAGTTGTTGGCTTACGTCGCCGAGCGCCAGTCGGACCATCCGCACGTTTGGGCACATGCGGCGCGCTACTACGCGTTTCGCATGGTTGACTTCGAAACCGCGGAGACCTACGCGAAGCGGGCGAGTGCCCTTTCGCCGGACAGTTCTACACTGCATCACATCCTCGGCATGGTTTATCGAGCACGCGTGTACGACGGTCTCGGCCGCCATGTCTCTCTTGACGAACTGTCTCCGTGGGTGGATGACGCGGCAGCAGAGTTTGCGATCTCTCGCGAACTCGCAGCCAGCACCAAGGACCACGGCTTTGTCAGCGAAATCCAGATGCGTGTCAAACTCGTGGAGTACGCGATCCGTGACACCACGCTCGCGAATTATCTGAAGGGCGCACCGCACCGGCTGGTGGTCTCAAGCCTAGAAAAAGCGGAGGACTTGATCTCAACATTGCGTTACCGCGGGGACCCGCGAAAGCCGAGCAGTTTCGAGCAGACGGAGCGAGCGAAACTTAGGCGGGTCTACGGGGACTACGGCACCTCCCTTCAGCTCCTAGACGCATTGCTCGTGAGGGGCACCGTCCCGTTGCCGATCGTTCGTCGACAGTTAGTCTGGACTTACTTGGCTCGTGTTGACCGGGACTGGCGAGCCCTCGCTCAGAAGGACGTCAATCGCGTTGTATCGCTGTTGGACGAAAACATGGCCGTCGATGGCTACTCGTCGTCGGACGCACTGGCGTGGTGGCGGGCGGTCCGAATGAAGACTCCGCCGGTATCGCACGAGAGAATCAAGGAAGTCTTGGCGTACTGGCGGTCCTCCAACCCGACTCTCGATGCGGAGTACTGCTCGTTCGTGGCATATGCGCTCGATGTCCTGGACAAGCTCCCCCAGTCCGTACCTGAAGCAGCAAAGCACGCCCGTAAGAGTGCGGAAATGGCCCGGAATGAGGGCACGCGAACGCGGTCCGTCGACTGGTACGGAGACGGCCATGGAATGGCATCCTTGGTGCACCACTCGGAACTGGGAAAGTGGGATCCTGGCTTAGACTTCTGGGCCGACACAAGGCGACTGCGTACCGTCGAGGCACGCGTGACGAAGATTCGCGGACCACAGGCCGGAGTTGCCGAAGTTCGGGGCATGGAAGCCTTCTTCGTGCCTCAGCGCGCGGGAGTCGTCCGTGGCCGGCATGAAAACGAATATATCCGTGGATTCTTGGCTTTTACCCACGATGGCCTCCGGATTTGGGAGCCGACTTTGATTGAGCGGCGCATCGAAAATCGTGGCAATATTTGATGGCATGAGGAAGCAGAAGCAGCAGTCGGCCCGGATCCTCGCCATGCGGGCAGCCCGTTACACGTGTCCGAAGAGCCGAACCTGCAGCCAGGGGCCGGTCGGCGGGAGAGGCCAAGGGAACTAGCCTCGAGCGCAGCTTAACGCCGAGAACTAAAAAGCGGTCATGGGCGAGAGTCCCTTGAAGCTCCGCTAGAAAAGCTGTTGGCGACCAGCTGACATACATGATCCTCGCAAGGTCATGGCTGTCGGATGGTCGCTCGTCGAGGCAAGAAGACCCCGCTTTTCTTGTATTACGGGGGAAGCGGGGCGTTCGATTTGGCGGAAGCGGTGCGATGTGGACCCATCGGCGCGGCAGGAGCGACATCTTTACTTCCACATACATGAGGTCTTCAACCGCAGCGTTCACTCGGCCCTGGACTGTCGCCGAACCCCGCATATATCCCGCGGATTCGCTGACAACAGACGAAAGCGAATGACAGCAGAAAACAGCCCCGACCTGCGCTGATCGAAGATGACGGTAGCCCGCATAAACCCCCGAAAAATCCGTACTCTTACTCGAAAGTTCCGCGTCCGCTGTGGTCCTACCCTGTCGACTCTTTTCATTCTGGGCGCGTCCACCGTGAGAGTTCTGTTACCGCTGCATTACCTCAAAGCCCGTCACGGGCGAAGCAAAGGCCGATGCTTCCCTTGTAAACAAAAGGAAGCGGGGGCCTCGCTACCTGGCGGTGACGGTAAGATTTGAACTCGTGCGTGCGGACGACGCTAAGCGCGTCCCCGTGCACCGGGGATATTGCGATCCAGCCGCATCTGGCCATTGCAGAGCTCGCAGCCTGGCGCGAGACTGCGACTGCCATCGCCGCCGCCCCGGCGAGAAAACCGTGGGATGGCTCGAGAACCTCTCGGAAGCCGTTGAACGTCCCTAAAGGTGCGGCGTAAATCGATGAAAGTTGAGCGAGCGCAGAACAGTCGGATGCGGAGCCTTGGCGGTGGTTGACCCCTCTGGAATGATGAACGCAACGGGCAGAGAGGGGCGAGCCGATGTCCGCATGTTAAGAACCCCGGACCCCCAGGGAACAAACCATTCGACAGATACGAAGCAATATCCGGGCGGCCCAACTCCGGGTTGCTCCAGACGAGGTCCGGGGACGGCACACGCCTCCCGAAGTCGTACGCCTGGCGCAGCTGACGATGCCGCCGCTGCCCTCGCCCATGGATGCTTTGAGATCGCCGCACGCGAAGTTTCGGACGCATCCGGCATCATGGGGAGAACGAGCGGGCACGCCCAGTCGCGCGGCGATTTGCTCCTGGGTGAGTCCGCGAGCGAGTCGAATGTTGGGTTTCCGGAGTCGGTAACCTGATCATCGCTGTCAACGGGTCAGTGCATGCGTTGAAGACCGACGCCACGGTCTGGGGTTGGCGTTCCAATAGCCTCGGCCAGTTGAGGGATGGGACGACCAAGTGTGGCCGTCCAAGTAACTGGCCTCTTCGCTGTGCAGAGGATTGCTGCCGCCATAAACTCACCCGCATACGCGGTGAAAACGGATAGCACAGTTCTTGCCTGGCGACCTCCGTACTACAGCGAAAACGGCAACGGAAGTAATTTACCTAGGCCAATTTAGTCTGACGTAGCAAACGGTGGCCCTCCGATGAAGAAGGTCCGGCCTCCTTCATCGGCCCGCGCCAGACGATCATTGGACACCGCCCAGCGTGCGCTGTGCGGGGGGCTCCGCCTGCCCCTAGTGGGCACAACCGGGAAGAGGGCCCTGGCTGCGACCTATGAGGATGCCTCCGCACCAATCCAAGGGACTCGATACGGAGGCTCCCGGTTCTCCAAGCTGGGGGACTGGAAAACCACTCTGAGGGTACTAGGCGGGGTGGCGTCCTGGCCGGCGGCCGGTTGGAAGGCGCGCACTTTTGAGGTCACCGCCCGCGAGGGCGGCCCCTGGTCCTCCCGGTCCGCCACCCGGGAACGGTGTCGTCCAGGAGCTTGGCCTTCGCAGGGTCGAGGTCGCCGCGGCGGTGTTTGTACCGCTGGGTGTGGATCCACACGCCGAGGGTGTGTTCCCGCTCAGAGTCGCAGCCCTTGTGGCGGGGCCAGTCGTAGCCCTCGTGTCGGAAGTCCTCCAGCTGGGCCAGGCGGTGATGCCAGCGGGCCTCGTCCTCGGCGTCCCTGCGGTTTCCCATCCACCCGGGGACTTGGGTCAGGCCGTCACTGTAGGCCGGGTCCAGGGTCCGCTCGGCCGCTTCGCGTCGGCGTGCCGCCAGCCACCGCGCCAACGCCCGTTCGCTCCGTTGCCCGGAGCGATCACGGGGGAGCCGGCCTTCGGCCTTGACCCAGGCGATGAGCTCGTCCAAGCGGGCGAGGTCCGTGGGGGAGGGGTGGGGAACGGGTGCGGCGCCGGCTGCGGCCTGGTGTTCGGCCTCGAGACCGGGGTCCTGGCGGCGGGCAACGACCAGGTGGTATGCGACGGCGGAGGGCCCGGCGCGCACGAGGGCAGCGATGCGTTGCCGACTCAGGCCGAGTCGGTACATCAGCACCCATTCCGCGTCAGGAGCGCGCCGCAACTGCCTGTCCATGATTGACATCCTGCCACGGACTCTGCATGAGTCGGGCGTTCACCGCGGGTCACGCACAACGCTTTCGGGCCTCCGCTGGGCCGGCCGGCTGTGGGGTCCAGTGCTGTCAGTCGCAGGGCTTCGGCTGTCCTGGCCCTGTTTTACGTCTTCGACGATGCTCCTATACGAAGTGATTCTGGCCTTCCGATCGCAGGAAAGAACCTGGGGTGAACAAGGGACTGCGAACGGGCGTGAAGGCGCGTAGCTAGCTGCCGTCGAGCGTCGAAATAAGCTCGTCCAAATTTCGTGCAGTGACACTCGCGTCCAAGTAATCTTGGTACTGATTCCGGGCGTTTTCGATGAGGGCGTCGTAGAGACGATAACTGCCGTTGCTTGACTCAAAAACGCTCCGATAATACGACTCTGCGTTCGCGGCTATGCCCATACCTTGAGTACCTGGTTTGCGTCCCAGAACAAAGATCACCTGGATGCCGGGGATTTCGTTGTCACGCTGTTGTTGGCGAAGTATGTCGGCCAGAGCGGACGCGTACTTCACCCCCTGTTCGGCCAGGGTACGGGCATCCACTGTAAGGTCATACCGCTTCAGTTCAACGATGACGTGACGACCGCTGACCGTTCTGTATCGAATATCGATTCTCCCGGTTATCTCCTTTTGCTCGTCATCCATGGCGAACAGGCCAGGTTCGATTCTTCGGAGATTCTCTTCCATCCTCGAACTGCCTGTGGCGCGTTCCCAGGACGCATCCAAAAGCCAGAGGTGCTCGAAGAGATGACGCTGCAAGACAGCTTCCTTCTGATTCGAATCAGTTAGGCCTTGTAGCTGCTCGATGGCTTCCACGCGTGATCGGAGGATGTCTGACCACAGGCCCGCTTCATACGCATCTTGCTGACCAAGCAGGGGCAAAAGGTCTTGGGCGGTCACGTTGCTCAGCAAAGCAAGGTCATCTGAAGATTGCCTCAATCCCACTCGCGCAAAGGCGAGCACACCCGAGCGAAAAAGCGCAGATCTGTCCCGAGCCTCATTTTTCTTCTCGAAGTCCAGGCTTGCGATTGTCCCTACCATTGCTTCCGCGCTTGGTCGCTGCCACTCGGGTAGATCTGCTACCCAAGCCTTCAGCTTGGGATAGCGGGCAAGGGCATCGACAGCTTCTCGTTTCGGTCGGGCCTCACTCCACTGCTCGGCAGCTTTAAGGAAAGCACTCCGCAGGAAGCCCTGTAGTGCTAGTACGCGTTCATCATCTTCAATGAGACGCTGACGGTCACTTGTTGCTATGTCCTCATATTCGGGATCGTCCAGGTCTAGGAAATCGGCCTCCACTTGACCCGTTACGTAGTTACCAAACAGTTTGCTAAAGTCGAGCTTTTCGATAATGCCTTCCTGTATGGGACGCTTGCGGGCCAACACGATGATGTTCTTCAGCGATCCAGCTTCTAGGTCATCTATTAGATCTGTAGGCGTTTTTGAAGTTCCGAACCAGCCTCCAACCTTCCATCCCTTGTCAGCATCAACAAATGCGGTTGGGAGGACAAAGCGTTGGATCCCCGTTGGAAGGACATCATTTGAAAGCGTCTGAGTGCCAAATTCCCATAGAAATTCAAGCTTTTTAAGTTCCTGTCTGTCCTTCCACGTCACGCGCTCGTCATTGATAACCAAGTGAAACCCGCCGTTATCCGGTGTTCGTGGATCGAGGACGTCGAAGCGGCGCGCGAGGCGCTTCCGGAGGGCGCTAGCGGTTAAATTGGCGCGCTTACTCTTAAGCTCGCTCATTATGATTGTCGTGCCCTTCTTGTTGTACTTTGCAGGCACGGAGATGGGAGCGGGATGATACGGCAGGCGTTCTTGGATGCTTTCTTCTAGGTCCTCCACGCGAATGCGGAAGCCATGTGCCTCGCCGGTTTCTGTTTTACTAAACACTTCCACGGTCCGGCCGAGGGAGAACACGGAGAGCTTTCCGATGCCCTTCCGACCCATGTAGGGCCGATTCTTCGTCGGAGAGACGGTACCCTCCTCGGAGCGTTTCTTGTATCCAGCCGTGAGGAAGCGTTGGTTTAGCTGTTCCACGTTCATGCCGACACCATCGTCGGAGACAATTACCTCGAGCAGGACCGCCTGTCCGCTTTGATCTTCCGCTTCACCTTCGGGGGCCCTCGGCTGCCATTTGATGTCAACGACGCCTGCATCAGCGTCATAAGCGTTGGCGACAAGTTCGGACAGGACAGCGGCAGCGTTGCTATAAAGGTTTATCCCTAGTGACTCCAGTACGGAAAGCTCGACGGTCATGGTGTATGTCTTGTCCACTTGGGGGTTCTCTCCAGTCATATCTGGGGACGCCTCGATACCGTCCGTTGATACGTCGGTCATGTCGACTTCTTGTCACGATTGAACATGTGGCTCATCTTTCGGGAATTAGCCGCCGCCTGATGACAGCAGATCTCAGCCTAGCTGTTTCCTTCCCCGAAAACTGGCTGAACTAGTGCTTGCGGAGGCATCCGTAGGCCCTTGTCACTTGCCGCTTTTCGAGTCCCCTTGCTCTTCGTCTTTCAGGGCTGCGATCATAGCCATTGTCTCCATGTGTCGATCAATGCCGCTGGGGGTAGGGGACGGGTAGCCAGGGGATCCCCTCTCCGTCGGCCAGGCGCTGCACCAGAGCTTCGGCCTCCGACGTTCGATATGCCTTCCGGGGCGACCCGCGCTCTGCGATGAGGAATACGGTGGGGTTGGCTTCGATGCCCCCTCCCAGTTAAGCCATCCTAGACTTTTCAACTGGTCCAGGAAGTCCACCAAATGCTGTTTGCGGTGCGTCCTGCACGGCTCACGTGCGGCCACTGGTGACTCTTCCGACGGCGAATTTTGGTTCCAGCGCTGGTTCTACTTTTGGCTGTGTTCACGTCGATTGTAGTCGCGGGACTTTATGGATCAGCGCGGCCAGCGTCGGCGGCGCGAGACTTCAATTGCGGGTATTTCGACGGGCTCCGGTGGGCGATGTGGAACGGAACGGATGTTGTACGGAGTGATGCGTTCGCCTTCGTGCTCTTTCTCGATGGCTGCGGCGGTGCTCTCGTTGAACTGGCGGATGCAGTCTACGGACCAAGCCAGCAGGGCGTCCAGATGATTGACCTCCGCTTCTGCAGCGAAGAGCCGCTCGTGGGCAGTTACGGAACGGTACCCGCACCACTGGCGGAGAAGCTCATGCATCGGTTCCTCCAGCGGAGGTAGCAGTCGTATTCATACCGGGGGGAGGTTTCTATGGGAATTCTGGTGTCCCAGTCCTTGTCTGTGCCGCCTCTCTTGGATTCTTCTCGAGCTTTGGCCTCTTCGGCCCATATCAGCTCGAGAATCGGAGCCGGATTGGTTTGGCATGCCATTTCCGCGATGGAGGGTAGCGAGGGGTGAAAAGCAAGCCTTGCTCTTGTGGATGATCCAGGAATGGTCTGCAGGGAGCCGGTGAGGGATTCAAGAGCAAGTTGATCGTGGACGACGAGGGCATCGTTCACCGGCGTGAGATGCAACTCGGCAACGTCCGAAGGTATGAGCAGTTCAAGAGCTGCCCACATGGCCGAGGATTCGTTTTTGGCGATGGCCTCGTCCCTCACACGCTTCCAACCTTCCATGGTGATGTCGTACTGGGGTGCCAGGTCCCATGGCACCTTGAGCCTTCTGCGGGGCACATTCTCTTGCCTTCCGGAGGCATTCCCATCCAGATGTCGTATTTCAACCCGAAATCGGCGCGACTCTTGGTGAAGCGCCAGCACTTGAACCCTTTCGGATGGCGAGTCATCACGCAAAAGCCTCGTAGCCCGGTGCCCAGAATCGGCGCGGACGCAAACGCGGTTCGTTCCCAGGTCATGCCATCAGGGCCAGGTCCAGAAGTCCCCTCCATCCGGTCCTTCAAAAGAGCGATTTGAGCCATGGTCTCGTTGTAGCGATCAAGCCACCGGGTAAGGGACGGGTATCCAGGGAATGCCTGCCTTGTCGGCAATGCGCTGTGCCAGGGCTTCGGCTTCCCAAGTCCGGTACCTGGTTGGGGGAGAGCCGCGCTCGGCGATGAGGAATAGGGTGGGGCTGTCTTCATTGCGCCATTCCCAATCGATCCATCCCCGCTTCTGCAATAGGTCTAAGAAGTCGCCCAGGTGCTGCTGGCGGTGGGTTCTGTACGGCTCACGTGCGGCCAAGAGTGATTCTTCCTATGGGCAGGTTCTAGTGCCAGTTTCACCCTACCTCTGCTGTCGGCGGGCTTCCGCCAGGTTTGCATTGTCCCTAGAGCGCCCTGCATCCGCGTAGCGCCGGAGGTTGATGAGGAAGCCGTTATCGCCGTGCCTTGGCAGGGGAGCGCCGGGTCGTGGTGCTCATTAATTCTGGGCACGTCGACTTCGCTTGTAGTCCCGGGACTTCTTGTTGTGAACGGCTTTGCAGTCATCACAGCGGCATCCGGAGTCGTAACTCAGCGCTGTCCCGTGGCTGCCCAGCATGCGGCCCTCGCGGCGGACGCGTTCCATGTAAGCGTAGTGGGACTTGCGGTTTGCTTCTCGGCAGCGGTCGCAGCGGCAACCGAGGTTGCCATATCCGTTGGGAGTGCCATGCCGCGGGTCATCGTCGGAGAGAACGTCCATTCGGATATCATAGGGCGCCAAGAGCGTATTTCTTTCTGCAACCTGAACTCCTGTGTCAGGTGCACCTTTTAGCGACAGCGAGGATGAGTTCCGTGGCAGCGATTGGTAGTCATGATCCCGGGGACCTGCACCGCTGGGCACGTTTCGCGCGGTCAAGACACGAGACGCAGTGGCCCGGACGCGTGACGGATGGCCCTACTTCGAGATAAATTTCCAGGGCTTTAGCCCTGGCGGCGAACTACTGTACGAGATCCGCTTCGGTGACGGCGAATGGATGTTAGCCGTCGACGACGACCTGGTCCCCATTGCGTCATAGAGCGTCGTCGTCTTCCCCGCTGTCAGGGGCCTCGCTGAGTACAGAACCGACAAGCTGGCTCACGTTGATGGAATCAGGCGTTGGCATGGGTCGCCCCTCAGCAACGGCTAGACGCTGAGCAGACAGGAAGGCAAGTCGGACGGCCTGCACGACCAGCACCCGGCGGAGGCCTACCGTGACTTTTCCACGCTCACGGACTACGTCGGCTAGCCGTGAGACCGTTTCGGCTCTGCGGGCGATGCGGATGTCCGCGTGGCCTCGTTCGACCTTGTGCAGATCTGTGATGAGTGACTTTCTGAACGACTGGGGGAGAGCGACGGGCTCAGAGACGGGTGGAATCTTCTCGTTGAGAATCGCCTTGAATCGACTGTCCTCAATCGCCTTCAGGTAAGCGGAGTACTCGTAGGCATCGAGCAGGCGCGCCAGCTCCTTTTTCTCCTCCGTGGTTGTCGCGCGGCGGGCCAACTCGTCGAATTCCCAGAGGGGCCACACTTGCACTTCCGCGACTTCCAAAGGATCCAAGACCCGCATCGCCACAGCATCTGTCCTTTGATTGGTCAGATGGCGACCGACACGCCCGGACAGCTTTTCGCGTGTTTGACCGACATAGATCGGTTCTCCGTCGTAGTCATAGAACGCGTAGATGCCGAATTTGGCTGTGCCTATTCTTCGGCCTGCTTCATCGAGGCTTTCCATGAACGCCTTGAGCTCGACACGAAACTGTCGGACGTCTTCTGCGGGCAAGGACTCTATGGGGACTGCCGGCCCGCTGCCGGGCAGCGCTGCATCACCGCGGGAGGACACTAACCAGCCACCCGTTCTAGCCGTGCAGGCTGCCGGAGTTCGCCCCGGATAAGGGGTGCCAGGTAGTTTTCCCCGACCCATTGGACAGCGGGGACGACTACGGCGTCGCCGAATCCGAAAAGAATCTGGCTGTCTCTGAGGCCGCTCAGGTTGTAGTCTCCGGCTCCCATGAGGCGCGCGTATTCGACCGGGGTCATCCAACGAACGGCGGTTCTTCCTCGCCCGGCCATCACTACCGCTTGCTTGGAAGACCCTCCGCGCGCTGTGCGCAAGCACCCTGAGACCTCATCGGCCCGGATCTCCCAAACGGGCACACCGGACCGCGTTCGCCGATAAGCCGTCCGATACGTCACGTGCTGGGATGCCTTCATAGCGTCCAGGCGTTCGCGTTGGACCACAGAGAGGGAGGTGAGGAATTTATCCTTGCGCTCCGCATCCCACCAGCGGCTGTCACGTGCCCCCATCGTTTCGACCACGTCGGACAGACCGACGGTCAACATCTCTGGAGGCTCAGGGAGGGCTGCACGATGAGTTATCACGGTTGGGTCCTGGAAAACGCCTTGCAACCATTCGGGCCGCAGTGTTGACACTTCCTTTGTATCTTCCACTGGGACGTCCATGCTGCCGACGATAAAGATGCGGGGCCGGGACTGCGCGACGAACCGCCGGCCATCCAGAGCCAGGACGTCCACGCTGTAGCCGAGGCCGTTCAGTTCTCTGGCGAGGGCTGCCATGTCGTCGCCGCCGTGCGAAGTCGCCAAACCGTTGACGTTCTCCAAAGCGATAACTCGGGGCTTTTTGTCCTCAAGTTCATCCATGATGCGGGTGAAGTGGAAGAAAGTGCCAGACTGCTTCCCCGCGAGCCCACGCCTGTCGCCGGCGAGTGACAAGTCAGTGCAAGGGAAGCTGGCCCAGGCGAAATCCAGGTCTTCGGGGAGGGCCGCGCTTTTGACCTTGGCTATGTCTCCTAGTGCGAAGTCGTGATCAGATCCAAAGTTCCCCTCGTACATCTCCTTTTTCGCCGGCTCGTAGTCGTTGGCCCAGACGATTTCAAAGCCTGCGGGTTCGAGGCCTGCACGTACCAAACCGATGCCGGCGAAGAACTCAGCCGCGCGCAACGGCGCGCGCGAAAGAGGGGGAAGAGATTGGACTTGATTCATGGGCATAACGCTACTTCCGCGCGGATGCCTAATGCCAATTTCCCGGCTGCTTGGAAGCCGTGTCTTTGCTTACCTTGAAGCGGGCTGGTTCGGAAGGCTAAGGCGGCATAGGTTGGCAGAGTGGAAGATTCTTGGGCCACAACGCCTGCCACCAGGAAGGCGATGCAGGGTAACCGTTCCCGCGATACGAAGCCGGAACTGGCAGTTCGACGCATCCTTCACGCCGCAGGCCTGCGATACAGAGTGAACTTTCGGCTACTTCCGGGACTCCGAAGAACCGCCGATATAGCCTTCACTCGTGCCCGCATCGCCGTCTTCATCGATGGGTGTTTCTGGCATGGTTGCCCGGTCCATTACCGCGCGCCCAGATCAAACGTTTCGTACTGGAGTGCGAAGGTCGCCCGAAATCGTGAGCGGGACCTAGAAACGACAGAACACCTTGTCTCCGCAGGATGGACCGTCCTCCGGTTCTGGTCTCACGATGATCCGCTGATGGTGGCTCATCAGATTATGGACGCGCTCAGAGGCCTCTGACCGATTTCCCGACAATCGAACATGGCAGCGGCCACTTGGGGCTGCCTCCACTTCTCTGGAAGGATGTGTCCGTTCGAGCATGCGTTGGCTGCACAACGGCTAGGTTCTAGTACCCGACATGGGGCAGCGCGCCAAGCCAACAAAGTGCGTGGGCTGGAACGATGCGCCATCGATTTGGACCACAGTGTGCGTCCTTGCACACATTTGTCCGTATTCACAAGATAATGAGCAAGCAACGTGATCAATTGGGGGAGGGACATGATTCTGGTTCAGGGTGCCCGCGTCACCGCTGAGAGGCGACAAGTGTGAGTGCCGAGACAGCTGCGCCATGCCGTCACGTCGGGGCACCGCCACCAGCCGTTGTCGAGCGCGTGAGTTTAGCGATCCAAGGTCTGGCGGAAGACGCGAGCTTTCTAGCCAAACATGGGATCTCGCCGGCTGAGTACGAGATGGCTCTTCCGTCCGCGGTCGAGTCGTTGCGCGGCAGCATGAGCGCAAGCAACGCAGATCGTCGCCAGTTTCTTGGCCGGCTCTTCGAGCGTTTGGTGGGGGAGGGGCTGGTGACTAGCGTCACGACACCTTCTTACGGATCAGACACCGTTTACCGGCTTGCGGTTCCAGGGGTCGGCTTAGTTGCGGTGATTCAGAAGGGCTGCCCGGATGGGGCACACAGCAGCGTTCGCTGGACAGTGCCTGACTGGGCCGATGAAACGTATCTCTGGTGGCTGTGCTCCAGCACGAAGGCGCACCCTGGCGAGCACATTTCAAAGGGGGTGAATCGTCTGCGTCAGCGTTTCTTCTCCGAGGTGCGTGATGTGCTCGACGGCGTCATCTTTCACAACGAGTTGTGCGGGGGATCAGGTCGGCCCTGCCCAAAGCAGGCCAAGTCCGTCGACCTTGCGGGCGTTCCGACGCCGCCGCCGTGCATATACGTGATGCCTCAGCGGGGAGATGACTTGGACGACGACTGGAATTGGAGCGGAACGCGCCGCACGGCGTTCCCGTCGGTGCTCCTGCAGGCGTTCGGCATCGCACCGCCAGAGGTGGACTCGTACGTTGGCTATGTCGGCTTTCAGCGTCGAGGAAACGGTAATCTCCGGACAACCATCACTTCAAGATTTGGAGCCGGGCGCTCCACGACGTTTAGGAACTAAAGAATGACCAATCCATTCCTTGATCAGGAACGAGCCAACTTCATCGAGGCGAGGGCACTACTCGGTCGCGTCCACGTTCCCGCATGGCCCCGTCAGTCGAAGGAACTCGACCTTGTGGAACTCGAGGCCGACTGGGTTCGCTTCTCCACGATGAACCACCGGACGAGAGCCGAACAGCTGCGTGAGATCGCCAAGACCGGGAGGTCCGACCTTTTCACCGCAGATCCCCTTGGGCCGACAGCTCAGGACGCCCAGTACGCGATCCTTCGGGGCCAAGAAGGATTCCCGGAGCTAAAGCAAGATCTCCGAGATCGCGGGCAGCAAGATCCTGCCATCACCACGGCCGACGGCGTGCTCATCAACGGCAACCGACGCACCGCCGCGCTCAGGAGCCTGTTCACGGATGATGATGTTCCCGGCGCTCGCTACGTGAAGTGCTTGGTCTTGCCGGCCGACGCGACACCAGCCGAGCTGGTTGACCTTGAGACCGAGTTGCAGGTTGCGCGGGATTTTAAGCAGGAATATGCCTGGATCAACGAGGCTCTCCTCATCGAAGAGCTGTACGAAAGAGAAAATAAGGACTTCGGCCGCGTCGCGACCCGGATGCATAGAGAGATTGCTGACGTTCGATCCCTCTACGAGAAGCTGCAGCACGTCCATCAGCTCGTGGGCCTCTCCAAGGGGGCGAGGCTGCACATCGACTTCAACGTGAACGAGTCCGCGTTCGACGAGCTGGCGAAGCATGTCAAGAACAAGGCACCGGCGGAAGCAGAGTCCGTCCGATCGGTCTACTTCCTCGGAACGCTCGCAAACGTAAATTACCGGAAGTTGCGCAATCTGCGACGTGCCGACGCCGCCCAGCTTGTTAGCCGGGAACTGGAGTCCGACCCGTCACTCATTCAGCTCATCAGGACCGTCGGCGACAGCCTTCCGACCACGGGGGCGGACATCTTCGACGATGTCTTGGGTGAGGCTCCCACCCCTGGGCCGCTGAACGGCTTGCTTTCCTTTCTCGCTCAGAAGCGCCCTGAAGACACGGTGACCCTTGAAGGTGCGGGTTCGGTCGCCGCTCAAGCGATCCTGGAGACGGTTCGGAGTGCGATCACCGCGGCAGCCGATGAGGCCGAAGAGGATCAGAGAGACCAAACGGCGATCACGGCCCCTGTCTCCCGGACCGAGAAAGCGATTGCGGAGCTCCAGCGGGCATTGAGCGCATTGCCCAAGGCCCGCTCCTTCGTAGAGTTCGACGAGAACGCGATGGGATTGCGGATCAAGCAAGTGCGAGCCCTTGTTGAGGAATACGAGGGCAGCATTTGATCTCCATCGAGCTCCTTGACACGGAACGTCCGACCATCGTCATCGCGCGGGACTCATCACCGGGTGGAGGCGCCTGGGCGCACCTTCAAACACTCCTTTCGCGGGGCGTGGTCGGTGGTTCGAAGGACTCCATCGAAGTTCGCGCCGAAGTATTCCTGGCCGAGCTATCTGGCGTGCGGGAGGTCAGGATCTTCTTCGGCGAACAACTTGTGATTCAGCCTCGGCTCACAGCACAGTTACAGTCCCTGGCCGCTGACCGCAGGGCCCGGGAGAGGGCCATTGAGGAGCCGGTCTCGGCAGAGTCAGCCTCGGCACTCGCCCAGGAGTTGCGAGAAAGCGGCTTTAAGCGTGAGCTGCGGGCGTTCCAATTGGACAACTTAGCTTCAATACTTCGCCTTCCGCACGGTGCCGACTTCTCAGTTCCCGGAGCCGGCAAGACGACGGTTGCGCTTGCCGGACACACCCTTCACCGAGCAAGGGGAGAGGTGAGTCGCCTGCTCGTCATCGCCCCCATCGCAGCGTTTCAAGCATGGAAGGATGACTCTCGGGAGTGCATCGAAGTAGCCCCACACATAGCGGTCCACGGCGGACCAGGCTCTGTAGTTCCCGTAAACACGGACATCCTTCTGACCAACTACAATCGCGTGGCGGCCGACTACGACCGCATCCGCGACTTTGTTTCCAAGGCTCCAACTCACGTCATTCTCGACGAAGCTCATCGCATCAAGCGTGGTTCCCTCGGGGTCCATGGCCGGGCGGTACTGGACCTGGCCTATGTCGCCAAGCGACGGGATGTGCTCACCGGTACCCCTGCACCGCAAGGAGCCTTTGACCTAGTAGCGCCCATGCGCTTTCTCTACCCAGGACAGGATCGACAGATTCTTCCTGCTGACGCCTATGTCGAGCAGAGGGGACGTGACGAGGACGTTCTGGTGGAGACGAGCGCTGCCATCGCGAAGTACTTCGTGCGGACGCCCAAGTCGAGTCTGGGACTCCCTGACCCAGTCTTCAATGTTGTGCAGGAGCCGATGGGGAGAATCCAGAGCGCGATCTATGACGCCCTCGTTGGCCGGTACCGCGGCACTTTTGCGCTAGCGAAGGAGTCTAGACGCGAGTTCAACCGGATCGGGCGTATCACCATGTATCTGCTGGAAGCGGCGGCGAATCCAGCTCTGCTCGTTGCCGGATCCGATTCCGCTGATGAGGACGGATTCACCCATCCGCCCCTTCCAGTTCAGGGCGACGAAGCCCTTGGCCACCTTCTCGCGGAGTATCGCGAGTTTGAGAAGCCGTGGAAGTACGCCTATGTGAGGGACACGGTACAGAAGGCAGCGGCGGCCGGTGAGAAGGTGTTGGTGTGGTCCACCTTCGTTCGTAACATCCGGGCGCTGGCCCGTGAGTTGGGCGACTTCAACCCGGCCGTTGTCCACGGGGGCGTTCCCACGGAGGACGGGGCACCGCCTGATGTGGTGACTCGTGAGGCTGAGCTTGACAGGTTCCGGAACGACCCGGACTGCAGCGTACTGCTGGCCAACCCCGCTGCCTGCGGTGAAGGTATCAGCCTGCATCACTGGTGTCATCACGCCATCTACCTCGACCGGACATTCAACGCTGGCCACTTTCTGCAGAGCCAGGACCGCATTCATCGCCTGGGGCTGTCGAAAGACGTCGAGACGCGTTTCACGCTGCTTTTGAGCGAGAACACTATCGATCAGACTGTGGATGAACGTCTTCGAGACAAGGTGCGGGCGCTTTCGAAGCTCATGAACGATCCCGGCCTGGTTCGTGTCGCGTTGCCAGAATCAGACGAGGTCCACGACGAACGCCCCGCATTCGAAGACGACCTTTCTGCGGTGGCTGCTCATCTGAGTCGTGGCGGTGCGTAGTGCTTCCCACGCACGGCGCGGCTTCAGGCATCTTCCTTCTGGCTAACGCAGCAAGGCATCGGAGTCACCCCGATGTTGACGCATGGACTGCTGCCGCTCGGGGCCGGAGCTCATTTATGGCGGGGGCAGTAGATCTCGACGGGTGTGCACAGGGAATCCTCCGGTTGGGCCTGGTCAAGATCTCAGACACAGTTCGGCTCGATCAGGTGTTGTCTGCCCTGTCAGAACGAGCGGACCGCCCCACATTGATCGCCATTTCTTCTTTGTTGCTCAGATTGGATCCACCACCATGGATATCGCTGGCCGTGCGGGGCGGGACGGTGTTTCGTGAATATATTCCGTCGGATGACCTCCGTGACTTGGAGTGGCTGGAACCATATCTGGACCAGCTGCTCGTCGAGGCGGCTTCAGGGCTGGCTAGGCACTATCTGGAACCCTTGCGCGAGGCATTGGGCAGGGCAGGAGAGCTAGTCGTTTTAGCCGCGGCTGCGGAGGCTGGTTATTTTGCGCTGCATGTTGCTGATGTCTCGAACGCCTACGGCTACGACATTGAGATTCATACGCCGTCCAAGCAGAGACTTGAGGTTAAGAGCACGACAAGCGCGAGTGAGGGCACGTTCCACCTAAGTCGCAATGAATTTAACAAGTGCCGTCAGTACGGGCGTGAATGGCGTCTGGTTCAAGTGACCTTCGATTCGTCGGTCTTCACCGATGAGTCGATATCTGCTTCGCATGTCTTGGGCATTAGGGAGCTCGGTGGGAGAGAATTGTTAACTCTCGTCCCTCCCGACAGCGCCACTTTTCGATGGACAGACAGCGCGGTCATCCATCCACCTATAGACTCCTGGAGGCCGTCCGAACTCCAAGTTCCGGTGAGTCTCCGATTGCCGGGCATCAGAGAACTTGCAGGGAGCCGCGGCAGCCAGCCGGCGACGAACTGAGAACCTCGCTCGATCTCCCGCGCGGCCGCCGAGGCAAGTAAAAGCAACCGAAGAATAGCGCCCTGGAGCGGATTTCTCCACGGAAGGGAGGGCCCATTGATTCGTCTAGCTGTACTGAGCCATTAGGTTGGTGACACTCGGTTGACGGGGGAAGCCTTTGGTCGCGCAAGTTCAGTTCCCAATCATGAGCTTCTTCTATGCTGTCGCATTAGATCCATCCAAGCTCGCATGCAGCGAGCCACTGATTGACGACTGCTATTTGTTCTACCTTCATAACGGTCGGGCTACCCCGCTACTACATGGGCTTTCTCCGCGGCGCAAAGAATGTCCATCAGCTCATCGGGATCGCACCCTCCAACCACGGCACCGAAGGCGTGATCGTCCCGCAGCCGGGCGCCGTCCCTGATCCCAACTACACCGGCGCGGGCTGTGCCGCCTGCGCCGACCAGCAGGCGGGGTCGCCCTTCATGCAGAAGCTCAACTCCATCGGCGACACCGTGGCGGGACCCTCCTATACCGTCATCTCCACGGTGCACGACGAAGTGGTCATTCCCTACAACAGCCAGTTCCTCAGCGGGCCGGCGCGGCAGGTCACCAACATCACCATCCAGGACAAATGCCCGGCCGACGCCTTCGAACATGACCAGACGCCCAACAACCCCGTGGTGCACCAGCTTGTGGCCCACGCACTGGGCAGGGTGTCCGGGCCCGCTGATCCCGCCTACCAGCCCACATGCATCTAGTCGTGATTGGCGTCGGGCCGGGGGACTGCCGCTACTGCAGCCCCGGCACCCCGTCCCGAATCGCGAACGAAGCCTTCGTGCTGACCGGGGCTCCCGGCGTCGTGACGTAGTCCAGCGTCCGGAAGTCCGCGGTCATGGCGTCCTTGGTGATTCGGGTGTTCACGTAGCCGCGGTTGTCGTTGTAGAACTTCAGGTGCGGGTTCCAGGCCATGGTCGCGTCCGTCGTGGAGCCTGAGCCATTACCGGTGGACGAGATCGACGTGCACACCAGCTCCGAACCCACCACGGGTGACGCCGGGTCCTTGTAGTCCACCTTGACGTCGTTGGCCCAGTTGCGGTGCACGTCGCCGGTGAGGACCACGGCGTTGCGCACCTTGGCGTCCACCCAGCCCTGGGTGATCCGGCGGCGCGACGCGGCGTAGCCGTCCCACCCGTCCATGGAGACGTCGTCGATCTCCGGCGCCTTGTCCCGGTCCCGCTCGGCGAAGAACACCTGCTGGCCCAGGACGTCCCAGCGCTGGGTGGAGTTCTTGAACCCGTCCAGCAGCCACTTCTCCTGCTCCGCGCCGGTGATGGTGCGGTCCTCGGCCAGGCGCCCGGCGATGTTCTTCTGCCAGCCGTCGCCGGCGAGCTGGTCGTCCCGGTACTGCCGGGTGTCCATCATGTGGAAGTTCGCCAGCTGGCCCCACTGCAGCTTCCGGTAGATCTTCATGTCGGCACCCGCCGGCACGGAGGAGGCCCGCAGCGGCATGTTCTCGTAGTACGCCTGGAACGCTGCGGCGCGGCGCTGGCGGAAATGTTCGGTGGTGTCGTTCAGCTGACCGGCATCTTGGTTCTCCGGGACCTCGTCCGCCCAGTTGTTATCCACCTCATGGTCATCCCACACCACCAGCCACGGCGCCACCGCGTGCGCGGCCTGCAGATCGGCGTCGGCCTTGTACTGGGCGTGCCGCTGCCGGTAGCCGGCCAGGTTGACGGTCTCCGGGCCCGCATGGTCGCGCGGGTTGCCGCCGCCGATCACATAGCTGTCCTTCTTGTACTCGTACAGGTAATCGCCCAGGTGCAGGACCAGGTCCGGGTGGTCCTGCGCCAGCCGCGCGTAGGCGGTGAAGTAGCCGTGCTCGTACTGGGCGCAGCTAGCGAACGCCATGGCCAGCGCCGCCGGCGTCTCGTGCGGCGCCGGGCTGGTGAGCGTGCGGCCCACCGCGCTGACGTGCCGGCCGGTGCGGAACCGGTAGAAGTATTCGCGCCCCGGGCGCAGGCCCTTCAGCTCCACGTGCACCGAGTGCGCGGTCTCGATCCGGGCGTGCTCGACGCCGCGGGCTACCACTTTGCGCATGCCCGCGTCCTCCGCCACTTCCCAGGCCACCGCGACGTTGCGCGACGGCATGCCGCCCAGACCGTCCCCAGCGATGGGGTCCAGCGCCAGCCGGGTCCAGATCACGAAGCCGTCCGGCCACGGCTCGCCGGAGGCGATGCCCAGCTGGAACGGATCGGTGCGGAGGCCGGCGTCGTCCGCGGTGGAAACGGCGACGGCGGCACCCGGCCAGGCGGCGACGAGCCCGGCCCCGAGGCCGGCGGAAAGAACGGATCTGCGTGAAATGTTGTCCATGCCTCCGACCGTACGGAGGGTGGTTGGACAAGTCTTGTGGACCATGTGAATGACTAGTTAACTGTGTGACAAAACCTGTTGACCCGTTGCCCTCCGCTAAGCGGGCTTGGGACTGCTCCCGCACAAAGGCGAAGTCTCGGCCCCCGCGGTCCTTCCGGCTAGGATCGGCGCTATGGGGATCAGCGAGGACATCTTCGAAGGGCAGCCCGCCGACATGCCGGAGCCGATGCCGCGGCGCACCGCACTGTACCGGCCAGGACCGGGCCCGGCCGTTGTCCGGCACCTGGGCGGGTACGCCCCGTTTATGGAGTTCAGCACCGCGCAGGGAATGCGGCCCGAGGAGCTGGCGTCCGACCCGGAGCGGCTCATCGGGTTCCTGCGCACGTTCGGCTCCGGGATTGCCATCGACAGCACGCTCCAGGCGGCGGCGGCCATCTTCGCCGGGAACACCATCGCCGCGCTCCGGCCGGACGCGCAGTGGAACGCCTACGAAGGGGCCGCTCCTACGGTCGGAAACCGGGACCGGCAGTACGAGGTTTCCCGCCTGCTCGAGGGGCTGCGCGGCGCCGACGACGATGCGGTCCGCGGGCTCATCGCCGCCCTGCTGGACTGGGCCCGGGACGATCCGGACGAGCCGCCGGCACGCCCGCCCGTACCGGTATCCCTTGCAGCGGGGCAGCCCTGCTACGTCCGGCCGGACCTGCCGGTGACCACCTACTACTCCAGTGACGGGACGCCGATTCCGTACGGCCGGCACTGGGGTGCTGACGGACCCGACCAGGATACGTACAGCGTGGACAGCCACCCGGAGCGTTTCGCCGGGCTTCACACCGTCGCCCGTGCGTTGATCGAGCATCTCACCGCCGTGTACGACGTCGACGCCCAGGACGATCCGGCCCATGCCGGGGAGCTGCTGATGCAGGGGCCGAGCGTCCTGCAGGCCGTCAAAATCATCCCGCGGGATCCCGACGCCGCGTCCCTGACCTTCGTGTTCACCGGGTACCCGGGTGTGATGGTGCATGCCGGGGTGCTGCATGACTTCCCGTTTCCGGTGTGCGGCTGTGATGCCTGCGACGAAACAGTGGAAACAACAGCGGACCGTCTGGAGCGGCTGGTGCTCACGGTCGCGGCCGGCGGATACAGCGAACGCTACCCGGTGGGCCGCCAGCGGTGGAGCGAATACGCCCTGACTGCGTGGGACGGGTCCGGTTCCGAAAGTGGACGGGGCGAACCCGGCCCGGCCGCCGAAGATCGCCTGCGCGACGCCGAGGTCCGGCTGCGGGAGGTGGCCGGCGGATGGAGCCCGTGGCCGCTGCGCGACGGGAGCGCGACCCCGCCAATATAACGAACTGGTAACGTAGAGTGAATGCTTTCGAAGTCTGGTCAAACACGAGTCACCCAACTGGACGGCCTCCGGGGGATCGCCGCCCTGCTAGTAGTCGCCTGCCACGTGGTGTCCACACTGCCGGGAATCGGGGGCGTCTTCAGCAACCGGGCCGTGGATCTCAACACCGCCGAGACGTGGGCGGTCTTCTCTCCGCTGCATATCCTCTGGAACGGAACACCGGCGGTGCACGTCTTTTTTGTCCTCTCCGGCTTTGTCCTGGTGCTGCCGTTCACCAGGCCCGGCGCGGTCCCAAGCTGGGCGCAGTACTACGCCAAGCGGTTCTTCCGCCTCTACCTGCCGGCCTGGGCGTCGCTGGCCGCAGCCGTGGCGTTGATTGCGATGATTCCCCGCACTGCGTCACCCCTGCAGAGTGCCTGGGCGGACATGTACGTGGTCAACCCCACGGTGGTGCAGGTCCTCAAGGACGGTCTGCTGATGCTGAACGCAAGCACCATCAACACCCCGCTGTGGTCGCTCAAATGGGAGGTCGCGTTCTCCCTGCTGCTGCCGGCCTACGTCTTCCTCGCCCTGCGCTGGCGGCGCGTGTGGTTCGTGAAAATCGGCCTGGCCTTGCTGCTGGCCGCGGTAGGCGGCGTGCACCACATGGACGCGCTGATCTACCTCCCGATCTTCGCCGTCGGGGCCGTCCTCGGCGTGGAACGGGAGCGGATCCGGAACCTGACCCGGTCCTGGCCGCGCGCCGCCTGGTTCCTGGTGGCCGCCGTCGGCCTCTTCCTGGCCAACGCGGAATGGGTCAGCCGCGAGGAACCGATCCCCGGCGTCGAGGCCCTGGTGACCGTCGGCGCGGCGCTGATCGTCCTGCTCTTCGTCTCCTGCGGCGCGGCGAAACGGCTCGGCGACTCGGCCGCGGCCCAGTGGCTGGGACGGGTGTCCTTCAGCCTTTACCTGGTGCACCTGCCGATCATCCTGGCCGGTGTCACCTTGTTCCGCTCCGTCTCGCTTCCCCTGGCGCTCGCGATCTCCGTGGCCGCCTCGTTTGCGGCGGCCGAGCTCTTCTACCGGTACGTGGAACAGCCCGCCCACCGGCTTTCGATGGCCGTGGGACGCGCCGTCGGACGCCGGATCCGTCAGAACGACGACGGCCGGGACGCCGCGAGCCGGGTGCCCACGCCGGCTGGCACCCGCGCTGGGGCCATGGCCGAGGCGGCGCCGGGCCGCCGCCGGTAGGGGAGGGGTTAGGCAGCCTGGTTGAAACGCACCATGTTTCCGGACGGGTCCCGGAACGCGCAGTCGCGCGGGCCCCACGGCTGGACGATGGGTTCCTGGAGCACTTCGGCACCGGCGGCCCGGACCGACTCGAACGTAGCGTCCAGATCGTCCGTGCGGAACACCAGGATCGGGAGGGCGCCCTTAACGAGCAGTTGCTGGAGGGCGTCGCCGTCGTCCTGGGAGCGGCCGGCGTGCGGGACGGACAGCACAAGCTCCAGATCGGGCTGGGCGGCGCTGCCGAGAGTGACCCAGCGCTGCCCGTCCGAGCCGACGTCGTTCCTGACGTCCAGGCCGAGGACGTCCCGGTAGAAGGCGAGGGACCCATCGAGGTCGTTGACGGTGATCTGTGCGTATTGCAAGGAAATGTTCATGCCTCCCACGCTAGGGGAGCGGCTGCGGCGGCGCTTCTTCAATCCTGCTCGGTTTGCACTCTCTGCTTCCGGGCGGGCCGCGTGCGCAGCCGGGCGATGCACAATGGCATGGCCTGCACCGCGTCGTGCTGCCGGGAACGATACTCACTCGGGGGCATGCCGACGATCTCGGTGAACCGCGAGCTGAACGATCCCAATGAGGTACAGCCCACCTCCATGCAGGCATCCGTCACGCTGGCGCCGGCCCGCAACAACGCCATGGCCCGTTCGATCCGCCGGGTCATCAGGTAGTTGTACGGCGTCTCGCCGTAGGCGGCCTTGAACCGGCGGGAGAAATGCGCCGGGGACATCAGGGCACCGGCGGCCATGGTGGGCACATCCAGCGGCCGGGCGTAGTGGCGGTCGATCAGGTCCCGCGCCCGGCGCAGCTGCGCCAGGTTGGCCAGCTCCTGCGGTGTCATGCGGTCATTCTAGTCGCGCAGGCCCAGGGGATGAGGGTTTTCCGGCGGGCTCCGCTGGCCTCCGTGCGCGCCATCCATCCGCCCTTCTGCGGGTGACTATTGGGCGTCCACGGCTTCGATTCCGTCCAGGATGAGACGAAGGCCGAACTCAAACTCCGCCCCGAAGTCATAGCCCGGTTTGAGGAACCTTGGGGCGGCAACTCCCGACCGTTCCTGAACTCCTTCAGTGCTCCGCTCGGCGCCGAGAGCCAAGGAACGCCTTAGAGCAGTTTTACGACGCGGAAACGTTCGAGCACTATCTCCGTGCCGTCGTCCACAACGAACGAAGCATCGCCGAGGTAGCTGCGCATCTCCGCGCAGTCCCAGAAGCTTTGATGTTCGGCCCGCCACTCGGCCAGGGACGAATATCCTTCGCCTTCGTCGCGGGCATGCTCCCATGAAACGGCGGCCAGCGGGACGACTTGGACATCTGTTATTTCGATTACCGCAACGGCTTTCTCAGCCGAATCGATGACCACGTGCCGGGCACCAACCTCCGGCAACGGTTCGTCATCCACCCGGTACTCCGCCGCCAGGGCCGCCGTCGTGGTTTTACTGCCATCGACGACGGCGGATACGAGCAGTTCGCGTAACGGCCCAGGGAAGGCGAACTCAGCGCGGGGCAGGTCATTGAATTCGTTCACGTCGTCATTGTGTCCGCCCCGCCTGCAGCCGGCAAGTCCTGCCAGCGGCCCTGGCAACTTCCCTGCCGGACCTCGCCCGAATCACTGCCGGGGCAAGCCTCGGATGAGGCGATCCGCCGATGAAGGGTCCACGGAACCCTGCCGTTCCCATAGGCATCCGGCTACGGAACTCCGTCTTGAAGTGGTGCAGGTGCCCGTTTCCGATGTGGACCGGGCCAAGGCCTTTTACACGGACCACTTCGGTTTTCACTTGGACCATTGGGGCCCCATTGAGGCGTGCATCGCCAGCAGGGTCAGCTGGATTTCCCCACCATACCGATGTGAGCTGCCAAACGTGGGGAGATTCAGCGGGCGGCAGCTGCATCACCGGCGCGTGGCCGGCTCGGGACGCCTGCGGTCATCGGTCCGTCCCGGAATGCCGGAGACTGGAAGCCTCAACCAGTAAAGGCGGAACCCCCTTGATCAATCTCCAACAGGACGTAGACGGCTTCATTCGGATGCCGCGGCACTTCCCGGACAGCGTCGCCATCACCATCACGTTTGCGGACGGCACCGCTGAGGCGTTCTCCGGGGCGCAGTTGAACCAGGCCTATGACGCTGCTTTGGCTGACTATCGGGCCAAGAACAACCTGGACGCCAAGGGCTTCTCGCGGGCGCCCCGGACCAAAACGAACACCGGGAACAAGATTGAGTTTGTGCCCGTCCGGCCCGGCATGGGCTCCGCGCAATAAAACAGCGCTCAGCCGAACAAGTACGTCCCCGCGCACCGCGACCATCGTGGCCACGCCCCGCTCGGGGCCTGCGATGCCCCGGACGCCCATCCGGTCGGGTTGACGGTGGACCTACCCGTCAGGTGCGGGCCGGCATGGAAGTGGGACCACTGTGGGAGGTGCAACCATCGCAGAACCTGCGCCCGCATTCGTAACGCGGGTATGACAGGAAGCGAACCGGCGCCGGCGCACCCCTGGGGGTAGGCGCGCGGGGAAGTTGGCTAGCGGGTCCGTTCCTCGAGCAGCTCCAGCACATGCTGGTACTCGCTGCCGGTGGCCCGTGTTATGCCGAGCTCACACGTCCGGTTACAGGATGCGTGTGCCATGGCGCCCGTCGCAGCCACCTCGAAGGCCTGCTTCCGGGTGGCCGACGCTGTCAGCTCCGGGTGCAGCATGCCGCGGTCACCGGCGAAAGCGCAGCAGCCCCAAGTCTCCGGGACCTCCACCCGTCCGGCGACGGCCCCGGCCACGGCGGTCAGGGCCGGGCCCAGGCCCAGCCTGGTCGAGGAACACGT
This sequence comes from Pseudarthrobacter sp. PH31-O2, assembly GCF_030063265.1. Lineage (NCBI taxonomy): Bacteria > Bacillati > Actinomycetota > Actinomycetes > Micrococcales > Micrococcaceae > Pseudarthrobacter > Pseudarthrobacter sp. PH31-O2. The sequence goes on along the minus strand of NZ_JASIST010000006.1, from coordinate 7,995 downwards.
GGGATGCAGGGCCCGGGATTCCAGTTTCTGGTAGTGCGGCAGCTGGGGCAGGATCCGCTCGGCCGCGAACGCGACGGCGTCGAGCACGCGGGGAGCTGGTTTGACGCGGACACCAGCATCTCCTTCGATCGTGTGACGGGAGCCACCCCAGCCTAGGGCGGTTCCCGGGTACTTTGCGCCGGGTGTTCTCACCACGTGATAATCCGTCTTGGCTTGGCGGCCGCAGCCAGACAGACTATTGGGGTACCGCACTGTAATCGTGCCCCCGAGCCGGAAGGCAAAAAGCGAATGATCTTCATCGTCGTCAAATTCAAGGTCAAGCCCGACTGGACCGACCGCTGGCTGGACCTGACCCGCGACTTTACCGATGCCACCCGCCAGGAACCCGGCAACCTCTGGTTCGACTGGTCCCGCAGCGTGGAAGACCCGAACGAGTTCATTCTCGTCGAGGCGTTTAAGGACGACGCCGCGGGGGAGCACGTCAACAGTGCGCACTTCACCAAGGCCATGGCGGACATGCCGCAGGCCCTGATGGAGACCCCGGAAATCATTAGCGAGAAGATCGAATCCAACGGCTGGGGCCGGATGGGCGAACTCACCGTCAACTAGCCGGCGTCCACGCCCGCGGGATCAGCCCGCATGGGCTGGCCGAAAGGTGGTTCCGCCGTCTGTGGAGCGAACCAGGCCGGCAGAGGTGGCGGCCCAGACCTGGAGGGTCCCGTCCGCTGCAGCGGCTGCGGCAACGGCGTGGACCTGGCCGGTGGGTGTTCCCCGCTGCTGCCAGGAAACACCTTCGTCGGGGGAGTAGTACACAGTCCCGCCAGGGGCGACGCCGACTGCCTCACCGGTGTTGGCGAACGCGGCGAACTGGATCACCGGGGCCGTGGTGCCCGCCGTCCAGGTGCTCCCGCCGTCGGTGGAACGCTGGATACCTTCTTCTGTGGTGGCCAAAACAGTGTCGCTATTGGGATTGCCGGCGAGGGCAAACGGACTAAAGTCTGCGCCGACGGTCCGCCACGCAATGCCATCGGTGCTGGTCCGAAGCGTCCCGTCATAGGCGACGATTCCGGACTTCGTGGCGGCCAGGGCATGGAAGTCTGACTCATTCTGTCGCGAGAGTTGCTGCCACGTCCTGCCGCCGTCCGTGGTCTTGATCAGGCCGAGCGGGCTGGGCAGGTCCGAGCCGGCTTGCGGGTGCCCGGAGGCGTAAAACACGCCCGGGTCTGAGGCCTTGGTGTAACCCATCAGGTCATGCGAGGGCCCAATCTTCGCGGCAGGAATGCTGGAGACGTCGAACAGGCCATCATGTGTGGCCAGCAACACTTGGCCGGTGTCGCCGTCGACGCTCAGGCCATGAACGTGCGCGTCCGGAAGCCCGGATGCGGCACCGCTGGCAGCGGACCGCGGCGCGTCGGGCGGGGTGGACGTGCAGGCGGTCAGGACAAGGATCACGGTTGCTGCCGCGACTGTGGCGGCGGACGTCCGGATACGGGCGAGGGAGGGGGTGGTCATCAAAAAACTCCAGTCAGCAGGAACTCAAGAGTGGGCGGACGGCGACGCCGGTCCTTGGCAGGGGGCCGACGCCACCGGATCCTGCTTAGATGCCGCCCAGCAGGGACTGCATCTCCTGGATCTCTGCCTCCTGGGACGAGGCGATGTTCTTGCCCAGGGCCAGCGCGTCAGGGTTTTGGCCCTCCGCCATCTGAGTTTTGGCCATTGCCACGGCTCCCTCATGGTGGGCGATCATCTGCGTCAGGAACAGCCGGGCTGCCTCAGGTCCCTGCGCGGCCTTGAGCTTGTCCAGCTCTTCTCCACTCATCATGCCGTTCATGCTGTGTCCTGCGGCCATCTCCGAGGGTTCGTTCCACGCCGACAACCAGCCGGTCATCGTGCTGATCTCCGGGGCCTGCGCCGCCTTGATTTTGGTGGCCAAGGCAGTGACCCGAGGGTCGATGTCCTGCTTGCCGAGGATGATGTCACTCATCTCCACGGCCTGGCTGTGATGCGGGATCATGCCTTGGACAAACATGGTGTCTTCCGCGTTATGAGCCGCGGTGTCCATCGGGGCCGCGCTGCCCGGCATATCGGACGCGCTGTGGCTCATCTCCGGCATGGTGCTTCCGGCAGTTCCGGAACCGGAAGTTCCGGAAGCGCAACCTGCCAGGGCCACTGTGGTTGCAACCAGGGCAGCGGAAAGTGTCAGTGATTTTTTCATGGGAATTGGGGTCCTTCAAGATCGTTGTGGGAACAACGCTGGGCGGAACAGTCGCCGGCCAGCAGTACAGGCCCGATCAAGGGGCCTACGGCAAAGGGGTCCGCGCCGGTGAAGCAGTCGCGGGGCAGTGCCTTTACGTCCGGCTGATGCAGAGGTCCCCGGGCGAAGGAGCCCCGGGCAGATACACGTGGCGGCAGGCGGACCCCTGGTACGGTGGGCCGGCGTCGCCGAAGACGGTGGTGCCCGGCAGCGGGGCCGCGAGCGAGGCCTGGCCCGGCAGCGGAATACAAGCCGGGTCCATACCCGACATTTCGGCGCACCCGCCCGGTCCGAAGCAGGAGGCCTCCTGGCAGCCTGAGTCGTGACCAGCCGCGGTGCGGGATGCGGCCATGTGCGACGGCGGCTGTTCCGCGCTCGGTGTCGCGCCGGCGTCGTGGCCGGTATGGCTCCCCGCCGGTGTTGGGGCTGAACGGAGTTCCGCGGTGTGGGTGGAGTCGGATGCGGCCATGGAGTGGGGGCCAGCCATAAGGTGCATCCCGAAGATCCCGGCCAGGAGGGCCAGCAGGCCCGCCATCATGCCTGCGCGCCGAAGGAAGCCCGAAGTTCGGCCTAGCAATGCGGTGAACATGGGGATTCCTCCTTCCGGTCCGAATCGCGGTTATGTACTACTGCAACAACACCGAAGCAGCGCCGGTCAGCAGCGCCGGTCACGCCCCACGATGATACCCCGGCGGGGTATGGCTCGGCAATCGGCGGCGCCGTGCCGGGCGCGGAGCGTGGACGCTTTGCCTGGATGCCTTGGCGTGGGCGCGAAGCACGGTTGCCATCGGCACGCGGTATCGCTTCGGGCCCGGCAGGCTCTGCTCACGTAGGGTGGCGCTTATGGAACTCCGTCTTGAAGTGGTGCAGGTGCCCGTGTCCGACGTGGACCGGGCCAAGGCCTTCTATGTTGACCAGCTTGGCTTCGGCCTGGACCACGATGTTGAGCACATCCCGGGAATGCGGGTGGTGCAATTGACCCCGCCGGGTTCGTCCTGCTCCATTGTGATCGGCACCGGCATGACCGGTATGGTCCCGGGCAGCCTTGAGGGCCTCCAGCTCACGGTGCCGGACATGGCGGCGACCCGCACCGAACTGCTCCGCCGCGGAGCCCCCGTCAGTGATGTCCAGGACCTGGGCGGATTCGCGTTCGCCTATTTCAGCGACCCGGACGGAAACCGCTGGGTGATCCAGGAAATCCGGCCCCAACACGGCGCCTAGCAGCCCGCCGCGCCCGTCGCCGGAGCGCGGTATGCCCCGGCGGGCGTGGAGGGTGCCAGTCTGCCCGCGAGCCTCAGCGCGCCGCGATGTGCTCCGCGATGAAGGCGGCGTCCCGGCCCACGCCGGAGAGCAGCGCCGAACCATGCCCGGTGAGCCAGGGCAGCCCCACCGCATACAGCCCGGGGTACTCAGTGACACCGCGGTGATGCCGCGGATAGCCCCACTCATCCAGGACAGGGAGATCCAGAATACTGAGGTCCAGCCGGTACCCGGTGGCCCACAGCACACTCGTGATGCCCTCGGCGGCGAGGTTGAGCCGGCTGTGGGCGGGAGGGAGCCAGTCATCGGCGGCCCGGGGTTCGGCGGCGGGCGCCTGGATTCGGGCCGCCGTGATGTAGGCGTCGATCATCGGCTGGAACCGCTGGCCGAATGCTGCCTCCACCTGCGCCAGGCGCTCGGCAAGGTCATCGCTGACGACGAGGTCGCCGTCGTCGACTCCTTCCAGATGCCCGTGCAGTCGGACCCCGCGCCGGCCCAGTTCGCGCAGGTGCAGGTCGTGGCCGCCGTCGACTCCCGAGACCAGCGGATTGCACGCAAACCTGGCCTTCGGGGAGGGCAGTTGCTCCACCTGGAGACCGTTCAGGCCGACGTCGGGGCCGTGCCGGGCCAGCTCCATCAGCCAGCGGATCACGTCCTGGCCGCGGTACCGGCGCGGCGCCTCCGGGCAGGTGGACACGGCAAGATGGACCAGCCGGCCGGCGGCAAGCAGCTCCTCGGCGATTTGTCCGCCGGACTGCCCGGTCCCAACGATCAGCACCGCGCCTGCGGGCAGCTGCTGCGGATTCCGGTACTGATGGGTGTGAAGCTGCCGGACGTGCCCGGGGATGTCCTTGGCCAGTGCCGGGATTCGGGGGACCTGGTAGGCGCCGGTGGCCAGCACAACGTTCTCAGCCCGCCACGGCCCGGCGCTGGTCTCCACGTGGAAGCCGCCGCGATCGGGCGCGATGCGGGTAACGGCGGTGCCGGTGCGGACCGGAACGCCGGCGGCCTGCGCGTAACGCCGGAGGTACCCGATCACCTCGTCCCGGGGCAGGAACGCCTCCGGATGAGGGCCCCCGTACGGCATTCCCGGCAGGTCCACCGAAAAATTCGGCGTATTCAGGAAAAATCCGTCCCACCGGTCCTGCCAGGCGCCGCCGAGTTCCGCGCGCTGCTCCAGCAGTTGATGCCCGACGCCGGCCCGGCCCAGGCAGTAGCTGATGGCCAGCCCCGCCTGCCCGCCGCCGACCACCAGGGTATTTACATTGCGGTTCGGCTCCCCGGCAGTCGCGGTCGCGATATCTGCGGCCTGGACCGGCACGGCCTGGACCGGCACGGCAGTTCCGCCGCCTAGTTCCGGGCCCGCGGGGGCTTTGGCGGTTTCGGCGGCAACCCGGAGACGTGGGAATATGCCTTCGCCACCCACACTCCGGTGCTGTCGCCGTCGTCCTGCCAAGCTTCGGGCAAGCCGCTGTAGTCACGCATCGGCCGTTCCGGGGGTCCGTAGGGCACTGTGCGCTGGTTCGCCTCGAGTTCGGCGCGGTCGGGCGCTGACAGCTTTACGCCCAGGACCGGGCCGAACAACCCCGCGAACATGTTGCCGTTGACGAATGCGCCCAGGTTCCCGAACATGGGCCGCACCACGACGTCGGGGTGCGGCGGCAGCACGGAGCGGAAGCGCTCCTTGTCATTCTCGGACGGTTTGGGCATCTGCATGTGAACTCCCGGTCGCCTCGGGCTCCGCGTTTCAGGCGGGACGTCCCTGCAGGATATGCCCGTTCCGGAACGCGGTCGAGGCCTCCGGGCAAGGTCGGGGCCACCTTCCCGGGACGTGCTGTTGGCCGTGGTGGTAATCCGTCGCGGAAATCTCCTGTAAGGTTGTTCTTGTTGTTGTGTTTATGCAGTTCGTAGTTCAGGCAGTACGCAAGGTTGTAAGACCTTGTTCTTCTGAAGCAGCGGTTTTGAGCACCCCACACAGGAGGACCCGAAAGTCGGGACTTTTCCTCCACCTTCACGAAGGACAAAAAATAATGGCTACTGGTACCGTCAAATGGTTTAACGCTGAAAAGGGCTTCGGCTTCATTTCCCCCGATGACTCCTCACAGGACGTCTTCGCACACTACTCCGCGATCGCCTCTTCCGGCTTCCGCTCCCTCGAAGAGAACCAGAAGGTCTCCTTCGAAACCGAGCAGGGCCCCAAGGGTCCCCAGGCCGTAAACATCCAGGCTCTCTAAGACTTAGCTTTTAGCTAACTCTTCACGAGTCCGGAACCGTAAGGTTTCTAGCAGGGTCCGTCATTGACGGGCCCTGCTTTTGTTTAACCCGGGTGTGCCGCATCCCAACTGACTCGCAGCAGGTGTCGTTTTGAGCCCCCAAAACGACACCTGCTGCGAGTCAGTTGGGGGCCACCGGGGGAGCGGACTGCCGCCGTCACAAACGGGCCCTCCCGCCGCAGCTTAGCGCTGCAGGGAAGGGCCCGTCCGGGTGTAGCCGCTCCAGGCTGCGGCTACGGCGTCGGCAGTCCGCCGTTGACGTTCAGGGTTTCACCGATCACATAGCTGGACTCAGCCGAGGCGAGGAACACATACGCCGGGGCCAGCTCGGCCGGCTGGCCGGCGCGGCCCAGCGGGGTTTCCTTGCCGAACTCCGGCAGATCCTCGGTGAGCTGCCCGCCGCTGGGCTGCAACGGTGTCCAGATCGGCCCCGGCGCCACGGCGTTGACCCGGATGCCCTGGGATGCGAGCTGCTGGGCCAGGCCCTTGGTGAAGTTGTTGATCGCAGCCTTGGTGGAGGCATAGTCCACCAGGGTCTCCGAGGGGCTGTAGGCCTGGATCGAGGTGGTGTTGATGATACTCGACCCGGCCGGCAGGTGCGGCAGGGCCTCTTTGGTCAGCCAGAACATGGCATAGACATTCGTTTTGTAGGTGTGGTCGAACTCGACGTCGGTGATGTCGCCGAGCGCCTTCTGCGCCACTTGCTTGCCGGCGTTGTTGACCAGGATGTCCAGGCCGCCGAGTTCCTGCACGGCAGTAGCCACCAGATCACGGCAGGTGGCGGAGTCCTTGAGGTCCCCCGGGACCTTGACCGCCTTGCGCCCTGCCTTTTCGATCAGCTCAGCGATCCGGCTGGCGTCTTCCTCCTCTTCGGGCAGGTAGGACATTACGACGTCGGCGCCTTCGCGGGCGAACGCGATGGCCGTGGCGGCGCCGATGCCGGAGTCCGCGCCGGTGATGAGCGCCTTGCGGCCCTCCAGCCGGCCGGTGCCGCGGTAGCTGTCCTCGCCGAGGTCGGCCTTAGGCGTCATCCGGGCGTCCAGGCCGGGTGCAGGCTGGCTCTGCTCGGGCGCAGTGAGCGTCTCGTAGGCTGTTACCGGGTTTTTGAAGGTGTACTGGTCAGTCATGATGCTCCTCCGGATGGCGGGTCCCAGCTGGGGTGTTTCCGCTGCTTGTCTCCTGGCGCGGACGCTTGCACGCCGCGCACATGCTAAGCATGCTTAGCATCAACCCTAGCCAAGGCGTCGGTTTCGGCGCAACGCCCGCCCCGGCCACGTCGCCCCGGGCCGCCGTCGGGAGCGACGGTCGTGCCGCTCCGGAAAAACAAAGGCCGGCGCGTCCTTGCGTCGTCCGGCGGCAAGATGATCGACGGCGGCCGGCCCCGGTGGGGCTGCCCCGCCGAGCCGACGGCTTCCCCGGCCGAGGAGTCCACCGCGTTGATAACGGATCTTGTGGTCCGCTGGCTGCTTGACGGATCGACGCCGCCGTGGGCACTGCGGGCCCGGATCATCGCGGACATGCTGGCCGGGGCTGACCGGGGCGGGATTGACCGGGGCGGGGTTCCGGGTAGAGGACGGCAGTCCGGTCCCGTGGACGTTCCCCGCCACCTCTATGCCAATGTCAGTTGGATGTTCGATAACCTGCAGCTGGAAGTTCCGGAACGCACGCTCAGTGGGTCGCCGTACGTGACCGACGGCGGCCCGAAGATCCTGCCGCAGGTCCAGCGGCTGCTCGTCGGCGGGTGAGGCCCGGGCAGGTCCGCCGCGTGGTGTGACCCGGTACACAGGGGTGGATTTCCGGGCTGTGGGTGCTGGACGCGGCCGCAGGGGGCTTGGGTTGCCCGCCGTGGCGGGGTTTTTGGGGGTGTGGGGGTGGTGTGGGGGGTGGATTTGTGTGGGGGTCTGGTGGCGTGTAGAGTAATTCGAGTCGCCGCCGCTGTTGCGGAGAGTTTGCGACCGACCCCCTGATAAACGGCCTGTGAATATGGTGCTTTTTTGAGTGCGTGTTGCGGGTGGGGACCTTCCGGAGTGTTTGTGGATCGCAGGATTGCTGATTTGCAAAGGGTTCCGGTTTCGGGTAAGTTTGAAAAGTTGCTCCGGAGCGATCCATGGCTGTTTTGGTTGTGGTGGTGCCGGGTGTGTCTGTTGTTTGAGAACTCAATAGTGTGCCAAGTTTGTTGATACCAATTTATTGTATTGAATTGGTTGA
>NZ_JASIST010000005.1:0-307565 GCF_030063265.1 Pseudarthrobacter sp. PH31-O2 | reverse complement strand
GCCGCCAGCGTTCATCCTGAGCCAGGATCAAACTCTCCGTTGAAGTAAAACAGACACAACCAACACCCCCGGGAAAACGGGACGCATCAGCTGCACAAAATTTGAAACCAGCTGTAAAAACCAGACCACACCACGGGGTGGCGGACCTGATCAATTCAACCAATTCAATACAATAAATTGGTATCAACAAACTTGGCACACTATTGAGTTCTCAAACAACAGACACACCCGGCACCACCACAACCAAAACAGCCATGGATCGCTCCGGAGCAACTTTTCAAAGTTACCGGGCCACTTCACCCTTGTCAAATCGCCAGTCCGACTCAGTTTTACCGTGAAGCATCTGGGTCTTGGTGGCGGATCAACTCCGGGGAGCAGCGCGGAAAACAACTGTACCACCACTTTTCTCTGGTGCCAAAGGCGGCCGCAGGCCACTACCTACAGGGCAGCAAAAAGCCCGGAATCATGCGGATTCCGGGCTTTTTGCCGAAGCTTCTCCAGTGCGTGTCCGGCGTGCCTGTCAGCTCACAGGCTTGAAGAAGGCGGCACCCAGGGGAGGCAGCGTCACGGTCAGGCCTGCCGGCTGGCCGTCGATGTCCACCGCGGTGGCAGTGAGGGTGCCTTCATTCAGCACACCGGACCCGCCGTAGGCGTCGGCATCGGTGTTCAGCACTTCGCGCCACTCCCCCGCCATGGGGACACCGAGCTGGAAATCCTCATGCGGGGAGCCCGAGAAGTTGAACGCGCAGGCAACTGGGTTGCCCGCGGCGTCGCGGCGAAGGAAGGTCAGGACGTTGCGGTTGGCATCCCCGCCGTTGATCCACTGGAAGCCGGCGGGGTCGTTGTCCTGTTCGTAGAGCGCCGGCGTCGAGCTGTAGAGCTCGTTAAGGTCCTTGGTCAGGCGCTGGACACCCTGATGCCCCGGACTTTCAGCCAGCCACCAGTCCAACCCGTGCTGTTCAGACCATTCCGCTTCCTGGCCGAATTCCGTTCCCATAAAGATCAGCTGCTTGCCCGGATGCGCCCACTGGTAGCCAAGGAAAGCACGCAGGTTCGCCAACTGCTGCCAGCGATCCCCCGGCATCTTACGCAGCATCGAACCCTTGCCGTGGACCACTTCGTCATGGCTGATCGGCAGCAGGAAGTTTTCCGTGTACGCATAGACCAGCGAAAAGGTGATGGTGCCGTGGTGCCACCGGCGGTTGAAGGGATCCTCAGCCATGTACTTGAGCGTGTCGTGCATCCAGCCCATGTTCCATTTGATGCCGAAGCCCAGCCCACCCTGGCTTGTCGGCGCCGTTACGCCGGGGAACGCGGTGGATTCTTCGGCGATCATAACGGCACCGGGATGCGTTTTGTAGACCGTGGCGTTGACCTCCTGCAGGAACGACATTGCCTCAAGGTTCTCCCGCCCGCCGAACCGGTTCGGTTTCCACTGCCCCTCCTCACGGGAGTAGTCCAGGTAGAGCATGGAGGCCACGGCGTCCACGCGGAGGCCGTCAATGTGGAATTCATCGAGCCAATAAAGCGCGTTCGCGACCAGGAAGTTGCGGACTTCGCTGCGGCCGAAGTCGAAAATGAGTGTTCCCCAGTCGGGGTGTTCGCCGAGGTTCGGGTCGGCATGTTCGTACAGCGCCTCGCCGTCGAACCGTGCCAGGGCCCATTCATCCTTGGGGAAGTGCGCCGGTACCCAGTCCAGCAGAACGCCGATGCCGGCCTGGTGCAGTTCGTCCACGAGGTGGCGGAATTCATCGGGATGGCCGAACCGCGACGTCGGAGCAAAGTAGGACGTGACCTGGTAGCCCCAGGATCCGCCGAAGGGGTGTTCTGCCACCGGCATAAACTCCACATGGGTGAAGCCGAGCCACTTGACGTATTCGACGAGTTCCTTGGCCAACTCGCGGTAGCCGAGTCCAACCCGCCAGGATCCGAGGTGCACCTCGTAGACACTCATGGGCGAATTGTGCGGATCCCGCCCGGCTCGGGCCTTCATCCACTCCGCGTCCTTGAAGGCGTAGGAGGGCTCGACCACACGCGACGCCGTCAGCGGCGGAACCTCCGTGCCGAAGGCCATCGGATCCGCCTTCTCCAGCCAGTACCCTTGCTTGGTTCGGATCTCGAACTTGTAGCACGCCCCTGCTACAACGCCTGGGATAAAGACTTCCCAGACTCCGGAGGAGCCAAGCGAGCGCATCGAGTGCTGCCGGCCGTCCCAGCCATTGAAGTCGCCCTTGACCCGGACCGCCTGGGCGTTGGGCGCCCACACGGCGAAGGACACGCCGTCGACATCCCCGAGAACGGACTTGTAGTGCTGGACATGCGCGCCGAGCACGTCCCAGAGGCGCTCGTGCCGTCCTTCACCGATCAGGTGCAGGTCGATTTCGCCGACCGTGGGCAAAAACCGGTAGGGGTCGTCAGCCGGCTGCTGCGCCTGGCCCGGATAGGTCACTTCCAGCCGGTAGTCGGGCACGTGGCCGGGCTCCTGCGGCTCCAGCACGGCAACCCAGATTCCGCCCGACTCGTGCGTCATCGGGAAGGTGCCGGCCGGGGTCACAATGGAGACGGCTTCGGCAAGATGCTTGACCGTGCGGATGGTGACGTGTCCGTGGTCGTCGAGGTGCGCGCCGAGGACCGAGTGCGGCGCGTGGTGCTCGCCGGCGGCCACCCTTGCCAGGGTGTCCGCGTCCACCGGCAGTGGACTTCCGGGACGATCGATACGTGCTGAACCTGTCATGTTGGTACCTTCCGCTGCGGCTTCGGCAGGGACGCCGGAGCCTGTACTGCCGAGGAGACGACGTGATGCGTGAACCGGAATGGAGAGCCAGTCCGGCCTGTTACGTAGTTCGTAGATGACTTCGTAGAGGGCTTTGTCGAGCCAAAGCGCCACGAAAAGAGGCGAGTCCCGGTCGATGCCGCCCGGGATGACTTCCGCGTAGCCGGCCAGGAAAGCCTCGGCGCAGTCGTCGACCCAGCCTCCCGGGACGTTGGCGTCCGGGTGCTCGCGGACTGCCGCGCCGGCGGCGTAATCGAAGGAGCGCAGCATGCCCACAACGTCGCGTAGCGGGACGTCCGGGAAATTGCGTTCGGAAATCGGCCGGAGCGGCTCACCCTCGAAATCAAGGATGGTCCAGCGCGGTGCCCGGCTTCCATCGCCCGGAACGTGCAGGATCTGGCCCAGGTGGAGATCGCCGTGGATCCGTTGCAGGGCCCCGGCGCTGCTGCCTTCGAGGAACCCCAACAGCCGGTCCAGCGCATCATCGTAGGGGCCGACGGCGGGACCGGCCTGCGCCCAGGATTGACGCACCCGCTCGGCGACGACTGGCGCTATGTCGCGTCCGGGCCCGGATTCGACAGCGACGCCGAGCGCCTCGGCCAACCGCCGGTGGACCGCGGCGGTGGCGGCGCCAAGCGCGTGCGCCTCGGCGCTGAAGTCCCGGCCGCCGGCCGCTGCGTCGACGGCAAGCCGCCAGGCATCGAGCCCGCCGGCAAGGAACTCGTGTGCCACGGCCAGTTCGCCGAGCGCCGGCCCGGCTCCCGGCCGCCCGGAAGGCCGCGCCCATTCCCCGCTCACCCAGCCGAGGGTGGCCGGGACTTCGGCGGCGCGTCCTGCGGTCAGGGCGGCGCCGATTTCCACTTCCGGGTTCTGGCCCTCGGAGAGCACCCGGAAGAACTTCAGGATCGCGGCCGATTCGCCGTCGTCGACGACTACGGAAGTGTTGGATTGCTCTCCGGAGAGCACTTTGACGAAGCCGTTAGCCCTGGGCAGGCGGTAACCGGAGTCCACGAGGTGGCCGGTGGCGTTCCCGGCCGCGGTGGTGCCGCGGTCGCGCATTAGCTCCAGCCAGGCGGAAATGAACGCCGGGTCGTGAACGCCGTCGTAAACCCACCGGTCAACGCTGGCACCGGCAGCGCCGTCGGCGAGGCCGGAGCCCGAAATCTGCCCGATCAGCGCTGCCTCGGCTCCGGCCAGCGGCGCAGTCCGGATACTGAGCGGGACCTGGACGACGTCGGTGCGGGAGCCGTCCGGAGTCTGATAGTCCACGGCCAGCATCAGCACTTGGAGTCCGGCCTCGCCGGTCCCGTCGCCCGGACCGGCGAGGTTCAGTCCCCCCGCGGGTTCGAAGCTGAAAGCCGGGCTTTTCACGGGGAACCAGCGCTGGCGCGGAAGCCAGTCGCCAAGCAGTCCGCTCAGTGCGGGCGTAAAAGTGGGCCGGGTCATCTCAACCCTCGATGGACAGGATCGGCATGGCCTGGGTGTACGGCGACGCCGGGTTGGAGGCCGCCGATCGGATCCGCAGCCAGAAGAAGTCGTGGCTGCCCAGGGTGAGCGTCAGGGTTCCGTCCTCGGAGATCGCCGGGAACGCTTGGCCGCCAAACACGTCCCGGAGGCCGCGGCCGGCGAACCTGGGGACCCGCAGCGTGGTGGCCACCGGGTGCTGGGAGAGGTTAAAGGCGCACAGGATGGTTTCGCTGTCCTCACCTGCGGAGTTGCCTTCCGGGAGCTCACGCAGGTAGGCGAGGACGACGTCGTGGTCCGCTTCGACATGTTCAAAGGTGCCCAGCCCGAATGCGGGGTGGTTCTTCCGGACGCTGAGGATCTGGCGCGTCCAGCGCAGCAGCGACCCGGAGTGCGCAGCTTCGGCCTCGACGTTGGCCATGCTGTAGTTGTACACCAGTGACTGGATCACCGGCAGGTACAGCTTCCCGGGGTCCGCGCTGGAGAAACCGGCGTTGCGGTCCGGGTTCCATTGCATGGGCGTGCGGACGGCGTCGCGGTCCTCGAGCCAGATGTTGTCGCCCATCCCGATCTCGTCACCGTAATACAGGAACGGGCTTCCCGGCAGGGACAGCAGCAGGGCGTTGATGAGCTCGATCTCGGAGCGGGAATTGTCCAGCAGCGGTGCCAACCGCCGCCGGATGCCAATGTTGGCCCGCATCCGCGGGTCAGGGGCGTACCAGCCGAGCATGGCGGCACGTTCATCGGCGGTGACCATTTCCAGGGTCAGCTCGTCGTGATTGCGCAGGAAGGTGCCCCACTGCGCGCCTTCGGGAATGTTTGGGGTTTCCTTCATCGTCTCGATGATGGGGGCAGCCTTCTGGTCCCGGAGTGCGTAGTACAGCCGCGGCATGATCGGGAAGTGGAACGCCATGTGGCATTCCGGTTCCTCTTCCGTACCGAAGTACTCGACCACTTCGGCCGGCGGCTGGTTGGCCTCGGCGATGATCACCCGGCCGGGGTAGCTTTCATCGACCATTTTGCGCAAGGTGCGCAGGAATTCGTGGGTCTGCGGCAGGTTCTCGCAATTGGTGCCCTCTTCTTCGAAGAGATACGGGATGGCGTCTGCGCGGAAGCCGTCAATGCCCTGGTCCAGCCAGAACCGCACAACGTCGAACAGGGCGTCGATGACTTTGGGGTTTTCGAAGTTGAGGTCCGGCTGGTGGCTGAAGAAGCGGTGCCAGAAGAACTGCCGTCGGATCGGGTCGAACGTCCAGTTCGATTCCTCGGTGTCCACAAAGATGATGCGGGCGTCTTCGTACTTCTCGTCCGTATCGCTCCAGACATAGAAGTCGCCGAAGGGACCGTCCGGATCCTTTCGCGATTCCTGGAACCACGGGTGCTGGTCGGAAGTGTGGTTCAGCGGGAGGTCGATGATCACGCGCACGCCGCGGGCATGGGCTTCCGCGACAAGGCGCTTAAAGTCGCTGATGGTGCCGAATTCATCAAGCACGGAGTTGTAGTCCGAGATATCGTAGCCGCCGTCGCGGAGCGGGGACTGGAAGAAGGGCGGCAACCACAGGCAGTCGACGCCGAGCCACTGCAGGTAGTCCAGCTTCTCGATCAGACCATGGAAGTCGCCGGAACCGTCACCGTTCCCGTCGGCGAAGCCCCGGACCAGCACTTCGTAGAAGACTGCTTTGCGGTACCAGTGCGGATCGTGCTGGAGGCCGGGGGCATTCAGTTCGAAGTTCCCCTTCGGGCTGAAGTGCTGGCCTGGGTTCGTTGGGCTGAAGCTCACGCGTTTGACCTCCGGATGCTGAGAATGTGGGCGGGTTCAACATGGGCGTCCAACCGGACATAGTTGTACTCGCCCCATTCCCAGCTCTCGCCGGTCACCAGATCGTCGACCAAAAAGCGGCCGGTGTGCGCCAGATCGTCCGGATGGAGCTCCAGCGCCGCCAGATCCAGCGTCACGGTACTCTCCCGGATCCCGTGCGGATCCACGTTGACAACGATGATCAGGGTGTCTTTACTGCCGTCGGGGAGCGTCTTGTGCTTCGAGTAGACAACAGTGGCGTTGTCGGTGCTCTGGTGCACGGTCAGATTCTGCAGGTCGCCCAGCGCGGGGTGGGCGCGGCGGATCGCATTGAGCCGGCTCAGGTAGGGAGCCAACGTCCGGCCCGAGTCCGCCATGGCATCCCAGTCGCGTGCCTTGTACTCGAACTTCTCGTTGTCGATGTACTCCTCGGCGCCGGGCCGGGCCACGTGCTCGTAGAGCTCGAATCCGGCGTAAACGCCCCAGATCGGGCTCGCGGTAGCGGCCAGGGCAGCCCTGATCTTGAAGGCAGGCGGACCGCCGTACTGCAGGAACTCGGTCAGGATGTCCGGGGTGTTGACGAAGAAGTTCGGCCGGAAGTAGGCCGGGGATTCGTGGCTGACCTCCTGGAAGTATTCCTCCAGCTCCTCCTTGGTGTTGCGCCAGGTGAAGTACGAGTAGGACTGCTGGAAGCCGGCCCGCCCCAGCGCGTGCATCATCGCAGGGCGGGTGAACGCTTCGGCGAGGAACACCACGTCCGGGTGCTTCTTGTTGACCTTGCCGATCAGCCATTCCCAGAACCACACCGGTTTGGTGTGCGGGTTATCGACCCGGAAGATCTTGACGCCGTGGCTGATCCAGAGGAAAACGATCCGCAGGATCTCGTTGGAGAGCCCGGCCGGATCGTTGTCGAAGTTCAGCGGAAAAATATCCTGGTACTTCTTCGGCGGGTTCTCGGCGTAGGCGATGCTGCCATCAACGCGGGTGGTGAACCACTCCGGGTTGCTGGCAACCCAGGGGTGGTCCGGTGCGGCCTGCAGCGCCAAGTCCAAGGCCACCTCCAGGCCCAGTTCGCCGGCGCGGGCCACAAAAGCGTCGAAGTCCGCAAACGTGCCCAGCTCGGGGTGGATGGCGTCGTGTCCGCCCTCCGCGGCCCCGATGGCCCAGGGCGACCCGGGATCATGGGGTCCTGCCAGCAACGTGTTGTTCGGGCCCTTGCGGTGTTGGACCCCGATCGGGTGGATGGGCGGCATGTAGATGACGTCGAAGCCCATATCCGCAACGGCGTCGAGTCGGGCCGCCGCGGTGCGGAAGTTCCCGGAGGTCCACTCACCGGTTTCGTGGTTGCGGACAGCACCCTCTGAGCGGGGGAAAAACTCGTACCAGGCGCCGCGGCCGGCAAGTTCGCGCTCCACCAGCAAGGGGTAGCGCTGGGAGACGGTGATCTGCTCACGGATCGGCTGGCGTTCGATGACGGCGAAAACCTCCGGGCTGAACCCGGCGGCGAGGCGTTCCTCGGCGGTCTTGCTCGGGTCGTTAAGTCCGACGACGGCCATCCGGAACGTCCGCCGGTCCGCGGACGGGCGGGACGAGTCCTCGGACGCTTCGGCGAGCAGCGCAGCGCCCTCGGCCAGCATAAGCTCCACGTCGATGCCGGCTTCCACCTTGACCTCGGCGTTGTGGTGCCATGTGCCGTAGCGGTCATGCCAGGCTTCGATCACAAAGGACCAGGCGCCGGTGGCGGGCGGGGTCAGGAGACCTTCCCAGCGGTCGGTTCCTTGGCCGCGGGGGCCGCGGGGGCGGGCGAGACGCACCCGCTGGCGCTCCTTCCCGCGGGGATCGACCAGGACGGCGCTGACGCCGAGCTGGTCGTGGCCTTCGCGGAAGGCAGTGGCACCTACCACCAGGGTTTCTCCCACAATGGCTTTGGCAGGGAAGTTCCCGCCGTCGACCACCGGCTGTACGGCGGTGATTGGAAAACGGCCAAAGCGAAGGCCCTCCGTGATCAGGGCCTTCGGCTTTTGCTTGGACACGGCACTCGTTCGCGAATTTGTCGTCACAGCGTCGACGTTATCGACAAATCGGCCAGATTGCTAAGGCAGCGCACTTTTTTCGGGAGGTTTTCCGGAACGTTGTCCGTCATTTACGCAAAAGAAACTTAAACCGGTTCCGGGCTTCCGACTTGTCCGTTAGTGTTTCGCAGGTGAAGGCAATCCGCAGATTTACCGTCCGAACCGTACTCCCCGAGTCGATCCGCCCGCTGGCCCGGCTGGCAACCAACTTGCGCTGGTCCTGGCACCGCCCTACGCGGGCGCTGTTCGAGGGCTTGAACCCCAAGATTTGGGCCGAGAGCGGGCACGATCCGGTGACTTTCCTCGGTCTCGTCAGCAGGGAAGAGCTGCAGCGGCTCGCCGCTGACCAGGACGTGGTGCGCCGGGTCCATGCTGCGGCGGAAGACCTCGACCGGTACCTTGAGCAGCCCCGCTGGTACCAGAGCCTCGGCGACGGTGCGCCAGCGTGCATCGCCTACTTCTCCCCTGAATTCGGCATCACCGAAGTGCTGCCGCAGTACTCCGGCGGCCTCGGCATCCTCGCCGGCGACCACCTGAAGGCGGCCTCGGACCTTGGCGTGCCGTTGATCGGCGTCGGCCTGCTCTACCAGGCCGGCTATTTCAAGCAGTCACTGTCCCGCGACGCTTGGCAGCAGGAAACGTATCCGGTGCTGGATCCGGACGGGCTGCCTTTGACGCTGCTGCGGGAGGCCTCCACGGACGGCAACGGCAAGCCGCTTCAGATTTCCCTCCCGCTCCCCGACGGCCGCCGGCTGCTGGCACATGTCTGGCGTGCCGACGTCGGACGTGTCCCGCTGCTGCTGCTGGATTCCAACGTTCCGGGCAACGACGACGCCGCCCGCGGCATCACCGACCGCCTCTACGGCGGCGGCGGCGACCACCGCCTCCAGCAGGAACTCCTGCTCGGCATGGGCGGGGTCAAGGCGCTCCGCGCCTACCAGAAGCTCTCCGGCAGCCCCGCACCGGAGGTGTTCCACACCAACGAGGGCCATGCCGGGTTCCTGGGCGTGGAGCGAATCCAGGAAATGATGTCCGCGGAACAACCGCTGAGCTGGGAAGAGGCGCTCGCTGCCGGCCGCGCGTCAACGGTCTTCACCACCCACACCCCGGTCCCGGCCGGCATTGACCGCTTCGAAATCTCGCAGATCCAGCACTTCTTCGAAGCCGGGCTGGCTCCCGACGTACCGGTGGCCAAGATCCTGAACCTCGGCCGCGAGGATTACAGCGACGGCAATCCGTTCGTGTTCAACATGGCCGTCATGGGCCTGCGGCTGGCCCAGCGTGCCAACGGCGTGGCCAAGCTGCACGGCGTGGTGTCCCGCGGGATGTTTGCCGCCCTGTGGCCCGGATTCGACCACTCCGAGGTGCCCATCACCTCGGTCACCAATGGTGTGCACGTACCCACATGGGTGGACCCGAGGGTCTCAGAACTGGCACGCGAACAGTTCGGCCCCGACGCGGAAACGCAGGGCCGCTGGGACCTCGCCTACAACGTCAGTGACGAGGACGTCTGGGCCCTCCGCCGCGAAATGCGGGTGTCCCTTGTCGAGGATGTCCGACGGCGGCTGCGTGCGGCCTGGAAGAAGCGCGGGGCGGCCGACGCCGAGCTGGCGTGGACGGACTCCGTGCTGGACCCGGACATCCTGACCATCGGCTTCGCCCGGCGGGTGCCCACCTATAAGCGGCTCACCCTGATGCTGCGCGAGCCCGAACGGCTCAAGGCCCTGCTGCTGCACAAAACGCACCCGATCCAGCTGGTCATTGCCGGCAAGTCGCACCCGGCCGACGACGCGGGAAAGAAGATGATCCAGGACCTCGTCCGGTTCACCGACGACCCGGCGGTGCGGCACCGGATCGCGTTCCTGCCCAACTACGACATCGCCATGGCCCGGACCCTGTTTCCGGGGTGCGACGTCTGGCTGAACAACCCGTTGCGTCCGCTCGAGGCATGCGGCACCTCCGGGATGAAGGCCGCCTTGAACGGCTCGCTGAACCTCTCCGTCCTGGACGGCTGGTGGGACGAGATGTACGACGGCGAGAACGGCTGGGCGATTCCGACCGCCAACAATGACGCGTCCCCCGAGGAACGCGACGACATCGAAGCGGCGGCCTTGTACGAGCTGCTGGAGACGCAGGTGGCACCCCGTTTCTACGGACTCACGGTGGCCGACGGTGCGGGGGCCGCAGGACCCTCAGTGTCCGGCCCGCAGGCTGTTCCCACGCATTGGGTCTCGATGATCAAACACACGATGTCCCATCTGGGCCCCGCTGTTTCCGCGGACCGGATGCTCCGGGACTACGTCAATGTCCTGTACCGGCCGGCTGCCGTTGCGGGCCGCCGGGCAGTGGCAGACAATTTCGCAGAGGCCAAGGCCCTTGCGGCCTGGGTTTCCCGGGTCCGGGCCGCCTGGCCGCAGATCCAGGTAGAGCACGTTGACTCGGTGGGCGTCTCGGAAGACCCGCAGATCGGCGATATTCTCCAAGTTAACGCCTACGTGGCCCTGCACGAGCTGACACCGGATGATGTGTCCGTCGAGGTGGCCTACGGCAAGGCCGAGGACAGCGACGAGCTGGCCGACGTCACGGTGGCCGAACTCAAGGCGGTCGAAGATCTTGGCAGGGGCCGTCACCTCTTCAGCGGCACCTTGGTGATCGACCGGTCCGGGTCCTTTGGTTACACCGTTCGTGTGCTCCCGAAGCACTCGGCGCTGGCGTCCAGGGCCGAACTGGGCCTGATCGTCAACGCCTGATCCCTGCGAGCGGCGTCGCCGTCTTCCTGCCGCAGTTCCTTGGCGGTTACCGGAAGACGGCGATGACGGCCAGGTTCTTTCCGGCGTAGCTTTCGGCGTCCTGCAGGATCTCACAGATGACTCCGAAGGATCGGTCCGCGCGGAAGGCGGCCGGCACTTCCCAAATGAAGCTGACGGGTCGCTGGGCGTCGTCGGCGACGGCATCGGCGAACTCGTGCAGCGAGTCGTTGAGCGCGTCCAGGTTCACTCCGTAGTCCGCCGGGAAGTCCAGCGTCGCCGCGAACGACTCAAGGACGGCCCTTTTGGTGTCGGCGGCGGGAATCAGCACGGCGCGGCGTCCGGCGTTGGCTACCAATGCCTGCAGTTCCTCGATGGTCCAAGTGTCTGCGGAGTAAATCTTCACGGTTCCCTACTTGCTTTCGCTGATGAATGTGAACGAGTTGTAATGGTCCGGCGTGTAGTATTTTTCGCCGTCCCTACCGGCCACGATCCGGCGGGCACCGCGGTCGGATTCGCCCGGCGTCCCGACAGTGTATTCCTTGTAGTAGCCGGCGGGTTTCCGGGGAAGGATACGTTCGAAGTTGCCGAATGCGATGTTGTCCCTGGCGTACGGATACGGACCGCCGCTGGCGATCAGCGACAGCGTCTGACGTGCCTCGGCCGGAAGTTCGGCGACCTTCACTTCCGGCAGCCCGGACGGGTTGGTAACGGCGGGCCCCGCGGCCGTTGTGGCGGCCCCGGCGGCCATTGTGGCGTTCCCGGCGGCCGGTTCGGTGGCCGTTTCGGTGGCCGTTGTGGCGGCCCCGGGCGGAGCGTCGCCGGTCTGCGGGACCCCTGCCAGGACGAAGGCCAGCACCGCCAGTCCCACCAGCACGGCAAGCAGGGCTGTCAGCCGCTGGGCCTTCATTTGTGATTTCCTTTGGTCTGGATCCGGCGCCGGACTAAGTGCGGTAGATGTTGATGGAATTGGCCTGGACAACGTCCCGTTCGCCGGAAGCGACCCGGACGCCCTGGCGCCGGTCGTGGAGCTCGGAGGTGGTCAGGCGCAATTCAAAGAGCCTGTTACCGGTCCCGTCCTCATTGCTGAGCAGCGGCAGCGTGACTTTGACGTCCCGGGCGCCGCCGTTGACCACCACAAGCCCGTCAACGTGACCGTCGTCGGAGCCAAGCAGGAGCTGAACAACCCGGTGTCCGGGGTCCTGCCAGCGGTCCCCGGCCATGGGCTCGCCGTGCTCGTCGAACCAATGGAAGTACGACTGCTTTTCCCGCGTCGGGTAATCGTGCGGCTGGCCGGCCAGGAATTCCTTGCGGAGCCGAATGACACGCTTGGTGGTCCGCAGCATCGAGTGTGACTCGGGATTGCTGGTCCAATCGATCCACGTGATGGGGTTGTCCTGGCAGTAGGCGTTGTTGTTGCCCTGCTGGGTGCGGCCCACCTCGTCGCCGGCGGTGATCATGGGCACGCCCTGGGAGATCATCAGCGAGGCCATCAGGTTGCGGCTGGACTGGGCACGCTTGGCCAGGATGTCCTCGTCCTCCGTGGGTCCCTCGAAGCCGTGGTTGTAGCTGCGGTTATCGCCGTGGCCGTCGCGGTTCTGCTCGCCGTTGGCCTCGTTGTGCTTGCGGTCGTAGGCGACAAGGTCGGCGAGGGTGAAACCGTCGTGGGCCGTGACGAGGTTGACCGAAGCGAGCCGGGACCGGCCGGAGGGCTCGAACAGGCTCGCGGAGCCGGAAAGCGCGTCCGCGAGGCTGGCCACGGGGCTGCCTTGCCCGCCGGCGTCGATCGCGGCACGGTCGGCGAGCCAAAAGCTGCGGACGGCATCGCGGAAGTGATCATTCCAGTCCACCCAGCCGGCCGGGAAGCGGCCGGTCTGCCAGCCCCCGTAGCCGACGTCCCACGGCTCCGCGATGAGCTTGGTGGCGGACAGCACCGGGTCGGCGCCGATCGCAACCAGGAAAGGATGCCGGGGATCGAATTCGTTGGCGGCATTGCGCGCCAGCGTCACCGCAAGGTCGAACCGGAACCCGTCGATGTGGAACTCTGTCACCCAGTAACGCAAGGAGTCCAGGACCAGCTGGACAACCCGTGGCTCGCCGAAGTTCAGGCTGTTGCCGCAGCCGGTGGTGTCCACGTACTTGCCGTTGCCGTCGTTGCGGTAGTAAGTCATCTCGCCCAGCCCGCGGAAGCTGAGGGTCCGTCCGTCCCGGCCGCCCTCGGCAGTGTGGTTATAGACGACATCGAGGATGACCTCCAGTCCGGCGCCATGAAGCAGCTTCACCATGCCCTTGAACTCATCCTGGACGGCCTGCGCGCCGGCGGCCTGCGCGGCCTGTGTGGCGTAGCGGGGATGCGGGGCGAAGAAAGCAGCCGTGTTGTAGCCCCAGTAGTTCGTCATACCAAGGTTCTGCAGGTGCGGTTCGTCCACGTGGAAATGCACCGGGAGGAGCTGGACCGCGGTGATTCCCAGCGCGATCAGGTGTTCGATCATGGCCGGGTGTGCCAGCCCCGCGTAGGTGCCCTGGAGCTCTTCGGGGATGTCTGGGTGCAGCTTGGTCTGGCCGCGGACATGCGCCTCGTAAATGATGGTGTTGCGCCACGGCACCCTGGGGCCGCGGTTATCACCCCAATCGAAAGCGCTGTCCATCCGGACGCTGGTGATGAAGTCCTCGCGCTCGTCCACGGCACGGCCGTAAGGGTCCAGCAGCAGGGGCTGCACGCCGTCGGCGTCGAAATCCGCGGCAGGCATGGGCAGCGGCAGCGCCTCGTGGTCCGGCGTGGCCCGGAAACCGTACCGGGAACCGACCGGAATGCCTTCGACGATGCCGTGGTGCACACCGTCGGTCAGATTTGGCAGCGTTTTTAGCTGCCAGGTACCGCCTGGCGCCTGGTAGCAGATCTCCAGAGTGGCCACGCCGGGCGCGTAGACAGCCACATTCGCGACGGCCCCCCGGGGGTCGTCCGCGGCCGGTGAACCGGTGCTCGGAACACTGATTCCCAGCGGAAACGCACGCGAAGCGTCTACGGTGGAAGCTGTATCTACGTAGGTCATTACCATTGCTCAAAGTTTAGCGGGGCCAGTCGACTAGCCCCGGTTTCTGATTTCCTGACGATATGAAGTCTACGGAATAGCAGCGTTCCATACTGGAACAGGCTCCCAATCGGAGGTAACAGTGCGAATTGCACTTGCTCAAATCATTACCGGACGCGACCTTGCCGAAAATCTGGCCCTCGTGGAGGACTACTCCATTCGGGCCAAGGCCGGCGGCGCCGAACTCGTTGTGTTTCCCGAGGCCACGATGCGTGCCTTCGGCAACTCGCTGCTGGACATCGCCGAGCCGCTGGACGGCCCGTGGGCAACACGAGTGCGCGCCATTGCGGACGAACAGGAGATCCTTATCATCGCAGGGATGTTCACGCCGGGGGCTGCCGACGACGGCGCCAAGGTACGCAACACGCTCTTGGTCACCGGCCGGGGAATCGAAGCCAGCTACGACAAGATCCACCTCTTCGATGCCTTCGGCTTCGCGGAATCAGACACCGTCGACGCCGGGGACGAACCGGTCACTTTCGAATTCGAAGGCATGACCTTCGGCCTGACCACCTGCTATGACCTCCGTTTCCCGGATCTGTTCACCGAGAATGCGGACCGCGGCGCCGACGTGAACATCGTCTGCGCTTCCTGGGGATCCGGCCCCGGCAAGGCCGAGCAATGGAAGCTCCTGGCCCGTGCCCGCGCGCTGGATTCCACCACCCTGGTCCTCGCCTGCGGCCAGGGCGACCCGGCCAGCCAGGGCATCGAGCCCAAGGGCGCGGCGCCCACCGGCGTCGGGCACTCGGTTGTGGTGTCCCCCTTCGGAAACGTCCTGGCCGAGCTCGACGCCGCACCCGGCCTGTTGTTCACCGAGCTGGATCCCGGCGTTGTCAAGGACGCCCGGGCCAAACTCCCGGTGCTCACCAACCGCCACAGGTTCTAGGCTTGGCGCGGGGATTTCGGGTCCCTGCCGCGGACAGCGGTGGGAGAACCGACGCTCCCGCACCTTTCGCGACTCATCAGGAAACGCTCCCGCACCTTTCGCGACTCATCAGGAAACGCTCCCGCACCAAAGGGGAGAGAGCGTCCCCAAAAGCTGCGTCAAAGGTGAGAGAGCGTCCCCAAAACCGGCACCAAACGTGAGAGAGCGTCCCCAAAAGCGTCGCCAAACGTGAGAGAGCGTCAGAGCCGCAGCAACGAGCGGTCGTTACTTAGCGGCCCGCTGACGGGAGATCTCGTAGAGGGAGATGCCGACCGCCATGGAGGCGTTGAGCGATTCCATCGCCGAGTCAATCGGGATGGAAACGATCTGGTCGCAGTTTTCGCGGACCAGGCGGCTGAGGCCCTTGCCCTCGGAACCAACGACGATGCAGACCGGCTCCGTGGCCAGGGCGAGGTCCGGGAGTGAGACGTCGCCGTCGCCGTCGAGCCCGAGAACATAAATGCCCATGCTCTTGAAGGCCTTCAGTGTGTTGTTCAGGTTGGCCGCACGTGCAACGGGAACGCGGACGGCGGCACCGGCGCTGGTCTTCCAAGCCGAGGCCGTGACGCCGACGGAGCGGCGCTCGGGAACGATGACGCCGTGGCCGCTGAAAGCCGAAACCGAGCGGATGATCGCGCCGAGGTTACGGGGGTCGGTGATGCCGTCGAGCGCGACGAAAAGCGGCGCGTTGGCTACGTGGCCCTTCTTCCAGCTTCCGAGAGTCTCCTCGGCAAGCTCGTAGGCGTCCTGGTATTCATAGGGCGGGATCTGCAGGACAAGGCCCTGGTGGATGGCGTCGTCGGTCATTCGGTCCAGCTCGGGCTTGCCGGTTTCGAGCAGCGGGATGCCGCGCTCAGCAGCGAGCTTGAGGGACTCCTTGACGCGGTCATCCATCTCGATGCGGATTGCCACGTGCAGGGCCTTGGCCGGGATCCCGGCGCGCAGCGCCTCCACAACCGAGTTGCGTCCGGTGACGACTTCTTCAGTGGCACGGCCCTTGGGGCCGTAGCGGGCGCCGGCGTTGCGCGGAGCTCCCGGTCGTTTGGCCGCGGACCGGTCAGCAAGCTGCTTGTTCTTGTGCGCTTTGTGGTAGGGGCGGTCCTCGGCCTTGGGGGTGGGCCCCTTGCCTTCAAGTGCCTTGCGGCCGTGACCGCCGGTTCCGACAGTGGGGCCCTTCTTCATTTTGACCGAGCGGCGACCGTTATTGGCCATGAGTTTCACCCTTTAAATACGCGATTAGTTGACAAGTCTGAACTCCAGTCTACTGACTCGAGTTAAATCCTCGACCGGCAGGGAGATCCGGGGTCGGCATTCCGCCTGGCCGGAGGCCACCCGCCGGCCGGGCATCAGCCGCGCTTGAGGCTCCAGCTGGCGCCGTCCGGGCCGTCCTCGACCACAACGCCGGCGGCGGAGAGGGTATCGCGGATGGCGTCGGAGGCGGCCCAGTCCTTGCTGCCGCGGGCCTGCGCCCTGGCCGCGAGCTGTGCCTCGACCAGCACGGCGAGGGCCTCGTTGCCTTCCTCGTCCACAGCGGGCCGCGCGGTGTTATGGAGACCAAGGACACGCAGCATATCCGTGACACTGTCCAGCGCCTGCCGGGCCTCGTCGGGCCGGCCGGCGGTCAGGGCGGTGTTGCCGGCCCGAACGGTCTCGTGCAGGACGGCGAGGGCCTGGGGCACGTTGAGGTCATCGTCCATGGCGCGTTCGAAGGCTTCGGGTACTTTCCCGTAGGTGGCGAAGCCGTAGCTTCCGCCGTCGGCGAGGGCCCGGACGGCGCGGCTGATGAACCCTTCGATGCGCTCGACGGCGGCTGCGGCTTCCTGCAGCGACGTTGGCTGGTAATCCAGCACGGAGCGGTACTGCGCCTGCCCGAGGTAATAGCGGACAACCCGTGCCGGGGCCAAATCCAGCATTTCGGCGGGGCTGATGGTGTTGCCGATGGACTTGGACATTTTCTCGCCGGCGTAGGTGACCATGCCGTTGTGCATCCAGAAGTTCGCGAAGCCGTGGCCGGCGGCCTGGGACTGGGCCATCTCGTTTTCATGGTGCGGGAAGCGCAGGTCCAGCCCGCCGCCGTGGATGTCGAACCCGTTTCCGAGGTACTTGCCCGCCATCGCGGAGCATTCCAGGTGCCAGCCGGGCCGGCCGGTGCCCCACGGCGAGTCCCAGCCCGCCGTCGTCGGTTCCCCGTCTTTGTGGCCCTTCCAGAGCGCGAAGTCGCGGGCGTCCTTTTTCCCGCGCTGGTCGGCGTCGGCCGCGCCCTGCATGTCATCGATGTTCTGCCGCGTCAGGGAGCCGTACTTGGGCCAGGAGCGGACATCGAAGTAGACATCCCCGGAGTTATCCAGGGCCGGGTAGGCGTGGCCGCGGTCGATCAATCGGGCGATCAGTGCATGCATTTCCGGGATGTGGCCGGTGGCCCGAGGTTCGTACGTGGGGCGGGCGACGCCAAGGGTGTCATAGGCCTTGAGGAATTCCTGCTCGTAACGGTAGGCCAGTGCCCACCATTCCTCATTCCGGACGGCGCCCGGTTCGTCCTCAAAGTCAGGGGCGAACGAATCCGCCGACTTGGCCAGAATCTTGTCGTCGATGTCGGTGACGTTGCGGACCGCGGTAACGCGGAAGCCACGGTACTGCAGCCAGCGGGTGAGCTGGTCAAAGGCGATGGCAGAGCGGATGTGGCCGACGTGCGGCATGCCCTGCACCGTGGCGCCGCAGTAGTAGAGGCTCACTTTGCCCGGAACCAGGGGGACGAAGTCACGGACTTCGGCGGATGCAGTGTCATAGAAGCGCAGGGTCACCGCTCCAGATTAGCCGATGGGGATCCAAGCCCCGGCGTGCGGAGCACCCCGGGCGACTACTTGCAGTACTCGCCGATCCTGTTGTTCTGTTCCGTCAACTGCTTGGTCTGCTCGGCGCTCGTGGCCCCGAGCGAGGTGCCCGCCACCGCCGTCATGATGTCCGCCATCTTCTGGATCGGGTCGGCCACCTCGGACGCCACCTTGTCCGCGACCTCCTGGTAGTGCTTGGAGATCTGCTCAGCCTTTTGCTGCTGGTTGCCGGTGGGGACGAAGGTGTCCTTGTTGAGGAACGCGCAGCTCTCCGGGAGTCCCATCTTCGGTGTCGCGGTGCAGCCGGTCAGCAGCAGTCCGGCCAGAACGACGACGGCGGGCAGCAGCTTTTTCACGGGAGGTCTCCTGGTCTTGCGGGAAGGGATCTTCCGTCAAGCCTAGGCGACCGATTCCTGGGGCGCGGGCTTGGCAGGGTAAACGAGGGCGGTCGCCATGGCTGAAATCCCTTCGCCGCGGCCGGTAAATCCAAGTCCGTCGCTTGTGGTTGCCGAGACGCTGACCGGCGCGCCTGCTGCTTTGCTGAGAACCCGTTGGGATTCCTCCCGGCGGGGGCCGAACTTGGGCCTGTTGGCGACGAACTGCACGGCGATGTTGCCGATTTCGAAGCCTGCGGCGCGGACGATCCGGGCAGCCTCGGCCAGCAGGGTCACCCCTGAGGCGCCGGCGTACTCCGGGCGGTCGGTACCGAAATGGGTGCCCAGGTCACCGATACCGCAGGCAGAGAACAGGGCGTCGGCGGCAGCGTGGGCGACGGGGTCGCCGTCCGAGTGGCCGGACAGTCCCCGTTCCCGGTCCCAGAACAGGCCGCCAAGCCAGAGCGGCTGGGGCGCGTCCGCTGGGGCGTAGGCGTGGACGTCGATGCCGATTCCGGTCCGCGGGATGAGGGGCAACGGCGGTTTCTGCGTTCCGGACATGCTCAGCCTTCCACCCAGCGGACGCCCAGCGGGCCTTCCAGTAGCCCCTCGGCGATGATCAGGTCCAGCGGGGTGGTGATCTTCAGCGATTGGCTGGCGCCGCGCACCGCGTGGACCGGGACGCCCAACAGTTCCACCAGCATGGCGTCATCGGTGACGGCCGCGGCCTGTCCGGCGTCGAAGGCGGCTGCCGCCGCGTGGGCGCGCCGCAGGGTCGCAAGCTCAAAGCCCTGCGGGGTCTGCACCGCCCGCAGGGTTTCCCGGGCAGCGGTGCCGGTGACAAGTTCCGGGGCGATCGCGGCGCCGTCGCCGGACGTCGGCTGCACGGTTTTGACCGTGTCCACCACGGGCATAACGGGAATGACGGCCAGCGCGCCGGCCGTAAGGGCGCGGGACACCCGGTGGAAAACAGCTTCCGGCGTCAGTGCTCGGGCGGCGTCGTGCACCAGGACAGCTTCGGTGGCCGGCAAGAGCGCTGCCAGCCCGGCGCGGACCGACTCGGCACGGGTGGCACCGCCGTCGACAATTGTCACCACCGGGACATCTCCGGCTTCGCCGTCACCGGGCGTGTCCGGCCGCTCGGCCTTGAGCTCCCGGGTGAAGGCCTCGCAGAGGGCGAGGAGCTCCGGGTCGCCGGGCGGGATGGCGACGCAAATCTGCTGCGCAATGCCGGATCCGGCGACGCCCCGCAGGGCGTGGGTGAGGATGCTGTCCCCGCCCAACGGGACCTTGGCTTTGGGCATCCCGTAGCCCAGGCGCTGGCCGGAGCCGGCAGCCACAACGATGACCGCGGTGACGGGGGTTTTTGGTGCAGAGTCCATGCGCACAAGACTACGTCGCGGCGCGAGCGGCATCCCACTGCGCTATCAGGCGGGCACAAGAAACCCCGGCAGCCGCTAGGCTACCGGGGTTTAGTTCTTTTCTGTTCAACTCTTGTTTAGGAAGCCAAAACCTCGTCGAGAACGCTTGCAGCCTTCTCTTCGTCGGTCTTCTCGGCCAGCGCCAGTTCTGAAATCAGAATCTGGCGTGCCTTGGCCAGCATGCGCTTCTCCCCTGCGGAGAGACCCCGGTCGTGATCGCGGCGCCACAGGTCACGAACGACCTCTGCCACTTTGATGACGTCACCGGAAGCAAGCTTCTCCAGGTTTGCCTTGTATCGACGTGACCAGTTGGTGGGTTCTTCAGTGAACTCGGCCCGCAGCACTTCAAATACGTGCTCCAGACCTTCTTTGCCCACTACGTCCCGGACCCCAACTAGGTCAACGTTTTCTGCTGGAACTTCAATGGTCAGATCACCCTGAGCCACCTTGAGCTTGAGATACATCTTCTCTTCGCCCTTGACAGTGCGCATCTTGATTTCTTCAATTTTTGCTGCACCGTGGTGAGGGTAAACTACTGTCTCGCCGACCTCAAAAACCATGTGGACATTCCCCTTTCCCGCAGACCAGTTTATCACGTTTAAGGCATACAACTGCCATGGAACCCGCCCAAGAACCGCATGAATACGGGGAAAATGGCCTTAATCGACCCCGTTAGACCTCTTGACGAAAGCGGATATTAGTGTATTGAAAGTCCTTTGCCAAGAGTGCCGGGACACCGCGTGCGTGGCGGGCAGGCCCACGAGTCTGCAGGATTGCGTCCCGCCCGAATCATGGTTTGACCAGGATTGCCGATAGGCTATGGCTGAATAATGTTCCAAGACTCTCAAGGAGTGCGTGACGTGGGTTTCTCTGCTTCCAACCGGGGCCAGCGCGGCAAGCTGGCAATCGCGACGGCTGCTCTGGCCATCAGCCTGCTGTCCGTAACGGGCTGCGGCTACATCAACCCCCAGCAGACCTCCCAGCAGTATGCTGCGTCAGATGGAACCCAGGCCAACGTTGGGCCGTTGCAGTTGCGCAACATGATGATCATCTCCTCCGCTGAAGACAAGCCCGGCCGCGTCGTCGGCGCTGTCTACAACTCGTCCTCCACCGACGTGACCCTGACCATCCGGGGTTCGGCCGGCTCCCAGACCCAGGTCCCGGTCAAAAAGAACTCGTACACACTGCTGAACGAATCCACCGACGAGGCGATCCTGAGCACCACCGGCGGCGCCCCGGGCTCCCTCGTCGAGGTTAGCCTCCGCGAGGACGGCACTAACCAGAGCACCACATTCAAGGTCC
The DNA here is from genome assembly GCF_030063265.1 of Pseudarthrobacter sp. PH31-O2. NCBI lineage: Bacteria > Bacillati > Actinomycetota > Actinomycetes > Micrococcales > Micrococcaceae > Pseudarthrobacter > Pseudarthrobacter sp. PH31-O2. The sequence goes on along the minus strand of NZ_JASIST010000005.1, from coordinate 286,766 downwards.
CGGTACTGGACGCCACGATCTCCGACTACAAGCAGTACCTGCCAACCGCCACGCCGACCGAGTCGGCCACTCCGACGTCGTCCGCCACTCCGACCGACTCTGCCGCGACGACGCCTACCTCGACGCCGACGCCGTCGGGAAGCTAGAACCAAGAGCTTTTTACTAAAGCGAGGGGCGCCGGGTGTGAAATATCCAGACCCGGCGCCCCTCGCTTTAGTTATTTGGACCGGTCAGGGCTTACGGCTCGAACTTATAACCCAGGCCGCGAACCGTGATCAGGTGCCGCGGCGCCGAAGGATCCGGCTCGATCTTGCTGCGAAGCCGCTTAACGTGGACATCCAGGGTCTTGGTGTCCCCCACGTAATCAGACCCCCAAACCCGGTCAATCAGCTGCCCCCGGGTCAGGACGCGGCCGGAGTTCCGCAGCAGCATTTCCAGCAGTTCAAATTCCTTGAGCGGCAAGGACACTTGCTCACTGCTTACCGTGACCACGTGCCGCTCAATGTCCATCCGGACCGGCCCGGCCTGTACTGTGCTGGACACCAGTTCCTCAGGCTCACCCTGGCGGCGCAGCACAGCCCGGACCCGTGCCACCAGCTCCCGGGAAGAGTAGGGCTTGGTGACGTAGTCGTCGGCGCCGAGTTCCAGCCCAACAACCTTGTCAATCTCTGCGTCCTTCGCGGTCAGCATGATGACCGGGACCGATGAGCGCTGCCTCAGCTGCCGGCAGACTTCGGTGCCTGACTGCCCGGGCAGCTGCAGGTCCAGCAGCACCAGGTCGGCACCGTTCCGGTCGAATTCGGTGATGGCGTCCAGACCGTTGTCTACAATCGCCACCTCGAACCCTTCCTTGCCCAAGAGATATGACAGCGGGTCGCTGAATGACTCTTCGTCCTCGACAATAAGAATTCTGCTCAAGCGGTAGCTCCTTGCTCATGGGCGCCGGCGGCGTCCCGTCGTGGTGGTCTGGGATGCTCGGACGGACCGCGGGCAGTGGACTGCTCGGCTGCCCGGTCCGCAGGCGCCTGCGCGTCCGAACCGTCGCCGACGTCCTGCCCCTCCAGCTCCGGAAGCCGGATCGTGAACGTGGAGCCCTGCCCGGGCTTGGACCAGAGCGTCACCTCGCCGCCGTGGTTGGCGACAACGTGCTTGACGATGCTCAGGCCCAGTCCGGTACCGCCGGTGTGGCGCGACCGTGCCGCGTCCACCCGGTAAAAGCGCTCAAAGACCCGTTCCTGGTCCTCGGGGCTGAGGCCCCCGCCCTGGTCCGTCACGGAAACGGCCACGAGGCCGTCCTTGACCCGGATCCCGACTCCGACCCTGGTGTTTTCCGGGGAGTACCGGATCGCGTTATCGATCAGGTTGCGCAGGGCGGTCACCAGCTGGTCCTGGTCGCCGTAAACCATCGCCTCGGTGCGGCCGGCCACTACCAGATCGATGTTCTTACTCTCGGCCGGCAGCTGGGAGCGGTCCACTGCCTCGGCGACGACGGTATTGATATCCACCGCACGGCCCTGCTTTGCAACATTTGAGCCCTGCAGCCGGGACAGCTCGATGATGTCCTGGACCAGGGCTGCCAGGCGCATGGATTCCTTGTGGGTACGCCTGGCGAAGCGGCGTACGGCGTCGGGGTCGTCCGCGGAGGACTCCAGCGCCTCCGCCAGCAGCGAAATGGCGCCGACGGGTGTCTTCAATTCATGGGACACGTTGGCAACAAAGTCATTGCGAACTTCCTCGGTGCGGGTGAACTCGGTCCGGTCGTCGGCCAGCAGGAGGATGTAGTCCTCAGCGATCACTGCCGCGCGCACCTGGACCACCATGGTTCCCTGCCCCAGCGGGCCCCGGGGAAGTTCGAGGATCCGTTCAAGGATGACGCCGTCGCGACGCACTTTGGCAGTCATCTCCAGAAGCTGGTCATGGACCAGGGTGTGGCCGCGAACCAGCCCGTAGGCGTAGGCGGCCGGGCTGGCGCGGACGACGCCGTCGATCGCGTCCACCACAACAAAAGCCCTGCCGACGGCGGCCAGCACCTCGGCGGCGCCCTGCGGAAGCGCCGGCTCCTCAGACTCCACGTCCACCAGCTTGCGCTGCTGCTCGCTGACCCGGAAGGCGAGCACGCCGAAGACGCCAAGCGAGAGGCCGATCAGGCCGGCGATCACGCCGATAAGCATAGGGTCCACGGCCCCAGCTTATGCGCTGGCCCGCGTCGGAACGGCTAATCTCCCGCCATTCCCGGCGTGGTTCAGCTAACGTTCACCTTTAGGGGCGCAACAGTTCACCAGGCGCTGGAAGACTGAACAGTTGAAGCGCCGATAGGTGAAACGAAATGGGTCGACCGCCGCGACGGCCGACGATGTTTCAAGGGAAAGGACGCACACGTGCGCAAGGTTTTTCAGGAAGAACTCACCCAAGTCGGGGAACAGCTCGTAGAAATCTCAATGCTGGTCAGTGAGGCTGTGGAGAAGGCCACCGCTGCCTTCGATGGCGCCGACATCGATCTGGCCGAGGACGTCATCGCGGCCGATGCCCGGATCGACTTCCTGCAGAACAGCCTGGACGAGCGCGCCATCGACATTCTCGCCCTGCAGGGCCCGGTGGCAAGCGACCTGCGGATGATCGTAGGCTCCCTCCGCATGAGTGCCTCGCTGGAGCGAATGGGCGACCTCGCCCGTCACCTTGCCCAGCTTGCCCGGCTCCGCTACCCCGCCACAGTGGTCCCCGCACAGCTGCGCGACACGTTTATGAGCTTCGCCGAGCACGACCTTCTGATCGCACGCAAGCTCACCTCACTGCTGGAAACCCGCGACCTTGAATTCGCCCGGGACATCATGAAAGCCAACAGCGCCGTCAATGATCTGCACCTGAGCGTCTTCAAAGCTATCGCCCGCAGTGACTGGCACGAGTCCCCCGCGACGACTGTCGACGTCGCCCTCGCCAGCCGCTACTTCGAGCGCTTCGCGGACCACGGCGTGTCCGTCGCGCAAAAGGTCACTTACCTGGTCACCGGCGCCTGGCAGCCGAACGGCATCGAACACAGCTAACCACTCGGCCGTTTGAACGGCGAAGAGTACGACGACGGCCGGTCACCTTGGGGTGACCGGCCGTCGTCGTTGAATCGGCGATTATGCCGCAGGCGCTACTTCTTGCCCTGGTTCGCGACGGCCTGGATGGCTGCGGCCGCGGCCTCGGGATCGAGGTAGGTGCCGCCCGGGTTGAGCGGCTTGAAGTCCTCGTCCAGTTCGTAGACCAACGGGATTCCGGTGGGGATGTTCAGTCCGGCGATGGCTTCGTCGCTGATGCCGTCAAGGTGCTTGACGAGGGCACGCAGCGAGTTGCCGTGGGCCGTGACCAGTACTGTTTTACCGGCCTTGAGGTCTTCCCTGATGTCGGATTCCCAGTAGGGCAGCAGGCGGACCAGGACGTCTTTGAGGCACTCGGTGCGGGGCAGCGCGGCGCCGAGGTCCGCGTAGCGCGGATCATGCGCCTGGGAGAACTCGGAGTCGTCGGGCAGGGGCGGCGGCGGGGTGTCATAGGACCGGCGCCAGGTCATAAACTGCTCTTCGCCGTATTCGGCGAGGGTCTGGGCTTTGTCCTTGCCCTGCAGCGCGCCATAGTGGCGCTCATTGAGCCGCCAGTCCCGCTTGACCGGGATCCAGCCCCGGTCGGCTTTGTCGAGGGTGATGTTGGCGGTGTTGATGGCCCGCTTCAGCAGTGAGGTGTACAGGACGTCCGGGAGGATGTTGTTCTCCACAAGAAGCTCGCCGCCGCGAACCGCTTCGGCCCGGCCCTGGTCGTTGAGGTCAACGTCCACCCAGCCGGTGAACAGGTTCTTGGCGTTCCATTCGCTGTGGCCGTGGCGCAGCAGAATCAGCTGATATGTCATGGTTTTCATCCTAGCCGAGCGGTCCCGGCAGTGGCTCAGCGTTACATCGACCGGACAGTGCGGCACCGCCGGATTCATTCGGTGCCGTTCCGGGCCGGCATCAACTGCCGTTCCGGACCGGCACGGCACTGGAAGATATGGTTGGCGTGTGGTGCAAAAGGCAGAGCGGGTATCGCCCCCGCGGAACCAGGGCGTGGCCAGGAACGGACCCCGAACGGGCAGGCCGGTGGGCAACATTACCCGGGGCACCACCAACCCCAACCGGATGCGGCGGCTGGACCGCTGGCTGACCGGTCCGCAGGCCTGGCGGCTGCGCGCGGCGGACGATCCCCTCGTGGTGGACCTGGGTTACGGGGCTTCCCCGGCGACCGCCGTCGAACTCTTTGAACGGCTGTCCGTGATCCGTCCCGATGTGCGTGTGGTCGGCATCGAAATCGAGCCGGAACGGGTCCGCCTGGCCAAGGAACTGGAACGGCCGGGGCTTAGCTTCCAGCTCGGCGGCTTCGAACTGCCGGTGGCCGGCCGGCCGGTCCTGGTGCGGGCGTTTAATGTGCTGCGGCAATATGAGGAAACGGACGTCGCCGCGATCTGGCGGCTGGTGCAGGGGCGTCTGGCCCCGGACGGGCTGTTCATCGACGGGACCTGCGACGAGATCGGCCGCCGGGTGACCTGGGTAGCACTGGACGCCCGGCAACCGCTGAGCTTGAGCCTGTCCATGCGGTTCGGGAGTTTTGTACTGCCCTCGGAAGTGGCCGAGCGACTGCCGAAAGCCCTGATCCACCGTAACGTTCCGGGCGAAAGGATTCAGGCCTTCCTGCAGGCAATGGACAAGGCCTGGCTGGACGCTGCGCCCCTTGCGTCGTTCGGGAACCGGCAGCGGTGGACTTCCATGTGCCGTTCACTGCTCGATGGCGGCTGGCCGGTCCGGGACGGACCCGGCCGGTGGCGGCTGGGCGAGCTAACAGTGGCCTGGAACGCGGTTGCGCCCGGGCCCTGAATGGTTGCCGGTGGCTGGGGACTACCAGGGTCCGTAAGGGCCCATGTTGCGGCTGCCGCCGCGGCCGGCGTCCTTGACTGCAGGCCGGACGTCGGCCAGGTACACGGAGGCCGCCGTTACGGCGACGAGCCCGAACAACCCCAGCGGGCCCAAAAGGCCTCCGCCGCCGCCGCCCACCAGGGAAAGCAGGCCCACGGCCATGGCACCGCCGGTGAGGGCGAGCCAGAACGTCTTGGTGCGCTTGGAGACGGCCTCAAAGACGTTCGCTTTGTGCCGCAGGCAATCGAAGAACGCCCACACCTCAAGGGCAAGTGCTACCAGGGCCAAGAGAAAATAGATCCCTGTTTCAACATAGTAAATAAGCGCTCTTCCGTCCATGACCCCAGCCTAGCTGGCCAAGCCCGCCAGGGCCTGCTCCAAATCGGCCCAAAGGTCCTCGACGTTTTCTATTCCTACGCTCATACGGACCAGGTTGTCCGGCACACTGGCCGGCTCGGCGGTGTGCCGGCGCCGCCGTTCGATCAGGGACTCCACGCCGCCCAGAGAGGTGGCCGGCAGCCACAGCCGCAGTGCACGGATCATCCGGTCCGCGGCATCGGCACCGCTCAGGGTGCCCGCGGGACCGGCCACGGGAGCCACTTCAATACACAGCACGGAGCCGAAGCCCTTCATTTGGCTCTTGGCCCGGCTGTGGCCGGGATCGGAGGCAAGGCCGGGGAAACGGATGCCACCGACCCTGGGGTGGGTGCTGAGCCGCTCCGCGAGGACCGCTGCCGAAGCCTGCGACCGCTCCACCCGCAGGGCCAGCGTGCGCAGCCCGCGCAGCGCCAGCCAGGCCTCGAAGGGCCCTGCAATGCCGCCGTGGATGGTGCGGTGGTGCAGCAGCGCGGCGCGGAGCCCGGCGTCGGACGTCACCAGGGCGCCCAGCACAACATCGGAGTGGCCGGAGAGGTACTTCGTCACCGAATGCAGCACAACGTCGGAGCCCAGCGCCAGTGGCTGCTGCACCAGCGGGGTGGAGAAGGTGTTGTCCGTGACAACCACCGCGCCCGCGGCGTGGGCGGCGGCCGTGAGCGCCCGGATGTCCGCGACACCGAGCATGGGGTTGGTGGGGCTCTCCAGCCAGAGCATGCTGGCGGGCCGCCCGTCCGCCGGCGAAAGCTGCGCCAGGACCGCGTCGGTGTCCGCGATGTCCACGGTGCGCAGGTCCAGGAAACCCTTCCCGGCAAGTTCCGTGGCCATCACCAGGGATCCGGCGTAGCTGTGCGAGGGCATAACCAGGACCCCGCCGGCCGGTACCAGGGACAGGGCGGAGCTGACGGCAGCGAGGCCGGACGCATAAAGCAGGCCCGGGAGTTCGGCTCCCTCCAACTGACCGAGGGCTTGCTCGAAGGGATCCCAGGTGGGATTGGAATAGCGGCCGTAGCCGCGGTCGCCGTCGCCCAGGGGTCCCGTGCCAAAATAGGTCGATGAGAGCACCAGCGGAGGGTTGACCGGTTCATCGCGTTCACGCGGCGGGCGGCCCGCCGCCACAACCAGTGTTTCTGCGGAGAGGGCCGCTGCCTGTTCTTCGGAAAGACTCATGGTCACAGCGTACTTTGGCGCGTTGCGGGGCGGCCAAGGTGTGACGCCGGAGCGCGCTGCTGTCAGGGATTGTCGGTAGTCTAGAGCGGTGACTACCCAGAACCCCGGACTGTTTATCGCCTTTGAGGGCGGCGACGGCGCCGGCAAGTCCACGCAGGCAGCCGAGCTGGCAGCGGCCCTTGAATCGCGCGGCCGCACGGTGCTGCGGACCCGGGAGCCCGGTGGCACCCCGATCGGGGAAAAACTTCGTTCCCTGGTCCTGGACCACGGCCACGGCCACATCGACGCGCACACCGAAGCGTTGATCTTCGCGGCGTCCCGCGCCGCCCACGCGGGCCAGGTCATCCGCCCAGCCCTCGAACGCGGTGAAATCGTCCTCAGCGACCGCTATATCGACTCCTCGGTCGCCTACCAGGGCGCCGGCCGGGACCTTGGCACCGATGCGGTCCGACGCATCAACGAGTGGGCCACCTCGGGCCTGCAACCGGATCTGACGGTTCTGCTCGACGTCGACCCTGCAGTGGGCCGCCGCCGCCGGACCGCCGGCGACGCGGCCGAGGACCGGCTGGAATCCGAAGCGGACGAGTTCCACGCCCGGATCCGCGCCTCCTTCCTGGACCTGGCAGAGGCCCGGCCCGGGCAGTATCTGGTGCTCCCGGCCGGCCTCCCGGTCGAGCAGCTGGCGGCACGGATCCTCGACAGGGTCGAAACCCTGCTGTCCCGGCACCTGGGTGCGGGCGTATGAGTGTCTGGGATGATCTGCAGGGCCAGCCCGCTGTTGTGGCCCAACTGCGCCAGGCGACCCAAGGTGCGGGGCTGAGCCATGCGTGGCTTTTCACCGGACCGCCCGGGTCCGGCCGGTCCAACGCTGCGAAGGCTTTCGCTGCAGCGTTGAACTGCGATCAGGACGATGTCCGCCTGCGCGGCTGCGGCGAGTGCGCGGCGTGCCTGACCATCCTGGGTGAAACCCACTCGGATGTGGCCTTTGTGCGCACCGAAAAGGTCACCATCACCATCGATGAGGCCCGGGAGCTGGTTTCCACGGCAGGGAACCGGCCGTCCTCGGCCCGGTGGCGGATCATCGTCGTCGAGGACGCGGACCGGATGGCGGAACGCACCACCAACGTACTGCTCAAGGCCATCGAGGAACCCACCCCGCGCACCATTTGGATGCTGTGTGCGCCGTCCCCTGCCGATGTCCTGGTTACTATCCGCTCCCGCTGCCGGGCAGTGGCCTTGCGGCTTCCGCCTGCTGCCGATGTCGCTGCCCTGCTGGTCAGGCGCGACGGAGTCGACCCGGCCGTCGCCGAACGGGCGGCCCGGGCAGCTCAAAGCCATGTTGGGATCGCGCGCCGGCTGGCCCGGGATCCCGAGGCCCGTGAGCGCCGCCTCGAAACAGTGCGGTTCCCCCTCGCCCTGCGGGGAGTTACCGCCGCCGTCCTGATGGCGGAAAAGCTTGTTAAGATCGCCACCGAGGAGGCGAACAGCTCCAACGATGAGCGCGACGCCGCCGAAAGAGCCGCCCTGCTGGCCACCCTCGGAGCACCCGAAAGCGGCACGCTGCCGCCGGCCATGCGCGGCCAGGTCAAACAGCTTGAGGACGATCAGAAACGCCGCGCCAAGCGTTCGGTGACAGACTCCCTCGACCGCACCCTGACCGATCTGTTGTCCTTTTACCGGGATGTGCTGATCATCCAGCTGGGGAACGCCGTGGAGCTGGTCAACATTGAGCTGAGGGCCGAACTGGTGGCGTTCGCCGGGCATTCCACCGCGGAAACGACTCTTGCCCGCATGGACGCCATCAACAAGGCCCGCAACCGCATCACCACATCGAACGTGGCGCCGCTGCTGACCATCGAGGCCATGGCCGCCAGCCTCATCTGACCCTGCACGGCTCGATCTGCTCCATCCGCTCCGAGTTGCCCGTTCCATTCCCAAGGAGAACCGCATGACGCAACCATCTTTGCCCGCCAGAAGCCGACCCCCCGCGGCCTGGGCGCGGGGGGTCGGCGCTCTGGCGCTCGGCTTGGTGATGGCACTTATCCTGTCTTCTTGCAGTCTTTTCGGGACTGGCGACGGCGGCGCGAAGGACGCCCAGCAGACGGCCGACCCCTCGATCGCCGCGGCAGCGCCGGAGGGACTGCGCAGCTTCTACTCCCAGCAGCTCAACTGGACCCGCTGCGAGGGCGACTTCCAGTGCACCAAGGTGAAAGTGCCCTTGGACTACAGCAAGCCCGACGGCGATACCATCGAAATCGCGGCCCTGAAGCTGGCAACGACGGGCAACAGCAAAAAAGGCAGCCTGCTGGTCAACCCCGGCGGCCCCGGCGGCTCCGGCTACGACTTCGTGCGGGACGCCGGCGCCACCAATATCTCGGAGAAAGTGCGGGCCAGCTACGACATCGTCGGCTTCGATCCGCGCGGGGTGAAACGATCCGCCCCAGTCACCTGCCTCACCGACCAGGAACGCGACGCCTCCCGCGCCAAGGTCTACGCCTTGGACACCGACGCGGGGCTCGCTGAAGCCATGGCGGACAACCAGGCCATCGCGGCCAAATGTGCGGAAAAGACCGGACCGGTGCTCGGCCACGTCGACACCGTCAGCGCCGCCAAGGACCTTGACGTCCTGCGCGGTGTGCTTAATGACAGCAAGCTGAACTACCTCGGCTACTCCTACGGAACCTTCTTAGGTTCCACCTATGCCTCCCTGTTCCCGGACAACATTGGCCGTATGGTCCTTGACGGCGCGATGGATCCCTCCCTCAGCTTCGAGGACCTGACCAGCGGGCAGGCGAAGGCATTCGAGAAGGCCATCCGGGCCTACGTAACGGACTGCCTCGATAACAGCGGCTGTCCGCTCAGCGGCACCCCGGATCAGGCCATCGGCCAGATCCAGGACATCATCAAGGGCGTTGAGGTGAATCCGAGGGCAGCCAAGGACGGCCGGGTCGTCAACGCTTCGATGTTTGTCAGCGGCTTTATCCTGCCGTTCTACAACGACGACAACTGGCCTGCCCTAACGCAGGCCCTCGGCAGCGCCATCAAGGGCGACATGACCCCGATGCTCCGGCTCGCCGATTTCGGCGCCGACCGTGAACCGGACGGCAGTTACTCCTCCAACTCGGCCTTCGCCTTTAATGCCATCAACTGCCTCGACTATCCGATGGCAGCGGACACAGCCTCGATGCGTGCCGAAGAACAAAAGCTGCGGGAACTCTCGCCCACGCTGGGCTCCTACTTCGCCTACGGCGGCACAAGCTGCGCGGACTGGCCGTACCAAAACATCAGGACGCCCGCCCCGGTGGAATATACGGGTTCCACCGACATCGTTGTGGTTGGCACCACCGGCGACCCTGCGACCCCGGTGGAGTGGGCCGGCTCCCTGCGCAAGCAACTCGGCACGGCCTCGCTGCTGACCTGGAAGGGTGAAGGCCACACGGCCTACGGCCGCTCCAACGACTGCATCGGCAACGCCGTGGACGGCTACTTTGTCGATGGAAAGACCCCCGCGGACAACATGGTCTGCTGAGCCCATTTTGACCGGGCCGGAGGCCTCTACTACAGTTATCTCTGGCATGAGGCGTTCGGGCCACCCGGGCGGTTCACGCGGATGCTTCCTTAGCTCAGTTGGTAGAGCGTCTCACTCGTAATGAGAAGGTCGCCAGTTCGATTCTGGCAGGAAGCTCGAGTTGCAAAGATCGGCCCCGGCGATTTCGCCGGGGCCGATCTTTTTTGTCCCCCAGGTACGGCTGACGGGTCCCCGACGGCGCCCCGCTTCCGGGCCCGGGCCGGCTGCCTCTTGTCCTGGCGCCGGTCAGCAGCCGACCATTGGCAGATGGAACAGCGGAGTCAGAGGACGGCGGCCGGCACTGCCGTGCCCGGCGCGAACCGGCGCCGCCTCTGGGGTCCGGTGATCGGCTTTGGCCTGGTGAGCCTGGCAGCCGACATTGTCTCCGACGGCGCCCGGCCGCTGGCTGGTCCGCTGCTGGCCCAGCTGGGCGCCTCTGCACTGGTCGTTGGCCTTGTGACCGGCGCAGCCGAGGCCGCGGCGCAGGGACTGCGGCTGCTGTTCGGACCCTGGGCGGACCGCACCCGCCGGTACTGGACGTTCACGCTGGCCGGATACGGGCTCACCGCGGTTTGTGTGCCCCTGCTCGCTTTGGCGCCGCTCGCCGGGGAAGCCGGATTGGTGCTGGCGTCCGTTCTGATTATCGGAGACCGCGTTGGCAAGGCCATCCGCAGCCCGGCCAAGACAGTTCTGCTGGCAGCGGTCACCAAACAAGTCGGCCGGGGCCGCGGCTTCGCCGTCCATAAATCACTTGACCTTCTCGGCGCGGTCCTCGGGCCGGTGCTGATCGCGGCAGTACTTGCCGCCACCGGCAGCATGTCGGTGGCCTTCGCCGTCCTGGCCCTGCCGGCAGCTGCAGCGATGTTTATGCTGTTCTGGCTGCGCCTCCGGGTACCGTCATCCGTTCCTGCCGCCGTCGACGCCTTACCCCCGCCCGGTGCCGACCGACCGGCGACGGTCTTCACCCGTGGTTTTCTGCTGTTCGCCGTCGCCGCATTCTTCTGGAGCGCCGGCCTGGTGGCGTTCGGTGTTATCGCCTTCCACCTCACGACGACGGCGGGAGTTCCAGTGGCGGTGGTACCGCTGCTGTACGCCGGGGCGATGGCAGCCGCAGCCCTCGGCGCCCTCGCGAGCGGCGTCATTTACGACCGTTCCGGGGCGGCGGCGCTCCTCGCGCTTCCCCTGCTGATCGCAGCAGTCCCGCCGCTGGCGCTGGCGCCCGCCGCAGGCCTGGCATTTGCCGGAGTCCTGGTCTGGGGGACGGCCACAGGTATCCAGGATTCCACCGTCAAGGCGCTTATCGCGGACCTCGTCCCGGAAGGGCGCCAGGGCACGGCGTACGGAGTCTTCGCGGCGTTTGAAGGTGCCGGGGCGCTGGCGGGCGGTGGGCTGTACGGCTCGCTGTATAGCAGCCGTCCGCTGCTGATCCTGGCCGTGGCCGTCCTGCAGCTGATCGCCTTCTCGGTCTTGGTGGTGGCGTTGTTCCGGATCCGCGAACCGCAACGGGGCCGTTCGGCGCGGACCCTGCGGCAGGACTGATCGCTGCAGCCCCGGCCCGGCTGTGGGGTCCTGCTTAGGTGCTCCAGACCGAGGCCGAGCCGGAATGGCCGGTTACGATGCTTTGGTAGACGAAAACGGCCCCCGCCGCCGCCGCGATGACAAGGAGGGCCAGCCGGACCGCACGGTTGCTCCGCAGGGGCCCCAGGAAGGCAAACCACCGGCCGATGGGCTCGTAACTGACCACCAGGGTCGCCGCGATAACCACAAAGAACACCACGGAGACGGCCTTGAGTACGTCCCCTTGCTCCACATGCTCGCGGATCAAGGCAGATGAGGGCCGGGCGTTCTGCAGCTGCTCCCCGGCCTGCGCGGTGAGCAGGGACACGGGAACCAGGCCCAGCGAAAGCACTCCCAGCGGCCAGGCCAGGTAGTTCCGCCAGCGTGGTGCGACGGCATATACGATCGCGCCGAGACCGGCGATCGGCGCCAGCACGACCACCGCGTGGACGAGCAGAATGTGGGCTGGAAGCCCCGCTATTTCAATCATGTGCGCCCTTTATCTCCAGCAGAACTGCCCCTTTGCGGCCGCATTCCCGGGCCGGGCTTCTATGATTCTTGCATGGCAGAGCGCGGACTGGCGGACGTTGCGGCGCGGCTCTATGCCCTCCCGTTAGACGACTTTGTCCCCGCCCGGACCGCCGCTGCCAAAGCGGCCGGCGCCACAAACACGAAGAATTCCCTCGCCGCGGACGTGCGTGCCCTGCCCAAGCCGTCCTTGGCCGCATGGTCCGTGAACATGCTCGCGACCCGGCGACCGGAGACCCTTCGGCAACTCGCCGAGCTGGGAGAGTCGATGCGTGCTGCACAGTCCTCCCTTGATGCCACGACACTGCGCCGGCTGGGACAGACACGGCGCCGGCTTCTCGCCGGCGCAGTCCAGGCAGCACGGGACGTGGCCCAGCAGCAGGGCAGGACGATCAGCGGGGCGACCGCTGCGGACGTCGAAGGGACGCTGCGGGCGGCGACTGCGGACGAGGGAGCAGCTGCGGCCGTGCAGTCCGGTCGCCTCCTCCGGGGCCTGTCCGCCGACGGTGTCGACGCGGTGGACCTTTCGGACGCGGTAGCACTCCCGGGGCTGGTCCCACCAGCAACGCCGGCACCGGATTCCGCGCCGGCCCCTGGCGGTGAGTCCAGCAGGACCGGAGTGCTGACTTCCGACGCCGCCCCGGCGGGAGCCACTGCGCCGCAGGCTGCAGGGCGACCCCGCCTGCAGGCCGTCCGAGAGGAACCGCGCCGGCCCAGTCCCTCAGCGCAGGAACGCGCACGGGCCGCACTGAAGGAAGCCGAAAACACAGCCAGCGTGGCGGCCGATGAAGCCCGCCAGCGTGATGCGGAGCTGGCCCAATCCACTGCCCTGGTAACGGAACTCTCCGACACGGCCCGGGACCTGCGCGAGCAGCTGGCCCGGTGCGAACCGGAGCTCAAAGCGGCCAGGAAACGGCGCGATCTGGCCGCTGCCCAAGCGCAGCAGGCTGATCGGGCGGCGGGTAGGGCCCGGCGAGCCGAGGACCTGGCACGGGAACGGGTGCTGCGGATTGGCAACACGCCGGACTGATGGCCACTTAGTGTCAGTGCCCGGCGGCACACTTAGTCCATGGAAAGCACCCAGTACTTCGAAGTCACGTACCTGGACACGGACTGCGGCCGGATCCGCACCGAGACGTTTGATGACGTCCACGCCGCCGAACGCTTCGCCGCCCGCCAGATCGCGGACGAGCGTGGCTGGGCAATGGTTGACGCCGTTCCGGTCGAGGAAGCCCGGAAGGCTGCCTAGCTGGGTTGCCTTCCGCTCCCGGGACAGCAGAATGGGCCCCACCCGGTTCGGGTGAAGGCCCAGCTGCACGCTTCGCCGGCGGCTTGGCCGGCGTGGCTTTAGGCGAAGTCCGAGACTGCCGGGTCCGCGCCAATGCGGCCGGCGCCCTCGGCAGAGTTGTCCATTCCGTTGATGGCCTGAACATCGGTCTCGTCCAAGGTGACCTCCAGTGCCGCGTAGTTCTCGCGGATACGGGATTCGGTCACCGACTTGGGGATAACGACGTTGCCGATGGCCAGGTGCCAGGCGATAACGACCTGCGCCGGAGTGGCGTTGTGCTTTGCCGCAATCTGAGCGATGACAGGGCTCTCCAACAGCTCGCCGCCCTGGCCCAGCGGCGACCAGGCCTGGGTGAGGATGCCGTGGGAGGAGTTGAATTCGCGCAACTCGGCCTGGCTGAAGAACGGGTGCAGTTCGATCTGGTTAATGGCCGGCACCACACCGGTCTCGTCGATCAGCCGCTGCAGACCTTCCTTGGTGAAGTTGGAAACACCGATGGTCTTCACCCGCCCCTGCTTCTGCAGTTCAATGAGGGCCTTCCAGGTATCCACATACTTGTCCTGCTTGGGCTGCATCCAGTGGATCAGGTACATGTCCAGGGTCTTCAGGCCCAGGCGCTCCATGGATTCCTCGAAGGCCTTCAGCGTGGACTCGTAGCCCTGGTCCGCGTTCCACAGCTTGGTGGTGATGAAGATTTCCTCGGGCGTGAGCCCTGAACGTGCGATGGCCCTGCCCACGCCTGCTTCGTTGCCGTAGATCTTGGCGGTATCGATGTGGCGGAAGCCCGCCTCGAAGGCCTGGACGACAACCTTCTCAGCGACGTCATCCTCAACCTGCCACACGCCGTAGCCGAGCTGGGGGATGGTATTGCCGTCATTAAAAGTCATTACCGGTGAAGAAGTCATCTGGCTATCGTGCCAACGTCCACGCCGCTGCGCCAGTGGAAACCGCGCAGCTAAGCTAGGCGCTTAACCGGGAATTTTCCCGCGTATCCGGCGCACGTCCCGTCCGTCAGCTCGAAGCCGACGCCTGGGCAAGGCGGCGTTCGGCGTCGATGACGTGCTCCAGGACCATCTGGGCGCGGCGTCGAACCGACTCCGCTCCTGCGGGGACCGGGTGGACTGCGAGGCGGACCATCGCCGCTGCTTCGGCTGTGGTCGCCAGGGAATTTCCTGCCGTTGACAGTGCCCGGTGGACTCCCGTCATGGTCCCCGGGATGTCGAGTCCCTCGCTCGGCGCCCGGCGCTGGGCCTCCACACAGATTTGCCGGACCCGTCCCGAGAGCGCCGAGAGTTCGTTGCCGACCGCCAGGAGCTCGGCGTAGAGGGCCTCGTCCTCGACCCCCTCGAGGATTTGGTGGTAGCGGTCCAAGCCCCGGATGAAGCGGTCGTGGGCCCGCCGCCAGAGCCCCTTGCCAAGCTCGGCGTCGTCTTTCCGCCCCTGCCGGGCGGCGCTGAAAAAACCCACGGGCGCCTACAGGTACTGGCCGGGACCGTGGTCCGGGTCTGCGGGCCCGGGAAGCCGGGAGGGTTCCGCGCCCGGTGCCGGCGCCGCCGCCCGCTGGGGCTCGCCGTTCGCACCGATAATCACGCCGGGGGCGATCATGGTGCCGGGCGGCAACTGGCGGAGCTGCGCCTGCGCCACGGCCTGCTCCCGGGCAGCGTGTTTGGCCGCGAGGGCGGTTTGGATTCCGTGGAAGAGGCCCTCCAGCCAGCCGACCAGCTGGGCCTGGGCGATCCGCAGTTCTGCGTCCGACGGGGTCCCCTCCGCCGGAAAGGGAAGGGTGATCCGTTCCAGTTCCTCGACCAGTTCCGGGGCGAGCCCGTCTTCCAGTTCCTTGAGGGACCGCTGATGGATTTCGGCCAACCGGGCGCGGGCGGCGTCATCGAGCGGGGCAGACTTCACTTCGTCCAGGAGCTGCTTCATCATGGTGCCGATCCGCATCACTTTCGCCGGTTCATCGACGAGGTCCTGGAGCTGGCCAGTCCTTTCCCGGGTATCCGCGGCACGCCGCGACCGTGCCGGGTCCTTCGGGTCCGAGGGGCGCAGCGGTTCCGGCAGCTGTTTGTCTCCCGGCTGGACGCCGTCGCCGTCCGGGCTGGAGTCCAGGGCAGTGCCCTCGACAGGTACCACGGCGTCGGTCTGAGTGTCGTGCGGATCGCTCATGGCTTCATACTCTCACGAGCCGGGTGCCCGGCTGCGGGCGTACCCGGCCGGGCCCACGCAGTCGCTCACCCGCACCCCTCCGGCGCTGCACCCTCCGGTCCGGGCTGAGGCAGCTCAACGCCCGCTGCCGCACGTGGAAGTATTCACCTATGACTAACGAGCACAACGAGGCCACCCGCCCGGCGTTTACGGACCCCCAGGGCCCGGACGCCGCGACCGAATCCAGCCGCAGGTGGGCCCATATCGGGGCCATCATTGTCGACGCCACCCTGCAGCGCCGGCAGAACTACCACTCGACAGTCAAGCCGCGCGTTGTCGCCCTGGTCGACACCTGGCCGGATGCCGACACAACCAGCGGATTCCGCCGGCACCTCGACACGGGAACGCTCGCTGAAGTCATCAGCTGGCCCTCGCCTGGCCGTCTCGCCCAGGTCGAGGACATAACGGGCGTTTTCGAGGATCAGGACATCGAAACCGTCATGGATCTCCGCGGCGCACTCGGTGACCCGGCCAGGAGGACCGGTCTCCGGCAGGCCCTTGCGTCCGTGCGGCATGTCAGCCCCAAAACCCTGGACTACATCGAAACCCTCAGCGGAGTGTCCACGGAGGGTGTTTAACTAGCCCGCACAGCTGCGGCGAAGGGCGACGCCGGGCACCTGTGTGCCCGGCGTCGCCCGTCCCCTGCCGGCTGAGTTCAGCTACGCCGGCCGGTGCGAACCGGTCAGCAGCATCGGCCCTGCGGGTTGGCGTCCTGGCGGTCCGTCTGGTCCCGCCAAAACTCCCGCTCAGTCATCGGCGTCGTGCCGTGGCCCAAGGCCGCATGATGCGCCGAGTACTTCGAATAGGCATCCGCGCCCATAACGCTGCCCAGGTAGCGGGCGAAACCCCGCAACCCCACAACGACGGCGTTCATTTCCGTGCCCGCATCAGTGCTGGCCGGCCTTTTCGAACCGCTGATCGGCCGGAAGTTTGTTCCACTCGGCCATCAGCTCGCGCTCCGACGGGGTGGGGATCACTCCGGCCGGAGCGAAAACGCGCGAGGCGACTGCTGGGTCCTCATGATTCGGGTTCGGCAAACCGCGCGTTGCATTGCGGAACGCCTTCACGCTGGCCAGGATCGCGGTGATAATAACGATGATGCTCAGCACCACAAAGATCACCGACAGCCAGCCCTGGATCATGGTGTTGCGGACCACGGCCTCCATGGCCAGCTGGGTCTTGGCCGTGCCGAAGGAGGTCTTGCCGTCCGCGAGGGCCTTGGTGAAGGCTGCGTTGTTTGCGAAGTAGCCCACGGCGGGCACCGGCGAGAAGATCTTGTAGAAGCTGGCAGTGATGGTCACAACGGCTGCGAAAGCCAGGGGAAGCGCCACAATCCAGAGGTACTTGAAGGATCCGCGCCTAGCCGCAATGGCCATACAAACCGAGAGGGCAATGGCTGCCAGCAGTTGGTTGGCTATGCCGAACAGCGGGAACAAGGTGTTAATGCCGCCCAGCGGATCGGTGACGCCCATCAGCAACACCGCGCCCCAGGCCGCGACCATAATCGCGGTGCAGAGCCAGGCGCCGGGGCGCCAGGAGTGCTCCTTGAACTTAGGGACAAAGTTGCCAATCGAGTCCTGCAGCATAAAGCGCGCAACCCGGGTACCGGCGTCGACGGCGGTGAGAATGAACAAGGCCTCGAACATAATGGCGAAGTGGTACCAGAACGCCATCATGGCCGTACCGCCGATGAACTGCTGCATGATGTGGGCCAGACCCACGGCCAGGGTGGGGGCGCCGCCGGTGCGGGAAATAATGCTCTCCTCGCCCACATCCTTGGCCGTCTGGGCCAGGAAATCCGGGCTGATGTTCACGCCGGCCAGCCCCAGGCTGTTGACCCACTGCGCGGCGGTCTCCACGGTGCCGCCGGTCAACGCCGCCGGGGCGTTCATGGCAAAGTACAGGCCGCGGTCAATGGAGATCGCTGCAACGAGGGCCATGATGGCGACGAAGGATTCCATCAGCATGCCGCCGTAGCCAATAAACCGGGTCTGGCGTTCCTTCTCGATCAGTTTCGGCGTGGTGCCGGAGGCGATCAGGGCATGGAAGCCGGACAACGCGCCGCAGGCGATTGTGACAAACAGGAACGGGAACAGGGACCCGGACAGGACCGGTCCGTTGTCCCGGCTGGCGAACTCGCTAAACGCCGGTACGTTGACTTCCGGACGGACCACGATGACGGCCACAGCCAGCATGGCGATCACACCGATCTTCATAAACGTGGACAGGTAGTCGCGCGGTGCAAGCAGCAGCCAGACGGGCAGGATCGCGGCAATGAAGCCGTAGATGATGAGTCCCCAGGCGATGGTGACCTTGTCCAGATGGAAGAAGGCCGCTCCCCACTCGGTGCCGGCGACGGCGCCGCCGCCGATGATGGCCGCCATAAGCAGCACGAAGCCGATGAGGGAGACTTCCATAACCTTGCCGGGCCGAAGGTAGCGCAGGTACACGCCCATAAAGAGTGCGATCGGAATGGTCATACCCACGGAAAAGACGCCCCAGGGGCTCTCGCCGAGGGCGTTCACAACGACGAGGGCCAGGATCGCTACGATGATCACCATAATCAGGAGCGTCGCGATCAGGGCAGCGGTGCCGCCGATCACCCCGAGCTCTTCGCGAGCCATCTGGCCCAGCGAGCGACCGCCGCGGCGCATGGAGAAGAACAGCACGAGGTAGTCCTGGACGGCACCGGCCAGGACGACGCCGAGGATGATCCAAATGGTGCCCGGAAGGTAGCCCATCTGGGCGGCAATGATCGGACCGACGAGCGGGCCGGCACCGGCGATAGCGGCAAAGTGGTGGCCGAACAGCACGTTGCGGTCCGTACGGACGTAGTCTTTGCCGTCGGCCTTGTACTCGGCCGGGGTGGCGCGGCGGTCGTTCGGTTTGGTCAGGTAGCGCTCGATGACCTTGGAGTAGAAGCGGTAGCCGATCAGGTAGGTGCACACTGCGGCGAACACGAACCAGATGGCGTTGACTGTTTCGCCGCGCACTATCGCGAGCATAAACCAGGCCACCGCACCCAGCAGGGAGATCGCGGCCCAGAGGGCGATCTTGGCCGGCGTCCAGTTGCGCTCTTCGGCTTCGGTTACGCCGGCGTCCACCGCGGTGGGCGGCAGCAACGGGTCCGGCGTGATGCCGTCGTCGACCAGTACGTTCTTTGGCGTGCCATCTGGCATTGTGCCCATGTCTCCTCCTTGAGAAACCAACTGGGCAAATCCCCGACAGAGGTGCCCCAAGGCACCCTACCAACGTAGGTGGTGCATGGGTATGGCTTCCGCGCCAACCGGTTCGGCGGAAGCGGTGAACGGTGCGGCAAACGCGTCGAACGGCCGAACTCAGGCGGACGGGCCGGTCAACTGCATCAGCCGCGCCTCACAAAGGTCAAGCCAGCGCACTTCGGCCTCGGTCTGGAAGATCAAGGAATCGAGTACCAGCAGCCGGGCGGTATCCATGGAGCGTTGCTGGGATGCCGTCTCACGCCGGGCTTTGGTGTAGTCCTGCAGGGCCCGGACTGACACGGCACGCTGGGCATGAATGGCGGCACCGACGTTGACACCGGGCAAGGTCAGCCCCAGCGCGAGCTTGATGGCCAGTTCGTTCCGCGGCGGACTGCTCCGCTGCACCGGGGAGCTGAACCAGCGGGTAACTTCAGCAAGCCCGTCCGCGGTGATGCTGTAAACAATGTGGCCCTCACCGTCGGCACCATCCTTGCGGACGAGCCCGTCGCGCTCCAGGCGGTCAAGAGTCGTGTAGACCTGCCCGATATTCAGGGGCCAGGAGGACCCTGTGCGCTCTTCGAACTCGATCCTGAGCTGGTAGCCATAGTGTGGCCGGTCCTGCAGGAGGGCGAGGAGACTGTGACGGATGGACATGTTGCTCCCGGAGGGTAGCGGGACGACAGCATACACGCGCCCCAAGACGCGTGTATACCGCGTATGGAATTACATTACAGTCATTTCTTCTCCGCAAGCAATTCGGATATGCCCGCCAGAGAATGTGTTTGAGGCGCCGCCGGCCGGGCCGAGACTCGGGCCCGGCTTACAGGAGGAGCAGAATCTTGCCCACATGGTCACCGGAGTCGAAGTACCGGTGCGCCTCAGCGACCTGGTCCAGCGGGAAGGTCTTTGCCACCAGCGGCCGGATCCGGCCATCGGCGAGCATCGGCCAGACACCGTCGCGGACGGCGTCCATAATCACGGTCTTCTCCGCTACGGGCCGCGGGCGCAACGCCGTCGCGATAATCGCAGCACGCTTACCCAGCAGTTTGCCAAGATCCAGCTCGCCTTTGGCACCGCCCTGCAGCCCGATCACCACCAGCCGCCCGTACTCCGCCAGCGCGTCCACGTTCTGTCCCAGGTACTTGGCTCCGACGACGTCGAGAATAACATCGGCGCCCTTGCCGCCATTTTGCGCGCGCAGGCTCTCCGGGAAGTCTTCTTCCGCATAGTTGATCGCGATGTCTGCGCCAAGAAACGCCTTGGCGGTGCCGACTTTCTCCGCGGTGCCGGCCGTCGTGGCGACCACGGCACCGAACGCCTTCGCGAGCTGGATGGCCATAGTGCCGATGCCGCCGGTCGCCCCGTGGATGAGGACGGTCTCACCCGGCTGCAGCTGCGCTGTCATGATCAGGTTGGAATAGACCGTCGCCGCTACTTCGGGCAAAGATGCTGCGGTGACAAGGTCGATCCCCTCGGGGACCCGCAGGACCTGCCCCGCGTGTACAGCAACCTGCTGGGCATAGCCGCCGCCGGCCAGCAGCGCAACGACTTTGTCGCCCACGGAGAACGGTTTGGTGACTCCGGGACCAAAGCCAGCGATCCGGCCGGAGACTTCCAGCCCGGGAACCTCCGAGGCTCCGGGCGGCGGCGGGTACAGGCCCTTGCGCTGCTGGACGTCGGCGCGGTTTAGTCCGGCGGCGACGACGTCGATCAGCACCTCACCGGGACCCGGCACCGGGGACGGGACCTCGCGGACCTCCAGGGCCTCGGGTCCGCCCGGCCTTAAGATATAGACAGCCTTCATGGAGAACTCCGATTTCTAACGAACGTATTGCGGCCGTGTGGCCCGGCTGCGCCGCCGGGACATTATGTCCGAAGCGCTTCCTCCCAGAATATGCGGAGGAGATACCGGCGCCCGCGAGCGCAACCGCGTTTTTGTTGCTGCCGACTGCCTATGAAACACTACTCGTTAGGGAAGGTTGTCCGAGCGGCCGATGGAGCTGGTCTTGAAAACCAGTGTGCGGTGACCCCGTACCAAGAGTTCGAATCTCTTACCTTCCGCGGGAGCGCAGAGTTTGCGCGGCTTAGGGGCCGGTTGGGGCAATCGAGAGGTTGCCCCAACCGGCCTCACTCGTATCGCCGGCCTGCAGATGCCCCGCCCACCCGTCACCGGTACCAGCCGCCCGCGGGGCGGGCACCCGGAACCCGTTGAAACCGTCTGCGCTCAGGCATACCCTCACAGTGTCTGCTTCGCCGTCCCAAGATAAGGCGCCCCGCCAGTACCTTTCACCGCCGCAGAAAGTACAGGAGTCCACAATGCCAACACCCGAGCACTCCAACGGAGCACCGTGCTGGATCGACCTGATGACCTCCGACACCGGAAAGGCCCAGGCGTTTTACGGTGACCTTTTCGGTTGGACGTTCGAAACTGGCGACCAGGAGAAATACGGCGGTTACATCACTGCGCTGAAGAACGGCAAGTCGGTCGCCGGAATCATGCAAAAGCAACCGGACCGGGCCGGTTTCCCTGACGCCTGGTCCACGTACCTGCGCACGGACGATGCCCGCGCGGCTGTCAAGAGCGCGGCGGAGCACGGCGGAGCCGTCTACCTGGAAGCCATGGATGTGCCAGAACAAGGCACTATGGCCATGGTGGGCGACGCCACCGGCGCGGCCATCGGCATCTGGCAGACCGGGGAGATGACGGGCTATGAGCTCGCCGCCGAAGACGGTACCCCTGCGTGGCACGAACTCCACACCAAGGACTACGCCACGGCGGTCAAGTTTTACCAGGACGTTTTTGGCTGGAACACCGACGTTATGAGCGACACCCCGGAATTCCGCTACACCACGATGGGGGCCGGAGACACCGCCAAGGCAGGAATCATGGACGCCTCGGGATACCTCCCCGCCGAGGTCCCCTCCCATTGGCAGGTGTACTTCGCGGTTGCGGACACGGACGCCGCCACCGAAAAAGCCGTCGCCATGGGCGCCCAGCTGATCGAGGGGCCCGACGATACGCCGTTCGGGCGCCTTGCCACGCTCGCTGACCCCACCGGCGCCAGATTCAAGATCACGGCCCCGACGGCGCAGTAGAGCGCGGACATCGGTCCGCAGGGCAGCTGGGCGTCAGGGCAAAGCTCAAGGAATCTTGAGCAAGAACTTCAGGAAATCCTGCCGCAAAAATGCCCCGGGAATAACCGGCCAGCCGCTCCACTTCGGCCACCGGCCGGTATTCTTTTGGCATGCGCGGCCCCAGCCGGCCGGCATGGTTCACCCGACACAGCTCGGGGCAACCCACTCCGTCGCCGGGGCGCATCGTTGCTGGCCCGGTGCCGACTGTGACGCGTTCCGCTGGGGGACGTTTCGCCGAATGCACATGCAAGACATGTCGTGTTCACCCACCTCTGTTTTGATGTGCCGGGAACTGCTTGACCAGGAGCACCTACCGGCGGTCTGCGGCGTTACGCGGACACCTCCACCCAGCCCTTACCCGGGCACCTCATGAGAGTTAGAGCGGATGAAACACTTACCTTGGAAAACCGCGCTCTGCACGGCGCTGTCGGCAGGGCTCATCGCAGCCCCGCTGGCCGCTGTGCCGGCGTTTGCCGTGGAAGTCTCCCCGGCAGCGGCTGGCAGCTCGCCAGTGATCATCAACGAGGCGTACCTCAGCGGCGGCAGCGCCGGCAGCGCCTACAAGAACAAGTTCGTTGAGCTGTACAACACCTCCGATGCGGCAGTCTCGCTGGACGGCTGGTCCGTCCAGTACCGCCCGGGAACCGGCACCGCGGCACCCAGTGCAACCGCCTCGCTCACCGGAAGCATCCCGGCCAAGGGCTACTTCCTGGTCAAGGGCGGGACGAACTCCAGCGCGTCTACGGCCCCTGAACTGCCGGCCGCCGACGTGTCAGCCGCTGGTTTCAACCCGAGCGGCACAACCGGCACCATCGTCCTGGCCAAACAGGCAACCGCTCTGGACCCCCTTGCCACCGGCTCAGTCGTTGAACCTGCCAATGTCGCCGATCTGCTCGGCTACGGGACCTCCAACACCTTCGAAACCCAGGCGGCGACGGCGCCGTCGGGCAACACCGACGTCAAGAGCCTGAACCGCGGCAACGGCGCGGACAGCAACAACAACGCTGCTGACTTCACCCTGAACGCGACCATCACTCCCAAGGCTGCCAACGGTGTGGCCGCTCCCGTGGATCCGCCGGTCGATCCCGGCCCCGTCACGCCCCCGGCCGTCAAGACGATTGCCGAGATCCAGGGCAACGGTACTGCGAGCCCGCTCGTCGGAAGCTCCGTCACCACCCGCGGCAAAGTCACCGCAGCCTTCCCGACCGGAGGGTTCGCCGGCTACTACATCCAGACCCCAGGCACCGGCGGCGACCTGACCCCGGCC
This sequence comes from Pseudarthrobacter sp. PH31-O2, assembly GCF_030063265.1. Taxonomy (NCBI): domain Bacteria; kingdom Bacillati; phylum Actinomycetota; class Actinomycetes; order Micrococcales; family Micrococcaceae; genus Pseudarthrobacter; species Pseudarthrobacter sp. PH31-O2. The sequence goes on along the minus strand of NZ_JASIST010000005.1, from coordinate 263,533 downwards.
AGCCACTCGGCGTCGGACGCCATCTTCGTCTTCTCGTCCGCCACGGCCGGCGCCGTCCAGATCGGCGACTACGTCGAGGTGACGGGCGCCGTCAGCGAATTCTTCGGCATGACCCAAATGACCGTTGCCGCAGAAGCTGACCTCAAGAAGCTCACGGAAGCGGCCCCGGAGGTCAAAGCCACCGGCTTTTCGCTCCCAGCCGAGGAAACCTTCCGCGAGTCGCTGGAAGGAATGCTGCTGGCCCCGCAGGGACCGGTCACTGTCACCGACAACTTCTCGCTGAACCAGTACGGTGAAATCGGCCTGGCCGGCGGGTCTGCTCCGCTGGAGCAGCCCACCGCCGTCGCCCCCTACGGATCGGCAGAGTACACCGCTACCGTCGCCGCCAACGCCGCCAACGGCATCCGGCTCGACGACGGCGCCACCACCAACTTCCTCAAGGACGCCACCACCAAGGCCCTGGAGCTGCCGTACCTGACCACTACCGAGCACGTCCGTGTCGGCACCCCGGTGAGCTTCAAAACCAACGTGGTGCTCAGCTTCGCCAACAACGCCTGGAAGTTCCAGCCGCTGACGCAGCTGACCCCCGCCACCGCGGACGCGGTCCAGCCGGTAAGTTTTGGCGGCAGCACCCGCGCGGACGCTCCGGCGGCCGTCGGCGGCAACCTCAAGATTGCCTCGTTCAACGTGCTCAACTACTTCCCCACCACTGGCGATCAGCTCACCGGGTGCACCTACTACACCGACCGTGCCGGGAACCCGATCACCGTCCGCGGCGGCTGCGATGCCCGCGGCGCGGCGAACGCCGAAAACCTCCAGCGCCAGCAGGACAAGATCGTCGCCGCCATCTCCAAGTCCGGCGCCGACGTTGTATCGCTTATGGAGGTCGAGAACTCCGCACAGTTCGGCAAGAACCGTGACGATGCCCTCGCCAAGCTGGTTGACGCACTGAACATCGCCACGCCGGGGATCTGGGACTACGTCCGGACTCCCGCCAACGCACCCCCGCTGGCCGATGAGGACATGATCCGCACCGCCTTTATCTTCAAGAAGGCCACAGCCGAGCCGGTGGGCGAGTCCATCATCCTCAACGACACCGTTGCCTTCGCAAGTGCCCGCAAGCCGCTGGCACAGGTCTTCAAGCCGGTGGGCGCGTCCGATGACAAGAAGTTCATCGCGATCGCAAACCACTTCAAATCCAAGGGCTCAGCCGCCACCCCGGACGACACGGACAAGGGCCAGGGCAACTCAAACCTCGCCCGCACCGCGCAGGCCCGGTCGCTGCTGGCGTTCTCCGACGAACTGCAGAAGTCCAAGGGGACGGACAAAGTCTTCCTGATCGGTGACTTCAACTCCTACGCCAAGGAAGACCCGATCAACGTCCTCACGGCCGCGGGCTACATCAACCAGGACGAGAAGGCCAAAAACGCCGACGGTTCCGCCAAGCACTCCTACCTCTTCGGTGGCCTGGTGGGCTCGCTGGACCACATCCTCGCCTCACCGGGAGCCAACGCCGTTGTCACCGGCGCCGACATCTGGAACATCAACTCCGTGGAGTCTGTGGCCCTGGAATACAGCCGCTACAACAACAACGTGACTGACTACTACGCTGCGGACCAGTTCCGGGCGAGCGACCACGATCCGGTGGTGGTGGGCCTGAACCTGCCCGTCACCCCTGCCAGCGTTGAGCTGAACCTGCTTAACATCAACGACTTCCACGGCCGCATCGATTCCAACACCCTGTTCTTTGCCGGAACCATCGAGAAGCTGCGGGCCGCGGCTGCCCCCGGTGCCACGGCGTTCCTCTCCGCGGGGGACAACATCGGCGCCTCGCTGTTCGCCTCGGCCGTTGCCAAGGACCAGCCGACGATCGATGTGCTGAACGCCCTTGAACTGCGGACCTCCGCCGTCGGCAACCACGAGTTTGACGGCGGCTGGGCCGATCTGCGCGACCGCGTCATTGCGGGCGGGGCCAACGCCAAGTTCCCGTATCTCGGTGCCAACGTTTACAAAAAGGGCACCACCGAGCCGGTTCTGCCGGAGTACACGGTGCTCAACCTGAACGGCGTCAAGGTCGCCGTGATCGGAACCGTTACGCAGGAAGTGCCCTCCTTGGTTACCCCGGCGGGCATCGCCGATCTTGACTTCGGCGACCCGGTCGATGCGATCAACCGCGTCGCCGCGAAGATCAAGGCGGACAAACTTGCCGACGTGATCGTGGTGGAAAACCACGACGGCGCCGGTTCCGGGGCGCCCGAAGGCGCCACCCTGGCGCAGGAGGTCGCCGCCGGCGGACCGTTCGCCAGGATGGTCACCGAGGTCACGCCGGACGTTGCCGCGATCTTCAACGGCCACACCCACAAGCAGTACTCCTGGGATGCCCCGGTCCCCGGCGCTGAGGGCAAAACCCGCCCGATCGTCCAGACCGGCAACTACGGCGAGTACATCGGCCAGATCCAGCTGACCATCGACACGAAGACCATGTCGGTGACCGGCTACAAGGCCGGCAACGTCAAGCGCACCACCTCCGCTGACCAGCCGGCAGCCGATCTCGTGGCCGCGTACCCGCGGGTCGCCACCGTCAAGACGATCGTTGACAAGGCACTCGCCGACGCTGCAGTGGTTGGCAACCAGCCGGTCGGCTCGGTGACCGCGGACATCACCACGGCGTTCACGCCTGCCACCACCACGACTCCGGCCTCACGCGATGACCGCGGCAGTGAGTCCACCCTGGGCAACCTGGTCGCGGATGCGCTGGTTGACTCGCTCAAGCCGGCTGACCTCGGTGCTGCCGAGATCGGCGTCGTCAACCCCGGCGGGCTGCGCAACGAGCTCTACTACGCCCCGGACGGGACCGTCACCTACGCCGAGGCCAACGCGGTCCTGCCGTTCGTGAACAACCTCTGGACCACCTCGCTGACCGGTGAGCAGTTCAAGACGCTCCTGGAGCAGCAGTGGCAGACCAACCCGGACGGCACGGTACCCAGCCGCGCCTACCAGCAGCTCGGATTGTCCAAGAACGTCAACTACACCTACGACGCCGCCCGCGCCGCCGGTGACCGGATCACCTCGATCCGGGTCAACGGCGCACTGATCGACCCCGCGAAGTCCTACCGGATCGGAACGTTCAACTTCCTGGCAACAGGAGGAGACAACTTCCGCATCTTCAAGTCCGGCACCAACACCAAGGACTCCGGACTCGTGGACCGCGACGCGTGGATCAAGTACCTGCAGGTGCACAGCCCGGTCGCACCGGACTTCGCACGCCGCTCCGTTGCCGTGGTGAACACCACCGCCGCGCAGGTCAAGGGCGGGGAGGCCATCACCCTGGCCGTCTCCAAGCTGGATCTCACCTCGCTGGGCAGCCCGGTGAACACCTCGCTGCGCGCCGAGTTCACCGATGCCAGAGGCACCCTCACCGCGCTGGGCACAACACCGGTTTCCGCCGGAACCGCCACAGTTGATCTGAAGGTACCCGCCGGCGCCGCAACGGGCACCGGTACCCTGACGCTCACCGCCGTCGAATCCGGCACAGTGGTGAAGGCAAGCGTTGTGGTCGCAGCCAACGTACCGGTCCCGCCGGCCTGCACCGCACCGGTTCCGCCGACGAAGTGGTATGACTTCAAGGGCTGGATCAAGTACTCGATCGCGTGGATCAAGTACCGGAACTGCCTCCGCGGCTAGCCTCCCGGCTCCGAGCCCCTGAGCATGCCCTCCCCCGGGCTGCAGCGCTGGACATATAGCCAATATGTCCAGCGCTCAGCACGGACGGAGGGCATGCTCATTTTTTGGCCCACCGGACGGAGGGCATGCTCATTCGGACGGCGCGGGTCAGGACCCCAGGATGGCCCGGGCGATCTCGTCGGCGTCCCGCAGCGTGCGCTGGCCGCTGCGGTAAACGGGCCCGGTTTTCTGCTGCGCTTCGGCCGCGATCGCGGTTCCCCACTGCACGGCGGACAGTTGCAGTCCCAGCACGTACAGGCCGTCGGTCACCGAGCCGTTGGCACCCAGCGGCCGGTACGGATGCGGCACCACGTCCAGCCCCGAGGTCGGCACCGGCGTTCCTTCGACGGTCATCATAAGCCGCGGCCGGACCAACCCTTCGGCCATCAGTTGTTCCAGCAGGGCTGAGACGTTCACCGCGACCTTGTTGGCCGGCGCCAGTGCCTCGATCATGGCGGCGGCTGTCACCACGTCCCCGCCGCCGTCGCCGGTGCCCGGTCCCACCCAGGGCGAGACGGCCGTGAAGGACCCCGCCCGGCGGTCCACCCCGAACTTGGGGTCCGGTCCGACGAACCGGACGACGCCGGCCCGGGCCAGGGCCGCGAGCTGTTCGGCCCGCTGCGCGGGAGGTCCGCTCGCCAGCCCTTCCACAAACGATTCGAACCAGCCGCGGAGTCCCGCGACCCAGGACTCATCGGTGATACCGCCGTCCGCGACGGCGGTCTTCAGTACCGCGCGGCCGTGGTGCAGGGCCCCGATGGTCATCTTCACCGGATCATCCTCCGCCAGGGCGGACCGCCGGGCGTCGTCGAGCAGGTAGTCGACGACGGCATTATCGAGTTCGGCCCTGGCGGCGAACGACCTCCCGGCCAGCGGTGCCGCCAGCCCCAGGAGATCCAGCCGGTGGGCCGGGCGGACGTGCACCTCCAGCACGGAGTCCACCTGGTCCTCCCATTTGGCGGCAGAGTGCGCGTGCGGGCGCAGAGCTTCCGCAAGGACCGCCAGGAAGTCGTCAGGGTCCGTCAGGATGGCACCCGGCTGCGAGCGCGCCAGCGTGGAGTAGTAAGCCCAGAGCGCGTCGCGGTGCAGGAGCGGCCAGAAGTCGTGGTCAAAGGCAGGCCGGATTCCCGCTGCCGCGAATTTCGCCAGGGCGCCTTCGGTGCAGTACCTCAGCGTGACGGCGCCGGGGTAGTACCCGGCGAGGGTTGCCTTAGCCCGGTACGGGGTGCCGCGCCGGGACCCGGCGATCATCAGCGGTTCGCGGCCGGAGGGCAGGTATGTCATCCTGCCGTCGCCGCCGGGCAGGAACTGTCCGCCACGGCCTTCGGTCAGCTGACCCATAACGTCGAAGAAGTTCAGGCCCATACCGCGTACCAGGACCGGTTTGGCGGCCGGCACACGGGACCAGTCGACGTCGGCCGGGGCAGCCGGCGGCAGGTAGAGCAGCCCGAGCTCCGCGGCCGCGGCCTGGAGTTCGCGCTGTTCCGGGTTAAGCCGCGATTCGAGGTGGCCGAGAGCCAGCACCACGGAATCAACGGTGAGGACCCCGCCGCTGGCCAGCGCGACGTCGAAGCTGACACGGTTTTCGTCGCCGGCGGCGCTGGCGGCGGCGTGCCGGACGGATGTTGCCCTCGTGCGGTGGAAATCTACTGTGGCCCCGGATGGTAACCGGGTCAGCAGCTCTTGCACCGTCGAGCGCAGGTAGCGCCCGTACAGTGCCCGGCTGGGAAAGTCCGCCGGGCCCAGCGCTGACAGCTCGGCGCGCTCTTCGGCGGTGAGGTCCGGGTGGGGCTGCCTGCGTTGCAGTTCGCGCCACCGGTCAAAAGTGTGACCGGCAAGCGGCCGTGCGAGGTCCGTGTCCTCGGGGATGACTGAAGGGTAAAACGACTGGGTGTTCATCAGGTAGAGCCTGGACTGGCCGGTCTGCCAAACGTGACCCGGCCCCGCGGGATAGGGGTCAATGACGTCAATGTGCAGGGTGGAACCCGGTGCGGCGGCACCCCAGTTGGCCAGCAACCGCTCCAGCACGCTGGTGCCGCGGGGACCGGCGCCAATCACTGCCGTCCGGATGCTCTGCGATATGCCCACGGCATCCAGCGTATCCGTAACCGGCTGGCCGGCCGGACCGTCCCGGTACGTCCGGGCCGGACACCGCCGGGCCGGACACCGCGGAAACGGTGTGACTTGCTACCGGAGCTCCGATGTTGCTTGGATGGGAAAATGACCACCGCTGAAGCTGCTCACCCGCCCGAGTCCGCCCTGCCCACCGACCCCGCCGCGGCGGGCACCGCCCCCGAACCGGTCGACGAGAACATTTGGCTTGAGGAAATCTACGGCGAGGAACAGCTCGCCTGGGTCCGGGAGCAGAACGCCCGCACCGAGGAGTTGCTGGAAGACACGGACTACGCCGAGCTGGAAAACAGCATCCTGGAGGTACTCGACTCCACCGACCGGATCGCCATGGTGGGCAAGCACGGCGAGTGGTACTACAACTTCTGGAAGGACCGGGAGAACCCCAAGGGCGTGTGGCGCCGAACCCGCTGGGAAAGCTATCGCGGCGGATCACCGGAGTGGGACGTCCTGCTGGATGTGGACGCACTGGCCGCCGCCGAAGGTGAGGAGTGGGTGTTCCATGGAGCCGCCTTCCTGCGCCCGGCCGAGGGCGAACCGCACCGGCGGGCGCTGCTCGCGCTGTCCCCCGACGGCGGCGACGCCAACCGCTACCGGGAGTTCGACGTCGGGTCCCGCAGCTTCGTGGACCCGGCGGCCGGCGGCTTTGATCTGCCGACGGCAAAGGGCAACGCTTCCTGGCTGGACGCGGACACCCTGTTGGTCGCCTCCACTGCCGAGGGAATGCCAAAGACCACATCCTCCTACGCCCGGACCGGCGTCAAACTGCGCCGCGGCGAATCCCTGGTCACCGCCGAGCGGGTTTTTGACATCCCCGAGGACCACATGATGGCCCTCGTGGCGCACGACTCGACCCCTGGTTTCGAGCGGACTTTTGCCGTGGACTGGATCAGCTTCTTCGAGAAGACCACCTCGGTGCTGCGCGACGGGCAGTGGGTGCAGTTCGATGTCCCGGCGGACGTAAACCTCAGCACCCACCGCGAATGGCTGCTGTTCCGTCCGCAAACAGACTGGACCATCGGCGCAGCCAGGTATCCGGCCGGGTCCCTCCTCGCAGTGGGGTTCGATGCGTTCCTGGCCGGCAGCCGGGAACTGTCCGTGCTGTTCACCCCTGATGAGCACACCTCGCTGCAGTCGTGGAGCTGGACGCGGGACTTCCTGCTGCTGAACCTGCTCCGCGACGTGTCTTCGGAAATCCGGGTCCTCGATCCGCAGCGGCCCGGGGAGGACTCCGCCTGGGCATCCACCGTGCTGGACGCGTGTCCGCCGTTGCATGACGTCAACGCTTACGCCGTCGACGACGAAGATGAGGACGGCGGCTCGGACGCTTCCGGCGCCGGGAACGACTTTTGGCTGGTGGCTACCGGCTTCACGACGCCGAGCACCCTCACCCGCGGAAGCCTCAAGCGCGGACCCGACGGCGCCGGCGTGCTCAGCACGCACGAGGCTCTGCGGTCCTCGCCGTCGTTCTTCAACGAAGGGGCGTACGAGGTCCAGCAGCACTTTGCGGTCTCCCAGGACGGCACCCGGGTGCCCTATTTCCAGGTGGCATCCAAGGATCTGGTGCTGGACGGCCAGAACCCCACGCAGCTCTCAGGCTACGGCGGCTTCGAAATCTCACGGACTCCGGCCTACAGCGGCACGGTCGGCCGTGCCTGGCTGGAACGCCGCACCGAGGAATCGGCCGGGCACGAGGGGGGCGCCCCGCACACCCGCGGCGGCGTCTACGTTGTGGCCAACATCCGCGGCGGCGGCGAATACGGTCCCGCCTGGCACCGCGCTGCCCTGCAGGAGAAGCGGCACCGCGCCTACGAGGACTTCGCGGCCGTGGCGGCGGACCTGATCTCCCGCGGTGTGACCTCCCGCGAGCGGCTCGGCTGCGTGGGCGGATCCAACGGCGGACTGCTGGTGGGAAACATGCTCACGCGGTATCCGGAGCTCTTCGGGGCCGCCTCCTGCGGTGTCCCGCTGCTGGATATGCGCCGCTATACAAAACTGTCCGCCGGCTACTCCTGGATTGCTGAATACGGTGATCCGGACGTTCCGGAGCAGTGGGAATTTATCAAGACGTTTTCCCCGTACCACCTCCTCAAGGACGGGGTGGACTACCCTGAGACGTTCATCTGGACGGCCACCTCGGATGACCGGGTAGGCCCGGTGCAGGCACGGAAGATGGCAGCCCGCATGCAGGCGATGGGCATCCCCAACATCTGGTTCCACGAGGCGCTGGAGGGCGGCCATGCGGGCGCCTCGGACAACCGCCAGGCCGCGGCGCTGCAGAGCCGCAGCCAGCACTTCCTCTGGCGGTCACTGGCCGGCCGCGGGGCCTGAGCCGTTGAGCCGCTGCGGCAGTTGTGGCCGTTTTGCACTGCGTGGCCCCTTCTGCGTATCCTTGGTTGGCTAGTTAATAGCATTTGGAGACGTGCCAGAGCGGCCGAATGGGCTTCACTGCTAATGAAGTGTGGGGCACAACTCCACCGGGGGTTCAAATCCCCCCGTCTCCGCGTTTGGCCCCGGTCCTTGGACCGGGGCCTTTTGCGTATCCGAACCCGCTAACCCCCGGTTGCAGGGTTACAGGACCGGTGCCCGGCGCGGCACGTCCGGCTGCCGGACACCTGAGGCCCCGCAGTCGCCCGGATGGCAGGATGGGCCCATGTCGAGCACCCCCAGGTCGAACAGCAGCACGGACAACACCGCGCCGGACGCCAGCGCGTTTGACGCGATCATTGTCGGTGGCGGCCACAATGGCCTGGCCGCGGCTGCGTACCTCGCCAAGGCCGGCAAGGCGGTCCTGTTGCTGGAGAAGCTTGAGCAGCCCGGCGGCGCCGCGGTATCCGCCCGGGCGTTCGAGGGCGTCGACGCCAACCTCTCGCGGTACTCGTACCTGGTGAGCCTGCTCCCGCAGCAAGTCATCGACGACCTTGGGCTGCACATCCGGCTGGCCCGGCGGCGGTATTCGTCCTACACCCCCGACCCCCACGACGGGCGCCGCGCGCTGCTGATCGACAACGCAGATGCGGCGGCCAGCGCTGCATCGTTCACCACTGTCGGGGCGCCGGAGAGCGAATTCCGCGCATTTACCGGCTTCTACGACGATTGCCGACGGCTCACCGGTGCCCTTTGGCCCACGATGACGGCGCCACTGCCGACGCGCTCGGAGGCAAGGGAGCTCGCAGTCCGCGCCGGTGCCCTGGAAGCGTGGGATGCCATCGTTGAACGGCCAATCGGGGAAGCCATCACCCGCTCTCTGCAGCACGAACTGGTCCGTGGTGTGGTGCTGACGGACGCCTTGATCGGCACCTTTGCCCGGGCCTTCGACGAGGACCTGCAGCAAAACATCTGTTTCCTGTACCACCTGGTCGGCGGCGGGACGGGTGACTGGGATGTGCCCGTCGGCGGAATGGGCGCCGTCTCCGGAGAGCTCGAACGCGCCGCCCGCGACGCCGGGGCGACCATTGTGACCTCCGCGGAGGTTACCGCCGTCCGCCCGGGAGGTGTGGTTAACTACCGCCAGCACGGGGCGGAGCATACGGCCGCCGGGTCCTGGATCCTCGCCAATGTGGCCCCGGCGGTCCTGGACCGGCTCAGGACCGGCTGGGTGGCACCGAATACCCCCTCGAACCCGAACCACCTCCGGGAGGGCGCACAGGTCAAGGTGAACCTGCTCCTGAAGCGCCTCCCCCGGCTGTTGGATCCGCAGGTCAGCCCGGCAGCGGCGTTCGGCGGAACCTTCCACGTCAACGAGACCTTCCCGCAGCTCGACGCCGCCTACCGCGCCGCCGCCGCGGGAACCATCCCGGATCCGCTGCCGTGCGAGATCTACTGCCATTCGCTTACCGACCCCAGTATCCTTTCCCCGGCATTGCAAGCATCCGGCGCGCAGACTCTCACGGTATTCGGTCTCCACGTCCCGGACCGGCTGGTTTCGGCAGGCAACAATGACCGGCGTCGGGCCGAACTTCAGGCAGCGGTGCTGAAATCCCTGAACTCTGTCCTGGCCGAGCCCATCGAGGACCTGCTGCTGAGCGGCCCGGACGGTCAGCCCTGCATCGAAACCAAAACCACCCTGGACATTGGACGCGCGCTCGGTATGCCGCGGGGCAACATCTTCCACGGCGGCCTCGACTGGCCCTTCGTGGAGGATAACGCCCCGTTGGACACCCCGGCGAGGCGCTGGGGTGTCGCGACGGACGACGCGCGGATCCTGCTCTGCGGCTCCGGCGCCCGGCGCGGCGGAGCCGTCAGCGCCATCGGCGGGCACAACGCGGCGATGGCTGTACTGGAGGCCGAAAAGCTCGAATCCGGCCGGCGTACTCCGCCCGTGTCCGATGAGGCTGAGGGTGGCGCCGAAGCAGTCCCCGAATGAGTGGGGACCCGCCCGCTGACGCCACGACCCCCCGCGGTCCCGGCAGCACGCCGTCGGACGGCTGGAGCCCCCGGCTGGCCTTGCTCGTCGCCGCGACGTTTTTTATGGAGTTCCTGGACGGCACCGTCCTGACCACGGCGATCCCCAGTATCGCGGCGGACTTCTCGGTGCCGTCCGCTGACGTCAACATCACAATGACCGCCTATCTGATGACCGTGGCGATGGGGATTCCGCTCAGTGCCTGGCTGGCCGAACGCGTCGGCGCGCGCCGTGTTTTCTGCCTGGCCATCGCGACGTTCACGGCGGCCTCCCTCCTGTGCGCACTGAGCCAGGACCTGACGATGCTGACCCTGAGCCGGGTGTTGCAGGGCGCGGGCGGCGCGATGATGGTCCCGGTGGGCACCCTCCTGGTGCTCCGCGGCTCAGCAAAGAAGGATCTGCTTCGCGCCACTGCCTACCTGGTGTGGCCGGGATTGCTGGCACCTGTCCTGGCCCCGCTCGTCGGAGGCGCACTCACAACGTTCCTGTCATGGCACTGGATATTTCTGGTCAACCTCCCGCTGGGCCTCGCGGCACTCCTCACGGCGCTGCGGCTGGTTCCGGCCGTCCCGGGCGACCGTAGCCGACGCCTGGACTGGGTGGGACTGGCGCTTACGACCCTGGGCGTGGGGACCGTCGTGGTGGGCCTGGAGCTGGCCGGCGGCCGCGGTGCCGGCGCCCCGGCGGCCCTCACCTGCACCGCTGGGGCACTGTTGCTCGGTGCTGCCGTCTGGTGGCTGCGGCGGGCCCGGTACCCCTTGTTCGATCTGGTCGTCTTTTCCGCCCGTACATTCCGCGCCACGGCGACCGGCGGTTTTATCTACCGCCTGACGATCAGTGCCGTGCCCTTCCTCTTGCCGCTGATGTTCCAAAACGGCTTCGGCTGGGATCCGCTGCACGCCGGGGTGCTCGTCGCTGCGGTATTCGTGGGCAATATCGGGATCAAACCGGCCACGTGTCCGCGACCCTCGTGCAGCTCGCTGCGGCGGCCGGGATAGCGATTGGGGCACTGCTGATCCGCACCTTCGAAGCCGGCGGCCCCCTGCCGGGCGGGGCTGGTGCGGCAGCCGCCGCCGGCGATCCGGTGGCAGCCTACCGTGCAGCGTTTTTTGCGATTGCTGCGCTGATGCTCCTGAGCGCACTGGACAGCCTGACGCTGCCCCGCCATGCCGGGGCGGAAGTCAGCCGGCCTGGCCAAGCACCAGCGGAAGTACCGCCCCGGCACCCGCGAGCCTAAGGGCCCTGCCTGCGACGGTCAGGCTCCAGCGGCTGTCAACCAGATCGTCAATCAGCATCACACTCTGGCCCTGGATCCCGGCAAGGGCCGCCTCCAGTTCAGGGCCCACCACAAGCCGGTCCCAGACCCCCGCAAGCCGGTAGGCGCTGTTGCCTCCACGGCCGCCGGTCGGTCCGCCGTGCCCCAGTTGCAGCTGGCCCAGATAGGGGAGCCGGCCGATCTCCGAGATGCCGCGGGCCAGCGAGTCGACCAGCGCGGGCTTGCTGCGGGACGGGATACTGATGATCGCGGCGGGCCGGCCGGCACCACTCCAGCCGGGCGTGCGGGAGTCACCGGCACCCCATTCACGCAGTACCTGAACGCATGCCTGAAGCATGCCGGCGTCCACCGTGCGGTCGGGGGCTCCGGCGGCGAACGCTTCGCGCAGGGCGCCGCCCCAGCCCAGGTCCGTAAGCCTGGCCAGCGCCCGGCCGCTGGCGACGCTTTCTTCGGGTTTTATTTTGCCCTTCACCGGCACGCCCAGCCTGTCCATGCCGCTGGGCCATTGCAGCCGGGGTTCCAGCGGTACACCGGCGCGGCTCAGCGTCTGGCCCGCTGCTTCGGTGGCCGCGGCGGCAATGTCTGCGGGGAACCACTGACCGGCGCAGTTATCGCAGCGGCCGCAGGGGCGGGCTGTCTCGTCGTCGAGGACCGACGTGATGTATTCCATCCGGCAACCGGCGGTGTCCTGGTAGATCACCATCGAGTCCTGTTCGTCCACCCGGGCTTCCGCGATCCGGCCGTAACGCTCGGCATCGTAGGTCCACGGCCGTCCGGTGGCCCGCCAGCCGCCGCCCACACGCTCCACCGCACCGTCAACTGCCAGCACCTTCAACAGCAGCTCCAAAGGGGTCCGGCGCAGGTCCACCCGCGCCTCCAGCGCCACCGTTGACACAGCAGCCCCGGCTTCGGCAAGAGCGGTCAGTACGGCGCCGGCTTTCTCCTCCGAGGGCATGGATGCGGTGGCGAAATACTGCCAGATATCGCGGTCCTCGGAACCGGGGAGCAGCAGCACGTCGGCGTTCGCGGCCCCACGGCCCGCACGGCCGACCTGCTGGTAGTAGGCCACCGGCGAGGACGGCGCGCCGAGGTGCACCACAAACCCGAGATCGGGCTTGTCAAAGCCCATGCCAAGGGCAGAGGTGGCCACGAGCGCCTTGACCTGGTTGTCCTTCAGGAGCTGCTCCGCGCGTTCCCGGTCCGCAGGGTCTGTCCGTCCGGTGTAGGCGAGCACTTCGTGTCCGGCTTCGGCGAGAAGCCGGGCGGTATCCTCGGCAGCGGAGACCGTCAGCGTGTAGATAATTCCACTGCCGGGCAGGTCTGTCAGGTGCGTGAGCAGCCAGCCAAGCCGGTCCCGGGAGTCCCGCAGGCTCAGCACGCCCAGCCGGAGGGAATCACGGCCGAGGGCGCCGCGGATGGTCAGCACACCGGCGCCCAGCTGCTCCTCGATGTCATGAACCACCCGGGAGTTGGCGGTGGCGGTGGTGGCCAGCACCGGGACGGAGTCCGGCAGCTGGGTGATCAGGTCCGCGATACGCCGGTAGTCGGGACGGAAATCGTGGCCCCAGTCAGAGATGCAGTGGGCCTCATCGATGACCAGGAGCCCGGTGCGGCGGATTAGTTCCGGCAGCTGGTTCTCCCGGAACGAGGGATTGGTGAGCCGCTCCGGCGAGACCAGCAGGACATCGACTTCATCCGCCGCGAGCTGTTCACGGACGCTGTCCCAATCCAGCTGGTTGGCGGAGTTAATGGCCACCGCCCGCACACCGGCGCGGGCCGCGGCGGCCACCTGGTCACGCATCAGGGCCAGCAGCGGGGAGACAATCAGCGTGGGCCCGGCGCCGCGGCGCCGGAGCAGCAGTGAGGCAACAAAATACACCGCCGATTTGCCCCAGCCGGTGCGCTGCACCACAAGGGCCCGCCGGCCGCCGTCGACGAGGGCCTCAATCGCCTCAAACTGGCCGTCATGGAACTCCGCAGCCGGGTGGCCGACCAGCTCGCGCAACACCGTCTGGGCCTGTTCCCGGGTTCCGCCGGGCCCGGCGGCAGCATCGGGGGCGGCGGACAGCAGTGCAGCGTTCTGGTTAGTGGCCATTGCTTCAGTATCCCAGCCGCCGCCGAGAGCCGCGAAGCCGCAGGGGCCGCTATGTGGACAATCACAGCGTCCGCCGGCAGATCCGCCGCGGACCGACTTCGCCGGCACTCCTCCACAGCGGTGAACGGCTGCAACGTAAGATAAGACGCGTGACTACGGAAAAGACGAAGACTTTTGACCTTTCGGCCTCCTTCAAGGCCTACGACGTGCGCGGCATTGTCGGCGAGTCAATCACCGCGGAGATCGTCGAGGCTGTGGGCGCAGCGTTCGTTGACGTCCTGCAGCTGGAAGGCGAAATGGTCCTGGTCGGCGGCGATATGCGCCCCTCCTCCCCCGAATTCAGCAAGGCCTTCGCCAACGGCGCCGCCCGGCGCGGGGCCAACGTCCAGCTGCTCGACCTGATCTCCACCGATGAGCTCTACTACGCCTGCGGCGCGCTCAATGCAGCCGGCGCCACCTTCACCGCCAGCCACAACCCCGCCGCGTACAACGGCATCAAAATGGCCAAGGCCGGCGCCGAGCCGATCTCCTCCGAATCCGGACTCAAGGAAATCCAGGCCCGCGCCGAGGAATACCTTAACGCCGGTTCGATCCCCGCCGCCGCCGCCCGCGGCCTGATCGGCGTCCATGACGTGCTGAAGGACTACGCCGAGTACCTCCGCAGCCTGGTGGAGCTTGCCGGCAACCGCCCGCTGAAAGTCGTCGTCGATGCCGGCAACGGCATGGCCGGCCTCACCACGCCCGCGGTGCTCGGGGACACCCTGCTGCCCGCGCTCCCCCTCGAAATCATTCCGCTGTACTTCGAGCTCGACGGATCGTTCCCGAACCACCCCGCCAACCCGCTGGAGCCCGAGAACCTGCGTGACCTGCAGGCTGCCGTCCTCGAACACGGGGCAGACATCGGGCTGGCCTTCGACGGCGACGCCGACCGTTGCTTTGTCATCGATGAGAACGGCGAACCGGTCTCGCCGTCCGCGATCACCGGCATGGTGGCCCGCCGCGAAATTGCCCGCGCGCAGGGACTCGGCGAGGAGAACCCCACTGTCATCCATAACCTGCTGACCTCCCGCGCCGTCCCCGAGCTGGTGGCGCGCCACGGCGGCCGGGCAGTGCGCACCCGCGTCGGCCACTCGTTCATCAAGGCCGAGATGGCAGCAGAAGGGGCCGTCTTCGGCGGCGAACACTCCGCGCACTTCTACTTCCGCGACTTCTGGAACGCGGACACCGGCATGCTCGCCGCGATGCATGTCCTCGCGGCCCTCGGGGAGCAGGCCGGCCCGCTGTCCGAGCTCGGCCGCGAGTACGAGCCATACCGGTCCTCCGGCGAGATTAACTCGGAAATCGAAGACAAGGCCGGCGCCGTGGAACGGGTCCGCCACGACTTCCATTCCGAGGACGTCGAGATCGACTACCTCGACGGCAGCACCTTCATTGCCACCGACGGCAGCTACTGGTTCAATCTCCGCCCTTCCAACACCGAGCCTTTCCTCCGCTTGAACGTCGAGGCGACGGACAAGGCCACAATGGAGCGGGTCCGCGACCGCGTCCTGGCACTGGTCCGGGGCTAGGCGCGTGTCGGAACTGCCCTCGGAGACATCTGCCCCCTCCGCTCCTAATTCCTGGCGCGGCACTGTCCCGGAAGCCAGCGCCACCGATCTGGAGAACCTGCTCGGCACCGGGGTCGGTGCCGCCCAGGAGCAGCTTGAGCGCAACGGCGGCTTCCTGCCATTCGCCCTGGTGGTGGAGAACGACGGCGAGGTCCGGCTCGTCGCCGTCACCCCCGCCGACGCAGACGAGGGTACCGACGCCGATTTTGACGCGGACTCGATGATCAGCGACCTCACGGAACTGCTGAGGCAGCACCGGGACGAGTTCCGTGCCGCGGCAATCGTTTGTGACATCACCCTGCTGGAAGAAGCTTCGGACGCCATCCACGTGGCCGCTGAGCATCGTGACGGCTCGCTGTTTGCCGCGGTCCTGCCCTACGCCGCCAACCCTGCGACCCGTGAGCTGGAATTCGGCGAGCTCTCCGCCGACACCAACGAGCCCGTCGTTTGGGTGGACTAGACCGCCGGTAAACTGGTGTTATGAAGATTAACGCCTTCGCGGATGTGAGCCTGCGGGCCATGATGGTGCTCGCCGCGGCTCCCGACGGCGGACTCCTCACCACCCAGAGCGTCGCCGACGCCGTCGCCACGCCGTACAACCATGTCAGTAAGGCGATGGCGAAGCTGCGCGAACTGGGCATGATCGACGTCGAACGCGGCCGGCACGGCGGTGCCCGGCTCAGCAGCGCCGGCCGGACCGCCACCGTCGGGGCGCTCCTGCGCCAGCTGGACACACGCCTTGACCCTGCCGACTGCGTCTCTACCGGCGGAGTGTGCCCGCTGATTAACGAATGCCGCCTCCGCGGCGCCCTCGCACGGGCCCGCGAGGCCTTCTACCTCGAACTTGACGATCTGGTGGTCGCATCGCTGCCCACCTCCCGGCAGATGGCGCCGGTGTTCCAGGTGATTGGCCTGCGCCCGGGCCTCTGAACCCCCGCTTCGCCCGCCCCACCCCAGCACCCAGTCGCCGCGCCCGGGAATCCACCCGATTTGAAGTTGTTTTCTACACGCTGTAAAACTGAAGTATAAATACTTGCATTTCAAATACATGTATTTTCATCGGTCCGGTTACAGACCCGGGCCACTATCTCAGGAGTCCCAATGCTCTCGGACAAATCCTTCCCCGTGATCGAGGCCACCCTTCCCCTGGTCGGTTCCCGGATCGGTGAAATCACGCCCAAGTTCTACGCCCGACTCTTCGCAGCACACCCGGAACTGCTGGACGGACTCTTCAGCCGCTCCAACCAGCGCAACGGCAACCAGCAGCAGGCGCTGGCCGGGAGCATCGCCGCGTTCGCCACCCACCTGGTGAACAACCCCGGCACCCTGCCCGAGACGGTGCTCGCCCGCATCGCCCACCGCCACGCTTCCCTCGGCATCACCGAACCCCAGTACCAGGTGGTCTACGAGCACCTCTTTGCCGCCATCGCCGAGGACCTTGCCGAGGTGATCACCCCGGAGATCGCCGATGCATGGACCGAGGTCTACTGGCTCATGGCGGATGCGCTGATCAAGCTCGAAAAGGGCCTCTATGCCGCACAGGCCAACGGCACGATGTGGAGCCCGTGGCGGGTCGCCGCCAAGGCCGCTGCCGGGACCGGCTCCACGACCTTCACCCTGGAACCGGCCGACGACACCCCTGTCACTGAGGCCCTCGCCGGGCAGTACGTGAGCGTCAAGGTCCAACTGCCGGACGGGCTGCGCCAGGTCCGCCAGTACTCGCTGTCCGGCAGCGCCGGCACCAGCCGCACCTTCACCACCAAAAAGGACGACGGCGGCGAAGTCTCCCCCGTCCTGCACAACAACGTCCGGGTGGGCGACATACTCGAGATCTCCAACCCCTATGGTGAAATCACCCTCAAGGAAGGCGAAGGCCCCGTTGTGCTGGCCTCCGCAGGCATCGGCTGCACACCGACTGCCTCGATCCTGCGCTCCCTCGCGGACGCCGGCTCGGACCGCCAGGTCCTGGTCCTGCACGCGGAAAGCGACCTGGAGTCCTGGGCTTTGCGCAGCCAGATGACCGACGACGTCGAACGCCTCGACGGTGCCGACCTCCAGCTCTGGCTCGAGAGCCCGGCAGCCGGTGCCAAGAACGGCTTTATGTCGCTGCGCGAAGTGGACCTTCCGGCCAACGCCTCGCTGTACCTGTGCGGCCCGCTGCCCTTTATGAAGAGCATCCGCAACGAGGCCATCAACGCTGGTATCCCGGCGACCAAGATCCACTACGAGGTATTTGGTCCGGACATCTGGCTCGCAAGCTAGATCCCACCGCCCTGGCTTCGTAGACCCCGGCGAGGGAACGACGGCGGCCCCGCACCTTTTCGCAAGGTGCGGGGCCGCCGTCGTCAGATCAGCCCGCTGCTAGTGGGCGGCCATGCGTTCCTTCAGGCCTTCGAGTTCGGAGCGCAGGGCCTCAGGCAGGGAGTCACCGAACCTCGCGTACCACTCTTCGATCGAGGCGAGTTCGGTGTCCCACTCCTCGCGGTCCACGCGGACGGCGTCTTCGACATGAGCGTGCGTGAGGTCCAGTCCGGTCAGATCCAGGGAGTGCCCGGCCGGGACGAAGCCGATGGGGGTTTCCACGGCCTCCGCCTTGCCTTCGATCCGCTCGATGGCCCATTTGAGGACCCGAGCGTTGTCGCCGAAGCCGGGCCAGGCGAAGCCGCCCTCGGCGGTGCGCCGGAACCAGTTGACCAGGAAGATGTGCGGCAGGCGTTCGGGATCAGCCTTCCCGGAGACGCTGATCCAGTGCTTGAGGTAGTCCCCCGCGTCGTAGCCGATGAACGGGAGCATGGCCATCGGGTCGCGCCGCAGCACACCGACCTTGCCGGCCGCCGCGGCGGTCGTTTCCGAGGACAGGGTGGAGCCCATAAAAATGCCATTGGTCCAGCTCCGGGCCTGGGTAACCAGGGGCACAGTGGTCTTGCGCCGGCCGCCAAAGAGGATCGCGGAAAGCTCCACACCATCGGGGCTGTAGTACTCCTCGGCCAGCATGTCGACCTGTGATATCGGGGTGCAGAAGCGGGAGTTCGGGTGGGCTGCAGGCTGGTCCGAACCAGGAGTCCAGGAGTTGCCCTGCCAGTCGGTCAGGTGCGCGGGAACCTCGTCCGTCATCCCCTCCCACCAGACGCCGCCGTCGTCCGTCAGGGCCACGTTGGTGAAGATGCTGTGGCCCTTGGCGATGGCGCGCATGGCGTTGGGGTTGGTACCCCAGCCGGTGCCGGGGGCGACGCCGAACAGCCCGGCCTCCGGGTTGGTGGCCCGCAATTCACCTTCCTTGCCGATCCGCATCCAGGTGATGTCGTCACCAAGGGTTTCGACGCCCCAACCCTCGATGGTCGGATCCAGCAGGGCGAGGTTGGTTTTGCCGCAGGCCGACGGGAACGCGGCAGAGATGTAGTAGTTCTTTTTCTCCGGCGAGGTCAGCTTGAGGATGAGCATGTGCTCAGCAAGCCACCCCTCATCGCGGGCCATCACGGAGGCGATGCGCAGGGCGTAGCACTTTTTGCCCAGCAGGGCGTTGCCGCCGTAGCCGGAGCCGAAGGACCAGATCGAGCGCTCCTCCGGGAAGTGCACGATCCACTTGTCCGGATTGCAGGGCCAGGCAACGTCTTCCTGGCCGGCGGCCAGCGGTGCGCCCAGGGAGTGCAGTGCCGGGACGAAGAAGGCATTGGTCGCGGTGATCTTCTCCAGCACCTCGGTGCCGATCGTGGCCATGATGCGCATGGAGGCGACAACGTACGCGCTGTCCGTAATCTCCACACCAAACTTGGGATCCTCGGCGTCAAGGTGGCCCATAACAAACGGGATGACGTACATGGTGCGGCCGTGCATGGAGCCGCTGAACAGGCCGCGCAGCTTCTCCTTCATCTCCACCGGAGCCATCCAGTTGTTGGTAAAGCCTGCATCACGTTCGTTTTCCGAGCAGATGAAGGTCTGCTCCTCGACCCGGGCCACATCGGCGGGATCGGAGAATGCCGCGAAAGATTTGGGGAACAGCTTTTCGTTCAGGCGGGTCAGTGTGCCCGCGGCAACGAGTTCATCCGTGAGCCGGGTATTCTCTTCTTCGGAGCCGTCTACCCAGTGGATCCGGTCCGGCTGGGTCAGTTCAGCTACCTCTTCAACCCATGCCAGCAGCCCGGCATGTGTGGTGGGTGCCTTTTCAAGCAACGGCAGTCGCGCCAAATCTCCCATTACGGTTCCCTTCCTCGGGTTCAGTCGTGTGTCCTAAATGTAGGGCTAGATCACCCCCCGAAAATGGGGCAGTATGTGGGGTGAATGGGGGAAGGGATTTCAAAAAGCCCGGAAATTCAAGGAATCAACACTGCGGACCGATGCTATTTTGTGACTAAGGTCACGTAGACCGGTCTAGTCAGCTATATTACACCTGTTTCGATTTGTCACCGCGGCCCCCTCTCGCGTAAAGTAATTCGAGGTTCAGGGAGCGAGAAGTTCCAGGAACAGAAAATGCGCCCATAGCTCAGCTGGATAGAGCGTCTGTCTACGGAACAGAAGGTCAGGGGTTCGAATCCCTTTGGGCGCACAGAGAAGAAGATCCGCACCGGCCTGCCGGTGCGGATCTTCTGTTTAACCCACCGGCGGGCCCAGCCCCGGCGTGCCCGCTGCGGACGGCCCGGCCGGACCTCGCGGGGGTTAGGCTTTTGCCATGACGGCACAGCAAAAACAGGAATTCGATGTCATTGTGATCGGCGCCGGTGCCGTGGGCGAGAACGTGGCGGAACGTGTGGTCCGGGGCGGGCTGACCGCAGTGCTGATCGAGGCGGAACTCGTCGGCGGCGAATGCTCCTACTGGGCTTGCATGCCTTCCAAGGCGCTGCTGCGGCCGGGTACCGCCCTGCACGGCACCCAGACCGTTCCCGGCGCAGCGGAAGCAGTCACCCGGACCCTGGACGTAGCCGCAGTCCTGAAGCGCCGCGACTCCTTTACGTCCAACTGGCAGGACGACGGCCAGGTCACCTGGGTAGCGGACGCCGGGATCGAACTCATCCGCGGCCATGGCTGGATCACCGGCAGCCGCAGCGTCGAGGTCGCGGGACTGGACGGCAACGGATACACGCTCACGGCGCGGCACGCAGTGGTGGTGGCAACCGGGTCCGCACCAACCGTGCCGCCGCTCGAAGGCCTGTCCCAGGTGGATTACTGGACCACCCGCGAAGCAACGTCCGCGAAGGTCATCCCGGAGCGGCTGGCGGTGCTCGGCGGCGGCGTGGCAGGCACCGAACTCGCCCAGGCCTTCGCCCGGCTGGGCTCCGCCGTGACAGTGGTGGCCCGCAGCAGCCTGCTCGGCTCTTTCCCGGCGGAGGCAAGCTCCCTGGTCGCCGCCGGACTGCGTGCGGACGGCGTCGATCTCCGCCTGCACACCGGAACCAAAAGCGTCCGGGAAAACAGCGACGGCTCGCTCACCCTCGAGCTGGCGGGCGGCAGCTCCGTGACAGCCGACAAAGTCCTGGTCACCACCGGCCGGCATCCTGCCCTGGCGGGGATTGGACTGGAAAGTGTTGGCCTTGTCGCCGCGGACGGCAAAGGTCTCCGGCTGAGCACCGACTCCACCGGCCTGGTCACGGGTTTGGCCGGGAACGGCGGGGACCCGTGGCTCTACGCCGTCGGCGATGCAGCGGGCAAGGTCATGCTGACTCATCAAGGCAAGTATGAGGCCCGGGCCACCGGCGATGCGATTGCCGCCCGCGCCAAGGGCGAGCTCTCAGGCGATCCGGCCCCGTGGAGCCGCTTCGCCCAGACAGCAGACGAGCACGCCGTCCCCAATGTCGTTTTCACGGATCCCGAACTGGCGAGTGTGGGCCGGAGTGTGGACCAGGCCCACAAGGACGGCTACCGCGCCACTTCCGTGCAGCTGCCCATCCAGGTGGCCGGTTCCGCGCTCCACGCCGAGCACTATGAGGGCTGGGCCCAGCTGGTGATCGATGAAGAGCGCACGGTCCTGCTCGGCGCCACGTTCGCGGGACCGGACGTGGCCGAACTGCTGCACGCCGCGACCATTGCCATCGTCGGAGAAGTTCCGCTGGACCGGCTCTGGCATGCCGTCCCGTCCTACCCCACCATCAGTGAGGTGTGGCTCCGGCTGCTCGAAGCGTACGGCCTGTGATCAGTTGATCACACGGGAGGATTCTTATTTGAACTGACCAGTCAGTTCAGTTAGCCTTGGAGGAGACCCGACCCGAAAGGCTTATATGCTCTCCGCGCAACACCTCCAGGTGAACGGCCGCCGGAATGACCTGCTTCCGCCCACCTCCCTTGAGGTGCTCCCCGGGGAGCTGCTTCTGGTGGAAGGCGACGGCCAGGACCAGCGGACCGCACTCGCGCTCACACTCAGCGGCCGGATGAGGCCCTCCGGCGGAGTGATCAGCTGGGACGGCAACCCCAAGATCAAGCGCCTCCGCCTGGCCAGCTCCCTGGTGGACTCCCCGGGTGTCAACGAGCCCGAACAGCATCTCAGCGTGGGCGATCTGGTCACCGAGGACCTGGCGCTTGTCCCCCGGCGTTATCGCGGAGCGCTGCTCAGCAAACCCTGGCTCAAGGTCAACCGCTTCGAGGACATTGCCGATCTGTGGACCGAGGAGATTCCGGCCCGGCGGCGCGTCGAACTGCTCACCGCACTGGCCTTGGCGAATCCCCGCACGGATCTCCTGGTCATCGACTCCCCGGACCGGCACAGCGCGGATTCCGGCGACTGGCTGCCCCGGCTGCAGGAACTGGCGTACGACGGCGGACGGCCGCTCGCCGTCGTCGCGACGGTCGCAGCGCTTCCGGTCGGCTGGACCGGACCCTTCGCCGCCATTGGGAACGCCGTTGAGGCTGCGCCCGCAGCTGCACCGGCGGCGGTGGCACCCGCTGACGCCGACACGTCCGGCACGTCCGGCACGTCCGACACTCGGAAAATGGACATCCCTCCCGGAAAGCACCGGGACCACCCATCAATCCTGCTCGAAACCGAGGACTCACAGTGACTGTTCTGCGGCTGGCCCGCTCCGAACTCAAGCGTATGACCGGCGGACTCCTGCCGAAGCTGACCATCCTTGCCCTGACCCTGGTGCCGTTGCTCTATGGCGCGGTGTATCTCTACGCCAACTGGGATCCCTACGGGAACCTGGACCAGATCGACGCCGCCCTGGTGGTCGAGGACACGGGGGCGGCCGCCAGCGACGGAACCCGGCTGGAAACCGGAAAGACGGTCGCAGACAGCCTGGTCGAGGCCCACGTCTTCAACTGGCAGACCGTAGCCACTGCCGAAGAAGCAGACCAGGGCGTGAACAGCGGCAAGTACTCGTTCGCGCTCAAGATTCCCAGGGACTTCTCGGCCAATCTCGTCTCGCCGGGCAGCTTTGACGCCGCAAACCAGGCGATGCTGAATGTCACCACCAACGATGCCAACAGCTATGTGCTCAGCACCGTTGTGGACAAGCTGACCACCGCCGTGCACTCAACGGTGGCCAAGGAGGTGGGCGAGGAAACGGCCAACGAACTGCTGACCGGCTTTGGCACCATCCACACCCAGATGGTCAAGGCGTCCGACGGCGCCGGGCAACTCGCCGGCGGAGTCGCCAAGCTCCGCGAGGGGGCGTTCGCCCTCCACCAGGGCACCGGCGATCTCAAGAGCGGCGCCGCCGAGCTCTACGCCGGCCAGCTCAAACTCCGGGACGGGGCCACCGCCCTCAACACCGGGGCGGACCAGCTCAGCAGCGGACTGTCCCAGCTCAAGGACAAAACCGCCACCTTGCCTGCCGATTCCCGGACCCTGGCCGACGGCGCCGCGCAGATCGCCGCCGGAAACGCGGCGCTGAACACGAAGGTACAGGGACTCGCAGGGCAGCTGGCAGCCACCGAGCAGGCGACCGCCCAGGCCCAGCGCGGCCGCGTCCTCGCGTCCAATGACCGGCTCGTCGCGGCCGGCAGCATCACCCCGGCCCAGGCCGGTCTCATCCTCGCGGACTTCGACGCAAATGCCGCCCCGCCGGCCTCCCCGGGACCTGCGGCCGCGCTCAAGTCAGCCGCAGGGCAGATCCAGCAGCTGGCGGACGGCTCAGCGGCTGTCAGCGCAGGAGCGTCCCGGCTTGCGGAAGCAACCCCGGCCCTCGGCAGCGCCATTAGCCAGTCATCCACCGGCGCGGACCAGCTGGCCGCCGGCGCGTCCGGCCTCGCCGCCGGTGAGCAAAGCGCCCTGGACGGTGCCGCAAAACTCTCCGGAGGTGCGCAAACACTCGACGACGGTGCCGCGCAGCTGGAAAGTGGAACGGCGACGGCAGCCGACGGCGCGGGCACCCTCGCCGCCGAACTCGCCAAGGGTGCCGGCCAGGTCCCGAACCCCAACGACTCCCAAAAAAGCAGCCTGTCCAAGGTGATCGCTGACCCAGTGGCGGTCAGCAACGTCTCGCAGGCCAAGGCCGCTTCCTATGGTGCGGGCCTGGCCCCGTTCTTCCTGACGCTGGCACTATGGATCGGGATATTTATGCTGGTCCAGGCAATGCGGCCGATCACGCAGCGGGCGCTGGCATCCAACGCCCCGTCGTGGAAGATCGCCGTAGGCGGCTGGCTGCCCTTCCTGGCCGTCGCGGTGGTCCAGGCAAGCCTGCTCACCCTCGTGGTCGACGTAGCGCTGGGCCTCAACCCCGTTCACCCCGTCCTGATGTGGTTGTTTATGCTGGCTGCCGCGATGGCCTTCACCGCCATCATCCAGGGTGTGGTGGCACTGCTGGGAACTCCGGGGAAATTTGTGGTTCTTGTCCTTCTGGTCCTGCAGCTGGTCTCCTCCGGCGGAACTTTCCCCTGGCAGACCACTCCCCCGCCGCTGCACGTTGTCCACGAGGTCCTGCCAATGGGATACGTGGTGTCCGGAATGCGGCACCTGATCTACGGCGCCGACCTGTCAATGATCGTGCCCACGGCGGCGGGCCTGCTTGGTTACACCGTGCTGGGGGCGGCGCTGTCCACGCTGGCCGTTCACAAGCACAAGTTCTGGACCCTCAAGACCCTGAAACCGGAGATCACAGTATGAGCGAAGTGGAGTCCGGCGACAAGAAGCTCCGCCCCGGACGGACCAACGCCACCAAGCAGAAGCTGTTCGAGGCCTCGATGGAGCTGATCGGTGAACGCGGGGCCGCCGGCGTCACGGTGGATGAGATTGCTGCGGCGGCCGGCGTTTCCAAAGGAACCGTGTACTACAACTTCGGCAGCAAGTCCGATCTGATTGCCCAGTTGCTCCGCTACGGCGTGGACATCCTGCTGACCGGGCTGCTCAGCGTTCGGGATGAATCCGGGGATCCGTTGGAACAAATGGACGTTATGATCGGCCGGGCCATGGACTTTATGGCTGAATACCCCTCCTTCGCGAGGCTGTGGGTCAGCGAGAACTGGCGTACCCCAAGTGAATGGCAGGAGACGTTCGCCGAGCTCCGCGGACGGCTGCTGGAAGTAGTCGGAGCGGCGATCGATGCGGTGGCGGCCGTCTACCCGGTGGATCCTGCCGTGTCCCGCGGCAGCCTGGAGACCGCCATCCTGGGGGCCTGCTTCGTAGTTGGCCTGGACCGGCAGGCCTACAACCCGGAGCGGACCCGCGAGCAAAGCGTCGGCGCCATTATGACCTCCATGCGCGGCTACGTTGCAAAGTAGCCCCGCTCGGGGATGATGATTCACATGGGCCACATGAGTAACAGCGGCAAGTTTGCCATCGGTGCGTTCCTCGCCGCCCTGGCGCTTCTGGCGTTGGCTGGCATCACACTCCACGAAACGGTGTTCCTGTGGTTCCTGGCGGCCGCCGGGGCAGCCTATGTGGCCTGCGTTTCCGAGGTGGTCATCCGCCGGCGGCACCGGACGCTGGCAGCCAGCGGGATCGGGAGCATGCTGTTTATCGCCTTCGGCATAGCGTTCCTGCGACAGTGGGGATTGGCCTTCAACGCTGATCCGGATGCGATGTCGGCTCCGGTGGATTCGGACCACCCGGACCTGTACTTCTACCTCGCCGCCGCGGCCGGCGCAGCTACCCTGCTGCTGCTGGTTGCCGGAACCGTCCTCCCGGGGCGGGGCAGGCAACCGCGGCCCCGCGGTTCCGTTCCCGGCCGCCGTCCGACGGCCGCGCGGGGCACCGCTTCCAAAGCCCCGGCCGGCCGCCGCGCACCCTCCCGGACTGCCAGCCAGCGGCCGGCACCACGGTCCGCAGCGCCGCCGGCACGCGCTCCTGCCCCGCGGCCTGCAGCCCCGGGAGCCAGGCGTCCGGCCCCGTCCGCCGGGCGAACCACCGGCACAAAGTCCGTTGCCAAAGGCCCCGCCAAATCAGTGGAACGCACCCCGGCACGGTCGTCGACGCGCCGCTGAACTTCGGTGCGCCGGCCCCCCGCCGGGCATACCCCGGCTCAGCGCCGGCCCCCGGGCGGGCATACCCCGGCTCAGCGCCGGCCGCCGGGCATGCCCGGCGGGATCGTCTGCCCGGCTCGTGACCATCCCGTCCGGAAGAATTGTGGGATGGCTTGGCCCGGGTCGCGGCTCACGGTTCGGAGAATAGCTCGATGAGTCCGTCGATTTCCCGGGCCGCGGTGGTGGGGTGGCGGAAGTGCTGATGGGGTTCGATGGCGTACTGGGTGCGCCGTCCGACGCGGGTGCGGTGCAGGTACCCTCCGGTTTCCAGGTCCTTGAGGATCTGCAGGGCTGCACGTGGCGTTATGCCGACTCGTTCGGCGATGTCAGTGACCCGCAGCCGCGGATCCGTCGCCACGGCCAAAAGGACATGTCCGTGGTTCGTGAGGAAGGTCCAGGCCGGGCGTGGGGATGCGGCCGGCTCGGCGCGGATCATTTGATTCAGGATCGTGACTGGTCTGCTGGGCGGAACGGTCATGGTTGCTCCTGGCTGACGTGTGCGCTGGCGGGATCGGATTGCGGATGCGGCATAAGCAATAGTTCGTGTCCGCTCATCTGCGTTCACCCGGACCCGGACCCGGCGCGTCCGCGGAACCGCCGGTGTCACCGTTGCCGGGGGCATCGGCGGTGGCCGTGGTTGTTGCTTCCGTGCGCTGGCGCGCGCGTCCCCACAGTGGTTCCAGCTCGGCGATCTCCGCAGCCGAGGCGGTTCCGAACGGGGAGGATGCCGGCGCCTCGGGAACCGTGCGTTCTTGGCCCCGGGTGGCCCAGAGGCTGATTCCGATGGACACCGCCAGGATAGTGGCGATGACGGCCAGAGACAGCGGTGTGGGGATGTAGTAGAGGTCGATCTTAAGGAACATTTTGATGCCTACCCAGATCAGGACGAGCGCGAGTCCGATTTTGAGGTAGATGAAGCGGTGGATCATGTCAGAGAGTAGGAAGTACATTGCCCGCAGGCCCAGGATGGCGAACGCGTTGGCGGTGAAGACCAGGAACACTTCGTCGGTGACGGCGAAGATCGCGGGGATGGAGTCCACGGCGAAAATGATGTCGGTGACCTCAATGAGGGCCAGCACCGCGAGCAGCGGGGTGGCCAGCAGGACGCCGTCCTTGCGGATCAGGAAGCGCTGGCCGTGGAAGTCGTCCGTCATGGGCACACGCCGGCGGAAAAGTTTCAGTGCCCGGGACTTTTCCGGGTCAAGCACGTCGTTGCGGTGGCGGATCATCCGGTAGCCGGTGATGAGCAGGAACGCTGCAAAGAGGTACAGCACCCATTCGGCACTGGCGATGATTACCGCGCCCGCGGCGATGAAAACGCCACGGAAGACCAGCGCGCCGAGGACCCCGAAGAACAGGACCCGGTGCTGGTATTCGCGGGGTACCGCGAAGTACGTGAAGATAATTGCCCAGATGAACACGTTATCGACGGCGAGGGATTTCTCGATCAGGTAGCCGGCGAAGTATTGCTGGCCAAACTCCTGGCCGTAAATCTGCCAGATCAGGGCGCCGAAACCAACCCCGACAACAACCCAGACCGCGGACCATAGGGCCGCTTCCCGGACACGGATCACGTGTGCGCGGCGGTGGGCAAACAGGTCGACCGCAAGCATCAGGACGATGCCGCCAAGCACAGCCAGCCAAGCCCAAAAGGGAACATTCATGGGGATACCCGCTTCCAGTCAGCTCTAACCAACCGGAGGTCTTTCCCGGCCCAAAGGGGGCCTGCTCCGCCGGGCCGCTCAGGGGCGGCCGGGCTGACGACGAAACATCCAGGGGATACTCCCCTCCACGAACAGTGAAACACATTTCACCTGTTGCGGCAATGGCCGGTGGATTTCCCGGTATCCGGAAGTGACCGCCGCCCGCTGGTGGCCCGCCGGGCGTTCCCTCGGCCGCTCGGCTAGGTGAGTGCCGGGATAATCGCGCCCGAAAAAACCTGCCAGGCCAGCGCGGTCTTGGCGACAAGGCTCAGCGTAATGTAGGCCCGCTCGCCGCGCAGATAGTCCCGCCAGCCGCCGACCTGCCGGTACTGCAGCAGCTGGTTTATTGCGAACGTGTTGAAGAACAGGAACAGCGAAATGATGATCCCGTAGACAAAGGCCGGCGGGGAGGCCTCCGTGGTGGAGCCCGGAGCCAAGAAGTAAATGATGATCACGATCCACGGCACCACGCCCGCGATCGAGCCAAAGACAAACGGCAGGAACCTTCCGTTGCCGGGTGTTTCGTACTTTTCCTGCAGGGCCCCGAACATAATCATCGCCGCGTTGACGGCGAAGATCGAGAACAGCGCCGCGATATCCGTGATGCCGGTAATCTGGGCGATCAGCCAGATCATGATCGACGAACTTAGCGAGTACTCGACCCAGCGGAAGTAGTTGTGATTCGCCTTCAAGCCGGCCGCGTAGCGGGGAAAGAACCACGGCGATGAGATGAGGAAATGGAACACGGCAGACAACGCCAGGAACGCCACTACTCCCAGACCCACGTTCACATCGAACAAAGTTACCCGCTCAGGCGGCAGCGGAACACCTGGAGGACCGCTGAGGTAGTCGGCCGTGACCGCGAAGGTGACCTGGCTGCCCAGCAGGGTCAGTACGTAGGCGAAGCCGAGGGCCTGCACCAGATGCAGGGAGCCGGCCACGATGTTGTATGCCCTCAGCCGGGAGATCTTCTGATCGGCAGTGCGTACTTTCCGTGCCATCAGGAACTCCTTCAGAGTGGATGAGGCAGACACTAGCAGGGACGCAGGCGCAGAGGAACCCGTCGAGCTGAAGCACACACCGCTGATGGGCTGCGCCGGCATCGATCCGGCCGGCAGTTCGGGCCTGTTTCCAGGCTGCCGGACCGCTGAGACGACGTCGGCCGGGGATTATGTAGCCCTGGGAACCTTAAAGTGCGTGAGCCTCGCGTCCTGGCCGTCCAGTTCGGCCCAGGACTTCTCCGTCTCCATAACGGTCAGCGCACTGGTGGGGTATCGCGTGGCGGCATCCATATAGGCATCGTGGCTCGAGTCCCGGGACGCGAGGTGCATCGCGAGGTCCTGCACTCCGGGCATGTGCGAGATCACCATCAGGGTGGTAACGGTATCCGGGACGTGGTTGATGACTGTCAGCATCCGCGACGCCGAGGCGGCGTAAAGTCCGTGCTCAAGTTTCGGCGTCGGTGCCTTGTCGCCTAATTCGCTGCAAACCCAAGTGCAGGTCTGCCGCGTGCGCAGGGCGCTGGAGCAAAGAATAAAGTCCGGGACCACACCATGTTTCAGCAGCCACTTACCGGCCTGCGGAGCATCACGGTGACCGCGCTCTTCCAGCGGCCGGTCATGGTCCGCTACGCCGCCGGGCCAATCCGCCTTGGCATGGCGCATGATCACCAGCCGTTTGATGTGATGCGCGCTCATGGATCAATCCTAGTGCGGGGTATCACCCGGTCCGCGCAATCCGGAAACGCAAAAGCGCCCGCCCCGGTTCAAAGGACGGACGCTTTCGCGTGGGGCGTGTGGGCCCAACGCTAGATCGAGTACTCCGGTGCGGCCCAGACCACAACTTCCGGGTGCTCATAGAACCGGTAACCCTGGCCGCGGACCGTCCGCACCGTGTTGGCGAGGCGGCCGAGCTTGGAGCGCAGGCGGCGGATGTGGACGTCGATGGTCCGCTCGTTGGGCACTTCTTCGGCATTGCGCCACAGGCCCTCCAGCAATTCATCACGGCCTACGGTACGGGTGCCGTTCTCAACGAGGTAGTTGAGCAGCTCGAACTCCTTGAACGTAAGGTTCAGGGATTCGCCGTCGAGTGCCACTTCACGGCGGGCAAGGTCGATCAGCACACCGGACGGGCGGGGATCCTGCGGCTGCTGCAGGCGGGCGCTCTCGGACCGCTGGCGGGAGCCCACTGTGGGGTCGCCGAAGGTGGAACGGACGACGTCGAGGGCGGAGCCCGGCGCGCTGGCCGGTGCGACGGCGACGGCGGCGTAGCTTTCGGCACCGGATACCAGCGACTGGGCGTAGGCCCGGATTTCCTGGGCCAGCTTGGCAATGGAGGTGCCGGCAGCCGCTGCTGTCTCCTCATCGATACCCATGTAGAGCACAAAACCCCGGGCGACGTTGTCAACCGGGACGGGGCGGAGGGGGCTGCCGCCGGCAGGGGCAATCACGGGCGTCGGCGCAGTGGCCGGTGCCGGCGGAACAGCCCGGAGCTGTCCATAGGAGTTGGGGTTGTAGCCCTGGGGTGCAAAACCCGGAGTGGGGAAGCTGTTTCCGGAGCCGGCGGGCGCGAAGGATGCCCTGTCGCCGAAGCCTTGGCGAATACCGGAGGTCTGGCCGGCTTTGCCGGCGTTACGGACGGAGATGTGGACGTATCCGGATGCAACTGACATGGATTGCTTACCTCAATGTGAATGGCCGTCATCGCGGCTCGAATGCTACTTTTCCCCGCAATGAATACTGGGGAGGGGCGCCCGACACTGGGCTGGGGCGAATGCCTAGAAACCTTTGGGGTGTAAAGGTTAGGCGTGCATTCGACAACAGCGCTTCCCTGCGTCAGCGGGTGCGCTGATCCAGGAAACTGCGGCTGCAGGTGCTGTTGAGTTCTTGTTCACAATTGAAGTGTGCAACGTAACAATGAAAACTTGCAAGTAACAAAGGCTCCTGGATTCCACATTCTGAGACGAATATTCACAATGTGGTGCGGATCACGCTTCGGCCAAGAGGGCGAGTCGAGCAACAGATTTTACGATCAGCAAGCAAATGCCGCCTTTTGCGAATCCTATTCGGCAAATCGAGACAACGAGCATGCATAATTCTTTGCTGGCGAGTTGAGTGACTACTGGGCCGCCACTCCACGCGGGGCTGCCGTCCCACCTGGTGGTCATCCTGCTGCCGGGAAGCGCCCGGACCCGGGATCACGCAGCTTGGCGACCGCCCAGCGGCTTATCTTGGCGACCGCATCAGCAGGACGCTGCCGTGGGCAGTCTCCTCTCCAGCTCGCTAGGGTGGGATTCACAGGTGCCGCACAGGATCACCAAAGGCGTAGCTAACCGGCAGATCGGAGAGTTGTCCCATGGCCACCTCGCACTCCATGACCAACAACCTCCCGCAGCTGAGCCATCCGGACGGCTCCCCCATCCGCGCCCTGGTAGTGGACGATGAACCGAGCCTCTCCGAGCTGATGAGCATGGGCCTGCGAATGGCGGGCTGGTCGGTGGCTGTCGCCGCCGACGGACCGGAGGCCATGAAGCTCGCCCGGGAATTCCGGCCCGACGTCCTGGTGCTCGACGTGATGCTGCCCGGGTTCGACGGCGTCGAGCTCCTCGGCAGGATCCGGGCCTTCGCGCCGGA
The DNA here is from genome assembly GCF_030063265.1 of Pseudarthrobacter sp. PH31-O2. Lineage (NCBI taxonomy): Bacteria > Bacillati > Actinomycetota > Actinomycetes > Micrococcales > Micrococcaceae > Pseudarthrobacter > Pseudarthrobacter sp. PH31-O2. The sequence goes on along the minus strand of NZ_JASIST010000005.1, from coordinate 232,576 downwards.
GGTACCGGCATTGTTCCTGACGGCAAAGGACGACGTCCAGGACCGCATCACCGGGCTGGCTGCCGGCGGCGACGACTACGTGACTAAGCCGTTCAGCATGGAGGAAGTGTTGCTCCGCCTGCACCGGCTGGTCCAGCGGTCCGGGGTGGCAGCAATGGATACGGCCGAACTCGTCGTCGGGGACCTTGTCTTGAACATCGACACACGGGAAGTGCGGCGCGCAGGTGACGAGCTCCACCTCACGGCCACCCAGTTCGAGCTGCTGCGCTACCTCATGGAGAACCCGAAACGGGTCGTCAGCAAAGCCCAAATCCTGGACCGTGTCTGGGACTACGACTTTGGCGGGCAGGCCAACATCGTGGAGCTCTACATCTCCTACCTCCGCAAGAAGGTCGACGCCGTCCACCCGCCGATGATCCACACGGTCCGCGGCGCCGGCTATGTCCTGAAGCCGGCGGACTGAATCGTGCCTGTCCGTTCCGGCAGGGCCGGCCCCGCCGGACCCGTGTGGCACACCCCTTCCAGCTGGCACCTGCGCACCCGGCTTGTTCTGGTTGCCATGGCCCTTCTGGTGGCGATCTGCGGTGCTGTCGGCCTAGTCAGTTACGCCTCGATGGATTCCTTCCTGACCAGGCAGCTCGACACACAACTCGAGCAAGCCGCGGACCGTGCCCGCGAGTTTGGCCGCACCGGCGGCCGCGCCGACCCCCTTGAGGCCCGGGGCCAGGGAATCGGGACCCTTAACGCCAGGATCGTGGCCGGCTCGGTACGCGGCGCCGGTTTCCTCGCCGAAGACGCCACCCGAAAGTCCCTGACCAGGGAGGACAACGCAGCTCTCCTGTCGCTCCCTGCGAGCAGCGAGCCGGTCAACCGGTCTCTTTCCGCCGGGGCCTATCGGCTGGTAGCTTTCACGGCCCCGGACGGCGGCGTGATCGTGACCGGGCTGCCGCTCGCCGAGAAATTGAACACGCTGGCCTCTTTGGTTTGGACTATGGTGCTTGTCTCTGCGGGCGGCCTTGTTGTCATTGGCCTCGCCGGCACGGCGTTGATTCGCCGCACCATGAAGCCGCTCGATCAGCTCTCCGAGGTGGCCACGAAAGTGTCCCGCCTTCCCCTCGACGCCGGAGAAGTCGGACTTGCCATGCGGGTGCCCGCATCCGCAGCACATCCCGGCACCGAGGTGGGCAGTGTTGGCCACGCCCTGAACCTGATGCTGGACAATGTGTCCAGCGCACTCGAAGCCCGGCAGAAGAGCGAAATGAAGGTCCGCCAGTTTGTCGCAGACGCCTCGCACGAGCTGCGCACACCCCTGACGGCGATCCGCGGGTACACCGATCTGATGCGGATGACCGAACACTTCACCCCAGACGGCGAGAAGTCCCTGGCCCGGGTGCAGAGCCAGTCCGAGCGGATGACCACCCTGGTGGAGGATCTGCTCCTGCTTGCCCGGCTGGACGAGGGCCGGCCGCTCCGCCTCAGCGACGTGGACCTCACCCAGCTGGCCATCGAGACGGTGAGCGACGAAAAAGTGATGGCACCGGACCGGGTATGGCACTTGGAGCTCCCGGCGGAGCCGGTGGTGGTCCGCGGCGACACGACCCAGCTCCACCAGGTTCTGGCCAACCTGCTCTCCAACGCACGCAAGCACACTGGAACCGGCACCACCGTGGTGACAGCTGTGCAGCGGGCTCCCGACGGCACCGCCGTGATGACCGTAACGGACAACGGCCCCGGGATCGCCCCGGAGTTCGTGGACCGGGTCTTTTCGAGGTTTACGCGCGCGGATGCGTCGCGCAGGAATCCTGCAACCGGTACAACGCCGGTGTCCGGCCGGCCTCGCCCGCTCGTGCCGCTGCGCGCACACCGGCTGCCGTCCGCACCGGGTGCGGACTCACCCCTCGCCGCCGCGGCTGCCGGCCCGGCCCGAACTGCCGCGTCGTCTGAGGGCACCAGCGGGCTGGGATTGTCAATTGTGCAGTCGATTGTGGAAGCCCATGGCGGCACTGTCAGCGTAACGTCGGTGCCGGGCCGGACCGAGTTCACCGTTCGGCTGCCGGACGCTCCGGCCGAGGACCGGACACCCCGCCGCTCCAGCTAATCCGCGAAGCAATCCGCCGCGCCGAACCCGCCGCTCCTGTTATCGAAATGTGACATTGGCGTTCCGGTCCTGTACCGTTTTTAGCGTGCGGTCATCACTCGGACCGCATATCCGGATGCACGCCAAACTCTGCCGCCTCCCGGATTCCGCTGGATTAGGCAGAGGCGGGGGACCCAGAGTTCCCGGGCATTTCTGCACATTGCGCCCTTGGGGTGAAGCCGTCACGTGAGATTCCGTGCGGCCGGGTGACCTCATCCGAACCCGACAGCTAACTCCGCAGGCGTTGAGAGGCGACCATGACTGAATTCACGGTACAAACACGCCCTGAGGGCGATGTAAAGAGGCGCTCCAAGCCGTCGCGACACCGCGCCGAGCCCGCCAAACCGGCGTCGGCCCTGTCCCGGTTCACCACCGGCCTGGGCTCCACCGGCCGCCGGGCGGCAGTTGTCGCAGCGGCGTGTGCAGTGCTCGTGGGAGCCGGCGCCGCCGGCCAGGCGTCGGAGACAGCCACCCGCAACGCCAGCAGCGCCAGCAGCGCCACAAAATCGGCAGTCAGCGCGGATCCGCTGCAGCACCTCGACTTTGAACGCGTCCTGGTGGCGAACCAGACCGTTAGCCCGCCGGCCGATGCCCCGGCCCCGGTCGCCGAGGTTAAGCCTGCCGAGTTACCGGCCCCCGCCGCCGCACCGGCGCCGGAGCCCGCGCCGGTTCCTGTTGCCGTTGACGATCCCGCCGGAGCGCAGGCTTATGCGGCCAGCCAACTGGGTGCCCACGGCTGGGACGCCGGCCAGATGCAGTGCCTGGTCAAACTCTGGACCAAGGAGTCTGACTGGAAGACTACTGCCACCAACCCGAGCAGCGGCGCCTACGGCGTGGTTCAGTCCCTCCCGGCCGAGAAGATGGCCAGCGCAGGCGCCGACTACCTCACGAATTACCGGACGCAGATCAACTGGGGACTGAACTACGTCCAGGAACGCTACGGCTCACCGTGCGGGGCGCTGAACTTCCACTACGCGAACAACTGGTACTGAGCTGCGGCGGAGGCACCGGCCCTTCGAAACGGGGCCACGGTTTCACAGCCGGAAAGAGATGATGCTGCGGCCGGCGTCGTCGACCCCGACCTCGCACAAGACGGCTGAGTAATCGGCGATGCGCAGAACGCCGTCGGGCAGTTCGCCGGGGTTCGGGCCTACCGCCACCGTCCGCATCCCGGCAGCCAGGCCGGCGGCGATGCCGGCCGGCGCGTCCTCGAAAACCACGGCGTCCGCCGGGTCCACTCCGAGCAGTTCGGCCGCGCGCAGGTAGCCTTCCGGGTGTGGCTTACCGCGGCCGACGAGATCTGCTGTCACGGCGGTGGCGGGCAAGGCAAGACCGGCGGCGGCCATCCGAATGTCTGCCAGCAGCCGGTCCGCCGATGTCACCAGGGCGACGGCGTCCGCCGGCAGCAGGCGCAGCAACCCGGCAGCGCCCGGCAATGCCACGATGCCGGCAGTCCTGGCGCGTTCCATGGCACCCAGTTCCGCGGTGAGGGCCGCGACGTCGGCTCCCGCCGGCGCGAAGCGCCGCACCGTGTCCGCTGCCTGAACGCCATGGGAGGTGCGCAGGATCTCGGCAAGGTCCAGACCATAGCGGGCAGCAAACTCCCCCCAGACCTGTTCCACCGCTGCGGTGGAATCAACGAGAGTCCCGTCCATGTCAAAAAGCACCGCCCGGACGGTGAAGGCGGTCGGAAGCGCGGTGCCGGTAACTGAAGTCATCGTCCCATCTTGCCGCGTACCAACCGGATGTTCCGGATCCCTTGGCTGTCCGGAGCCGGTTGACCGTGCCGTGAGCTGTTGCACCGCCCACTTGTTGCCGTCGGGATCGGCAAAGTAGAGGAAATGTCCCCAGTCCTGGACATCGACGCCGCTGCCGTCCACGCCGTTGTCCTTGAGCTGCTTGTGGGCGGCCTGAATGTCGCTGACCACGAGTTGCAGGGTCGGTGCCGTACCCGGCGGTGCATCGCTGGGGCCCTCACCGAACGCGATCGAGCAGCCCGAGCCCGGCATCGGATACGGGAATTAAAATGAGTTCGAGTTTCCAGTCCATGGGCTCAGGCCAGTCCCGTGTTGAGTTTCCCGGCAGGCCGGGCCCCCACTGGTGGGAAGGTCCGCCGCGCCGGTGTTGCTGCCGGGCGCTGGCTCAGCCGGCCACACCGTAGAGACGGTCGCCGGCGTCGCCCAGACCCGGGACGATATAGGACTTCTCGTTGAGCTTCTCGTCGATCGAAGCAAGCACGATCGTGACGTTGGCGTCAGCCAGCTCTTCTTCCAGCTTCGCCAGGCCTTCCGGCGCGGCCAGCAGGCAGATGCAGGTGACATCGGAGGCGCCGCGTTTGAAGAGGAACTTGATGGCCTCGCGCAACGTCCCGCCGGTGGCAAGCATGGGGTCCAGGACGAAGATCTGCCGGTCCGTGAGGTCCTCGGGGAGGCGCTCGGCGTACGTGATGATGTCCAGGGTTTCTTCGTCGCGGGCCATGCCCAGGAAACCGACCTCAGCGGTGGGGACCAGCTTGGTCATGCCCTCGAGCATGCCGAGGCCGGCTCGCAGGATGGGGACAACCAACGGAGTCGGTTTGGTGAAGGCGGTGCCAACTGTGGTGCTGACCGGCGTCTCGATGGTCACCGGTTGGGTGCGGACATCGCGGGTGGCCTCATACGCCAGGAGCGTGACGAGCTCCTCGGTGAGCTGGCGGAAGACCGGGGACGGGGTGTTTTTGTCCCGCAGAACGGTGAGTTTATGGGCGACCAGCGGGTGGTCCACAACGAAAGTGCGCATGGGTCAAAACTATCACCCGGCGGATGGGGTCCTGCCCGTGGGACCGGGGGCGCCGGCGTCGCGCTCCTCACCCGCAGTGCTGCCGCCGGTGGCGTCGGCGTTAAGGTGGACCTCGTTGTCAAACGTCGGGGCTGGACCGGCCTGTTCGCGGTGCCGCAGGACGTGGAAGAGCCGGTGGGCCAGGATCACTATCCCGACCCATGCCAGGCCCAGAATCCAGCCGAAGATTACATCGGTCATCCAGTGGTGGCCCAGATAGACCCGGCTCATTCCCATCGCGAAGATGAAGACCGCGCCGGCCGCTATCAGGCCCACCCGGGCGATGGTGCGTGTGATCTGCAGGCATGCGAGGTACACCACCAGGCCGATCACCACAGTGGTATTGAGCGTGTGGCCGCTGGGGAACGACGGCGATGACTCATAAGGCGGCACGGCGTCGGTGTGGTCCGGGCGGGTCCGGCCGATCAGTTTCTTGCCGATGGCGGTTGCCGTCACAGAGACCGCGGCGGCGCCTCCGATCAGGATCAGCGGCCGCCAGGTCCGGCTGGCCCAGATGAGCGCCGCCGTAAGCAGGCTGGCCAGGATGGGCATCCCGATCCCGCCGCCGATATTGGTGAATCCCGTGACGAACGAGTCGAGGGCGGGACTGCGCAACTGTTCCATCATCCCGAGGGTGGGCTTGTCCAGGTTGGCCAGGCCGGCGTCGTCCACCACGTTGTCGTAGACCTCGGCGCTTAGCAGGGCCAGGACCAGCACCACCACACCGCCGATCAGCATCGTGGCCCACAGCGCCGCGTAGGGCACCACCCATTTACCCCAACGGCGGGTCAACCAGCGCTCTGTCCCGGTCTTCACGGTTTCTCCCGAATGTCGTGCCGGGCAGCCGGGCTGCACAGCTTGCTTACTGTCGAAACTATCATTGAGCCATGACTTCCCCGCACCCCCGCCATGCCGATTGGATGGGCCTGGCCCTTGAGGACGCTCGTGCCGCACTGGCCACTGCGGACGTACCGATCGGCGCCGTTGTCATCGGTCCGGACGGTACGGTGCTCGGCCGCGGCCGCAATGAACGCGAGGCCCTCGGGGACCCGACGGCGCACGCCGAGATGGTAGCCATCCGGGCGGCTGCCGCGCGGCTGCAGGAGCCTGATTCGCGGGGCCGGAACGGCGGGGACGGCTGGCGTTTGGCGGACTGCACCCTGGTGGTGACCCTGGAGCCTTGCGCCATGTGTGCCGGGGCCGTGGTGTTGGCCCGGATTCCGCGCGTGGTATTCGGAGCGTGGGACGAGAAGGCCGGGGCCGCCGGCTCCGTCTTCGACATCCTCCGCGAGCGCCGGCTCAACCACTGGGTGGAAGTGTATGGCGGGATAAGGGAGTCCGAAAGTGCGGCGCTGCTGCGGGATTTTTTTGCCGGGCACCGCGGCAGCTAAGCCCGGCCGGGTCCTCTTCACCGCTTCCGCACACTAGCTGGAGCCGGTTGCGGCTGCCGCCAGGCCGTCGATGCGCTTTTGCCGGGTGGCCGGCGAGTCGAGGCTGAAGGCGCGAAAGTCGCCCAAGTCCGCACGGATCCACTCCTGAACTTCGGCGATCCGCCGGATCACGGCAGCCGTAGGCCGGTGGAACAGCCACGGCACGATCCGTTCCTTCCCGGGATCGTACTGCCAGAGTCCGATGATCCGGCCTCGGTCGAAAATCGGGTGATCCGGAAGGTCCGCCTGAAGGGCAAGCGAACCCCTTGTTATCAGGTGCCGGTCCTCCTCGGCCAGCATTTCCGCCGCGTTGCGCCGCAAGAGCGTCAGTGAGTCGGTTCCGGCGAGCAGCTGGATCTGCTCGCCGGCTGGCTCCTCGAAGGCCGCGAGACGCCCGACGTCCGCGGGCAGCATCCACAGCGCCTCGCCGGCGGCAGTGGCTACTTCCGCCGCGCCCGCTGCCGCAAGCGCCGCCTTGCTCTGGGCCACTGTAAAAGCCGTGAACCATTGTGACTGCTTGAACGTGGCCCCTCCGGTCCAGCCGAGGTAGCGACGGATCAGTTCGGTGCGGGCTTCGTCATCGTCGATCTGGCCCGGCGGCAAATTCCACAGGTCATAGGCGTAGCGCTGCTGGTCCAGTCGTCCGTTGGCCGGAACCCGGCGAATCCGCCCCTGCGACTGCAGGATTCCCAGGGCTGTGGGCAGCGTGGTGGCGGCGCCCTTCTTTTTGCCTTCCTCGCCGAGGTTCCGCACCGAATCGCCCAACTCCTCCTTGAGCTGCCGGGGGTCCATCGGGGCTGCTGCCTCGGCCAGGGTATGGAGCACCTGCTCCTCCAGCAGTGTGATTTCGCCGCGGTCCACGCCGAGCCTGCCGAGCACCTTGACCGCGGAGTCGGCCGCATCCCGGCCGAGCCGCAGCGCCCACGCAAAGTCGTCCCGGCCCATAACGTAGGTGCAGCCGCGCGCAGCCGGGAGTTCCAGGATCCGGCGCGCCAGGACATCGGCGTCCGCCTGTTCGCGGCGGATTCCAGCCCGGGCAAAGAGTGCGAGGTAGGGGTTGGCGCCACCCACGGAGCGGGCCCATCCGGCCCGGGCGAACACCTGCTCCGCGGTACAGCCGGTCAACGAGCCGTCCAGTCCCTGCTTGTGCCAGGCCCACGCGCGCAGCCGCTCCCGGGTGAGGGTCCCGGCCGGCGGCGTGTTCGCCGGGGGTGGCTGCGTAGAAAGTGGCTGCGAAGTAAGTGGCTCGGGGGTCATGGGGTCATTGTCCCCCTGCCGATGCGGCAGGGGAATCTTCCACGGCAGGCATTTTCCGGCGGTCCGGCCGTCGGCGGCCCGGCCGGACGGTCCGGTTTCAGCATTTCACCCGGACCGGCCCCTGGCATCCCAGCCGGGCCGACCGTTCCCCTCAAGAAACCTGAAGATGTACAACATCCCCGGTAAAACCCCCTCGCCGGGGTTGACAAGGAGCAGGCTGCCAGACAGTGTCAAGCATGGTTATTCCATTTATTGGATAAAACAAGGGAGATCCATGAAAAAGAAGGCTCGCGCCGCTTTGGCCCTCATAACGGCCTGCGGTTTGGCACCGATCGGGGTTGTAGCCTCTTCGGCCCCCGCCAGTGCCGCCAACTTGGGGCACTGCTCATCATTGACCCTCGACAGGGTCTCGTACTTCCCAAACCATGATTACGTGGTTGGCTCCTGCGTTCCCCCCAAGAAGGGCCCGGGCGCTCGACTTATGCTTCGCGTCGAATGCCACGTGACCGGCTGGAGGAACGTGTACGTCACGCTCAACTATGGGGCGTCGTTCCGCGTCGACTCCGGGTGTGGAGGATGGGGCGCCCGCCAGGTTACCTACAGTCCGACCTAAGGAACAACTTGATGAAAAAACTTCGTACACTCACGGCCTCCCTCGGGACCGCGGCCCTCAGCGCAATGTTCCTTATTGGTGCACCGGCACCAGCAATGGCCGGCGTTGGTGGATGCTCATCGCTGGCCGCCGACGGGCAATACATCGTGGGCAGCTGCACCGCCAACAACCCCGGCCCCAACGCAACGATCACCGTGGCTCATTCTTGCTTCGGCCTAAAAAACGGCGCAAGCATCCGCAAGACGATCACCGTGGGCTACGGATCATCCTTTAGGGTGAAATCTTCGTGCTGGACCTGGGTCACACAACTGGATCGCGTGGGGTAACGTCCAGGCCAACAAAAACGAGGTGGCACTGCCCGCGTCGGACACTCGACGCTCGCCTGCCGTGTGCGGCAGGCGAGCGAATAGTAGTTTCCAAAACCAATTGATCGACACGATGGAGATTGAAATTGAAACGTAAACTGATCGCTTTCCTGGCTGCCCCTGCGGCGGCCGCGGCGGTATTTATTGGTGGAGCGCTGCCAGCACAAGCGGCCACGCCCCGGGTGTCTTATTACTCATCCCTTTCCCAGTGTTCCCAGGCTGCCGACTACTTCAGTCAGCGCGGCACAATCGTGCAGTTTTGTACCGCCGATGTCTACATAAACGGGAAGCCGTCCAGGTGGCGATTGATGTACAACCTGTAGGAACCGGGTCACCCGGCACATTGGCGTTGAACCAGCCTGCGATGATCACAAAGTACGCGGGCGGTTAGCCTCGTAAGCCTGAATCACGCAGCTGCGGATTGGCCGCCAGGAACCCGGAGCGGGGCAGGCACGCCGGAGGCAGGGAGCGTTAAGCTGCACCCTGCTTTCGGTCGTCGCCGGCATCCGGGCCAGCCTCGAAGTCGAGCGTGTAGCTGGCCCACGCGTCGGGGGTTTCGCGCAAGGTAACGTCCAGCCCGGCGAGCTCTCGCCCGTCCGCGCCGGTGCAGATCCTGGCCGCTACGGCGTCGGCTATGTACTGGGCCAGGGCCTCGGTGGTGCTGAGCCTGCCGGCAAAATCAGGGTGCTCGTCAAGGTTCTTGTAGTTCAGGCCGTCAAGGATGGAATCCAGCACGGTGCCCGCCTCGCCAATATCCACAACGATCGAGTCACCGTTCAGGGCGCGACGGCGGAAGGTCACTTCCGTGACGAAAGTGGCGCCGTGCATCCCCTGGGCGGGCCCGAAGGCAGGGCGCGGGAGGCTGTGGGCGATCATAAAGTTGCGGCGGACGGTCAGGCTGAACACGGATTTACCTCGTGGCTTCTGTGGGGGCTGGCTGTACGGATTTGCTACGCACTCGCCGGGTATTCAATAACATGGCAGAGCGCGTCCAGTACGCCGTCGGAGAGCTGCTGGACGACGTCGGGCAGCTGCGCGAGCGGGGACGAGCCGGTGAGGAACACCTCGAAGGCGGGATCGCTCAGCAGAGCGACGGCGAGCCGCAGCCGGTCGGCGTTGGTGCGGCGGTGCCGGCGCGCGCGGGCCACAACGCCCACCTGGCTGGCGCGGATGGACAGCCTGCGGGCGTGGAAATCTTCGCCCAGCGGGACGCTAACTTTACGGTCGGCGTACCAGGACATTTCGATGACGTCGCCGTCGTCGCCCGCGAGCTGCAGGGCTCGCCCGAGGCCCGCTTCCGAAGCGGAGCAGTGGATAACGATGTCGCAGTCGCCCAGGGCATCGTCCGGGTGGCTGAACTCCACGCCGAGCGTCTCGGCGAACGCCCGCTTGGCCGGGTCGACGTCGATCAGCTGCAGCCGTCCGAGCGGGAAGGAGCCCAGGAGCTTGGCCACCATGCCGCCGACGAGGCCGGCGCCGATGACGGCGACGCGGTCACCCAGGCGGGGACCGGCCTCCCAGATCCCGTTGATCGCGGTCTCGACGGTGCCGGTCAGCACGGCGCGGCGGGCCGGCACGTCCGCCGGAACCACGGTGAGTGACTCCACCGGGACGATGTACAGGTCCTGGTGCGGGTACAGGCAGAATACCGTTTTGCCCGCCCAGTCCGCAGGGCCCGCCTCAACGACGCCGACGGAGAGGTAGCCGAACTTCACCGGGGACGGGAAGGAGCCTTCCTGGTTAGGGGCGGCCATTTCCTCCGCCACGCACTCCGGCACGCGGGCGTTGTGGACCACCAGCTCGGTGCCCTTGCTGATGCCGGAGTAGAGGCTCCGCACCAGCGCCTCGCCGGGCCCGGGGGCCGGCAGGTCCTCGCGCCGGAGCTCGCCCTTTTCCAGGCCGACCGTCCAGTAAGCGGTGGCGGTTCTCTGCTGCGGTGGTTGCTCGTCTGAATTGCTCATCCTGCTGACGAATCTAGTCCCCTACCCATGCGCGGGGAAGCCCGGGCCATCCCGGGCGCGCCGCCGCCAGCGGTCCCCGGGGCGCCGCTGGGTGATCTGCCGGGGTGCCGTTTTGTGCATCAGCGCTTGGCTCCGGTAACCTATTCAGGTTGGTGACGTGTCCGAGCGGCCGAAGGTGCAACACTCGAAATGTTGTTTGGTGAAAGCCAACGTGGGTTCAAATCCCACCGTCACCGCCAATGAGAAAGGCCCTGCTTCCCTTGTAAACAAAGGGAAGCAGGGCCTTTTGCTTTGACCTGGATGGACTCATCGGCAAAGACCTGGCAATACTGGCGTCCTTGCCGCTAGGACGTTTCCGCCGCCGGACGACCCGTACCTGCAATCGGGCCGAGGACTCGATCTGCGCGCAATCGGCTTCGTTCTGGGCGGCTTGAAACAGCCAGCCGGCTATCACCGGTTGCCGCGGCCAGCTCCAGTCCGGAGCGCGCGTTCGAGCAGGACCAGCCGGGCGGCCCAGAACACGAACAGGAAAGCACCAGCTGCCAGGAGCAAAGCGTCAGGCCAGCTGAAGCCCCGCTCCAGCAGCCGGAACCATGCCGGGCCGGCAACCGTCGTCGAAACGAAGATCCCCAGCCACCCTGCCAGCCGCGTGCCATAGCGTTCGGTTGGCGTCTTCTCCATCAGTCCCCCTGCATGATTGAAGTACGATGCCGCCCTTGCGGGCTGTCGACGACACGATGCCTAGCCCATCGATCTCGTCCAGTGTTGCCACAATGGCCGCACAGGACTGCGGTGAGCCGGCCTGGGTCTCGCCGCGCCAAAACACCTGCTGCAGTCGGATTCATCAGTCCACAGAGAATCTTCAGGAGGGTCGACTTCCCGGCCCCGTTCGGACCGAGCAGACCGACACACTCGCCCCGGCCAATACCGAAGGTCACTCCTGCGATGCCTGTTTTCTGTCCATACCTCTTTTCCAGGCCTGTCACTGAAACGATTGGTTGCGCGGCCATAGGATTAGCTCCGCTCCCGCAGGAGTCCGATGAAAACCCCGAGCACAACCAGCAGGATCAGGCCGACAGCCAACGTAATGCCCAGGAGGACGGGCTGGGTGCCAGTCGCGGCCAGCATCGCGGTCAGGCCGCCCAGCGTGGCTACGAGGGCACCAAGTACGGCGATAAGGGGGATGGTTGCCTTGCCTTGCGTCATTCGCATCGTCGCTCTTTTCTGCAATTTGATGTCGTGGAAATGCCTGTGGGGGCGGAAATAAGACTTCCACCCCCACAGGGACAATCATTTCTAGGTGATGGCTACGCCGATGCCGATCCCACCGTAAACAAGACCGCCGCCAACAACTGCGCCTACGCCTACTCCGGCAACCCCTTCGCCCCATCCGGGCGCGTCGATCTCTTCAGGCTGCTCAATCTGAGCGAGTCGGTTCTCCACAGTCCTTAACTCCCCTCAGAAGTAGCAGGATGCAATTGTCCATTCGCTGGACAAAAAGAGAATATAACAGACCGAACGTGAAGCCTTGCCGCAGCAGGGCCGACACTCCTCATGTGACTTGCAGTTCACCGGGGAGCATGAAGTAATCCTGACGCCAACGGAGTGGGAGCTGCCGAAACTTGGAAGGCGCGAGGATTCCGGCCTAGCCCGGGCCCCGGAATGATGCCGCTGCCATGGGCATCCGGCCGTAGAAACCCCAACCGGTTCAGCCTTCAGCGAAACTACGCACTGCGCGGCTCAGCCCAGCCGCGATCGTGGGGAATGTCGCGGAATCGGCGGTACGGCCCGGTGCCGCCGTCGAGAATTGCGTAGGTGTCCGCGCGGGTCGCGAACGACAAAACCGAACTTCTCGACCTTATTGCCACGGTTGCGAAGATCGCCGACGGAGGGGAGCTCTGATGGGCCACGGATCTGAACGCTGGCGTTGCGGCGCCGTTGGCCGCACACGCGCAGCAGCTGCTCTGCATCCCCGGACGGGTCGCACACCATGCGGCCGCGACCTATCTCGGAACTGGCAAAACCGACGCGAAGCCTCCAACCGGCTTGTGCTGCGGCTCAGGATCAGATCAGCGCTGACCCGCAGCTGCCCACTGCCCGTCGAACGGATCTGATGTGAGCCCGGGATCCTTGCTGGCGCCCACGCCTAGCCCGCCGGGTGCGCGACGTCTTCCAGCACCGTCCGGTCGAAGAAGCGGATTTCGCCGGTTTCGGGGAAATACACGGGAACAACAGAAGTGCTGGGGTCCTTCGAAGTTTCGTAGATTTCGGGGGCACCGCCGTGCCTGCGGGCAATGGTTCCGACCAGGTCCGTACCGCGGACCTTGACGGTCCGGTATTTGTAGCTCATGCGGGCTCCTTAGGTGAGGTGGGACACAGCCTACTCCCCGCCGTCGGGCCGGCACGGGCCGAGCCGGCCGGCGCCGGCGACACCGTCGGGTGCGTCGCGGAAGAATACCCGGCCCGCACTGGGGCACAATGCGTCTATGACCAATGACGCTCCACGCCCGGTCTACTTTCTTTCGGACAGTACGGGCATCACCGCAGAAACGCTCGGCAACACCCTGCTGACTCAATTCCCCGAGAACCTTTTTGACCGCATCACGGTCCCGTTCATCACCACTGTCGACCAGGCCAGGGCCGTCGTCAAAGTCATCGACAACCTAGCCTCCACCGGACTGCAGCCAATCGTCTTCTCCACCGCCGTCGGCAGCGACATCCGCCAGGCTCTGGGCACCTGCAACGGGATCATCGTGGACCTCATCGGCACGCACGTCGGGCAGCTGGAGCGGGCCCTCGGAAGCGAAGCCAGCGGCGAACCGGGCCGGGCCCACGGCCTGGGCAACGCCGCCCGCTACCAGTCCCGGATGGCCGCCGTCGAATACGCAATGGAGCACGACGACGGGCAGAGCCTGCGTGCGCTCGAGAAAGCCCAAGTGATCCTGGTGGCGCCGTCGCGCTGCGGCAAGACCCCCACCACCATGTACCTGGCGCTGCAGCACGGCATCTTCGCCGCCAATTTCCCGCTGGTGGACGAGGATTTTGAACGCGAAGGCCTCCCCAAACCGCTGCGTCCCTTCGTGTCGAAGTGCTTCGGCCTCACCACCAACCCGCTCCGGCTGAGCCAGGTCCGCACCGAACGCCGCCGCGGCTCGCCCTACGCGTCGCTGCGGCAGTGCGGCTTCGAGCTGCGCAGCGCCGAGCGGCTGTATGTCTCGCACGGGATCCCCTACCTGAATTCGGCCAGCGTGTCCGTCGAGGAAATGGCCGCCACCATCCTCCAGAGAATGAACCTTAAACACTAGGCCGTCGATTCACCAGTGTTGCGTGGGCCACATCAGCTGGAACCACCGGCGCGGACCTGTCACTGTGGACAGGAATTGCGCCATCAACTGGCTGCCGCCCAAAGCGGGCCGCGGCACCGATTGCCACCATCTGCAAAGGAGCAGCAACCATGACGACAGACATCCTGTGGTTCTCAGAACTCGGCCTCAAAGATCTGGACCGGGTGGGCGGCAAAAACGCCTCCCTCGGCGAGATGGTGCAGAACCTGACCTCCGCCGGCGTCCAGGTGCCTGACGGATTCGCTACGACGGCAGATGCCTACCGCAGCTTCCTGGCCGGCTCCGGCCTGGACCAGAGGATTGCCGACCGGCTCGTCGGCCTGGATACCGATGACGTGACGGCGTTGGCGGCCGCGGGCCAGGAAATCCGGACCCTGATGCGCGAGACGCCCTTCCTGCCGGACTTTGAAGCCCAGATCCGCGCCGCATACCAGGCGCTTGTGGAAAAGCACGGCGGCTCCGACGACCTTTCCTGGGCGGTCCGCTCCAGCGCGACGGCGGAAGATCTTCCGGATGCCTCCTTCGCCGGGCAGCAGGAGACGTTCCTGAACGTCCGGGGCATCGAGAACATCCTGGTGGCCATCAGGGATGTCTTCGCGTCCCTCTATAACGACCGGGCCATCGCCTACCGGGTGCACCACAAGTTCGAGCACGCCGAAGTGGCGCTCTCGGCCGGCATCCAGCGGATGGTGCGTTCCGACGTCGGCGCTTCCGGCGTGATGTTCACGATGGACACCGAATCCGGGTTCGAGGACGCTGTCTTCGTCACCTCCTCCTACGGCCTCGGCGAGGCCGTCGTCCAGGGGGCCGTCAACCCGGACGAGTTCTACGTGTACAAGCCCGCCCTCGAGGCAGGGCGCCCGGCCATCCTCAAGCGCGGCCTGGGTGAGAAGGCCCTCCAGATGACGTACACAAGCAACCGCGAAATCGGGCACACCATTGACTTCGTTCCGGTGGAGGCGTCCCTGCGGAACCGCTTCAGCCTTGACGACGACGACGTCGAACAGCTCGCCCGGCACGCAGTCGCGATCGAGAACCACTACGGACGGCCGATGGACATCGAATGGGGCAAGGACGGGATCGACGGCGGCCTGTACATCCTGCAGGCACGCCCGGAGACCGTGCAGTCCCGGCGCACCTCCGGCAGCCTGAGCCGATTCCGGCTGAACGGCTCCGGCCGGGTGCTGGTCGAGGGCCGCGCCATCGGCCAGCGCATCGGGGCCGGCCGCGTCCGGATCCTCACCGCGATTGACCAGATGGCGGCGTTCAAGACCGGCGACGTCCTTGTCGCGGATATGACCGACCCGGACTGGGAACCGATCATGAAGCGCGCCTCCGCCATCGTGACCAACCGCGGCGGACGTACCTGCCATGCGGCCATCATCGCCCGGGAACTGGGGATTCCCGCCGTCGTCGGCACCGGTGGCGCCACCGACGCCCTCTCCGACGGGCTCGAGGTGACTGTTTCCTGCGCCGACGGCGAAACCGGTGTCATCTACGAGGGACTCCTGGACTTCAGCGTCGAGGAAACTGAAATCACCCAGCTGCCGGAGGCCCCGGTCAAGGTCATGATGAACGTCGGCACCCCCGAGCAGGCGTTTACGTTCGCGCAGCTGCCCAACCACGGGGTGGGCCTGGCCCGGCTGGAATTCATCATCAACCGCCAGATCGGCATCCACCCGAAGGCACTGCTGAACATGGCCGACCAGCCCGCGGACGTGCTGGCGGAAATCAAGGAGCGGATCGCCGCCTATGGCAGCCCGCGCGAGTACTACATCAAGCGCCTCGCCGAGGGTGTGGCGACCATCGCTGCGGCCTTCGCACCGGAACCGGTGATTGTGCGGATGTCCGACTTCAAGTCCAACGAGTACGCGAATCTCCTCGGCGGACCGGCCTACGAGCCGCACGAGGAGAACCCGATGATCGGGTTCCGCGGCGCCTCGCGGTACCTGGAGCCGTCCTTCCGGGACTGCTTCGACCTGGAGTGCGAGGCCCTGTCCTTTGTCCGGAACGAGATGGGCCTGACCAACGTGAAGTTGATGATCCCGTTCGTGCGCACCGTCGATGAGGCCAGCGGCGTGATCGACCTGCTCGCAGAGAACGGCTTGCGCCGCGGCGAAAACGGCCTGGAAGTCATCATGATGTGCGAAATTCCGTCCAACGCGCTGCTGGCCGATGAGTTCCTGGACTACTTTGACGGCTTCTCCATCGGCTCCAACGACATGACCCAGCTGGCACTGGGCCTGGACCGGGATTCCGCGATCGTCGCCGGCAGCTTCGATGAGCGCAACCCCGCCGTGAAAAAGCTGCTCAGCATGGCGATCAAGGCCTGCAAGTCGCGCGGGAAGTACGTCGGCATCTGCGGCCAGGGCCCGAGCGACCACCCGGACTTCGCCGAATGGCTGGTCGAAGAAGGCATCGATTCCGTCTCGCTGAACCCCGACACCGTTGTGGACACCTGGCTCCGGCTCGCCGGAGCCGCCGCAACGTCGCCGGCCGCGGCGAGCTAAGGTTCTTGCGCCAGGGCCGCGGGATGGGGTTTCGCGCCTCCCCCGCGGCCACTCGGAGTCATGACCGACCAGCAGAAGACCTGGCACGCGAAACACCAAGCCGCACCCACTCAGGGCCAGCGCGCCGGCGACACCGAGGGCCTCGAGGGCCTCGAGGGCCTCGAGGGCCTCGAGGGCCTCGACCCAGGCGGCGCACAGCATCGCCGGCGCTGGGCACCGGCGCTGGACGCTTGCACAAGACGGAACCGGCGTCACCGTCAATTGGTCCATTGAACGGTGGCAGCCACCCGGGGTTAGCTTGGAATCATCACCGTTCCGCACCAATGACGTTCAGGACACCTCGTGACTTTGCAGCAAGATCGGGCCAGCGGCGCCCCCCGGCTTTGGACCGACGTACCACCCGGAGGCCGGCTCAAAGACTTGGCGGTTGACGAATTGTGCCCTGACGACTGCCACTTCTGCTCAGGACCCGAAACGGACTGACGCCAGCCGGTTCCCGGTCGCCCAGCGCTTTTCGCAGCCCGGTAGAATCCGCCGGTAGAATCGGGGGACAACCCGCAGCCGGCAACGCCCGCGGGAGCAACCATGGCCGCCGCTGGTGAAGGGAGTGTTCTGTGCGCACAGCCGCCCGGGCACCATTCCACGCCCTGCGTTCCGCCATGGTGGCGCTCACCATCCTGTCCCTGGCTGCGGGCGCGCACACGCTGGCCGGCGGACAACTGCCGGTCTCCGGCATCCTGCTGGCCCTCCTGGCCCTGACCGGGCTGGCCGCCACCACCGCGACGCGGCTCAAACTGAACCTGCCGGCACTGGCCGGGCTGTTGGGTGCCGGACAGTTGCTGCTGCACGAGGCCTTCACGGCTTTGAGCCCCCAGGCCTTGGGCGGATCTGCGTCCGGGCCGGCCGGCCCCGCCGCGCCGCACCATCTTGCGGCGATCCCGCACTTCCTCGGCCCTGAGCTGCAGACTGCCTCCAGCGGCACGGCGGCCGAGGCCCCGTTCGTTTCGCTCCTGATGTTGGCCGGCCATGCGCTGGCGACTCTGCTCTGCGCCGTCCTGCTCGCCCGCGGTGAAGACGCCCTGTGGTCCCTCGCGGCCTGGCTGCGTCCCCTGCTCCGGCTCCCCGCGCCCGTAGCGCCCGACGTCGTTGCGGTTCCGGCTGTTACCGGCTGGCCCGCGGAGTGCGCACCGCTGCCGTGGCGGAACCTTCGGCGCGATAGCGGCCGCGGACCCCCCGCCGCCGTCGTTGTATTTTACTGACTCCTTTCCCGGCCGCGGCCGCGACCGGCCTCCACCTGCGGGTCCGGATCATAAGCAGCGCCGCGCCACCCCCATTTTTTGCGCCTGCCGCTGTGCTGCGCGCAGGCCTGAAAGGCAACCCCTGTGAAGACCTCCTCCACCTCCGCCATCCGCCGCACCCTCTCCGGAACGGCCGTGGCCGGCGGAACCGCCGCGCTGATGCTTGCCGGCATCTCCGGCGCTTCCGCGCACGTCGGAGTCACCCCGGACACGACCGGCGCCAACTCCTACGCCTTGCTGACCTTTGGGATCCCGCACGGCTGCGACGCATCCGGCACCACCAAAGTCACCATCACCCTCCCCGCCGAACTCAACGACGCCCAACCCACGGTCAATCCCAATTGGACGGCCGCCAAAGTCACCGAACAGCTGGCCGAGCCGAAAAAGCTCGCAGACGGCTCCTCCATCACCAAACGCACCAGCCAGATCGTCTACACCGCCAAAGCCCCGCTGGATCCGGCCTTTCGCGATGCCCTGGTGCTTTCGGTCAAACTGCCCGACGCTGCGGGCAAGACCCTGTACTTCCCGACGCTGCAGAACTGCGAGGTCGGCCAGACGGACTGGTCGCAGCTCCCCGCCGAGGGGCAGGACCCGCACGCGCTCAAGGCGCCGGCGCCGTCCGTGACGGTCACGGCGGCCGCTGCGGCCGACGGGCACAGCGGCCATGCCGCCAGCACCTCCGACGCCGCGCCGGAGACGGTACAGGCCGCCGCGGTGAACGACGACGGAGCCCAGGCCCGCAGCTGGGCTGGACTGGTGGCAGGCGTCGGCGGGCTCGCCCTCGGCGGACTCGCCTTGGCCCGCAGCCGAAGCAACACCCCGGCGCCGGTTCGCACCCCGGCGCCCGCTTCCGTGGCCAAGGAGTAGCTGACCCACGATTGATGCCCGGAAATCACAATCCGGGCATCAATCGGACAGCGCTGCCGTGGCGTCGTTGACTCAGGCAACATCGGGCGTGAAGGTGGTGCCATGACGGCTCAGCGAATCAACACCAGACTGGTATTTACGACGGCAGCGGCCGCGGCGGCACTCCTCCTCGCCGGCTGCGGCACCGGAACACCGCAGTCCCAAACGTCCAGCACTCCGGCGTCCTCCCCGGAAACCTCCGCCAGCCAGTCGGCCGGGGCGGCAGCTACCGCCCCCGCCCCCTCGGCCTCGGCCCCGGCCACGGCACCGGCACCTTCCACCCCCGCGGGCCCGGGCTTGTGCAAGGCCGCCGGCCTGACCGCCACGACCGATGCCACCGGCGGCGGCGCGGCCGGCAGCGTCTACATGCAGCTGATCCTGACGAATTCCGGCACCGAACCGTGCCGGCTGGTGGGCTTCGCCGGCGTCTCGCTCACCGCCGACGCGAACGGTGCCCCGATCGGCGCCCCAGCGGCGCGGGACGAGTCCACGCCCTCCGCCGAAGTGCTGCTCGCACCGGGACAGGCCGGAACCGCCACCCTGCGCTACACGCAGGCCCGCAACTACTCGGACTGCACCCTCGTTCACGCGGCGGGCTTTCGGGTCTACCCGCCCGAGGACACCGCGTCCTTGTTTATCGCCGAACCACATGACGCCTGCAGCAACGCCGGCATCAACGTGCTGACCATCGGGGCGTTCACCGGCAAGTAGCCCCACCGCACCGCGTGACTCCCAGCAGCCGGTGCTGCGCCTAGTCGGTGTCGCCGAGAACGGCCCAGCCGTAACCGTCCAGGGTAAGAGTGCCGCGGTCCGGATGCTTCCCGCCCCGCCCCGCCAGTAACGCGGCGGCCGAGGCGGGCACGGACACTTCCACGGGAGCGCCCGAGAGGTTCAGGGCTACCGTGAGCGAACCGCCGTCTCCGCTGGCCTCATAGACGAGGTGTTCGTTGCTGATTGTGAGTACCCTGGTGCGCGCGGAGTGCAGCCACGCGTGCCGGCGTCGGAGGCTGATCAGTTCCTGGTGCAGGTGGTAGACCGGCCAGCCAAGCCCGGCGAGCTCTGCCGGGGTGCCCGGGAAGGCCGGCCGGACCGCGTCGTCTCCTCCAGCCCGGTCCTCCTTAACACCGCGAAAGGCCTGCTCGTCGCCGTAATAGATCGACGGTGTGCCGCCCACTGTGAGGAGCACCGCCAGTGCCAGCGGCAACTGCTCCGGATCCGTCAGCCGGCTCGCCAGCCGGGTGACGTCGTGATTGCCCACAAACGTCAACGGGGTAAAGGTCGCCAGGAAGCCGTTGTGCCGCTCCAGCGCAGCGGCCAGTTCGTAGAAGTTGCCGTCATTCAGCGAACTCCACACGGCCTTCCAGAGTTCGTATTGGGTGACGGCATCGAGGGTACTTGCCTGCACTTCACGGGCATAGTCGCCGTGGATATATTCACCCACGAAGTACGCGTCCGGATAGTCACTGCGCACCTGCGCCAGGACCGGTTTCCAGAACGACGGCGGCACGGCATACGCCGCGTCCAGCCGCCAACCGTCCGCTCCGCGCCCCAACCAATGCTTCATAACGTCCGCGACGAACTCGGCAACCTGGGGTTCCTCGTGGTTCAGCGCGACCAGGTGATGGTGGCCTTCGAAGTCCTTGTAGCCCGGCTCGACGCCGGGGGCCCAGCCGGCTTCGGGCCAGTCCAGCCGGAACCAGGAACCGGTGGGTGCTGCCGGACCGTCGGCAAGAACCTGCCGGAACGGCCCGAAGCTGCGCCCGGTGTGGTTGAAGACGCCGTCGAGCAGGACCTTCAAACCGCGGGCGTGGGCCTGGGCAACCAGTTCGTCGAAGTCGTTGTCGTCGCCCAGCCGCGGATCGATGCGGTAATAGTCAGTCGTGTCGTAGCCGTGCGATTCGGAGGCGAAGACCGGGCCGAGGGCCAGCCCGGAAGCCCCCAGCTCCACTGCGTAATCCAGCCAGGCGTGCAACCGGTCCAGGCGGTGGACCACCGGTTCCGCGGCTGTGCCTGCTGCTGCGTCGGCGCCGGTGAAACCCAGCGGATAAACCTGCCACCAGATTGCGTGCTGTACCCAGGTCGGCTCACTCATCAGGCATACCCTCTCTGTCAGTGCGGTGGAATCGACCGCGGGGCCAATCGGCCCTAAAGTCTTTCCGAAGTATCCGGCAGTTGCTCCGTGAACAGGCTAGGCCTGCGCAGCACGTCGCCGCGGCCACCACCAAGATTGCAGCAAGAAGGACGAGTATTAGCTCGATCAGGATACCTTCTGGGCCCTTGCGGCATTCGTCGGTGACGATATTGTCGGAGGCCTCACGGCGCACGGGAGCCGCCTGGTTCACGAATTACGTGAGCAGGCCGCGGCCGCAGGCATCCACGAGGTTTTCGTCCCGGCCTCAGCCTGCTGAGCATCGCGGTCGCTGAGGCGATGCCGGGGCCGCCCGTGACTGTCGGTGCCGTAGGGCATGATGGAGGAATGAAGGGGCAGGAGCTCGCTGGCGGCACACTCGCGGCGGAGGCCATGGACCGGTTCAGCCGGCCAACCCGGGACTGGTTCCTGGGCGCCTTCACCGCGCCCACACCCGCCCAGGAAGGGGCCTGGAACGCGATTTCCTCCGGCGCGCATGCCCTCGTCGTCGCCCCCACCGGTTCCGGCAAAACACTCGCAGCCTTTCTCTGGGCCCTCGACCGCCTGCTCATCGCGGCCCCCGCTGAGCCCGAGGGGCTGCCCGGCCTTGACGCTGCCAAAGGCGCCCGCCGAAAGACGCCCAAACGCAAAACCCGGGTGCTCTACATCTCGCCGCTCAAGGCGCTCGGCGTCGACGTCGAACGCAACCTGCGGGCACCGTTGATCGGCATCACCCAGACCGCCAAACGCCTTAACCTGCCCGCACCGCTGATCACCGTGGGCGTCCGGTCAGGTGACACCCCGGCCTCGGAGCGCCGCTCGCTGCTGGGCAACCCCCCGGACATCCTCATCACCACCCCCGAATCCCTCTTCCTGATGCTCACGTCCAAGGCTCGGGAGACCCTCAGCGAGGTGGACACCATCATCGTCGACGAGGTCCACGCCGTCGCGGGCACCAAACGCGGTGCCCACTTGGCAGTGTCCCTGGAACGCCTCGACGCGTTGCTCCCAAAACCCGCCCAGCGGATCGGGCTCTCGGCCACCGTGGAACCCAAGGAGTTGGTGGCACAGTTCCTCGCTGGCTCCGCCCCGGTGGAAATTGTCGCTCCGCCGTCGAAGAAGACCTGGGACTTGACGGTCTCCGTCCCGGTGGAAGACATGTCCGACTTGCAGGGCGCTGCCGGCGCGTTCGACTCCGGGCCTGCATCCGGGCTGCAGCCCCAGGCATCGATCTGGCCGCATGTGGAGGAGAAGATAGTGGACCTGGTGCTGGCCAACCAGTCCACCATTGTGTTCGCCAATTCCCGCCGGCTCGCCGAACGCCTCACGGCCCGGCTCAACGAGATCCACGCCGAGCGGCAACTGATGGCCGCCGGCGGTGGCGGCTGGGACGGTGCCGCCGTCGGGACGCCCGCTTCCACCGCGACGCCGGCGCACATGATGGCCCAGGCCGGCAGCACCGCCGGCGCCGATCCGGTCCTGGCCCGCGCCCACCACGGCTCGGTCTCCAAGGACCAGCGGGCCCTGATCGAAGACGACCTGAAATCCGGCCGGCTGCGCTGCGTTGTTGCCACGTCCTCCCTTGAACTGGGCATCGACATGGGGGCAGTTGACCTCGTGGTGCAAGTTGAGTCCCCGCCGTCCGTGGCCAGCGGGCTCCAGCGGGTGGGCCGCGCCGGTCATCAGGTCGGGGAAATCTCCCAGGGTGTGCTCTTCCCCAAGCACCGTGCAGATCTGGTGCACACCACCATCACGGTGGAGCGGATGCTGGCCGGCAAAATCGAACGCCTCTACGTCCCCGCGAATCCGCTGGACATCCTGGCCCAGCAGACCGTCGCGGCCACGGCACTGGAGCCCATCGAAGTGGAGGAATGGTTCTCCACGGTCCGCCGGTCGGCGCCGTTCGCCTCGCTCCCCCGCTCCGCCTTCGAGGCCACACTGGACCTGCTCGCCGGCCGGTATCCCTCGGACGAGTTCGCGGAACTGCGGCCCCGGATTATCTGGGACCGCAATGCCGGCACCATCGAGGGCCGGCCCGGAGCCCAGCGGCTGGCTGTCACCTCCGGCGGCACCATTCCGGACCGCGGGCTTTTTGGCGTCTACATCATCGGCACGGAAGTCGAAGGCTCCGGCTCCCCGGGTTCCGCGAGCGGCGACGGCAGGGCGGCCAGCCCGGCCGCCGCCGCAGCCAAGGGTGGCCGCCGGGTCGGCGAACTCGACGAGGAAATGGTGTACGAGTCCCGGGTCGGTGACGTGTTCGCCCTGGGCGCCACCAGCTGGAAGATCGAGGAGATCACCCATGACCGGGTCCTGGTCTCCCCCGCCTTCGGCCAGCCCGGGAAGCTCCCTTTCTGGAAGGGCGACTCCCTCGGCCGGCCGGTGGACCTCGGCCGCGCCCTGGGCGCGTTTGTCCGCGAACTGTCCGCGTCCGACGTCGGACCGGCCACGGAACGCTGCAAGGCCAGCGGCCTGGACGATTTCGCCGCCAACAACCTCATCCAGTACCTCGCCGAGCAAAAGCTGGCCACCGACGTGGTCCCCAGCGACACCACGCTCGTGGTGGAGCGCTTCCACGACGAACTCGGCGACTGGCGGGTGGTACTGCACAGCCCGTTCGGCATGCCGGTGCACGCGCCGTGGGCCCTCGCCGTCGGGCAGCGGCTGCACCAGCGTTACGGGATGGACGGCTCCGCGATGGCCGCCGATGACGGCATCGTACTGCGTGTGCCCATGATGGACGACGAGCCCCCCGGTGCGGAGCTCTTCCTCTTTGACCCGGAGGAACTTGAACAGATCGTGACGGCGGAGGTCGGCGGCAGTGCCCTGTTCGCGTCCCGGTTCCGTGAGTGCGCCGCCCGGGCGCTGCTCCTGCCCCGGCAGAACCCGGGCAAGCGGCAACCCCTGTGGCAGCAGCGGCAACGCTCCGCCCAACTGCTGGACGTTGCGCGGAAATACCCCACCTTCCCGATCGTCCTCGAGACGGTCCGGGAATGCCTCCAGGACGTCTACGACCTCCCGGCACTCAAGGACATCGCCGCCTCCATTGAGCGGCGCGAGCTGCGGATCCTGCAAACCACTACCCAGCAGCCCTCCCCCTTCGCCAAGTCCCTGCTGTTCGGCTACGTCGCGCAGTTCCTTTACGAAGGCGATTCCCCGCTGGCCGAGCGCCGGGCTGCCGCGCTGGCGCTGGATTCGACCCTGCTCAACGAACTCCTGGGCCGGGTCGAGCTGCGTGAACTGCTCGACTCCAAGGTCATTGACGACACGGAGCAAGAACTGCAGCGCCTCGCCCCGGACCGGAAGGTCCGCGGGCTGGAGGGGGTTGCGGACCTGCTCCGGCTGCTGGGCCCGCTGACCGCGGGGGAAGTCGCCGCCCGCCTGGAAGCCGCGGCAGGGCTTGAAGGATCGGTTGCCGAGCCGGTGGCCGACGCTGTTGAGGCTCCGGTTGCCGATGCCACCGCACACCTTGTGGCGCTCCAACGCGCCAACCGCGCCATCAAGGTCAACGTCGGCGGTACCGAGCGGTACGCCGCGGTGGAGGATGCCGCCCGGCTGCGCGACGCCATCGGCGTGCCGTTGCCGATGGGCGTGCCGCTGGCCTTCATCGAGCCGGTCGCTGACCCGTTGGGCGACCTCGTCTCCCGCTTCGCCCGTACCCACGGGCCGTTCACCTCCGCCGAGGCCGCCGCCCGGCTGGGACTCGGAGTCGCCGTCGTCGCTACGGCGCTGAAGCGGCTTGCCGCGGACGGACGGGTAGTGGAAGGCGAATTCCGCCCGCACGCCGCACCACCGGCGGCACCGGCGCAGGAGGCCGACGGCGGGACGCAGGCAACCACGGCCCCGTCGCTGGCCGGGGTCAGTGAATGGTGCGACGCCGAAGTCCTGCGCCGGCTCCGCCGCCGCTCGCTCGCCGCACTCCGCGCCGAAGTCGAGCCGGTGGACGCCGCCGCCTACGGCCGCTTCCTGCCCGCCTGGCAGAACGTCCGCGTCCCGGGCAAGCGCGGGCAGTCGGCGCTGCGCGGACTGGACGGGATCATCACCGCAGTCGACCAACTCTCCGGCGTGCCCATCCCGGCCTCAGCCTGGGAACCCCTGATCCTCGCCAGCCGGGTGGCCGACTACCAGCCCGCGATGCTCGATGAGCTTATGGCGGCCGGCGAAGTCCTCTGGTCCGGAGCAGGAGCGCTCCCCGGCAACGACGGCTGGGTCAGCCTCCACCTGGCCGATTCGGCAGAACTGACCCTCAACCCGGCCATCGACTTCGAGCCCGGGGACGCGCAGCAGCGGCTGCTGGACTACCTGCGCAACAACGGCGGCGGCTACTTCTTCCGGCAGCTCACAGACGTAGCCGGCGGCATGGACACGGTGCTCAGCGACCAGGACGTCGTCTCCGCACTCTGGGACCTGGCCTGGGCGGGCCGGATCACGGGCGACACCTTTGCCCCGGTCCGGGCGATGATTGCCGGCGGCCACACCGCGCACCGGCAGGTCGCCCGCGCCCCACGGGCCCGGGCCCCCAGGCTGAGCCGGCTGGGGCGCTCCCACGGCACCGGGTTGCTCGGCTCCCCGGGGCTGACCGGCGGCCGTTACGGCTCCGCCAGCGGCGCTGCCCCCACTCCCCCGCTGGCCGCCGGCCGCTGGTCCGCCCTCCCAGCCCCCGAACTGGACGCCACTATCCACGCCCGGGCCACCGCTGAACTCCTGCTGGACCGGTACGGCGTCGTCACCCGCGGCTCGGTCATGGCGGAGAACATCCTGGGCGGCTTTGGCCTGATGTATAAGGTCCTGGCGCGGCTGGAGGAAGCCGGCCGCTGCCGGCGGGGTTACTTTATCGAGCACCTCGGTGCGGCGCAGTTCGCCGTTCCAGCGACCGTGGACCGGCTGCGTTCATACGCCGAGGACACCCAGCTGCACAAAGCCGAGCCGGTGGCGTTGGCCCTGGCCGCGACGGACCCGGCCAATCCCTACGGCGCCGCGCTGCCGTGGCCCGCGCTCAACGTCGAAGCTGGAACCGGCCACCGCCCGGGCCGGAAGGCCGGCGCCCTGGTGGTCCTGGTGGACGGCGCCCTGGCGCTGTATGTGGAACGCGGCGGCAAGACCCTGCTGGCCTTCAGTGCGGACACTGAGGTTCTGGCTGCGGCCGGCGCGGCCCTGGTCAGCGTGGTGACCCGCGGAGCGGTGGACAAACTGATTATGGAAAAGGTCAACGGCCACGGCATCCTCGACACTCCCATCGCGGCCGCCCTGGCCCACGCCGGGGCGTACTCCACACCCAAGGGACTGAGGATCCGTGCCTGAGGGCGATTCGGTCTTCCGCGCTGCCGCGCAGCTTCAGGCCGCACTGGCCGGACAACAGCTGATCTCCTCCGACTTCCGGGTACCGCGGTTCGCCACCCTCAAACTGGGCGGCTGGACCGTAACCGAGGTGGTGCCAAGGGGCAAGCACCTGCTGATGCGGCTGGAGGCCCCGGCGCGGCCACACGGCGCCGGCCCGGCCGGACCGGAGCGGCTAACGATCCATTCCCATCTCAAAATGGAGGGGACTTGGCAGGTCTACCCTCCGGGCGGGCGCTGGCGCAAGCCGGCATTCACCGCGCGTTGTGTGTTGCGCACCGCCGCGGCGGACGTTGTTGGATTCTCGCTCGGAATCCTCGAGGTGGTCCGCAGCTCTGAGGAAGCCGCCGTCGTCGGCCACCTTGGCCCGGATCTGCTCGGTCCTGACTGGGACATGGCCGAGGCGGAGCGGCGGATCAGTGCAGCGCCGGACGTCCCGATCGGCGTCGCCCTCCTGGACCAGCGGAACCTTGCCGGGATCGGCAACATCTACCGCTGTGAGGCCTGCTTCCTCTCCGGCGTTCACCCGGCGGCACCCGTCTCGGCCGTGCCTGACATTGCGGCCCTCATCACCGACGCAAAGCGCCTACTGGAGGCCAACCTGGGCCCTGGTCGACGAACCACCGTCCTGAACCGGCGCGGCGCCACCGTGGGCCGAACCGCCGGGCTGCCCGGCTACTGGGTCTACCGGCGCGAGCACCAGCCATGCTTGAAGTGCCGGACTCCGCTGCGGCGGGGGGTCCTGGCTACGGCCACCGGTGCCGAGGAGCGCGACATCTACTTCTGTCCCTCGTGCCAGCCGCTGCCGATCCCCGGATAGCTACGCCCGGGATGCGGGGGGCACCGCCCCGGCGGCCACCATCGGCGGGCCCGGCACCGTCAACTCCGGCACGGTGAACCGGGGCAGCAGCAGTTGAACCAGCGGACCGATAGCCAGGGCGTAGAGCACGGTCCCGATGCCGACGGAACCGCCGAGCAGCCAGCCCGCGGCCAGAACCACGATTTCAATTCCGGTCCGGGATGTCCGCACCGACCATCCGGTCCGCCGGGCGAGGCCGGTCATCAAGCCGTCGCGGGCGCCGGGACCGAAGCGGGCACCGATATAGCAGGCCGAGGCGATGCCGTTGAGCAGCACGGCGCCGGCAAGCATTCCGGCCTGCCCGCCCAGGTGGCTGATCTGCGGGATCAACGCCAGCCCGACGTCCGCGAAGACGCCCACCAGCACGGCGTTGCACAGCGTGCCGATGCCCGGCCACTGCCGGAGTGGAATCCACAGGAGCAGCACCAGAAAGCTGACAATGATGACCACTGTGCCAATGCTCAGCCCGGTCTTGAGGGCCAGGCCCTGGTGGAACACGTCCCAGGGGTCCAAGCCAAGGCCGGCGCGGATGAACATGGCCAAGGATACGCCGTACATGGCGAGGCCGATTAGGAGCTGGAGGATCCTGCGCGTCATCATGGAACCATCCTCCCGGAAAACTGGCCTTGCAATCCAGAGCCAGTTTGAAATAGTGGCTCTATGTCCGGTTCGCTGAATTCAAGCTCCCTGACCCGTTTGCTGGGCGACTGGAACCTTGGTGCCGCCCCCGCCTACCGGGAACTCGCCGACGTCGTCCGCCTTCTGGTCCTTGACGGCCGGGTGCCGCTCGAAATAGCCCTCCCCAGCGAACGGGCGCTGGCCTCGACACTCGGGATCAGCCGGACCACCGTGACCGCCGCCTACTCGGTGTTGCGCGAACAGGGCTTCCTCAGCAGCGGGCAGGGCAGCCGCGGCCGGACGTGCATCCCGCGGGCCAGCCAGGTTGGCGGCGGCGGGACGATTCTCAGCGGCGCACCGGGCCTGGCCGTCCCGGACGGGATTCTCGACCTTGCCTACGCCTCGCTGCCGGCCAGCGGCGAGGTCGTCCACCGGGCCTTCGCCTCGGCCCTGACCGAGCTTCCGGCGCTGCTGCCGGGCTTCGGGTACGACGCCCTCGGTGTCAGGCCACTGCGGGAAGCTATCGCCGGGCATTACGCTGCGGCCGGTGTGCCCACCACTGCAGCGCAGATTCTCGTGACATCCGGGGCACAGCACGCCCTGAACGTGGTGCTGAGTACCCTGGCCGGCCGGTCTGACAAAGTCCTCGTGGAGCATCCGAGCTACCCCAACGCGATCGACGCCATCCGGGCCGCGGGTTGCCGGCTGGTACCGGTGGCCATGCCCGCCGTCGAGCCGGGAAGGGACTCCGCGCCGTTTTCCGCTGGACGGCCCGGGTGGGACCTGGCGGCGATCGAGTCCGCGCTGAGGCAGCAGCGGCCCGCGATGGCCTATGTGGTCCCGGACTTCCACAACCCCACCGGGCGGCTGATGTCGGATTCCCAGCGCCGCAGGCTGGTCCACGCCGCTGCCGCCGCCGGCACCGTTCTTGTGGTCGATGAAACGCTTCGGGCGCTGAACCTGGACGGAATCGAGACTGCCCCGGTGGCGGCTTTCAGCCCCGCCGTCGTCTCCATCGGTTCCCTCAGCAAGTCGCACTGGGCCGGTTTGCGGACCGGCTGGATTCGCGCTGACGAGTCCCTGATCCAGCGCTTCGCCGCCGCGCGTACCACCATGGATCTGGGCGGGCCGGTTGTGGAACAGCTCGCGGCGGCCCACTTGGTCAACGCGCTCTCCGAGCCGCTCCCGGCACGGCTGGCCTCACTGCGCGGCAACCGGGACACGCTGCTGGACCTCATCGCAGGACGCCTGCCGGGCTGGCAGAGCGAACGGCCCGACGGCGGGCTGTCCGTGTGGTGCCGCCTCCCGGCCCCGATCAGCACCGCCCTTGCCGTGGTGGCCCCCGACTTCGGCATCCGGCTCGCGGCCGGCCCGCGTTTTGGTACGGGTGGGGCGTTCGAGAGCTTTCTTCGGGTGCCGTTCACCCTGCCCCCGGAACAGCTCGAAACCGCTGTGGCGGCGCTGCGTGCAGCCCAGGACCGGCTGGAGGCCTCCCCACAGTTGCGGCGCAGCCCTGGCGCCGTGCCCGCCGCCGCCCTCGCCTGATCCGACCCCGGTGAGGTCAAACGATGGCGCGCTGCAGGCCAGCCCCGCGTCGCGGATCCGCTAGGGGCAGACCTTCTCGAGGAAGCCGCCCCAGGCCCTTGCCGCAGCCGCGGAGTCCTTGCCGGCGCTGAAGTCGTGGACAGTCATCCCGGCACGATGATTTCGAAGTTCCGCTTGTCGTTCATTGTCCTGCTCATTAGCTGAGGAGGTTTTGGGTGATGCCGTCGGTGGTGTCCTGAGCGACGGGTGAAGTGCGACGACGAGGCGGTGCCTGCGCCCGCCGCCCGCAGTGGCGCCGGGCCTCGGTCCGCCGTCGTGGTATTTGCCCACGAGCTGGGTCACGGTGACGCCGAGTTCCTCGGCGAAGTTGCCGCGGCGGCCGGGTCTTCGATCATCGGCTGCGGGCCGGTGTGCCGAGTTCGCCGGAAGCTCCCGGGGTCGCCGGAAGCTTACGGCGACCCCGGGCGCTTCCGGCGACCTCGTGCCCGGCCCGAACCCCGGCAAAGTAGAATGGACCGGTGATGCAATCCCCCCTGCCCGTGCGCGACGGCGTCAATGCCACCCGCCTCCGCCTCCCGGACGAGGGGCCGTGGGACACCGCGATGGACTACATGATGCACCGCTGGGGCCACATCGATCCACAGGGCATTGAAGACCGTTTCGACGCCGGCGAGATCGTGGGTGCGGAGGGCGTCCCCCTGGACCGGGCCACCCCGCTGCGGAACCACACGTTCATCTGGTACTACCGCACCCTGCCGCCCGAAGTCCGGATCCCGGTGGAACTAAGCATCCTGCATCAGGACGAGCATCTTTTGGTGGTGGACAAACCGCATTTCCTGCCCACCACCCCCGGCGGGACCTACATTCAGGAGTCCGCGCTGGTCCGGCTCCGGAACCAGCTGAACCTCCCGGATCTTATTCCCATGCACCGGCTGGACCGCATGACTGCCGGCATCCTTCTGCTCTCCACGAACCCGCAGACCCGGGGAAAGTACCAGGTGCTCTTCGAGAAACGCCAGGTCCAGAAGGAATACGAGTGTGTGTCTGCGGCCGAGCCTGCACCCGGGTACCCCGCCGTCGAATTCCCCGTGGTGGTCCGGAACCGGATGACCAAGTCCCGCAGCTACCTGCTCGCCGAAGTAGTCGACGGCGAACCCAACGCCGAGACCAGGATTGAGCGGCTGCGGACCTTCGACGGCCCCGCCCCGAAAGCGCCCGACGCCGGCACTCCTCCCAACTCCGCCCTGCGCCGTGCGCTGTACCGGCTGGAGCCGCACTCGGGAAAAACGCACCAGCTCCGGGTGCACATGGCCTCGCTGGGCCTCGGAATAGTCAACGACGCCTTCTACCCGGATTTGCTGGCAAAAGCCCCGGACGACTACTCGAAGCCGCTCCAGCTCCTCGCCCGCGGAATCCGGTTCGTGGACCCAATCACCGGGGAGCCGGTGGAGTACCGCAGCGGACTGGAGCTCAGCGAGGACACCTAGCCGGCTCGGGGCGCCGGTAAGGCAGAGTGATCCATATGGACCAAAAATCTGACTTGCACGGATACCTTCGAATTCGACGCACGGACCTTCTCGCCAAACTCGACGGCCTGGGCGACTACGACGTCCGCCGTCCGCTGACTCCAACCGGCACAAACCTGCTTGGACTCATCAAGCATGTCGGCAGCGTGCAGTTGGGGTACTTCGGGGAGGTGTTCGGCAGACCCAGCAATCGAGTTGTGCCGTGGCTCGGCGCCGATGCGCCTGCGGACGCCGACATGTGGGCCGCCGACGGCGAGACCCGGGCCGAGATCATTGAGTTCTTTGAGTTCTCGGGCCGCCACAGCGACGCCACGATCGAGACACTCGCTCTCGATGCGCACGGAGACGTGCCGTGGTGGACTCCGGAGCGCCGCCGGGTAACCCTGCATCAGATCCTGGTTCACATATGTGTTGAGACCGCCCGCCATGCCGGTCACGCCGACATCCTCCGCGAACTAATCGACGGCACCGCAGGGAACGGCCCGCAGGACCCGAACGTGCCGTCCCGCACAGCGGAGCAATGGGCGGCATACCGGTCAGAACTTGAGGCTGTGGCACGCCGGGCCGGCGCCCATTGACCCGCCTGGTAAACGGGCGTCCGGGCCGAAGTGCGATACCTTGTGCGCATGGACTTCGGCAACGCTGACAACTGGGGGGACGCGATCTATTTCTGGATCATCCCCCTGGTTATGGGCGATGCGATTTTCCCCCCGGTCCCCTCCGAAATGCTGCTCATCACCGGCGGCGCGCTCTCCGCAGTCGGCCGCGCCAACGCCGTCGTGCTGATCCTCCTGGCGGCGGCGGCGTCCTGGCTCGGCGACATCCTGGTATTCCAGCTCTTCAAGCGGCGCCTGAGCCACGTCCTGGACCGCTGGCAGTGGGGCCGCAGCTTTCACCGGGCCGTGCACAGAGCGACAGGCAAAGCCGGCCGGTCCACGACCTACGGCGCGATTATCGGAATCCGGTTCATTCCCGGCGGACGGCTCGCGACGACGGCCGCAGCCGGCATCGCCAACGTCTCCACCCGCGGGTTCAGCCTCTGCGCAGCTTTGGGCGGCATCCTCTCGGCCGTCTGGTCCGTCGGTCTCGGCTATGCCACCGGCGCGGCCACCGGACTGCCGTTCTGGGCGAGTTCGCTCATCGGCGTCGCCCTCGGGATCCTGATCGGCGCCGTCGTCGGCGTTATTGTCACGCTCCGGCGCGGCAACAACTCCCCTGTGGTGGACAGCCCCGGGGAGGAACTGGACTTCTGAGCGGCCGCCCGGGGCCTAGACGGGCGCCCAGCGGCCGCGGTTGCGGCGAAGGACCAACAGGTTGCCGGTCACCGCAACGCGCTCGACGGCGTCGCGCATCATCGCGGCCGACTCCAGCGCCTGGCTGTTCTCGCCGCCGTAGGAAGTGGGCTCAACGAGGAAACGCAGATTCAACTGCGGGACCCCTCCGGCCAGGTCCAGCTCGTTCGCTTCGACGTGGTGCCGGCTCTGCAGTGCCTCCACGGCCGCAGCCATCACGGCCTCCGGTGGTTTGCCCGGTTTGAGTCCGGTGATCTTCAATCTGGTCTGGAACGACGGCATACCACCACCCTATCGGGACGCGCTGCCGGCTCCGCCGGGCCTAGCCGGTGTTGCGCAGGCCGGCCGCCACGCCGTTGACCGTGATGAGCATGGCTCGCTGGAGCCGCTCGTCGATCTCGCCGTTGGGCATGCCCTCCCCTGCCGCTTCGGAACGCACCCTGCGCAGCAGTTCCACCTGCAGATAACTGATCGGGTCGAGGTACTGGTCGCGGATCTCCAGCGAGCGCTTTAGGGTGGGCTGCGCGTCGAGCAGCAGGTCCTCGCCGGTCAGGTTCTGGATCTCGGTGACAGTCAGTTCATATTCGGCCAGGATGGCACGGAAGAGGTGGTGCAGTTCCGCAGGCACCAGGGTGGAGACGTAGTAGCCGGCAATGTCCATGTCCGTTTTGGCCAGCGTCATCTCGACGTTGGAGAGGACCGAGCGGAAGAAGTGCCAGCCGTCAATCATCTCCACCAGCTGGTCCGAGTGGCCGGCCTCCCGTGCTGCCTTGAGCCCGGAGCCGACCCCAAACCAGCCCGGAACGATCTGCCGCGACTGCGTCCAGCCGAACACCCAGGGGATGGCCCGCAGGCCTTCCAGTCCCGAACCGGAATCAGGTCGTTTGGACGGCCGCGAGCCGATGTTCAGCGAACCGAGCTGCTCCACCGGGGTCGACGCCATAAAGTACGCCGGCAGATCCGGATCATCGATTAGGGTCCGGTACCGGGCGAACGCGGCGTCCGAAATCGTCTCCATAACGTGCCCGTAGCGTTCCCGCTGGTCCTCCGAGGTACGCGGCGTGCGGTGCAGCGCTGAACCCTGCATCACTGCAGCGAGCGAGAGCTCCAGGTTCTCGCGGGCGAGTTCGGGCAGCGAGTACTTGTCCGAAATGACCTCGCCCTGCTCGGTGAACTTGATTTCACCTTCGAGCACCCCGTTGGGCTGGGCCATGATGGCATCGTAGGTTGGCCCGCCGCCGCGGCCCACAGAGCCGCCGCGGCCATGGAACAAGCGCACCCGCACACCATGCTTAGCGGCGACATCGCGCAGTTTGCGCTGGGTCTTGTGGATTTCCCACTGGCTGGTCATCACGCCGGATTCCTTGTTGGAGTCCGAATAGCCGAGCATAATTTCCTGCACGTCACCGCGCAGGCGGACCAGCTCGCGGTAGGAGGAGTCGGAGAGCAACCGGTCCACGATTTCAGCCGAGGAGCGCAGTTCCTCCACTGTTTCGAGCAGCGGCGCAAAGCCGATCCTGGCATAGGGGGCCGCGCCGAAGAGGTTGACCAGGCCGGCTTCGCGGGCCAGCACGGCCGCGGCCAGGACATCGTCAGCGCCTCGGGTCATGGAAATGATGTAGGTCTCGATCACGTCGGGGCCGTAGGTGCGCAAGGCCCGCCGGATCTCACGGAAGACGTCGTACGTTCCATCCGCAACGCCGTCGAGCTTGATCGGGTGGCCGGAAAGCGGGCGGCGGGAGGCAAGCTCGGACCCCAGCACCTCGAAGCGCTCGGCCCGGCTGAGTTCCGCATACCGGATGCCGGGGCCGCCGAGCCGGTCCATCAGCTGGCCGACGGCGTCGTGGTGGTGGTCTGCGTGTTCCCGGATGTCCAAGGTAGCCAGGTGCAGCCCAAAAGAGGCAATGGCCCGGCGCACCCTGGCCAGGGAGCCGTCCGCTGCCAGCGCCGCGTGATGGTTCCGCAGGGATCGCTCCAGCAGGGCCAGCTCGGCGAGCAGCTCCGCGGTGGCGGTGTAGTCGCGGCCGGGCTCATGCACTGCCCCGGCCGCCACACGCCGGGCGGTGTTGAGCAGTTTGGCTTTGATGCAGGTGAGTTTTAACCGGTACGGCTCCTGGGCATTAAGTTCCAGGACCCGGCGGTCCAGTCCCGGCAGCTTCTTCAGGTCCGCATCGATCGAGTCCAGCAACTCCTGGTCCGCACCCGCGAGGGCCGTTGAGTTGGAAAGGATCGAAATCAAGCCGTCTATAAGGCCGATGCTGATCCGGACGGCATGCTGGTTCTGGATCTGCAGGATTTCGCGGGTGACTGCTGCTGTCACATTGGGGTTGCCGTCCCGGTCGCCGCCGATCCAGGAGCCGAAGCGGATGGGGGCCGTCTCCGCGGGCAGGGTGACACCGTGCTCGCCGAGCAGTTCCGAGAGGTCCGAGAGCATCTCGGGCAGGGCGTCCCCCAGGATGCCGGTGAGGTAGTAGATCGCGTTCCGGGCCTCGTCCACCGGGGTCGGCCGGACCTGGCGCAGTTCGTCCGTTTGCCACATCTGGTCAATCACTTCGGCGAGCTGACGGTCCTGGCGGCGGCGCCCGGACGTACCTTCCGTGGTGCTCTCGGCCAGAATGTCGGAGAGCCTGCGAACCTTGTCCAGCACGGACCGGCGGGACGCCTCTGTGGGGTGGGCCGTGAAGATGGGCCGCACATCGAGTTCGTTCACGACGTCCTGCAGGACCGCCGGCCCGGCCTGGCTGGCGATGTCGCTGACGGCCTTGGCCAGCCAGCCGTCCTTTTCCTTCCGGGTGCGCAGCCCGCGGACCCGGTGGACCTGTTCGGCGGCGTTGGCGAGGTGGAAGTAGAACGCGAACGCCCGCACCAGGTCGGTTGCCTGCTCCAGCGGCAGGGAGCCCAGCAGTTCGCGTACCTGCGCGACGACGTCGTAGGAGCTCCACGGTCCGGTGGCATCCGCGCCGCCGCGGGCGGCTTCCTTGGACTCCTTGGTCAGCAGGCGGACCTGTTCCACGAGCACCAGGAGCTCAGGGCCGTGCTGGCGGACCAGGGATTCGCCGAGGAGGGTGGAAACCCGGCGGACATCCGCGCGCAGTTCGGACGCGAGATCGGTGCCGGAATTAGTTGCAGTGTCAGCCATGGATACAGTCTTTCGAGAGGACGTGGCTCGTACACTGCGCTGGATACTGTGAGCCCGGTTACTTTCTTCCTACTGGATGCTACCCGGAGCCGCGACCGGCGGGGAATCCGTCTCGGATAGTGTCCGGGGCTCAACCCAGCCACCCTTCCCAACTGGCTCGCAGCTGGGTCGTTTTGGGCGCTCAAAACGACCCCAGCTGCGAGCCAGTTGGGTGGCGGGTTCTAGCGTGCGATCTTGAAGTTGAAGTCCGCATTGCCGAAGGCCCCCCAGAGCCGCAGCCAGATCGGCAGGATCATTTCGGCGCCGCGGGCGGTGGTGATGTCGCCCAGGTCGATGATGTCCCGGTGGCCGAATCCCCTGAGCAGCACTGCCACGGTCTCCTTGGCCGCCGCGTCGTTTCCGGAAACGAAGACCGTGTGGTCGCCGCCGGCCACACTCGCCGGGTCCACCATTACACTCGCGGTCATCGTGTTCAGTGTCTTGACCACCCGGGCGTCCGGGAAGGAACGCTGGATCTGCTCGCCGAGGCTGTCGGTGTTGACCGGGTTCAGCGACGGCGGCATGCCCTGCGAGAAATCCAGGGGGTTGGCGATGTCCATGATGACCTTGCCGTCGAGGTTCCGGGCGCCCGCTGCCGTCAGGGCCGCCAGCGAGCCTGCGCCGTTCGTGGCATTGACGACCACCTCGGCTTCGGCCGCGGCGACGGCGAACGCGGCGACGCCGATTCCGGAGTTCGCGGCATGCCACTGGGCGAACGGTGCATTGCCCATGGCGTCCGGCTGCGTCCGGGCCAGCGTTTCCTCCCTGTCGCGGGTTCCGACGACGACGTGGTGCCCGTGGCTGGCGAGCGCCGCGGCGATCGTCCGTCCGACCGTTCCGGTTCCCAGTACCGCAATTTTCATGGCATCCTCATTCTGAAGCGGTGAAGTAGACAGATCTGTCTACCGACGGGAAGGACGCTACCAGACAGACCTGTCTACGGCAAGGCGGCGCGTTGACTGATAAATAACCTCCGCGTAGCCGCATACGTTGACTCAGGAGAAAAGCTCCGGGAAGGTTGGCCGGCGGAGATCCTTGAGGGATGGGATTGACGATGGGTGGGCGCACTGCTGTCACGAATCACCTGGCCGCGTCCTACCGGGCGGGTGACCGTACGAGGAAGGGCCGGATCCTCGATGAGCTGGGGTCGAGCTGGTCGAGCTGGTCGAGCCGACGGGCTGGCCCCGGGATCACGCTTGGGCGGTGCCGCGAGGGCCGGCGGGCAAACTGCTGGCGCCGATGCTGCCGGACCTCGCTCCGATACTGCGGGCCGAGAAGGCCCTGGATATCACCGACGGGCAGGCGGCGTTGCTTGCCGGCATGAACTCGGCGACTATCGACCGGCGGCTGGCGGGCCAGCGGGCGAGGCTCCCGCCGCGTGGCCGGCCCCATACCAAGCCCGGATCGCTGCTGAAGTCCCAGATCCCGGTCCGGACCTGGGCCCCGCCGCACTCTCCCGGCAAATCCTGGCCATTTCGGGACGGCTGGAAACCCTTGCTACCGCCAAACAACCGGCGCCGATCAAACCCGCCGTGAACGAACGATGGAACCGCCTCGACAGCCGAAGGTTTTCATCTAAGGCAACGACTGCACCTTCCCGGAGGTATTGACGTGCGGCAACAGGGGCGGGCCGCCTTTCGCAAGTAACGGAACGACGGTACGATCCGGAATCCAGCAATCACCCGTAGACAGACTTGTCTGTGTAGCATAGAAGCCATGATTCCGACCGGCACCAGGACACCACAGGCCCTCCGGGCGCCCGCCGGCCAGGCGCGGGAAAGGATCCTTGCCACGGCCTTCCGGCTCTTCTACGCCCACGGGCTCCGCGCCGCCGGCATCGACACGATCATCGCCGAATCCGGCGTCGCCAAGGCCACGTTCTACAAGTACTTTCCGGCCAAGGACGACCTGATCCTGGCGTACCTGGAGAAGGTGGACGGGGTCTGGGCCGGGCAGCTGAAGGCCGCGGCGGAAGCCGCCGGGCCGGACCCCGCGGGCCAGCTCGTGGGGTTGTTCGACGCCCTGGCCAGCGCCTGCCGCCGCGACGGCTACCGTGGCTGCGCCTTTATCAACGCCGCGGCCGAGTCCGCCACCGGAACCAGGGTCCACGAACGGACAGTGGCCCACAAGGAGCACATCAGGGCCTGGATCCGTGACCTCGCCGTCCAGGCCGGCGCCCCGGATCCGAACCAGCTCGCCCGCAGCCTGACCCTGGTGCTCGACGGCGGCCTCGCCAGCGGCGTGCTCGACGCTGATCCGGCGGCGGCCACCGCCGCCCGCGACACCGCATCCCAACTTGTCGCCGCCAGCCTGGGCCACACCGCCGTAACCGCCGCCGGCTGACGTCCCGCCGGACGCCAGCCGGACAACAGCGGTGAACAGCCGTCGAACTCTAATCAAATCCTGCCGGTCACGAGCCGGAATCCCTGCCCGCCCGGCGAACAATGACGTATCTTGATATTGCCTTGACAAAACCTGTCAACTCTCTGTGCGCGACTGTTCCGGCGATCGCCCCGCTTCGAGGAGCACTTCATGACCCCAGTCCCCGTCCCGGCCACCCAGACGGGTGCGATCACGGGCCCGAAAGCCGCCGGGCCCGCGCGCAGCCCGCTGCTCGCCGTCGCCCTTGTCCTCAGCCTGCTCTTCGCCGGACTGGTGGGGCAGTCCGCGGCTGCACCCGGCTCGCAGGCGGCCGCGCCGCTCACGGTGGCCCAGGCCATCGCAACCCAGGACGGCTCGGCCGCGGCGGTGACCGGTTACATCGTGGGCCAGCCGACGTCGGCAACCACAGTGCTCCGCACCGGCTTCACTTCGGACACGGCCCTGGCGATCGCCGACTCGGCGGCCGAGACGAGCACGGCGAAGATGCTCTACGTCCAGGTCACCACGCAGTACCGCACCGCGTTCGGGCTGCAGAGCACCCCGTCCCTGCTGGGCAAAAAGGTCAACGTCACCGGACTGCTGACGGCCTACTTCTCGCACGCCGGGATCAAGAGCCCCACCAGCATGGCGCTGTCGGCAACCCCAACCCCAACCCCCACGCCAACCCCAACCCCCGGTGACTATTACGCCCCGGCCGCCGGAAAGACCGGACCGGCGCTGGAAAGCAGCCTGCACCAGATCATCTCCGTGCAGCAGAAGCTCAGCTATGACCAGGTCTGGGATGCGCTGAAGGACACGGACCAGGATCCGTCCAACAGCAACAACGTCATCCTGCTGTACACCGGACGCTCACAGTCCAAGGCCACCAACGGCGGGGGCGTGAATGACTGGAACCGGGAACACGTCTGGGCCAAGTCGCACGGGGACTTCGGCACGGCCACCGGCCCGGGGACCGATGTGCACCACCTGCGGCCCACCGACGTCACTGTCAACTCCGCCCGCGGAAACAAGGACTTCGACCTGGGCGGCACACAGTCCGCCGAGGCCCCGGGCAACTACACCGATGCCGATTCCTGGGAGCCCCGCAACGCGGTCAAAGGGGATGTGGCACGAATGGTCATGTACATGGCGGTCCGGTACGAGGGCGGTGACGGCTTCGCCGACCTGGAGATGAACAACTCCGTCAACAACGGCACGGCACCTTATATGGGCAAGATGAGCGTGCTGCTGGAGTGGAACCGGATCGATCCGCCGGATGCCTTCGAACAACGCCGCAACCAGCGGATCTTCGAGCAGTGGCAGGGCAACCGGAACCCGTTTGTGGACCACCCGGAGTACGCCGAGGCGATCTGGAACTGACAGTATTTCGCGCCCCACCCGGCTAGCGGCCGGGTGGGGCGCGGCTTAGGGTGGTAGCCAAGGCAGCCGTTCACCGCTTGGAAGGATACCGTGAGCACCACCCACCGCGACCTCGACGCCCAGCTCGCCCGCTGGCAGCGTTTCCGCAACAGCCGCAACACGGCCCTCGCGGGCGATTACGGCTGGCTGACGCTCACGTCCTTCCAATGGCTGGAGGACCGGCCGGCCGCGCTCGACCTCGCCCCCGGGCTGTGGTCCACGGACGGTACGACGGCGTCCCTCACCGCCACCGCCGCCGAGGGGCTGACGCTGGTGGACACCGGCGAACCCGTTGCTGGCACCATCAAGGCCTCGCTGCTCAATGAGGCATCGCTGCTCTGGGTCCGGTACGGCGGAGCTGACGGCCGGCAGGTGGTGGTTGAGCTGGCCATGCGCGCCGATAAGTACGCCGTCCGCACCCGGGATTCGACGTCGCCGGTGTTCACCGGGTTCGACGGCGTACCCACCTTCGACTACCGCCCCGAGCTGGTGGTTGAAGCCAGCTTCCACCCCTATCCGGCACCCGTGGACGTCCCGATCGGCACCGCCAACCCGTTGGTCGACGGGGTCCACCGCTCGGTTGGCGAACTGGTGTTCCGGCTCCCCGGCACGGACCACGAGTTCCATCTGCAGGCCGAAGAGGAAAAGCTCGGCGCCCTGACGGTCACGTTCCACGACGAGACGAACGGTGAGAGCACTGACGAGTGGCGGAAGGTCTCCACGGCCCGGCCGCGCGTCGACGCCCTGGGGAACCGCACCGTCAGCCTGGATTTCAACCGGGCCATCAACTACCCCAGCGCCTTCACCCCCTACGGCACCTGCCCCATGCCGGTGAGGAACAACAGCCTGGACTACCGGATCGAGGCCGGGGAAAAGGAGCCCGCGTTGTTCTAGGCACCCGCCCTAGACGATCGCGGAAACCCCGGTCACGGCCCGCCCGACGATCAGGGTGTTGATCTCGTACGAGCCCTCATAGGTGTAAATCGCCTCGGCGTCGGCGAAGATCTTGGCCATCCGGTAGTCGGTGACAATGCCGTTGCCGCCCAGCAGGGACCGGCCCATCCCCACGGTTTCCCGCATCCGGGCGCTCACATAGGACTTCGCAAGCGCCACCTGCGGCATGTCCGCGGCTCCCGCATCCTGCAGCTGTGCGATCCGGACCATCATGCCCATGCTCGCCACTGCATTGCCGAGCATCGTCACCAGCTGCTGCTGGACCAGCTGGAATTTCGCCAGCGGGCGGCCGAACTGCCGGCGTTCGACGGCGTACTGCCGGGCGACGTCGAACGCGGCCAATTGCTGGCCAACACCCTGCCAGGCGACCATGATCCGCGACCCGCGCAGCAGTTCATTGGTGTCCTCGAAGCTGTTGATCCCTGCGAAACGGTCCGACTCTGCCACCTGGACGTCGGTGAAGACGATGTCCGCGTTCTGCACCGTGCGCAGCGCGATCTTGTTCTCGATCCTGCTCCGGCTCACGCCCGGCAGGGTCGCGTCCACAATAAAGCCGCGGATGCCGCCGCCGTCCTCGTCGCGGGCCCAGACCAGCATGTAGTCGCAGAACGTCCCGTTGCCGATCCATCGCTTGGCGCCGTTGAGCACCCAGGTGTCGCCGCCGCCGGGCGCCCCGCCGCGGACCCGCCGGGCAACGGATTCCATGCCACCGGCCACATCGGAGCCGTGTTCAGGCTCGGTCAGGGCGAACGCCCCGGTGGTCCGGAGGTTCGCGGCGTCATCGAGCAGCCGCGCCTTCTGCTCCGCGGAGCCGAAGCCGTAAAGGGCTTCGACAAAAAGATCGTGATGGACCAGGAAAAACGTCGCCAGCGAGGTATCCACCCGGGTCATCTCGGCGATCACCAGCCCGGCAAACAGGTTGCTGTAGCCGCGCTGGGCCGGTGCGCTGAGCTCCAGGGCCGCCAGCTTGGGCAGGATGTGGGCGGGGAACTCGGCCCTATTCCACCAGTCGGCCGCGTAGGGTGCCACTTCCCGGGCCAGGAAGTCCCGCAGTTCGGCGAGCTTAGCCTGTTCCGCGGCGTTGAGCATCGCCTCGAAGCCGAAGAAGTCCGCGGTTGGAAGGCCCTCGGTTGACGCAGCGGACGCCGGCGACTCCGCCAACCCGGCCGGCCTCATTTCGGCCCCATCCGGATGGCGCCGTCAAGCCGGATGGTCTCGCCGTTGAGCATGGCGTTCTCCACGATGTGTGCGGCGAGGTTCGCGTACTCTGCGGGCCGGCCCAGCCGGGATGGATGCGGTACCTGGGCCCCGAGGGAGTCCTGGGCTTCCTGCGGCAGTCCGGCCATCATGGGTGTCTCGAAAATGCCTGGCGCAATTGTCATCACACGGATCAGGGACCGGGCAAGTTCCCGGGCGATCGGCAATGTCATCGCGTGCACGGCCCCCTTGGAGGCGGCGTAGGCAGGCTGGCCGATCTGGCCATCAAACGCGGCGACGGACGCGGTGTTGATGATCACCCCGCGCTCGGGCCCGCCCAGTCCGGTCACGGCCGGCTCGGTGGCAGCCATCGCGGCCGCCGCGAGGCGGATCACGTTGAAGGTGCCCACGAGGTTGATCTGGATGACACGGCTGAACGTCTCCAGTGCCAGCACGCCCGTCCGGCCCAGGACCTTTCCCGGGGTGGCGATTCCGGCACAGTTGACCACAATCCGGAGCGGCCCCAGCTCCACGGCAGCGTCAACGGCGCCCTGTACTTGCTCTTCGCTGGTGACGTCGGCTGGCACAAAAACCGCCCGGTTGCCCTGCCGCGTCGGGCTGCCGGCCTCGGCGGTGTTCGCCTGGACGTTGTCCGCCGCGTTCAGTTCATCGGCGAAGGCGCTGCCGGCGGAGCCGGGCAGGTCCACCAGGACGACCGAGGCTCCGGCGTCGAACAAACGCCGTGCCGTGGCAGCCCCGAGCCCGGAGGCCCCGCCGGTAATCAGCGCGACTGTACCTTTGATGTCCATGCATCCTCCTTGATGTGGAACCGGAACCTGCCACGACACTGTGGGCAGCGTCACGAACCGACAGAGAACAATAGTTAATGAATGTTAACTGGAATGCCGGCAGAAAGCACCTTCGCCCCGCAATGGCGCAACGGTCCCGCGCCGGACGCGGGGCCGCCACTACGCTGAAGCCATGACGCCCGCAGACATGCCCCCGGCCCACAACTGGTCTTTCCGGGCCGACGAAGCAGCCCGGTCGGTAACCAGAATGTTCGGGCAGCGGCTCTTTTTCCTGCCGGGAACCCATCTCGCCGCGATTGTGCGACCCTCCGGCAGGCTCGGAAACCTTGCCCGGCCCTGGCACTACTGGTGGCAGGCGCACTATGTGGACTGCCTCGTGGACGCCGGGCGCCGGGAACTGGGCCGTGAACACCGTCCCGGAAAACCGTTCGACGGCAGCACCCTGCCCAGCGCCGGCCGCCTCGCATCCTGGCTGGTCACCGGAATCCGGCTCCGAAACTTCCTCACCGTGGTCAACAACTATTACGACGACATGGCGTGGCTGGCCCTGTCCACGTTGCGGCTGGAGCAGCTCGCCGAGGACAGCCGCCACGATGCCGGCCGCCGCCGTAACGCCAAGGTCCTGAAGAGCCTCACCCTGCAGTTCGACTCGGCATCCACCGATGACCTCGGCGGCGGCACGTTCTGGAGCACAAAACGGGATTTCAAGAACACCCCGGCCACCGCGCCGGTGGCGCTCCACTACGCCCGGACCGGCCAGCCGGCCAAGGCGCAGGCCCTGCTGGACTGGCTGAACGCACGCCTTTTCGACGCCGAACAGGGCCTGTACCGCGACGGGCTCCGGATCACGCCGGCCGGCGGCGTGGTGCTGGAGGGCGCCATCTACAGCTACAACCAGGGCCCGGTGCTGGGCGCCCTGCTGGAGCTGGGCGGCGAGGCCAACCTGGCACGCGCCGCCGAGCTGGTGGCGTCGGTGGCACGCGGACTCACCGTCCCGGCAGCCCTGGCGGGGCGTACTGCCGACGTCCTGCGCTGCGAGGGCACCGGCGACGGCGGCCTGTTCACCGGCATCCTGGCGCGCTACCTGGCCCTAGCCGCCGCCGACCAGCGGCTTCCGGCCCAGGCCCGGGCGACGGCCACAACGCTCGTGAACAACACTGCCGAGGCGTTCTGGGAAGGCCGCCGCCCGTTGTCCGCGGCGGAGCCACTGGCCGGCAAGGGCAGCCGCGTCCTGTTCTCCGACCGCCCCGAGCGGCCGGCGCTGCGCAGCTACCCGCCGGGCGCCGCCGTCGAACTTTCCACCCAGCTGCAGGCGTGGATGGTGCTGGAAGCCGCGGCGGCAATCGCCGCTCGGTCCGGGCACCCGGCAGGGAACGAGTCAGCCACCCCCACGGAACCGGCCGCCGACAATTAAGTCATGCAATAGTTTCGTAATTCACGTGATCCTCGTCACTTAAGGCGTTCTCGGCTTGGTTGCTTAGGGTTGGCTAACCTACAGTTTTTCCTAGTGAGCATGCCCTAACTTCCCCCGCTCACGGGGGCTAGGGCTCCAGAGACCTTCCCTCCAGAAAGCAGCCCCATGAAGATCCGCAACAACGCGCTGGCAGGTATCGCACTTGCCGCCACCGCAGCGCTCGGCCTGGCCGCCTGTGGCTCCGGCACCTCCACGCCCTCCGGCAGCGACGCCGCTGACGGCAAGATTTCCGGTGCGATCACGGTGTACAACGCCCAGCACGAGTCCCTTTCCCAGGAATGGGTGGACGCCTTCACCGCCGAGACCGGCGTTAAGGTCACCGTCCGCCAGGGTTCGGATACCGAAATGTCCAACCAGATCATCCAGGAGGGCCAGGCCTCCCCCGCCGACGTGTTCCTCACCGAAAACTCCCCGGCCATGGCCCAGGTGGAAAACGCCGGCCTGTTCGCCGACATCGACAATGCCACCGTCGCCCAGGTTCCCGCCGAATACCGGCCCTCCACAAACAAGTGGACGGGCATCGCAGCCCGTTCCACTGTCCTGGTCTACGACAAGTCCAAGCTGAGCGAAGACCAGCTGCCCAAGTCGATGCTGGACCTGGCCAAGCCGGAGTGGAAGGGCAAATGGGCGGCGTCGCCCTCCGGCGCCGACTTCCAGGCGATTGTCTCGGCCCTGCTCGAACTCAAGGGCGAAGCGGCCACCGAGGAATGGCTCAAAGGCATGAAGGAGAACTCCAAGGCCTACAAGGGCAACAGCACGGCCATGAAGGCGGTCAATGCCGGCGAAGTGGATGCCGCCCTGATCTACCACTACTACTACTACGGCGACCAGGCCAAGACCGGCGAGAACTCCAAGAACGTCACGCCGTACTACTTCAAGAACCAGGACCCGGGCGCCTTTGTCTCCGTCTCCGGCGGCGGCGTCCTGCAGTCCTCAAAGAACGCCGCGGCGGCCCAGGCCTTCGTCAAGTTCATCACCGGCAAGAAGGGCCAGGAAATCCTGCAAAAGGGCACCTCCTTCGAATACGCCATCGCCTCCGCCACCCCGGCCAACGAGAAACTCGTCCCGCTGCCGGAGCTGCAGGCACCCACGGTGGATCCCGCCAAGCTCAACTCCGCCAAGGTCAGCGAGCTGATGACCAAGGCAGGGCTGCTCTAACTTCGTGGCAACCAAGCTGGCGGCGCCCGAAACATCCGGGAGCACACCGACGGCGGGCCGGGGCAAACGCCCCCGCCCGCCTTTCGGCGTTTCTGTTATTGCGGTCCTGGCCGTCCTGATTGCCCTGTTCGCGCTGATTCCGCTGGGCTACGTCATTGTTATGACGGTGGCCACCGGCTGGGACACAGCCGTGGAGCTGATCTTCCGGGCA
Source organism: Pseudarthrobacter sp. PH31-O2 (assembly GCF_030063265.1). Taxonomy (NCBI): domain Bacteria; kingdom Bacillati; phylum Actinomycetota; class Actinomycetes; order Micrococcales; family Micrococcaceae; genus Pseudarthrobacter; species Pseudarthrobacter sp. PH31-O2. The sequence goes on along the minus strand of NZ_JASIST010000005.1, from coordinate 187,875 downwards.
CGCGTCGGTACGCTGCTGCTCAACACCGTGCTCCTGATGCTGATCACCGTGCCGCTGTGCCTCATCCTCGGCGTGGGCGGAGCCTGGCTGGTGGAACGCACGCACCTTAAGGGCCACAGATGGTGGGCCGTGCTGCTCGCTGCCCCGCTGGCCATCCCGGCGTTTGTCAACAGCTATGCCTGGGTCTCCGCGGTGCCGTCGCTTGAGGGTCTGTGGTCCGGCGTGCTGATCGCGACCCTGTCGTATTTTCCGCTCGTTTACATTCCGGCCGCCGCGACCCTCAGCCGGCTGGACCCTGCCATCGAACAATCGGCCGCGTCCCTGGGCCTGGGCGCCTGGCGGGCCTTCTTCCGTGTGGTCCTGCCGCAGCTGCGCATCGCGATGACCGGGGGCGCGCTTCTGGTATCCCTGCACCTGCTGGCCGAATACGGGGCGTTCGCGATGATCCGTTTCGACACCTTCACCACAGCGATCATGGTGCAGTACCAGTCGACCTTCAACGGCACCGCAGGGAACATGCTGGCCAGCGTCCTGGTGTTCCTGTGCCTGATCCTGCTGCTGGTTGAAGTGCGCAGCCGAGGCAGTGCCCGGTACGCCAGGATCGGTTCCGGGGCCCAGGCGCGCGCCCTGCGGCTTCCGCTGCGTGCTTACCAGCTGCCCGCCCAGCTGTTCCTGGCCGCGCTCACCGCCCTGGCCTTCGGACTTCCGCTGACGTTCGTGCTGCGCTGGATCGTCGCCGGCGGGCCGGGCATCTGGGCCGCAGACGAATTCCTTCCGGCCCTGCTGCTGACCCTGATGTACGGTCTCGCCGGCGCCCTGGCCACCACCGTTGTCGCGTTCCCGATGGCCTACCTGGCAGTGCGACACCCCGGCTGGTTCAGCAAGGCCCTGGAGCTGTCCAACTACATCACCAGTTCCATGCCCGGGATCGTGGTGGGCCTGGCCTTCGTGACCGTCAGCATCAAGGCTGCGCCCAGCCTCTACCAAACCTCAACGCTGCTGATCGCGGCCTACGTGTTGTTGTTCCTGCCGCGCTCCCTGGTAAACATCCGTTCCGGCCTGGCGCAGGCGCCCAAGGAACTCGACGAGGCCGCCCAGGCGCTCGGCAAACCGCCGTTGCTGGCGTTCCTGCGCGTGACACTCCGGCTCACGGCCCCGGCCGCCGCCGGTGGCGCCGCGCTGGTGTTCCTGGCAATCGTCAATGAACTGACGGCGACGCTGCTGCTCTCCCCCAACGGCACCCGGACCCTGGCAACGGAGTTCTGGAGCAAGAGCAGCGAAATCGACTACGCCGGGGCGGCGCCATACGCGTTGCTGATGATTCTTTTGTCCGCGCCGATGACCTACCTCCTCTTCCAGCAGTCCAAGAAAGCAGCGGGACAGTGACCCAGTACAGCCCTTCCCGGCTCCCGGCACCGCGGATCGCCGCGTCCGTGGCCACCAGCACCAACAACCACCTGCAGATCGACGCCGTCACAAAGGATTTCGGGACCCAGGCGGTCCTCAAGGGCGTCAACCTCTCGGTGGCCAGGGGCGGCACAACGGCGATCGTGGGCCCGTCCGGTTCCGGCAAGACCACGCTGCTGCGGCTGATTGCCGGTTTTGAACACCCGGACACCGGCAGCATTTCACTCAACGGCACCAAGGTGGCCGGCGGCGGCGTCTGGGTCCCGGCACATAAGCGCCACGTCGGCTACGTGGCGCAGGACGGAGCCCTGTTCCCGCACCTGAGCGTCGGGCAGAACATCTCCTTCGGCCTCGATACCACCAAACTTCCCGGCGGCCGCCGGGCACTGAAGGACCGGGTGGCCGAACTCCTGGAGATGGTCTCGCTGGACCCGGCCATGGCCAAACGGCGCCCGCACCAGCTCTCCGGCGGCCAGCAGCAGCGTGTGGCCCTGGCCCGTGCGCTCGCCCGCGAACCGGAACTGATGCTCCTGGACGAGCCGTTCTCGGCCCTGGACGCAGGGCTGCGGGTAGCCACCCGCAGGGCGGTGGGCAAAGTACTCCAGGACGCCGGGGTCACCACCATCCTGGTCACCCACGACCAGGGCGAGGCACTTTCCTTTGCGGACCAGGTGGCGGTGATGCGCGGCGGACGGCTGGCACAGATCGGCAACCCGTTTATCGTTTATACCCGCCCCGCGGACCGGGCCACCGCCGAGTTCCTGGGCGACGCCGTGATCCTCGATGCCTGGATGGAAGGCTCCCTCGCCACCTGCTCACTGGGCGGCATCCCGGTCCGCCGGCCCCCGGCCCAGGGCCGGGTCCAGCTGATGCTGCGCCCTGAGCAGATCCGGATCGCCGAAGACGGCCCCATCCGCGGTGTTGTGGTGGACACCGATTACTTCGGGCCGGAAACCACTGTCCGGCTTAAGCTCGCCGCCCCTCCCGTCCTCAGTGAAGGGGCCATCGCAGACCACCGCTACCCCGGCGGCGGCGAGATCATCACCATCCGGCACTGGAACGCCTCCATCGCCCGGCCGGGCACCGAGCTGTGTCTGCGCGTTGTGGGCGAAGCCGTGGCTTTCCCGATGGAGGACCTGCCGCAGGCATAGCCGTCGGGGATCCAGGCATAGGGTGGGCGCATGACAGTTCAGCCAGCACTCCACCGCCAGCACTGCTCCGTTGCCGCCCCCACCCAGTTGTGGCTCGATGCCGAGGGCCGGCTCTCGGGCCGCGGCGGTGGCGCGGAAGCTTCCGGCGCCGCGGGCGAGGGCTGGTTTACCGGCCTGCTGCACGGCGACACGCGGATGCTGTGCCGTGCGGAGGTGCGTGTGAACGGCCTTGAGCCGGAGCCCGCCACGATCGAGGCGGCGGCCGGCGGTGTGCTGCGGGTGCGTGGGCTGGTCCGCGGCATCCCGGGGTCCTCCGAGGACCCCGCCGTGGAGCTTCTGCAGACCTGGACGGTGACGCCCGGCGCCGTCCGGCATTCCCTCCGTCTGGCCACCTCCCTCGAGTCGCTTGACGTGGAGATCGAAATCCAGCTCGCCGCGGACTTCACCGACATGGCCGCCATCCGCCTGAGCCGCTTCAGGGAGCCCTCCGGCCCGTTCTCCGCTGATGACTCCACGCTGCGCTGGCGCGACGGCGGGCGGACCCTGACCGTCGCCGCCCCCGGCAGCGTCGCCGCGGGCGAACGGCTCATCTGGCGCGGCACTGCCGGCCGGGGATCGCCGTTCGAGGTGGAGTGGCAGGCCATGCTGGCTGACAGCGAAGACACCGTGGTGGCGGCCAGGACGCCCGCCCCGCACCGGGTACGCGCCGAACCGGCCGGCGCCCTCGGCAAGCTGCTGGACAACGCCATCGATGAACTCGCCGGGCTCCGCCTGGCCACCCGCAAGTTGCCCGACGCACCGTTCGCCGCCGCCGGGGCACCCTGGTATTTCACCTTGTTCGGACGCGACTCGCTGTGGGCCGCGCGGCTGCTTCTGCCGCTGGACGCCGGACTCGCCGCCGGAACGCTGCGCACACTGGCCGCGTTCCAAGGCACCAGGCACGATCCGGCCGCCGCGGAGGAGCCCGGCAAAATCCTGCACGAGCTCCGGTCCAAGGAATTGCTGCTGGAGAGCCAGGGCCTCCGCCTGCCCCCGGTGTACTACGGCACTGTGGACGCCACCCCGCTCTGGCTGTGCCTGTTGGCCGAACTTGGCCGGGCCGGGCTGGATGACGCCGCCGTCCGCTCGCTCCTGCCCAACGCGGCCCGCGCAGTGCAATGGCTACTGGCAGCCGGCGGTGCGCCCGGAAGCGTCAACAGCGGGTTCCTGAGCTATCAGGACGAGACCGGCCACGGTCTCAGCAACCAGGGCTGGAAGGACTCGGCGGACGCCTTGCAGTTCCGCGACGGCCGCCTGGCCGAGGGCCCGATCGCGCTCTCCGAGGTGCAGGGCTACGCCTATCAAGCCGCGGTGGACACCGCCGCCCTCTTCGACGCCTATGGCGAACCCGGCGGCCAGGAGCTGCGGGACTTCGCCAAAGCCCTGCAACAGAACTTCCGCGCGCGCTTCTGGGTCCAGGACGACAGCGGGACCTTCCCCGCCATGGCCCTCGACGGGAACGGTGATCCGCTGGATGTCCCGGGCTCCAATATGGGGCATCTGCTCGGCACCGGGATCCTGGACGCCTCCGAAGCCAAGCTCGTGGCCGACCGGCTGCTGAGTCCGGAGTTGTTCTCCGGCTTCGGCGTGCACACGATTTCGCGGCGCGCGGCCGGCTTCTGGCCGTTCAGCTACCACTGCGGTTCGGTCTGGAGCCACGACACCGCGATCGCGGTCCGGGGACTGCTCGCCGAGGGAATGCCCGCCGAGGCCAGGATCCTCGCCGAAGGCCTGCTGGCCGCGTCCGGCTCCTTCGGTGACCGGCTGCCGGAACTGTTCGCCGGTATCACTGCCGACGAGGCCGGCCAAGCGGTGCCCTATCCGGCGTCGTGCCACCCGCAGGCCTGGTCCTCGGCCGCTGCAGTTGTGGTCGCGCAGGCCATGGGCGTGCACTTCTAGGACGTTCCGCCCGTCCCGGACGGCGCTGCGGGTGTCCCGGGGAGCGCCCGCCGGGCCTCACGGAGTCCGTCCACCAGGATCACGACCCCGACGACGGCGACAGCCAGGCCCAGGGATGCGATGACATCGGTCAGCCAGTGGTAGCCCAGGTAGATCCGGCTGAATGCCACCACCAGGGTGCCGGCGGCCGCGGCGGCAAAGCCGAGCACCGCCGTCGACGTCTTCCGGCTGCGGGACGCCAGCAGGTAGGCCAGCACCAGGAAAAAGACGCCCGCACCCAAGGTATGGCCAGAGGGGAAGGAAAACGCGTCGTCCGGTCCCAGCAGGAAGTCGCCGGCCGGCGGCCGGGCCCGGTTGACCTGGTGCTTGATGAATGTCGACAGCCCGAATGTCGCTGCCATGGCACCGATCAGCAGGGCCGGACGCCAGAGTTCGCGTTTCCGCACATACCACGCCACCGCCAGGACCACGCCGATCACAGTCATCCACAGCGGCGACGTCACTGTGGTCACGGCCGCCAGCGCGGAAGTAGCGAGGGAAGTACGCGACGCCACCAGGCCGTCATGGACGGTCCCGTCCAGGGCCGCGGGCCCCCCGTTCGCCCGGACCGCCGCCAGCGTCAGCCAAAATATGGTTTCTCCGGCCACCAACAAGGCTGCCGCGCCAAAAAACACCGCGCGCTGGGATCGCACCAGCCGCACATCAGGGGTGCGCGGTTCGCGCTGGGCAACGGGCATTGGGCTATTGTTCCAGTCGAAGCTCCCGGCAGGCCGGATGCCCGCTGGGAAATCCCTAGGGGACAGCTGGCCGTTTGGTCTGCGGATACGGGGTTTCATGCCGGGCGAGCATTTCGACGAAAGCCGCGATCTTACGCTCCCGGGTGGCTGCCTGCTTGACCGCGTTGGTCCGGTAGATCAGGGCGTACCTGTTCACGGAGGTCAGGACGTCGAACATTGCCTGTGCCCGCGGCTCGGCGGCAATGGCTGCGGCAAGGTCCGGGGGCACTTGCGCCGAAGCCGCCCCGTCGTAGGCAGCCTCCCAGCGTCCGTCAGCCTTGGCGCTTTCGACGGCGGCACGCCCGGCAGGAGCCATCCTGCCCGCCGCTTCAAGGCGGCCGATCCGCTCCACGTTCCGGGCCGACCACACACTTCTCGGCCGCCGGCGGGTCATCCGCTGAAAGGAACTCTCTCCGTCGCGGCGCCGGGCCTGTCCGTCAATCCAGCCGAAACAGAGGGCTTCCTGCAGTGCGGCCTCATAGTCGAGTTCCGTAACCGTCCCGCCTTTTTTATGCAGCACCAGCCACACGCCGGGGCTTCCCGCGTGGTGTTCCTCCAGCCAGGCGCGCCACTGGGCAGCATCCCGGACCAGCAGTTCCTCAAGTTCAGCAACCATGGCACCATTGTGCCCCGCGACTCTGACAACAGGGGTTGCTTTGGTGGGACGATATCCCTGTCAGCTGGAATCCATCACACCCCGAGGAGCAACGATGCTGCGCGTCCGCCCGATCCATTTCACCTCCCGTCTTGATGAATGGGAGCGGTTGCTCACCGCCCTGGGCATGGTCAAGACCGTCGACGAGCCCACCTGGCGGGAGTTCGACGCCGGCTCCGGCCGCCTCGCCCTACACTTCGTCGAGCCGGGCGCGGCTGAGGACGGCACTACATCCTTCGGCGTCGAAGTAGGCGATCTGAAGGAATTCGCCCGGCGGACCAAGGAGGCCGGCACCACCGCGGAACTCATCGACGCGGACCACGGCCCTTCCTGCCGCGTCACCGCCGCGGACGGATTCACTTTCCTCGCCGACCCGGCCACGCGCGCCGCCGACGGCAGCTGGGTGGAACCAGCGGACGCGGACCCGGGGATCGCCGTCGTCGAAGTCTGGTTCTCCGAAGACGCCGTCACGGCGGCTCAAACGCTGCGTGACATCGGCGCCCGGCCCCGCCCGGCCCCGGGCGACCCGGACGCCGTGGAATCCGAAGCATTCACGGCAAAGAACGGCGGGGTCCTTATGGTCGGTGCAGGCACCGGCGCCGGGCGTGCCGGCCTGGGCTTCGAATACGACGGTGACTTTGACGGCCTCCGCCAGCGCCTCATCGCGGCGGGACACGAGGCCGCGGTCATCGAGGAAGCCGCCGTCCCCACCCTGCATGCAGCCAACCCCGATGCGGACGGTGGGGCCGCCCACCCGCCGCTTTGGATTTCAGCGGCACCGGCCGGCGAACCACCGGAATCGGTGCCCGCCAGCTGAGCTGCGTCACGGTGTTCGGGCGGGGATGGGGTAGAACTTAACCATGAACGTTCGCACTCCTGACCCGAACCCCGGCTGGCTCTCCGACGATGATTTGTTCGAGGCGCGCGGCCGGTTGCCCATGGTCTACGTCGAGGCCGTTCCGGTCCGGCTGGACCCGTTGGGGTTCGTCAACGAGGTCGGTACCCTCCTGCAGGCCGAGGAGGACGGCACGATGGTGCGCTCCCTGGTGTCGGGCCGGGTGCTCTACCGCGAGACCATCCGCGCGGCCCTGCTGCGCCACATGGAGAAGGACCTCGGCCCGCTGGCCTTCCCACAGCTACCCATTAGTCCGGTGCCGTTCACTGTGGCGGAGTACTTCCCGTCCCCGTCCCACACTGGATTCACCGACGACCGCCAGCATGCGGTGGCGCTGGCCTACATCATCCCCGTCACCGGTGAATGCTCCCCCCGGCAGGACGCGCTGGAACTGACCTGGATGACCCCGCAGGAAGTCATGAGCTCGGACGTCCAGCTGGAATTCAGCGGCGGCCGCGGGGCCCTGATCCGCCAGGCCCTGGCTTTCGCCGGCGTCGGGAACTGACCGGAGCCCGCGTCCCAGACTTCCCCGCGCCTTTGTAGACTGTTGGGCGGACCGCAAGAGAATTTAAGGACTCCAGATGACTTACCCACCGGCCGCCCCGAACTACATTGAACAGCAGGCTGGCTCGTTGCAGAGCGGCGATCATCTGCTGTTGCCCGACGGCACCCGCTCTGCCGAAATCCAGCGTGTGGACATCGAAAACGACGACTTCGGGACGCCTGCCATGGTCCTGGCGACCCTCACCGGAGGCGGCGGTCTCCGGATTGCGGCAGCCTCCACGGTCCTGATTCTGGAGTCCGCGTCCGAAGCGGAAGAATCTGCCTCCGAGGATTCCGGCTCGCTCCTGCAGCTCGTCGAACCGTCGCTGGCTGACGGCGGCGTGGAATCCGACGCCGGCGGCACAAGCGGTCCCGGGGAGGCAGCCAGCGGAGCCGTCCCCGGCGTCGTGGTCCCTCCGCTGCCGCCCGTTCCACCGCTGGTGAGTGGCCCCAGCGACGAGGACCTCGCGCTGATCCCTGCCCCGCATGGAACGCCCGAGTCGGTCGTGGCAGCTGTGGCAGAGGCGCACCCAAGCTCGGTGAGCGTGCTGCTGCTGAGCGAACGGCTCGCCAAGGGCATCAACACGAAGTCGGGGAGTTGCCTCAAAGACCTCAGCGACCTGGCCCAGGAACTGTTCATTGTCCTCAAGGACGCCGACAACGCGCTCGCCGTTGCGGATCTGCTTAATGTGCTGCCGTTCGACGGAAACCGCGGCCGCTGGGCCTCGGTGGAGGCTTCCCTGGCCCTGTCCAGCTACATTTGCCGCCAGCTCGGCGAGACCGAACGCGCAGCCGTCTACGAGAAGTTCCTCCGCGCCCCCGATTCCATGGAGGCGGACCCGTTTAAGGCCCGGATCAACGCCAAGGTCCGCCAGCGCTCGCTGAATGAACCGAACCTTTACGACAAAGAGATCTTCCGCGCCATGGACAACTCGAATCCGGATGCGGAGCGCGAGTGGCGGCAACTGCGGCTCGAGGCGCTGCTGTTCCTGCGCGCGCACGGCGGCTCGGAAACCATTGGCGTCCCGGAGCTGGAACGCCGGATCGGCAACGAACTCGAATCCGTCCGTTCCTGAGGTGTTTTGCCCCCTACCCCCTGGTGGCCGGGCGTTGTAGATTCAGCCCATGACGAACAATCTGAGCGTTGTCATTAACTCCGACGCGCAGCAGGTTTGGACAATGCTGCGCGAACCCTCCCTGGTTGCCCAGTGGCACGGCTGGGAAGCCGATGACCAGGCGGCCGAGATCGATGAGATCTATTTCAGTCCCAAAGTCGTTGAAGGCGCCGACCACACCTCGCTCGTGGTCGACGGCGGGGATGTGTTCACCCTGAGACCGGTCCCGACCGGCACGGAGCTAAGTGTCACCCGGGCCGCAGTGGACCATCACTCCGAGTGGGCCGCCTGGGACGAGGACATCACCCAAGGCTGGCTGACCTTCATCCAACAGCTCCGGTTCGCCCTTGAACGGCACCCGCACGGCAGGCGACGGACCTTCTTCTTCTCGGTTCCCGGCACCGAGGGGTCCGCCATCGAAAGGCTCGGCCTGTCCGAGGTTCCCCCGCCCGGCGAGCCGTATTCGCTCGCCCTTGCCACGGGTGAGAAGGTTGCCGGCAAGGTCTGGTTCCGGAGCAACCACCAGGTGGGACTCACAGTCCACCACTATGCAGAACACGGCGAGGGCCTGGTCATCGTGGCGGACCAGCCGGTCATCCCCGATGTCCGGCCCAACGGCGGGTCTTTGGTCATCGTCTCCACGTACGACCTCGGGGCGCACCAACTCGGATCCGTGCGCACGTACTGGGACACCTGGCGGGCTGAGAACTACCCCACATCCGATCCGCTGCACTAAGGGTTGGCGCCTGTTAGCTGGCACACTTGAACGGTGCCAGCCAATCCTGAATCACCAGTGTCATCGCCCCTGCCAGCGCGGCAGTCCGAGTTTTCCTTCCGGGTGGGAAAACGCCTTAGTGAAAGCTGTTCACCGTCGGCGTCCCAGATCGCTGCCAACGGCGGGGAGTTCCTCGGCCGGACCGGCACCATCAGCACACCGCATGGTGAGATCCAAACCCCGGCGTTTATCGCCGTCGGCACCAAGGCCACGGTCAAGGCGGTGCTGCCGGAATCCATCGCCGGGCTCGGAGCCCAGGCCGTCCTCGCCAATGCCTACCACCTGTACCTGCAGCCCGGGGCGGACATCCTGGACGAGGCCGGCGGGCTGGGCGCGTTTATGAACTGGCCCGGCCCCACCTTCACGGATTCCGGCGGGTTCCAGGTGATGAGCCTGGGCTCGGGCTTTAAAAAGGTCATCGATATGAAGTCAGTGGACCAGTCGGGGCCGGATGACGCTGTCGCCCCGGGCAAGGAGCGGCTGGCCCACGTGGACGAGGAAGGTGTGTGGTTCAAAAGCCACCTCAACGGCGACCGGCACCGCTTCAGCCCGGAAATTTCGATGAACGTCCAGCATCAGCTCGGCGCGGACATTATGTTCGCCTTCGATGAGCTGACCACCCTGCAGAATTCCCGCGGCTACCAGGAGGAATCCCTGGAGCGCACCCGCCGCTGGGCCGAGCGCTGCATCACCGAGCATTTTCGGCTGACATCGGAGCGGACCGGCAAGCCCTATCAGGCACTGTTCGGCGTCCTCCAGGGCGCCCAGTACGAGGACCTTCGACGCAAGGCCAGCCGCGACCTCGGCGCCATGAACTTCGACGGCTTCGGCATCGGCGGGGCGCTCGAGAAGGAAAACCTGGGCACGATCGTGCGCTGGTGCAACGAGGAACTGCCGGAGAACAAGCCGCGGCACCTACTGGGCATTTCCGAGCCCGACGACATCTTCACAGCGATCGAGAATGGCGCGGACACCTTCGACTGTGTCTCCCCCACCCGGGTGGCCCGGAACTCGGCTTTCTATCACCTCACCGGGCGCTACAACCTCTCCGGCGCCAAGTACAAGCGCGACTTCGGGCCGCTACAGGAAGGCTGCGACTGCTACGCCTGCCTGAACTATTCCCGCGCCTACATCCACCACCTGTTCAAGGCCAAGGAAATGGTTTCAGCCACCTTGATCTCAATCCACAACGAGCGCTTTGTGGTGAAGATGGTCGATGACGCCCGGCTTGCCATCGAGGCAGGCACCTTCTTCGACTTCAAGGCCGAGACCCTGGGCCGTTACTACTCCTAGCCGCTGGGCGGCCCTGTCGCCGAAGTCGCCGAAAGCGTGCCATGTCGCCGGAAGGCCGCGGCGAACTCGCAGGCTTCCGGCGACGTCGTGTTTCCACATAGCGACGGCGGGGCCTCCCGGGAACTCCCCGCGGCGCCCGAAACTGGCGTCATGCCTCAACAGAAGCCGCTCACGCTTCCGCCGCGTGGAAACCTTTGGCGCACTGACCAGCTAATCGACCTGGGCTACGGCTCCCGGTCCATCAAGTCGTTGCTGGACTCGGGTTCGCTCGTTCGCCTGCGGTACGGCTGCTATGCCCGTGGCAGCGTGTGGAACGCTCTGCCGGCACCGGTCCGCAGCCGGCAGTTGATCTATGCACATGCACACGGAACACTCACCACATCAACCGGAGCCTTCGCCTATAGCCACACTTCCGCAGCTCGTCTGCACCGCCTCTATCTCTGGAACGTGGACGAGCTAATCCATGTCCTGCAGCGGGTGCGCCCGTCGGCCGAGCGCCACGGCAAGGATGTTCGGTGCCACACACGACCCTTCTCCGACACTGAGCTGACACAAGTGGGCGGTCTGCGAACAACCTCGCTGGAGCGGACAGCCGCGGATTGCGCCATGCTGCTGAGCTATCGGCAGGCGCTCATCGTTATGGATCATGCGCTGCGTCTTGGTGCGGACAGGTCTCTGCTGCAGGAGATGGCTGATTCACTGGAGGGCCGCCGCGGCATCCGCACCTTCCGCCGAGTACTCGACACGGCGGACGTTCGCTCGGAATCCCCCGGCGAAACGCTGACCCGGGAGCTGTTCCTCCGGCTGGGCATCTCGATGCCCGAACCGCAGGTTGAAGTCACGAGCCGGATCGGACGGCATCGACTGGACTTCGCCTGGAAGAAGGAAAAGGTGGCCATGGAGTTCGACGGCAAGGTCAAATACTTTGACTTTCGGCCCACCGAGGAAGTGCTTTTCGAGGAACGGCGACGCGAGAAGGCCCTGACGGAGGAAGGATGGCTTTTTCTCCGTGTCGAGTGGAAAGACCTCTTCCGCGAACAGGAATTCAAGAACCGTGTGCTCCGGGCGTTGACGGGCCGGCACCACTCGTCCTGAGCCAAGAGCCCGCCGCCCCGAGTTCGCCGGATGCCCGCGAAATCGCCGGAACGTTGCGGCGACTTGGCACGTTTCCGGCGACTTCGGCGGAAGTGGAGTGAGCGCTTACGCCCCGTAGCTTGGCTCGCGCTTCTTCACCCAGCCGATGGCGAGTGAAGTCAGCGGCACAAACGCAAACTCCACGAGGGTCTTGTAGAGGAAACCCACCAGAACGTAGTTCACGAACATCGCGCCGTCGCTGATCCCGATCACGGAGGCTGCGATGCTGCAGAAGATCAGCGTGTCCACAAACTCGCCCACCCCGGAGGATCCCATCAGCCGAGCCCAGAGTGACTTTTCCCCGGTCCGGGCCTTCATCTTCACGAGGATCCAGGAGTTGATCGTTTGGCCCGCGAAGAAGGCCAGGAGCGAGGCGAATACGATCTGCGGGACCGGCCCCAGGGCGCTCTCCAGTGCGGACTGCTTGGCAAGGCCATACTCGTCCCCGAAGCCGGGGAGGGCGATGATGATCCAGTAGCACAGGGACGCGAACACCGATAGCGCGAAGCTGGTCACGATGGCCTTGCGTGCCACCTTGAAGCCGTAGACCTCGCTGATGACGTCGCCCAAAATGTACGCGAGCGGGAAGAGGAAGAACCCGCCGTCGGTGATGATGGGCCCGATCGCCACACCCTTGGATGCGCCGATGTTGGAAAGGATCAGCACCACTGCCATAACAGCCAGCATGATGCCGAAATACGGCGATCCAATGGTGGCAAACTTTGGCGGGGCGGCAGCAGGGAAGGTCTTGGCGGCAGTCATGGGTAATCCATTCGTAGTGGTTCGCTCGGCGGTCCGGAACGGTTCTGGGCCCGGGGTGGCCGGCTGTATTAGCACTGGAGGCTCCGGTGCAGCGCGCCGGGAACCGCTTCCATTCTCGCACCTTGGCCGGGCCGGCCGCCCGCCGCGGCCCAGCCCCGGCTATGGATACCTCCGCACAGCCACGCACTCACAAATTTGAACACGCTCAAAACCTGTGCCACACTTTTTGAACACGTTCAGAAATGAGGACGACCATGGCAGCCAAGAGCGATCAGACCCGGCATCGGGTGGCGGACGTCGCATTGCGGATGTTTCGTGACATCGGCTTCGAAAAAGCCACCATGCGCGCCATTGCGGCCGAGGCCGGAGTGTCCGTCGGCAACGCCTATTACTACTTCGCGTCAAAGGATGACCTGGTCCACGAGCTCTATCTCCAGGTCCAAGGCCAGCACGCGGACAGGGCCGCGGAGGCCGTCGTCGGGTTTAACGACCTCAGCGCCAGGCTGAAGGCGACAATGCACGCGGGCCTGGACGTTATGGCGCCGTACCACCGCTTCGGCGCCGATTTCATCGCCACCGCCATCCGCCCGGCGTCGCCCGTCAACCCGTTCAACGCAGAATCCGGCAGCGCCCGGGAAGCGTCGCTGGCCATTTTCCGCGCCGCCGTAGACGGAGCACGCCCGGGGCCGCCCCGGAGGCTCCGGGCGGAACTGCCCGGGCTGCTCTGGCTGGGGTACATGGGGGTCACCCTCTTCTGGGTGTACGACACCTCGGAGGGGCAACGCCGGACCCGGAAACTTGTTGACGGCGCCGCCCCCCTGATCGCCCGCGGGCTCTCGCTCACGAGAATTCCAGGCGTCGGCAGGATCCTGGACGACGCCATGGACTTAGGCCGCACGGTCCGGGGCTAACACCGGGCATCAACTCACAATTATGGGGGAACTATGGGCAGAAGCATTGTGGTCGTGGCCGGCGCCTCTGGATTCATCGGGCGCTATTTCCGCCGCCGGTTCGGGCAGGACGGCTGGGACGTCCGGACCATCGGCCGGTCCCCCGCTGATACGGCTCGCTGGGGTGACGACAGCGCTATCACCGCCGCACTCGACGGCGCCGAACTCCTCGTGAACCTCGCGGGCCGTTCGGTGAGCTGCCGCTACACCGGGCGGAACAGGGCCCAAATCCTGAACTCCCGGGTGTCTACCACCGCGGCATTGGGCCGCGCCCTTGCACGTTGCAGCACTCCCCCCGTCGCCTAGCTGAACGCCAGCACGGCAACAATCTACCGGCACGCGGAGGACCGGCCCCAAACTGAGGACGACGGCGAGCTCGGCACCGGGTTCTCCGTCGACGTCGCCCGCGCCTGGGAAGCGGCCCTCAACCAGGCGCCGACGCCGCAGACCCGGAAGGTGGCGCTGCGGATTGCCATCGTGCTGGGGCCCGGCGGCGGGGTGATGCGGCCCTTTGCGACCCTCGCGCGGCTGGGCCTGGGCGGAGCCATGGGCCCAGGGACGCAGAAATTCAGCTGGATCCAGGTGGAGGACCTCTACCGTGCAGTGCGCTTCCTGAGCCGGCGCACCGACCTTGCCGGCCCGGTTAACATCGCGGCGCCGGACGTGGTGACCAACCGCGACCTGATGCGGGCGGTCCGCCGCACCCTCGGAGCGCCGTGGGGCATGCCCACTCCAGCATGGCTCCTCAAGCTCGGAGCCGTGCTGATCAGAACGGAGGCCGAACTGGTGCTCAAGAGCCGTTGGGTGGCACCCCGGAAACTGCTCGACGCCGGGTTCGTCTTCCTGGAGCCTGCGCTGGAACCGGCGCTGGAGCGGATCTGCGGACCCCGTCGGCCCCCTGGCGCCGCGGATTGAGTTAACGGCGACGGCGGGCCGCCGGCTTCCGGAACCGAAATCCCGCAGCCGGCAACCCGCCGTCGTCCGCGCCGAGTCCGCGCCGAGTCCGCGCGGCGTCCGCCGTCGTCCGCCGTCGTCCGCGCCGAGTCCGCGCGGCGTCCGCCGTCGTCCACACCCTACCGGCGCGTGGCGTCGATGAGGTCCTTGCCTTCGCCGTCGCGGTCCGCTGCGGACTCCCAGGCGTGGCCCTGCTCGTGATCCAGGTGCGTGGACTTCTTATTCTTGAGCGCGAAGATGTAGACCAGCAGCGAGATGGCGATGGCCACTGTGACGTAGGTGAAGAACAGGTCCACCTGGCCGACCTTCTGCAGGGCGGCCCCGATCAGCGGGACCGTGCCGCCGAAGAGCGAGTTCGCGATCGCGTAGCCCAGTCCGACGCCGAGGGCGCGGATGGACGCGGGGAACAGCTCGGCCTTGACCAGGGCGTTGATCGAGGTGTAGCCGCCGACAATAAGCAGGCCGCCCATCATCAGCAGGAACGCGGTGAACGGATCCTTGGTGCCGGCCAGGGTGGAAAGCAGCGGCCAGGTGAACACCACACCGGTGATGCCGAACCAGAGCAGCAGCGGCTTACGCCCGACCTTGTCCGAGATGATGCCGTAGACGGGCTGGAGCAGCATAAAGATGAACAGCGCCCAGAAGTTGATCACCGAGGTCTCGGTCTTGGCGATGCCGGAGGTGTCATTCATGAACTTCAGGATGAAGTTGGTGTACGTGTAGAACGCCACCGTGCCGCCGAGGGTAATGCCGATGCAGATCAGCAGCGGCTTCCAGTAGCTGGTGAACAACAGTCTCATGGTGCCCGGCTGCGCCTGCCCGGCGACGGCGGGGGCCTTGGCGGCCTCGAGCTGTTCGGCCGAGACGGTTTCCTCCATCGAACGGCGCAGCCACAGGACTACAAGCGCGGCGACGCCGCCAATCGCGAAGGGGATCCGCCAGCCCCACTCGCCTAGATCGGCCTTGGGGATAGAGTTCTGCAGGATGACCAGAACCAGCAGGGCCAGCATCTGGCCGCCGATCAGGGTGACGTACTGGAAGCTGGAGAAGAATCCGCGGCGCTTGGTGGTGGCAGCCTCGGACATGTAGGTGGCGCTGGTGCCGTACTCGCCGCCCACCGAGAAGCCTTGGATCACGCGGATGAGGACCAGCAGGATCAAGGCCCACAGGCCGATCTGCTGCTGCGTGGGCAGGATGGCGATGGCAAAGGACCCCGCGGACATCATGGTCACACTCAGGGTCAGCGCGGCCTTGCGTCCCTTGCGGTCCGCGTAGCGGCCGAAGAACCAGGCGCCGACCGGCCGCATCAGGAACGACGTCGAGAAGACGGCCATCGCTTCGAGGCCGGCCTGGAGGTCGTCGGTGGGATTGAAGAAGTGCGACTGGAAATATGCCGCGAACACTGTATAGACGTAGAGGTCGTACCACTCCACGAGGTTGCCGGCAGATCCTTTGAGAATATTGCTGACGGCTTTTCTGGTCTGCGCCGCTTCGGACAGCTGGGTGCTCATCGATGAACCTTCCTGGATCCGGCGCCGCAAGAAAGCAACACCGTCCGCCACCCTAGTCCCGGTGATCCGGGCCACTCGGGTTGTGTTCATATTGGTCATACGCACAATGCGTCCGGATTTCCCGGGGTGGCAGGATAGATCCATGACTCCTTACGCCGTGGACAAGCTGACCTCCGACGCGGGCCCCTACCCCGCCGTCGCCCTGACCATCGCCGGCTCCGAGGCGACCGGCGGCGCCGGCGCACAGGCGGACCTGAAGACCTTCCAAGAACTCGGCGTCTTTGGTATCGCCAACCTGACCTGCATCGTGTCCTTTGATCCGAAGGACAACTGGAACCACCGCTTTGTCGCTATCGACCAGCAGGTCATCGCCGACCAGCTGGAGGCAACGACGGCGGCGTACGGCGCCGCGTCCGGTGCGCCGTCCGCGCTGGATACGGTGAAGATCGGCATGCTTGGCAGCCCGGCGACGATTTCCACGGTGGCCTCGGCGCTGGCCGCGGGACAGTTCCGCCACGTGGTGCTGGACCCGGTGCTGATCTGCAAGGGCCAGGAGCCGGGCCATGCACTGGACACCGACCAGGCGCTCAAGGCGCAGATCCTGCCGCTGGCCACCTTCGTTACGCCGAACCACTTCGAGGCCGAGTCACTCTCCGGGCTGGAGATCACCGACGTCGAATCCCTCAAGGCCGCGGCTGTGCGCATCCATGAACTCAGCGGTGCGGCGGTGCTGGCGAAAGGCGGTGTGCGCCTGGCCGGCCCGGACGCCGTCGACGTCTACTACGACGGCGAAACGCTCGAGGTCCTCTCCGCCCCGAAGGTCGGCGAGGTGGCCGTCTCCGGCGCCGGCTGCTCGCTGGCTGCCGCGGTGACGGCCGAGCTGGCCAAGGGCGCGGCGCCGCTGGAGGCAGCCCGGACCGCGAAGGAATTTGTCACGGCGGGGATCCGGAACCGCGTTCCCTCCGGTGCGCCGTTCGACGCCGTGTGGCAGGGCGGCCCGCGCTAGCCCCTCCCGCGCCCGCGCTAGCCCCTCCCGCGCCCGAGTTCGCCGGAATCGCCCCGGTTGAGCACCACTTTGGACATCGCCGTCGCGAACCCGAGGATCTGGGCACCTTTGATCTTCGGCGGCAGCGAGAGCGCTTTGGGGTCGGTGATGAGTTCCACCAGGGAGGGTCCCGGATGGGCAAAGGCTTCCCGGTAGGCGGCCTCAATCCGGGACGGATCCGTGACGCGGACGGCATGGAAGCCCAGGGCCCGGGCCACGGCCGCATAGTTGGCATCGGGCACATCGACGCCAAAGTCCGGCAGCCCGTCCACCAGCATCTCCAGCTTGACCATGCCCAGGGTGGAATTATTGAACACCACCACATTGACCGGGAGCCGGTGCGCGGCCACTGTGATCAGCTCCCCCAACAGCATCGACAGGCCGCCGTCGCCCGAGACCGAGACCACTTGGCGCCCGGGGTAGGCCAGTTGGGCGCCGATCGCCTGCGGCAGCGCGTTCGCCATGGAGCCGTGCAAATACGAGCCGATCAGCCGCCGGGTACCCAATGGGTTGATGTAGCGGGCGGTCCAGACGTTGCACATACCCGTGTCCGCGGTGAAAATCGCGTCCTTGGCGGCGAGCTGGTCCAGCAGCGACGCGGCATACTCGGGATGGATCGGCTCGGTTTTCTCCACTTTCCGGGTGTAGGCGCCGACGGCTTTGTTCATCAGCCGGTCGTGCTTCTTCAGCATCGCGTCGAGGAACCGGCGGCTCTTCTTTGCTGCCAGCAACGGCATCAGCGCGGTCAACGTGGGCAACACGTCGCCATGGACCGCGACGTCGACGTCGGTGCGCCGGCCCAGGTTTTGCCCGGCCCGGTCCACCTGGGCCGTCCGGGTCGCGGGCAGGAACTGGTCGTACGGGAAATCGGTCCCCAGCAGGATCAGCAGGTCCGCGTCCTCAATCCCCTCGGCCGCCGCGCCATAGCCCAACAGCCCCGTCATACCGATGTCGTAGGGATTGTCGTACTGCATAAAATCTTTGCCGCGCAGCGAATGGCCGATCGGCGCCTTGAGGAGTTCGGCGAGTCCAATGACCTGATCATGGGCGCCCTGGACGCCTGCACCGGCAAAGATGGCGACCTTGTCCGCGGCGTTGATGGCGTCGGCAAGTTCCTGCACGCTGGCGGGGTCCGGGACCAGCGTGGCCGGCAGGAAAGCTGCCGGCGCCGGGGTTTCTGCGGTCGCGTCCAGTCCAGCGATGTCGCCGGGCAGGGTCACGACGGCGACGCCCCGAAGCGCGACGGCATGCTGGATGGCGCTGTGCATCACCCTCGGGGCCTGGCCGGCGGTGCTGATCAGCTCGGAGTACACCGAGCACTCGTTAAAGAGCCGGTCCGGGTGCGTTTCCTGGAAGAAGCTGCTGCCGATTTGTTTGCTGGGAATGTGCGAGGCGATCGCCAGCACCGGCGCGCCGGAACGGTTGGCGTCATAGAGGCCGTTGATCAGGTGCAGGTTTCCCGGCCCGCAGGAGCCGGCGCAGACCGCCAGACGGCCGGTCAGCTGGGCTTCGGCCGAGGCCGCGAACGCGGCTGCTTCTTCGTGCCGGACATGGATCCAGTCGATCCCGCCCTTCGCGGCACCGCCGGTTTTGCGGACGGCGTCGACAATCGGATTGAGGCTGTCGCCGACAATTCCGTAGATACGCTGCACGCCGGCGGCTTGCAGTTGTTCGATGAGCTGGCTGGCAAGTTCCTTGGCCATGGCTGGGCACTCCCGCGGTCGGATCCGTTAGCTGACACGGCCAATATAGTCGCCCCGGCCGCGTGCCGCGCCAGACGGGCCCCGGCCGGTCCTGGCAGTGCCCAGCTAGTTCCCCGCGTGCGCCTGCAGGAATGAGTAGACCTCGGTCTCGTCCACGCCGGGGAAGGCGCCCGGCGGCATCGCTGCAAGCAGGTGCGAGTGGGCCCGTGCGGAGGGCCAGGCATTGCCGGCCCACTCCGAGGTCAGCGCGGCCGGCGGACGCTTGCAGCAACTCTCATCCGGGCAGGTCGACGTGGACCGCTCGGTGGTTTCCCGGCCGCGGAACCACTTCACCTGCGCATACGGGACACCCACGGAGAGCGAGAACTCCCCGTTCGCGGAGCGCTCCGTGCGCGCCGTGCACCAGTAGGTCCCGGCCGGGGTGTCGGTGTACTGGTTGTAGGCACTGAACTTGTCCGGCACATCGAAAACCACCCGGGAGGTCCAGTTCTTGCAGGACGGCTGGCCCTCGATGGCGCCGGTGTGGTCCTGCGGGAACGTCACTCCGTCGTTCTCGTAAGCCTTGTAGATAATGCCGCTTTTGTGCGTCTTCTGGAAGTGCGTCCGCAGGTCCAGGTGCTCGGTGGCGAGGTTGGTAAAGCGGTGCGCCGCGGTCTCATACGACACGGCGAAGGCGTCCCGAATGTCCTCCACCGAGATCTCCTTGGCCTGCTTGGCCTTTTGCAGGAACTCCACGGTGGCCTGCTCCGGCAGCAGCAGCGCAGCAGCAAAGTAGTTGGTGGCCACCCGCTGCATCAGGAAGTCGCCGTAGTTCGTGGGGGTCTGGTGCCCCAGGACATAGTGGCCCAGTGCCTGCAGCAGCACCGAGCGCGGATCATGGTCGCTGCGCGCGTTCTGGGTGAGGTAGATCCGGCGGTTCTTGAGGTCGGTCACCGAACGAGTGGAGTGCGGGAGGTCGCCCACGTGGTGCAGGCTGAACCCGAGATGCCCGGCAATGTCTGCGATGACGTGGTGGGAGAGCGGGCCGCTGGTGTGGCCGACGGAGGCGAGGACCTTTTGCGCTTCCGCCTCGTACTCCGGGAAATAATTGTTCCGCTCGCGCATCATGGCGCGCAGCTTCCCGTTCGCGCGGCGGGCCTCCTCCGGCGTCGCCACCTGCTCGTTGAGCCGCCGTTCCAGCTCGTGTTGGAGCCCCACCATGGACTCCAGCACATCCATGGGCAGCCGGGAGCTGATCCGGATCGTCGGCAGCTTCAGCGACTCATAGATGGGGCTGCGCTGGTAGCGCTCCAGCTCAATCTCCAGGGCCGCGCGACGGTTGGGCGGTTCCGCACCGAGCAACTCGTCGATGCTGACACCAAGGGCCCCCGCCAGCTGCTGGAGCAGACCGAGCTTGGGTTCGCGCTTTCCGTTCTCGATCAGGCTCAGCTGGCTGGGGGCCGTTCCCACCGTGGCGCTCAGGTCATCAAGAGTGAGTCCGGCGGCCTTGCGGAGGTGCCGGACCCGGCGGCCCATGCTGATGACGTCGACTTCAGGGACGGCGGGGGCGGTCGCTGCGGATGCGGGACGGTTCCAACTGGCGGGGTGCATTTCTTAAGAATACGCGAAGAAGTTCATTTCTTTCCATGGTTTTGGTCTAGAAAGATGCGTGGAAGTGCAGAAAAGTGGATCTTACGGAAAAGTTACACCGCTCCGGATCAGCCCGGGGCTCTGCGAAGAAGCAGCGCACCCGGTCCCGGACCCACCAAGGAGACAAAGATGACTGCAGCATTTGAGCCCACCCAGCAGACGCCCGCTGAGCAAGCCGCGGCCCTGGAGCTCGAGTGGGCCGCCAACCCGCGCTGGGAAGGTGTCACCCGGGACTACAAGGCCTCCGACGTCGTCCGGCTGCGCGGCCGTGTCTCCGAGGAACACACACTGGCACGCCGCGGCTCGGAGAAGCTGTGGAAGCAGCTCACCGCCGAGCACAAGGAAGGCAAGTACACCAACGCCTTGGGTGCACTGACCGGCAACCAGGCAGTGCAGCAAGTCAAGGCCGGCCTGCGTGCCATCTACCTTTCCGGCTGGCAGGTTGCGGCCGACGCCAACAACTCCGGCCACACCTACCCGGACCAGTCCCTCTACCCGGCCAACTCGGTGCCCACTGTGGTCCGGCGTATTAACAATGCCCTGCTCCGCGCCGACCAGATCGAGTTCTCCGAAGGCATCCAGACCGTTGAGGACTGGATGGTCCCGATCATCGCCGACGCCGAGGCAGGCTTCGGCGGGCCGCTGAACGCCTACGAACTGATGAAGTCCATGATCCAGGCCGGCGCCTCGGGAGTGCACTGGGAAGACCAGCTCGCTTCGGAGAAGAAGTGCGGCCACCTCGGCGGCAAGGTCCTGATCCCCAGCCAGCAGCACGTCCGCACACTGAACGCCGCCCGCCTGGCAGCCGACGTCGCGGGCACCCCTTCCGTCATCATCGCCCGCACCGACGCCGAGGCAGCCACCCTGATCACTTCCGACGTCGACGACCGGGACAAGGAATTTGTCACCGGCGAGCGCACCGCGGAAGGCTTCTACAAGGTCCGCAACGGGATCGAACCCTGCATCGCCCGCGCCAAGGCCTACGCCCCGTATTCCGACCTCATCTGGATGGAAACGGGCACCCCGGACCTGGAGCTGGCACGTAAGTTCGCCGAATCCGTCAAGGCAGACTTCCCGGACCAGATGCTCTCCTACAACTGCTCGCCGTCGTTCAACTGGAAGAAGCACCTCGACGACGCCACGATCGCCAAGTTCCAGCGCGAACTCGGCGCCATGGGCTTCACCTTCCAGTTCATCACTCTGGCCGGCTTCCACGCCCTGAACTACTCGATGTTTGATCTCGCCCACGGCTACGCCCGGGAAGGCATGAGCGCCTACGTCGAGCTGCAGGAGAAGGAATTCGCCTCCGAATCCCGCGGCTACACCGCGACCAAACACCAGCGCGAAGTTGGCACCGGCTACTTCGACGACATCGCAACCGCGCTCAACCCGAACGCATCCACCTTGGCCCTGGTGGGATCCACCGAAGAAGGCCAGTTCCACTAGACACCCGACGGCGGTGCCTCCGTCCGGCCTTCGGTCCGGCATTGCTCTGCCTGCTATTCCCCATTGCCGCCGCTGCTTCGTTTCCACATCGCGGGGCGGCAATGGGGCCCCTTTTACGCAGGCTGCCGCAACACCGGCACCTTCGGCCTGGTACGCACGTCGCCAGCCGCCCTCGAACTTGCTTCTTCTCTAGGGAGAGATTGAAATGAACAGTTTCACTGACAACTTCACCATCAACGGAATCACGTTGACGGCCCAGCCCATCTGCCGGCAGAGCGAGGTCCTGACGCCGGACGCGCTGGCCTTTGTTGGCAAGCTGCACAAGGCCACTGCGGAACGTCGGCTGGAGCTGCTGCAGGCCCGCCGTGACCGCCGCCAGCAGATCGGCAAGGGCCAGGACCCGCGGTTCCTGAGCGAGACCGAGTCCGTGCGCAACGATCCGACCTGGCGCGTCGCCCCGCCCGCCCCCGGCCTGACGGACCGTCGAGTCGAGATCACCGGCCCGGTGGACAAAAAGATGACCATCAACGCGCTGAACTCCGGTGCGAAGGTGTGGCTCGCGGACATGGAGGACTCCTCCACCCCGTCGTGGCGCAACGTCATCCAGGGCCAGCTCAACCTCATCGACGCCTTGGAGCGCCGGATCGACTTCACCTCAACCGAGGGCAAGGAATACAAACTCCACCCCGCCGCGGACCTGCCGACGATCGTGGTCCGTCCCCGCGGCTGGCACCTGCCGGAAAAGCACATGCTCATTGACGGCACCCCGATCGCCGGCGGCATCGTGGACTTCGGCCTGTACTTTTACCACAACGCCCGCCGCCTGATCTCGCAGGGCAAGGGTCCGTACTTCTACCTGCCGAAGATCGAGAACCACCTCGAAGCCCGCCTGTGGAACGACATCTTTATCCTCGCCCAGGACCTGCTCGGCATCCCGCAGGGCACCATCCGCGCCACCGTGCTGATCGAAACCATCACCGCCGCGTTCGAAATGGAGGAAATCCTCTACGAGCTCAAGGACCACGCCGCGGGTCTGAACGCCGGCCGCTGGGACTACATCTTCTCCCTGATCAAGAACTTCCGCACCCGCGGCCCGCGTTTTGTCCTGCCGGACCGCAGCCAGGTGACCATGACGCAGCCGTTTATGCGTGCCTATACCGAACAGCTGGTCCGGGCCTGCCACAAACGCGGTGCCATGGCGATCGGCGGAATGGCGGCGGCTGTCCCCAACCGCAAGGACGCCGAGGCCAACGCGATCGCCATCGAGAAGGTCCGTGCCGACAAGACCCGCGAGGCCGGCGACGGCTTCGACGGCTCCTGGGTGGCGCACCCGGACCTGGTTCCGGTCTGCCGTGAAGTGTTCGACGGCGTCCTGGGCGAACGCCCGAACCAGCTGGACCGGCTCCGCGAGGACGTCACCCCGGACGACCGCGCACTGCTCGACATCGCCGCCACCACCGGCACCATCACCGAGCAGGGCATCCGGAACAACATCGAAGTTGGCATCCG
This sequence comes from Pseudarthrobacter sp. PH31-O2, assembly GCF_030063265.1. Classification (NCBI taxonomy): domain Bacteria; kingdom Bacillati; phylum Actinomycetota; class Actinomycetes; order Micrococcales; family Micrococcaceae; genus Pseudarthrobacter; species Pseudarthrobacter sp. PH31-O2. Next base: position 164,684 of record NZ_JASIST010000005.1, on the reverse strand, counting down.
CTACATCGAGTCCTGGCTTCGCGGCAACGGCGCCGTCGCCATCCACAACCTGATGGAGGACGCCGCCACCGCGGAGATTTCCCGCTCGCAGCTGTGGCAGTGGATCTTCTCCCGTGCCATCACGGACCAGGGCGAGGTCATCTCCCGCGAATGGGTGGAGGACATGCTGGAGGAGGAGTTCACCAAGCTGGAACGCTTCGAGGGCGACCGCTTTGCCGACGCCCGGGACATCTTCGAGGAAGTCACGCTCACCCCGTCGTTCCCGGCATTCCTGACCCTGCCGGCCTACGACCGGTTCCTGCATGAAGCGCGCGACGGTGAGCTCCCGGTCGAGGACCCCGCACTCGCCCCCGCCTGAGGTCCGGACCGGACCCCCGGAAGGTAAAGATTTCCGTCTGCTGGGCTGCCACGCCCTTCGCAACAGGCACCCCCGAGATCCGGGGCGGCGGCCCAGCGACGGAAGACCCCCGCAGCAACTCGACGACGGCGTCGGGAAGTAACAGCCAGGGCCCATGTTCCCCAGGGAATATGGGCCCTGGCTGTCCCTCCGCGGAAGCGGTGCGCCCGGTTCAGTGTGCTTTCGGGACGTGACGGAGCGAAAAAGCGGTGCCCAGGATGAACATCGCCACGGAGCCGAGCACCATCAGCAGTGGCCCGGTCCAGGACCCCGAGACGCCGTTTACATAGCCCAGGAGGGTCGGCGCCAGCGCGCCAAAGGAATAGCCGACCCCCTGCACCACGGCGGACATCCGGCCGGCCGAGGCCTGATCCCGGGCCAGCCGGATGATGGCAATAAAAACCAGGGTGATGCCGCCGCCCTGGGCGATGCCCCCGAACGAGGACCACAACCACCACAGCCCGGGCGAGAGCAGCAGGCCCGCCGGGACGGTCAGCCACAACAATCCCAAAGTGAGTCCGACCGCCGTCGTACTGGCGAAACGGGCCGCCAGCGGAACCCCCAGACCGCCGACGATGGCGAGAATCTGGAACAGTGAGGACCCGGCGCCGGCCCCATCGGCCGTCATGCCCAGCTCGTCGGCGAGGATACTGGGCAGCCACGCGGTCACACCATAGTAAGAGAACGCCTGCCCGGCGAATCCCACGGTCAGTCCGACCGTAATCCAGCGCGACGCGCGCTTGATCCCGGCGCGTCCCGCGTCCGGCATTGGGACGGGTTCAGGGCGGAATGCCCGGTTGCCGAAAGCGAACAGCCAGGCCAGCACGGCCGCGACGGCGAAGAGCCCGCAGGCGCCAAGGGCCAGCCGCCACCCAAGCATCCCGGCCAGCGGCGCCATCACCATGGCGGTGACAAAGGAGCCAATGTTAAGGGCCGCGGTGTAGATGCCCATCGCGGTGGCCTGCCGGGCAGGTGCAAAGTCCCGCCGGATGATCAGCGGCACGGCGATGTTGCCGATCGTGATGGCGATCCCGAGGATCGCGGTGCCCAGCATAACCGTGGCGCCGCTGCCGGCGGAACGGACAATGATGCCCAGCAGCACCCCCAGGAGGGTGAGACTGATGGCGGCTTCGGCGCCGAGTTTGCGCCCGGTCAGCGAGGCGAGCGGGGAGGCGAGGGCGAAGCACAGCACCGGGATGCCCGTCAGGAGGCCCAGTTCCACCGGAGAGAAGCCGAGTTCCTGCTGCATCAGGCCGACCACCGGCGCCACGGCCACGAACGGGCCGCGCATGTTCAGGGCGATGAGCCCGATTGCGGCCAGCAGGATCCAGCTGCGCGGCACCTTGGCGAGGACGTTGGCGCTCATGGCTGCCGCAGCCCGGCCGGCGGGCGGAAATATGCTTTCATCAATCCCATTGCTATCACGGGCCACGGCCGGGCAGGCGTTTATGACAGGTCCCCGAACCCGAGTGTTAGCCTGCCGCCTGCAGGGTCGCCTCGATCGCTGCCGGCGAGAGGACGTACTGCGTGACCATCTGGCTGGCGCCCAGGATGGCGGCCTGGTCCCCGGCCATGGACAGGCCGATCCGCAGGTGGGTGGTGGCCAGCGGCAGCGAACGCCGGTAGACCACCTCCCGGACCCCCGCCATCAGGTGTTCGCCGGCCTGGCCCAGGCTTCCGCCGATCACGATGACGGAAGGATTAAGCAGGTTCACCACGGTGGCCAGGACGTCGCCGAGGTCCCGGCCGGCTTGGCGCAGCGCCTGGATCGCCTGCAGGTTTCCGCCGGCCACAAGCCGCAGCACGTCGCCGCCGTTTTCCGCCTGCAGGCCTTGGAGCGCCAGGCCGTGCGCGATGGCGGGGCCGGAGGCGAGCGCCTCAAGGCAACCGTAGTTGCCGCAGCGGCAGAGCACCTCGTCGCCGCGGGGCACCCGGACGTGGCCGAGGTCTCCGGCCGTGCCGTCGGCGCCGCGCTGGAGTTGGCCGCTGCTGATGATGCCGGCGCCAATGCCGGTGGCCACCTTGATAAAGAGGAAGTTCTCGTGTTCCGGCCAGTAGCCGGTCCGCTCCCCTAACGCCATGATGTTAACGTCGTTATCCACCAGCACGGGGACCGGCAGCGAGCGCCGGACGTGCCGGACGACGTCGAACCCGTCCCAGCCGGGCATAATGGGCGGCTTCACCGGCATTCCGGTGCCGTGCTCCACGGGGCCGGGCAGTCCGATGCCGACGCCTGCGAGGTCGTCCCTGCCGCGGCCGGCCTGGCCCAGCAGCTTGGTCCCTTCGGCGACGAGACGGTCCAGCACAACATCCGGGCCGTCGGCGACATCCTGGGTCAGCCGACGCTCCGCCAGTACGGTGCCACCCAGGTCCGTAACGGCGATGATCATATGCGTGGCTCCGACGTCGACCGCCAGCACAACGCGGGCGGCCGGGTTGAAGGCAAAGCGCGACGGCGGCCTGCCGCCACTGGAGCTGGCCTCGCCGGCGGGCCCCACCAGTCCGGAATGCATCAGCGCGTCGATGCGGGATGCGACAGTGGAGCGGGCCAGGCCGGTGGTGAGCGCCAGTTCGGCGCGGGTGCGGGCCTTGCCGTCGCGCAACAACTGAAACAGGTCACCGGCTCGGGAAAGGCTGCCGGCGGCCTCGGGCGCGGCGGGTTCGGCGCCGGTGGTCGTACTCATGAGTAAGTGATAGCACGAAGTTCTTATGCATGTCACCTTGAAGAAAGACTGGCACTAAGTTTGCAACTTTTGCTTGACGGTCAGCATAAGTCGTTCTAGCTTGGGGTGTGAGGCGGCTCACTTGCCTGACTGAACCGGACGCCCCACGAAGGTGCGTCGGGCGGTCCAGTAAAAACAGCTGCAGCTCACACCCCAACGACGAGGAGAGACAGTGTCATACTCGATCCAGCTCTACACGGTCCGCAAGGCCCTTGAAGAGGATCTCGCTGGAACCATCCAGCGCCTGGCCGACATCGGCTTCACCATGGTTGAGCCCTATCGTTTCGTCGCCAAAGCCGCTGAACTCAAGCAGGCCATGGCCGAGAACAACCTCACCGCCCCTTCCGGCCACGCGCCCCTGCTCAGTGATGATCAGGACGCCATCTTCGCGGCGGCCCGGCAGCTGGGCATCGGCACCGTCATCGATCCGCACGTTCCGATCGAGCGCTGGAACACCATCGAGGACATCAAGGAAACCGCATCCCAGCTCAACGCCGCCGCCGCCAAAGGTGCTGGCTATGGCGTCCGCGTCGGCTACCACAACCACTGGTGGGAAGTTGAGTCGGTGATCGACGGCAAGACCGCCCTGGAGCACCTCGCCGACCATCTGGACCCGGAGGTCGTCCTCGAGCTCGACACGTACTGGGCTGCCGTCGGCGGCCAGGATCCGGCCGCCCTCCTCGCCCGTCTGGGCGAGCGGGTGAAGTTCATCCACATCAAGGACGGACCCGTCACCGCCGACCCCGCCAGCCAACTCGCCGTGGGTGACGGCAAGATGCCGGTCTGGGACGTACTCGCGGCGGCAGGATCCCTCGAAGCCGGTGTGATCGAACTGGACGATTTCCAGGGCGACATGTTCGACGCGGTACGGGACAGCTACAACTACCTCAGCGCCGGGAAGGTCTCCGCATGAGCCACTCAGCAGCAGCGTCCGGCCCGCTTGGATCGGGACCTGTCGGCGTCGGCATTATCGGCGCCGGGGTCATCAGCAAGCAATACCTGGATAACCTCACGAGCTTCCCGGACGTCAGGGTCGTCGCGATCGGGGACCTCTTCGAGGAGGCTGCCGCCGCCCGCGCAGCGGAGTACGGGATTGAGAACCACGGCGGAGTCGACGCCGTACTGGGCAACCCCGACGTCGAGATCGTCATCAACCTGACCATCCCGGCAGCCCACGTCGAGGTGGCCACCCAGGCCGTCAACGCCGGCAAACACGTCTGGAGCGAGAAGCCCTTCTCGCTGGACCGCGAAAGCGGCCGCGGACTGCTCAAGGCGGCCGACGCCGCCGGCCTTCGGCTCGGCTGCGCCCCGGACACCTTCCTCGGCGCGGGGCTGCAGACCGCGCGCCGGATGATCGATCGCGGCGACATCGGCACACCGCTGACGGCCCTGACCCTGATGCAGTCGCCCGGCCCGGAGTCCTGGCACCCGAACCCCGCATTCCTCTTCCAGGACGGCGCCGGTCCCCTGTTCGACATTGGCCCGTACTACCTCACCACCCTGGTCCAGACCTTCGGCAGTGTCCGACGGGTGGCGGCGTTCGGCTCCAAGTCCCGCGAAACCCGGGTCATCGGTTCCGGACCGAAGGCCGGCGAGGAATTCGCCGTCACCGTCCCCACGCACGTCAGCGCCATCCTGGAGTTCGAAGGCGGCGAGTCCGGCCAGAGCATTTTCAGCTTCGATTCACCGTTCAAGCGCGCGGGCTTTGTGGAAATTACCGGCTCCGACGCCACCATCGCCCTGCCGGACCCGAACAACTTCGACGGCGACATCCGGATCTGCGCGCTTGGCTCCGACGACTGGACCACCGTCCCGTCCATCGGCTCCACCGCCGGCCGCGGCGCAGGGGTGCTGGAAATGGCCCGCGCCATCCGCGCGGGCCGGCCGCACCGGGCCCAGGGTGAGCTGGCATTCCACATCCTCGACACCATGGCCGCCATCTCCGACTCGATCGACACCCGCGCCTTCGTGGATGTCGAGAGCTCCGCCGCCAAGGTCCCTGCCCTACCCGAAGACTGGGATCCGACCGCGGCGATACTCGCTGCCCAGTAGTCCCAGCCCGACCCTATACACCAGCCCCAGCTCGACGACGAGAAACCCGGAGCAACCATGAAGAACCCCATTAAAGTCCTGTCGGCCCTGGCCGCCACGGCATCGCTGGCATTCGGCATGACCGCCTGCGGCGGCAGCAGCCAGGCAACCAACAGTGACACCATCACCTACTGGGCCTCCAACCAGGGCAACAGCCTCGAGGACACCGCGGCCAAGCTCAAGCCCAGCCTGGACCGTTTCACCGAGAAGACCGGAGTGAAGGTCAAGCTCGAGGTCATCGGCTGGAGCGACTTGTACAACCGCATCCTGACCGCCGTCACCAGCGGCGACGGCCCCGACGTCCTGAACATCGGCAACACCTGGGCAGTCACCCTGCAGGAAACCGGCGCGTTTGAGCCGGTGGAGGGTGCCTTGCTCGAAGCTGTCGGCGGCAAGGACCGTTTCCTGCAGACCAGCTGGTCCACCGGCGGCGCTGATGGCAAGGCCCCGACCTCGGTCCCGCTGTACGGGCTCGCGTACAACATGTACTACAACCCGAAAATGTTTAAGGAGGCCGGCATCGAGGCGCCGCCGGTCACATGGGATGAGTTCGTCGCAGACGCCAAGAAGCTGACCAAGGACACCAACGGCGACGGAAAGCCGGACCAGTGGGGCTTTACGGCTGCCGGAGCCTCGGTCTCCGCCAACTCCCACCAGGCCTTCGTGCGCGGGCTGCAGAACGGCGGCGCCCTCTTCGACAAGGACGGCAAACCGACGTTTGACAGTGCCGCCCAGGTCGAGGGTGTGAAGCAGTGGGTTGACCTGATGGCAACTGACAAGGTGATGTCGCCCTCGGACGCCGAAATCTCGGATGGCTCGCAGAAAGTGGACAACCTGATCAACGGCAAGGCAGCAATGGTTTTCGACCAGAGCCCGGTTAAGAACTTTGAGGCCCGCGGCTTCACGGACTGGGCCGTTGCCCCCATCCCCATGATGAAGGCAGGTGCCAGCGGACCCGAAGGCACCCAGAGCCACGTCGCCGGCATCAACCTGAGCGTGTTCAAAAATTCCAAGAACAAAGAAAACGCAATCAAGCTGGCCGGCTGGCTCACCAGCGACACCGAGCAGGTCGCGCTGAACAAGGCCTACCGTTCCCTGCCGGTGGTTTCCAGCGTCTCCTCGGATGCCGCATTCCAAACCGACGAGGTCAAGCTCAAGAACGACGCACTGGCCAACCATGCCCTGCCCATGCCGCTGATCCCGAAGGAAGGCCAGATGGAAACGCTGACAGGCACCGCGATCAAGAACCTTTTTGCCAAGGCTGCCACCGGGACCGTCACGGAAGCAGACGTCCAGTCCGCCCTCAAGGATGCCAACAACCAGATGGTTGCGGCCCAGTAACAATGCCTGACAGGTGCGGGGGCCACGCCCCCGCACCTTCGGCCAAGGAGCTTCCATGACCCACTCAGCATTGGACCGCGGCGATCCCGCACCCGGCGGCGGCGACGCCCCGCAGCCAGGGCTCGCCTCCGGCCCTGTTCCTGATCCTCCGGCGGCACGGACCGCATTGCCGGTCCGCAAGAAGAAAAAGTCCTTCCTCCCCTACGGCCTTGTCCTGCCAGCGGCCCTGCTCGAGTTGCTCATCCATATCGGCCCGATGCTTCTGGGGGTGTGGATTGCCTTTATCTCGCTCACCCAGCTCAACCTCACCAACTGGCTCAACGCCCCGTTCGTCGGCCTGCAGAACTTCGTCAACGGACTGAACCCCGAAAGCACCATCGGCCAGGCGTTCTTTAGCACCGTCGGCCGGACCCTGCTCTACACCGTGACGGTGGTTGGCTTCTCCTGGGTCCTGGGCATGGCCGGCGCGGTGTTCCTGTCCTCCAATTTCAAGGGCCGCGCCATCCTGCGGACCTTCTTCCTGGTTCCCTACGCCCTGCCTGCCTATGTGGGCACAATCGCCTGGGCCTTTATGTTCAATCAGCGCGACGGCGCCGTGAACCAGATCCTCGTTGACACCCTGCACCTTTTTGGGGACGAGCGTCCGTTCTGGCTCCTGGGCCAAAACTCCTTTGGTGCCATGATCGTGGTGAACGTCTGGCAGCTGTGGCCGTTCGCGTTCCTGATGCTGATGGCCGCCCTGCAGACCGTCCCCGCCGACGTCTATGAAGCCGCTTCGATTGACGGGGCCTCGCTCTGGCAGCAATTCCGCAGCATTACCCTGCCGATGGTCCGCCCTGCGAACGGCGTGCTGCTGCTGGTGATGTCGCTCTGGACCTTCAACCAGTTCAACATCCCGTTTGTGCTCTTCGGCGCGGCCTCCCCGAAGGAAGCTACCCTGGTTTCGCCGCTGATCTACCAGAACTCTTTCGGCAGCTGGAACTTCGGCCTGGGCGGCGCCATGAGCGTACTGCTCCTGATCGCTTTGTTCATTGCGTCCTTCTTCTACATCCGCATGGTGCTGCCCAAGGGGGCCGACAATGATTGAGACCCGCAACTTCCGCATTCTGCGCAATATCGTCCTGACCATCTTGTCCCTCTGGGTGGCCGTGCCGCTCTACGTCGTTGTGTCCACTTCGCTCAAGCCCCTCAAGGACGTCTCCGGGCTGTTCCAGTGGATCCCGGACGAGCTCACGGCTTCGCCCTACTTCGATATCTGGACCACGGTGCCGCTGGCCAAGTATTTCCAGAACAGCCTGATCATCACGGTGGCCGCCACGGTCTGCTCGGTGACCGTCGCCGTACTGGCCGCGTACGCCGTCGCGCGGCTGCAGTTCCGCGGCCGGCGCGCCTTCAGCCTGACGGTGCTGTCCACCCAGATGTTCCCCGGCATCCTGTTCCTGCTGCCGCTGTACCTGATCTTCACGCAGATCAGGAACGTCACCGGGTTGCAGCTCCAGGGCTCATACCTGGGCCTGATTATCACGTACATGACCTTCACCCTGCCGTTCGCCATCTGGATGCTGACCGGGTATTTCGCCGCCATCCCCAAGGAACTCGAAGAGGCCTCGATGATCGACGGCACCGGCCGGATGGGCGCCCTGTTCCGGGTCATCCTGCCCGTGGCCAAGCCGGGCATCATCGCCGTGGCGGTGTACTCGTTTATATCCGCCTGGGGGGAAGTCCTGTTCGCCTCGGTCCTGACCAACGAGGCGACCAAAACGCTGTCCCTGGGGCTCAAGTCCTATGCCAGCGAATCCGACGTGTTCTGGAACCAGTTGATGGCCGCGTCCGTGGTGGTCAGCCTGCCCGTACTCATCGGCTTCATCCTGGTCCAGAAGCACCTCGTCTCCGGGCTGTCGGCAGGGGCAGTGAAGTAGGCGCGGCAAGCGCAGTGAATTCCACCCGGCCCACCCCCTGACCCGGCATGCGCCGTTGCGGCCCGGCCACCCCAGTTCCAAGGAGCATCAGATGACGACGGCGCCCACGCCACCGCCGGCGCAGCCCGGCACCCGCACCTTCACCCCGTCCGGCGGGGCAACCGGGTCCCCTGCCGGTTCCCCGCTCGGCGTGGCCATGATTGGCTACGCGTTTATGGGCAAGGCCCACTCGAACGCCTGGCGCAACGTGGCCAGCTACTTCGACGTCCCGGCCTTCGAACAACGCGTCCTGGTCGGACGGGACGCGGCCGGGGTAGCCGAAGCGGCCGCCAGGTACGGCTGGGCGGAGTCCTCCACCGACTGGCGCTCGGTGATCGAACGCGACGACATCCAGGTCGTGGACATCTGCGCCCCGGGCTTTATGCACGCGGAGATCGCCGTCGCCGCGCTGGCCGCCGGCAAGCATGTGCTGGTGGAGAAGCCACTGGCCAACACCCTGGCCGAGGCCGAGTCGATGACCGCTGCGGCGAAGTCGGCCCGGCGCCAGGGTATCCAGTCCATGATCGGCTTCAACTACCGGCGCGTCCCGGCCCTGGCCCTGGCCCGGGAACTGATCAGTGAGGGCCGGCTGGGCGCCGTCCGGCACGTCCGGGCGGCATATCTGCAGGACTGGCTCGTTGACCCGGCGTCGCCCATAACGTGGCGGCTGAACAAGGACACCGCCGGCTCCGGGGCGCTGGGGGACATCGCCTCGCACGCCATCGACCAGGTGCTCTTCCTGCTTGGCGACCAGGTCACCGAGGTCTCCGGCCGGCTGCACACCTTCACCTCGCACCGCCCCGGCCGGAACGGACTCGAAGAAGTCACTGTCGACGACGCCGCCTGGGCCACGCTTTCGCTCGCCTCCGGAGCCGTCGCCTCGGTGGAAGTCTCCCGGGTCGCCACCGGGCGGAAAAACTCGCTCAAACTGGAGATCTACGGGGACAAGGGTTCCCTGCTCTTCGACCTTGAGTCGATGAACGAACTGGGTTTCCTGGACGCAACGGTGCCGGTCCGGGAACAAGGCTTCCGGCGCATCCTGGTCAACGAACCGGTTCACCCCTATGCCGCCGCCTGGTGGCCGCAGGGGCACGTGATTGGCTGGGAACACACTTTCACCCACGAAATCCGGGACTTCCTCGTCGCGATCGGCGCTGGCTTCGAGCCCTCGCCGTCCTTCGAGGACGGCTTGATAGTCCAGCGTATTCTGGCCGCTGTGGAGAAAAGTGCGGCGGCCAAAAGCTCCATCATCCAACTCGCCGGCGAGCCGACCGCCGGCATCCCTGCATCGAACCCCGCCCCCGAAGGAGCCTGACATGGCCCGCCCGTACACCCTGTTCACCGGCCAGTGGGCCGACCTGCCCTTCGAGGAAGTGGCTCGCCTGGCATCCGGCTGGGGCTACGACGGCCTGGAAATCGCCGTCTCGGGGGACCACCTGGACGCCTGGCGCTGGGACGAACCCGGCTACGTCGAGTCCAAACTCGCCGTGCTTCAGAAGTACAACCTCAAGGTCTGGGCCATCTCCAACCACCTCAAGGGCCAGGCCGTCTGCGATGATCCGATCGACTTCCGGCACGAGGCCATCGTCGGGGCCAAGGTCTGGGGCGACGGCGACCCCGAAGGCGTCCGGCAGCGAGCCGCCGAGGAAATGAAACACACGGCACGCCTGGCCAGGGCCCTGGGTGTGGACACCGTAGTCGGGTTCACCGGCTCCTCGATCTGGCAGTACGTCGCGATGTTCCCGCCCGTACCGGAAAAGGTCATCGAGGCCGGCTACCAAGACTTCGCCGACCGCTGGAACCCCATCCTGGACGTCTTCGACGAATGCGGCGTCCGCTTCGCCCACGAGGTCCACCCGTCCGAGATCGCCTACGACTACTGGACCACAGTCCGGACCCTCGAGGCGATCGGCCACCGCGAGGCCTTTGGGCTGAACTGGGACCCCTCCCACTTTATGTGGCAGGGCATCGACCCGGTCTCCTTCATCTGGGACTTCCAGGACCGGATCTACCACGTGGACTGCAAGGACACCAAGCTGCGCCCCACCGGCCGGAACACCGTTATGGGCTCACACCTGCCCTGGGGCGACCCGCGCCGCGGCTGGGACTTCGTCTCCGCCGGCCGCGGCGACGTGCCGTGGGAATCGTCCTTCCGCGCCCTGACCGCGATCGGCTACACCGGCCCGATCAGCATTGAATGGGAGGACGCCGGCATGGACCGGCTGCACGGCGCCCCCGAAGCCCTCGCCGCGCTCAAGAGGTTCGACTTCCCGGCGTCGAATACCTCCTTCGACGCCGCGTTCAAGCAGTAAGTCAGGGGTCCTTGGTGCCCCGGGCGCTGGCAGCCGGCCAACGCTGCGAAGTCTGGATCGCGTCCCTGACCACGGGTGCCCGCGAGCTCATCCTCACCAGCGCCGTGTTGCTGGAAGCGCCGAACTGGGCAGCGGACAATTCTGCGCTTTTCCTCAACGGTGCCGGTGGCTTGTGGCGGCTGGACATGTCCAGCCGCTCGCTCGGGCAGGTCCCTCTCACCGGCATCCCCGAGCTGAACAATGATCATGTTCTGGCCCCCGGCTGCAACCACATCTACCTCTCCGCCGATGACGGCCACATCTACCGGGCGGCGATCCAGGGCGGGGAAGCGGTCCGGGTAACGGAGCACGACGGGTCTTCGCACTTCCTGCACGGCGTGAGTCCGGACGGACGCGAACTCGCCTATGTGGGGGTTGCGGCGGGTGATTTCGCGAAACCGGGTCTGCTCATCACGATGCCGGCCGGGGGCGGACCCGGGACAACAATTGACACCGGGCCGGGGCATTGCGACGGGCCGGAATACGCACCGGAGGGCGAGTGGATCTACCTCAATACCGAGAGTTTCGGCGACTGGCCCGGGCACGCGCAAATCGCTCGTGTTCGCAGCGACGGATCAGGGCTGGAGCGATTGACCCGGAGCGGAACAGCCGATTGGTTCCCGCATATTTCCCCCGACGGGCTTCACGCCGCTTATCTTCGGTTCCCGGCAGGTACCGTCGGCCACCCGGCAGATCTGCCCGTCGAGGTCGTAACGGTCTCGACGGCGGACTGGAACACCGCGCTGCACACCTGGACCCTGCGCGGGGGCCAGGGGACGCTCAACGTCAACAGCTGGTCTCCCGATTCAACCCGGTTCGCCTACGTCGCGTACCCGCTCGGCTGACTCCCGCAGCGGACTCCGGGCGCAACAACGCTTCACAAAGCGCAGGCCGCCGCTTCCGCGGGCTACGGTTCTGGGCATGACGCACGTAATCAGACCGGCAACCGCCCACGACGCCGCCCGGCTGGCCGGTCTCGCGGCCGTCACCTTCCCGCTGGCGTGCCCGCCGGGTTCTTCCCCGGAAGACATCGCCGCCCACCTCGCTAGTACACTCAGCGAGGCCAACTTCCGCAGCTACATTGCCGATCCTGGGGTCACCGTCCTGGTGATCGACGGCGGCGGTGACCTCCGGGGCTACAGCCTCCTGGCCACCCGCCCCACCGGGGACCCGGCCGTCGCTGCGGTCCTGACAGAACGCCCGTGCACCGAGCTGAGCAAGTGCTACGTGCATCCGGACCACCACGGCCTCGGCGCCGCAGCCGAATTGATGCATGCGAGTATCGGGGCAGCCGCGGCGGCCGGCGCCCGCGGACTGTGGCTCGGGGTGAACAGCCAGAATGCCCGCGCCATCAGGTTCTACGAGAAGTCCGGCTTCCGCAGGGTCGGCACCAAATCATTTACGCTCGGAAACACCGTGGAACACGACTTCGTGATGGAACGCCGGCTCACCCCGTGACCAACCCGACAGTGCCCGGGGGAATGGAGCCGGCCCGGTGCGGGTTGCGGTGGATATGAAGATTGAAATCTGGTCCGACGTCGCTTGCCCCTGGTGCTACATCGGCAAGCGCCGCTTTGAAACCGCACTCGCGGCCTTCCCGCACCGCGATTCGGTGCAGGTGCTCTGGCGCAGCTACCAGTTGGATCCTTCCCTGCCGGACCACTACGACGGCACGACCCTGGAGTACTTGAGCACCCGCAAGGGTATGGCTCCGGCCCAGGTCGCCGGAGTGTTCGCACATGTGGCGGAGCAGGCCAAGGGCGAGGGCCTCAACTACCGTTTCGACGACGTCGTTGTCGCGAACAGCTTCAGCGCCCACCGGCTGATCCACCTCGCCGCCGCGCACGGGTTCCAGGATGCTGCGAAGGAGCGGCTGCTCAGCGACCACTTCGAACACGGCAAAGATATCGGCAGCCAGGACTACCTGACCTCCCTGGGTCTGGATCTGGGGATCGGTGCTGCCGAATTGGACGAGCTGTTCAGCACCGACAAATACGCCGATGAGGTGCGGCTGGACTTCGAAGAAGGGCGGGCGCTGGGTATCACCGGTGTACCGTTCTTTGTGATCGACCGCAAGTTCGGGCTCTCCGGCGCCCAGCCCGCCGAGACGTTCAGCAACGCCCTCGAACAGGCCTGGCAGGAGAGCCGCCCCCTGACGATGGTCCCGGCCGGCGCCGGCGGCGCCGCTGAAACTGCGGCGGCCTGCGGACCGGATGGTTGCGCCGTCTAACGGCTGCCGCGGCTGGCGACATAGCGCATTTTGCTGACAGATCGCGCTAAAGTGTCCGTATGCCCAGGATTTCGGCGGCGAACAACGCCGCCCAACGCGCCGAAACCCAGCGGCGTATCCTGACCGGTTTCGGCGAGCTCCTCTTTACGCATGGCCTGCCGGGGCTGACGATGACCGACGTCGCACGGCATGCCCGGATTGGCCGGACGGCGGTCTACAACTACTACGCGGACATCGAAGAACTGCTGATTGCGTACGCGCTGGATCAGACGGGGCGTTTTCTGGTTGACCTGAGGCAGTCCCTGGATTCCTTGGAGAACCCGGTGGACCGTCTGGCCCGCTACGTCCGCGCCCAGGTTGAGGACCTCAGCCGGCGCCACCTGCCACCCGGACCCGCAATGGCCACAGTGCTCTCGCCGGCATCGTTCGCAAAACTCGCCGGCCACGTAGGGGAGCTCAGCCAGCTGTTGCAGGGCATCCTGCGGGCCGGCATGGCCCAGGGTTACCTGCCGGACGCAGACGTCATCCAGCTGGCGCAGCTTATCCACGGCACCCTCTCATCCAGTGCCGCCCGTGGCGACGGTGCGTCCGGGGACGCCGAGGCAGAAACCCGGCTGGCCCGGACGGTGCGTTTTATCCAACTGGGCGCCGGTGCACGGTTTGACGGCGAAGGCCGGCCCGTCCGCCGAATCGTCTAACCGCCGGGAGCGGGCGTGACCGCAGGCGTAATGGAACCCGGCTCATCCACTACCCGGCGGTCCTCCCGCGGACAGCTAAGCTTGCCGGGGGTTTGATCGACCAGTTCCGGCTTCGCGAGTTCCTTAAAGTCCCCGGTGAGGACAACGTCCACGCTGGGGTCCGTCCTCCCGTCCTGGAAATAGTCCGAGCCCGGCAGGTTGCGCTGCACGCTGAACGCCGCGGACTGGCCGGCGGCACCGGAGACAACCAACGCCACCCCGCGGTAGCCCGACGTCGAATTGTCGACGGCGCCGACCAGGAACTTCCGGGCCGCGAACTCGTCGGCCACGGTGCGGGCCAGACCGGGGCGGGATGTTGAGTTATAGACATTGAGGTTGATCTTCTCCGGCGGCGTGTAGTCAAAGCTCGCCGCCGGGCAGGCGGACGCGGCCGTCTGGCTGGGCTGCGCCGTCGGAATCTTAATCTGCCCGTTCATAATCGCGACCGCCACCACAATCGCGGCCGTAACCAGTCCCACCAGCAGCACCAGCACAACGCCGTGGCGGATGCGTCGCCGCATTCTGACCGGATTCTCGTGCAGTTCATCATTCGCCACAAAGGTGGCTCGCAAATCCGCGCCGGTGATGACCTGGTGCCCATGCAGGACCCTGACGTCCTTCGGCTTCCTAGCCATTTATCACCAGAACGCGTGCGTGGATCGCAGTGCGCTGGTGCAGGGCAGTCCGAAGGGCACGGTGCAGTCCGTCCTCGAGGTAGAGGACGCCGCGGTATTCCACCACATGCGGAAACAGATCGCCGAAGAACGTGGAGTCCTCCGCCAGCAGCGCCTCGAGGTCCAACGTGCGCTTGGTGGTCACCAGCTCATCCAGCCGGACCGGCCGCGGTGGCAGCGACGCCCAATCTTTAGGCGTGTGGTAACCATGGTCGGGGTACGGGCGGCCCTCGCCCACGGCTTTGAATATCACCCGGCAAGCCTATGGAACTTGGCTGGCCAAGGGAATCCACCACTCCCCCTAGCGGGAGGTTGTGGCCAAACGGTAACCATCTGTCACACCGTCGAGTCGAAGCTGTCACAGTGCCCATCTTCCGGCAGCACGGCTTTCAACGGATCCATTGGTGCCTGGCTGCTGGAAGAATGGGGTCATGACAACTGCCGAGATCAACGCCTCCCTCACGCCGTCGACTCCCCCGCTGGCACTCCTGCTCGACGTCGACGGTCCGGTAGCGAGCCCCGTCACCCGCACGGTGCAGCCGGAGATCATCGCGGACCTGCTCGCGCTGGCCGGGGCCGGGATCCCGGTGGTCTTTAATACCGGCCGTTCGGCCGACTTCATCCGTGAACAGGTGATGGAGCCGATGATTGCCGCGGGAATGCCGGCCGGCACCCTGATCCATGCGGTATGTGAAAAGGGCGCTGTCTGGTTCAGCTACACCGCTGCGGGGCCCGGCCCGGTGCATGTCGACCATGAACTGGCCGTTCCCCGGGCTTTCAGCGATGACGTCCGCCGGCTCGTGGCGGAGGACTACACCAGCCACATGTTCTTCGACGAAACCAAGCTGGCCATGGTCTCCGTCGAACAGCACATCGCCGTCGAGAGCTCCGACTACCAGGCCGAGCAGCAGCTCTTCGACGCCGACGCCATCGAACTGATGTCCCGGCATGGTCTGGGAGTCGTGCGGCTGGACCATCACGTACCGGACTCCGATGACCGGGTCGACTATCGGGTGGATCCGACCATCATCTCCACCGACATTGAGTCGGTCCGGCTCGGCAAGGACCTCGGCGCGAGCCGGGCCGTGGAACTGCTGGCAGCGCAGGGCGTTACCCCGCAGGCCTGGCGCACGGTGGGCGATTCCCGCACCGACTACGCCATGGCCGACTGGCTGCACCACAACGACCATCCGGTGAAGCATGTCGATGTCCGGCCGGCCGACGGTGTCCCGGTAAAACCTTACGAGGTCCTCACCGCGGCGGATCTGGGTTTGGGTGCGGAAGTCATCCACGACGACGCCGGCGCGGCCTTCCTGCGCAGCTGGCGCCTAGCCCTGGCGGGCTGAGCCGGCCGGCCACTTCCGCAGCATCCCTGCCGCGGAAATTCCGGCCGATTTTGGGGCGGGCGTTATCATGCAAGTAGGCACCCACTCACGCAAAGAATCACGGAGAACCGAAATTACAGACGCAATGGTCCAGGACGAGATCTATTACGGCAGCCAGGCATCCGTGGACGCCCACGACGAGGTCACCTCCGCGGCTGCGGTCGCGAGATTCCGTACCCGCCAGCACGTCGTGCGCCGGCGGGGCCGCTACGGCCTGATCAACGAAAACCGCACGCCGTACCAGGCCATGGTCGAGGACCTGATGCTCATCAGGTCGGTGCTTGACGACGCCGGGCTCGACTACCTCCTGGTCCGGGGCAATAACGACCGGCCGGTCATCGCTGTGGACTGGAAGGACCGCAAGAAACTCCGCAGCGCCCTCGTCACTGCCTGCCGCGACGAGCCTTTCTACTCGATGACCGTTGACGCCAAAAAGAAGTCCTCCGTCCTGGTTGCCGACGGCGAACTCTCCCCCAACCGGCAGGCCCGGATCTTCCGGTTGTACCGTCCGCGGGTCGAGCCTGAGGGCGGCTTCGAGTTCGGCGCCTCGGCCGGCGTGCAGCTGGAACTGTGGAGTTTCGAGGGGGACCAGCTGATCCTGCCGATCGAGAACTCGTTGACCCGCCGGACACTGCTGGCCCAGGACGCCGTCCGCGGCACGGTGGAGCGCTACGGCCACACTTGGCCCACGATCGAGAACATGTTCGCTGACCACGCAAGTGACATCAGCTTCGACGTCGACATCGTGTTCTCCTGGGTGGACGGCAGTTCCCCGGAGTACATTGCAGCGCGGCGCGCACGGATGGCCGGCGTTGTGGTGGGCGAAGGCGACGACCACGAAGCCCGTTTCCGCCAGATCGACGAACTCAAGTACGCGCTGCGCTCGGTGTACATGTTTGCGCCCTGGGTCCGCCGGATCTTCATCGCCACGGACTCGACCGCGCCGGCCTGGCTTGCGGACCACCCGGGAGTGACGATTGTCCGCAGCGAAGAGTTCTTTGCGGACCCGTCCGTGCTGCCCACCCACAACTCACAGGCCGTGGAGTGCCAGCTTCACAACATCGACGGCTTGTCCGAGCACTTCCTGTACTCCAACGACGACATGTTCTTCGGCCGTGCCGTCGGACCGGACATGTTTTTTACCCCAGGCGGCATCACGAAGTTTATTGAAGCCGAAACCCGGATCGGGCTTGGGGACAACGACGCCGAGCGCAGCGGCTTCGAAAACGCTGCCCGGGTCAACCGAAAATTGCTCTGGGACCGCTTCGGCCGGATCACCACACGGCACCTGGAACACACGGCCGCACCGCTGCGACGCAGTGTCGTGGCCACGATGGAACAGGAATTTCCGGCCGAATTCGCAAAAACTGCGGCCAGTACCTTCCGCGCGGCCGACAACATCTCGGTGACCAACTCGTTCTACCACTACTACGCCCTGCTCACCGGCCGGGCCGTTACCCAGACGGCGGCAAAGGTGCGCTACGTGGACACCACCGCCAGGGCCGGCCTGAACTACCTGCCAAAACTGCTCGCCAAGCGGAACATGGACTTCTTTTGCCTCAATGACGGAAGCTTCCCCGAGGTTGCCGCTGAGGAACGGGCCGAGCTCGTGACTGACTTCCTGGAGAAGTATTACCCGATCAAGGCCCCCTGGGAAAAGTAGCCGGGCGCGGGCCGCGGGGCGAAACCAACATCGCCCTCCGGCCGCGGTCACCGGACCGGGGTCCCGGCGGGCGACGGCGGGTCCTGCGCTAGCTGCGGGAAGTCAGGCGGCGGTTGCTGGGGGTCCTGGCCGGATCCTCAAGCTTCGCCTTGGCCGGGATGCGGATCCCGGCCGCCGTGATCCGCCGCTGGACCTCCGCGGCCGGAACAATCTCGCCGACCGCGGGTGTGTCGCCGAGCAGGACCACGGAGTGCACAATTGTGTGCTCATAGACGTGCACGAGATTAAACGCCTGGCCGCCGTCGCGCCCGCGAGTTCCGCCGACCGGAACGTTGAGGTCCTGCGTGTAACACGTGGCTGACGCTACCGAGACCGGGATCCCGGCGAAAGTCGCCGTCGTCGAATAGTGTAGGTGGCCACCCAAAATTGCGCGAACGTCGGAGTTCCGCAGGACCCCGGCCAGGGCCGCCTGGTCCCGCAGCTCGACGAGGACCGCGAGATCCAGGACCGAAGGCACCGGCGGGTGGTGCAGGGCCAGGATGGTTCCATCCGGGGCGGGCGTGGCGAGTTCGGCCGCGAGCCACTCCAGTTGCCCGGGGCTCAGCTCGCCGTGGTGGTAGCCCGGAACCGAGGTGTCGAGGGTGATGATCCGCAGCCCGTTGATGAAATACGTATGGTCCACGGGGGAATCGTCGGCCGGGACGTCCAGCAGGCCGGTACGGAAGTTGGCGCGGTCGTCGTGGTTTCCCATTGCCCAAATGACCTTTGCCCCGAGGGCCTTGCAGGCGGGCTCAACAATGGCCCGCAGTTTGGCGTAGGCCGCCGCTTCGCCCCGGTCGGCCAGGTCGCCGGTGAAAATCACGGCTTCCGGGCGGGCTCCGGAGGCCTGCACTTCGTCAAAAAGTTGTTGGAGCAGGGATTCGCTGTTGACCACACCATGGAGTGGATCCGGACCTCCCAGCAGGTGGGGGTCACTCAGATGGAGTAGAAAATGACGTGGCCGGGGGTGTTCGGCCTCGATGAGCTCCATTGCTACCTTCCTGGTTGGGTGGAGGCTGTAGCCCCCAACGTCCCTCTCAGTAAGGTCTATCCAACCAGACAATCGGCGAACAATGCGCAAACTCCAGTAGGCATGTTTGAAAAAAAGACAACAACGAGTATTCCGGCGAACGCATACTTGCCCCGCTATGCGCTCGCCGGAACGTACTTACTCAGGCACCTGGCTGCTAGCTCAGGTAGCCGTTCGGGTTCAGCACGTACTTCGTGGCGGCGCCGGCGTCGAACTCCGCGTAGCCCTTCGGCGCTTCCTCCAGCGTGATCGCCTTGGCGTTGACGTTCTTAGCGATGTGGACCCTGTCATGCAGGATCGCCATCATCAGCTGGCGGTTGTACTTCATCACCGGGCACTGGCCGGTGGTGAAGCTCAGCGATTTGGCCCAGCCGGTCCCGAGGCTGAGCGAGAGCGCCCCCTTTTTGGCCGCTTCGTCCACACCGCCTGGATCCCCCGTGACGTAGAGCCCCGGAATGCCCAGGGCGCCGCCGGCTGCAGTGATTTCCATCAGCGAGTTCAGCACCGTTGCCGGCGCTTCCTTGGCGTCGTGGCCGTGTCCCCTGGCTTCGAAGCCGACGGCGTCGACGCCGCAGTCGACCTCCGGGACGCCCAGCAGCTGTTCGATCTGCTCCGCCGGGCCGCCTTCGCTCAAATCCACGGTTTCGCAGCCAAAGCTGCGCGCCTGCGCCAGGCGGTCAGCGTTCATGTCACCGACAATAACGACGGCGGCGCCCAAGAGCTGGGCGCTGGTTGCCGCAGCCAGCCCAACAGGGCCCGCCCCGGCGACGTAGACCGTGGAACCGACTCCAACGCCGGCGGTAACAGCGCCGTGGAAGCCGGTCGGGAAGATGTCCGAGAGCATGGTCAGGTCCATCATCTTCTCGAGCGCCTGGTCCCGGTCCGGGAACTTCAGCAAGTTCCAGTCCGCGTACGGTACCAGGACGTAGTTGGCCTGGCCGCCGACCCAGCCGCCCATGTCGACGTAGCCGTAGGCGCTGCCCGGACGGTCCGGGTTGACGTTAAGGCAAATACCGGTCTTGCGTTCCTTGCAGTTGCGGCACCGTCCGCAGGCGATGTTGAAGGGAACCGAGCAGATGTCCCCCACCTTGATGAACTCGACGTCGGGCCCTACTTCGACCACTTCGCCGGTGATTTCGTGCCCCAGCACCAGGTCTGAGGGAGCGGTGGTGCGGCCGCGGACCATGTGCTGGTCCGAACCGCAAATGTTCGTGGCAACGGTTTTGAGGATTACGCCATGGCGCACGGAGCGGCCCACGTTGGCGGGGTTGACCCCCGGACCGTCTTTGAGTTCGAAGCTGGGGTAGTCGATGTCGATAAGCTCGACCTTTCCCGGCCCCTTGTAGGCAACGGCTTTGTTCCCTGTCATCACATTCCTCCTGGTTTCACGGACCCGCTCTGAGAGTCCGGTAGTGATTCACGAAGCGTACTGACATACCGTCCCCAGGCACGCGCAGCAGAGCGCCAGCGCGCACGAGCGCGTTGGCGCCGTGGGCATGCCCGGTGTATCTGGAAGGTCCGGCCAGTCTAAGTCGGTAAGCCTGCTTAGGGATAGGGGTCCTTGTCCCCTTGCAGTCCGGGACCCAGCTCTCAGCTAAGGGCCGAGCGAACGGCTTCCAGTACTTCGGGCGAATCCGGACCGACGGTAGGAGCAAACCGGGAAACCACTGCGCCCTCACGGTTCACAAGGAATTTCTCGAAGTTCCACTTCACCAGCCCCGGCAGGAAGCCGTTTTTGAATTTCGTCAGTTCCGCGTAGAGAGGGTGCTGGTTTTTGCCGCGGACGTCGGCTTTGGTGCTGAGTGGAAAGGTCACACCGAAGTTCCGTTCGCAGAATTCCGCGATCTCGGAGTCCGCGGCGGGTTCCTGGCCGGCAAACTGGTTGCAGGGCACCCCGAGTACCTGAAAGCCCTGATCCCGGAACTTATTGTGAAGCGCCTCAAGCCCGGCGTACTGCGGGGTGAAACCGCACTGCGACGCCACGTTGACCACCAGCACCACCTCCCCCTTGAACCGGCCAAAGTCGGTGCTGGTGCCGTCGATAAGGGTGAGCGGAATGCTGTGGAGATCGGTCATAGCGGGGTTCCTCGCGAAGTTGGTAGGGAGTTCGTGCCCGGAGCAGTGATCCGGATTGGTCACGACTGTCATTCGATACCAACGTACGCGGGTATGGGTCGGGGCCTGCTACGGCCCCGGAGGCAGCGACGGGACGGGTACCCGCGGCGCAGTCAGCGGCGTGGGCTCGGTCGTCGGGGTAGGGGTAGGGGTGGAGGCGGGGGTCACTGTGGGTGTGGGCGTCGGCGTCGCGGTGGCCGGCGTCGTTGGCGGCGCGGTGGGCGGTGTGGGCGCGGGCGGGGTCGTTGGCGGCGTTGTGGTGGGCGGTGTGGGCGCGGGCGGGGTCGTCACGGGCAGGGTCGTTGGCGGCGTCGTGGTGGACGTCGTCGGCGTCGCGATGAGGTTTGGCAGTTGCGGCAGCTCCGTTGCGGGTGCTGCTTGGGCGCCGGCGCCGGACTCGCCGCTCCGGTCGCGGGAACCCGGGATCGCCCAGCCAAGTGAAGTATTCGACGGCAGTCCGGCATTGGGCGCGTAGCTGGTCATCACCAGGGCGCCAAGCTGGTCCGTCTGCACCGTCGGTAGGAGGATCCATTCATGGGGGTTTTTGTGGGAGCCGTTGAGGATGGTCTCAAAATGCAGATGGCAGCCGGTGGAGGACCCGGTGGTTCCCACCCTCGCAATGACCTGGCCAACCCGAACCGAGTCGCCCTTTTTGACGGCGATCCCCTCAAGGTGGTTGTAGGTGGTCACGAGGCCGTTGCCGTGATCGATTTCCACACGGTTTCCGCCACCCCAGGGGTGCCAGCCGACTGCCCGCACCACTCCGGCGTCGGCGGAATAGACCCGGGTACCGCATGGCGCCGAGTAGTCCTGGCCCCAGTGGAATTCGCCGGGCGCTCCCGAGATGGGGCTGATTCGCTGCCCAAAGGGAGAGGACTCGTGGAGGGATTCGAGGGGAGCCATCAGGAAGCCTTCTGCGGGCCGTTTCAATCCGGCAGATGCAACGTTGAGCTGCACGGCTACGCCGTCCCTGGGCGTCGTCAGGACGCTTGACCGGTTGTAGGCCAGAAGCGCCAGTGCGTCGGCGGTGAATGATGTGGCGGCCAAGGCGCCAACAGCCGAAACGGCGGGGATGCCTCCACCGTCCGCCGCCAGGGTGCCCGGACCTACGACGCCGGAGGCCAGCACTCGGGCCGGCAATCCGGCAGTTCCGCTGCCCGCGAGCCCCTGGACTCCGAAACTCAGCACCGCAAGGGAGAGGCACAAACCCCCGGACAGAAGGCGCCCAGCAAAGATTCGGGTTCTAGTGGCCTGCCCACCCGATGAGTTTCCCCAGTGTTTTCCCACGATGTGGCTCCCGCATCCTGTTCGCCGATCGCAAATACCTCGGACCGACGTTCTTATGGGACCACATTCGTCGTGGCCTGTGAACCGCAAAAACCCGCGGCTTTCAAACTCGAGTGGGCAGCACAGTAGTTCCGCGCCCAGCGGCGAGTATCTGGCACCGCGGCTGTGGGTGAGAATGGGAGTATGCGCAATGTCCTCAGGGAATGGCAGGCCGAACTAAAGCAAACGTTTTCCGGGTCCCGGGACGAGGTCCCGGAATGGGTGCCCCGTCTTGCGGAAGGCAACGACCCCGGCTACCACCTGCCAGGCTCGGCAGTCTGGGCCGTGCATGG
Organism: Pseudarthrobacter sp. PH31-O2; assembly: GCF_030063265.1. Taxonomy (NCBI): domain Bacteria; kingdom Bacillati; phylum Actinomycetota; class Actinomycetes; order Micrococcales; family Micrococcaceae; genus Pseudarthrobacter; species Pseudarthrobacter sp. PH31-O2. Next base: position 142,331 of record NZ_JASIST010000005.1, on the reverse strand, counting down.
GGACATGACACCGATTGTGGCGGGCATTCGGGCGCTGCTTATGCAGGCGCTCCATCCCGGCGCGTTGGCTGGCGTCCACGACCACTCCCGTTTCCGCGAGGATCCACTGGGCCGGCTTGCGGGGACGATCCGCTGGATCTTTACGGTTACCTACGGGTCAACCACCGCGGCCCGCGCTGCCTCCGACTGGGTGCTGCGGCTCCACGGATCGGTGCGCGGGGAATACGTGGACGGTCACGGCGTCGCGCGCAGCTACGCGGCTGATGATCCGGAATTGCTTCGCTGGGTGCATATCGCCTTCACCGACGCTTTCCTCTCGACGCACAAGATCTGGGGCCGGCCGATTCCTGGCGGTCCCGACGCCTACGTGCGTGAATGGGCACAGGCCGGTGAACTGATGGGGGTGCAGTCGCCGCCGCTCAGCGAGGCGGCTATGCGCCAGCAATTGGACCACTGGTATGAAGCCGGCGAGCTCCGCTCCGACGGAAGGGTTGCCGAGACCGTGGCGTTCATCCGCAACCCGCCGCTCCACCCCGTGCTCAGACCGGGCTACCGGGTGCTGTTCGCAGCGGCCGTGGTCAGCCTCGAGCCCAAGTACCGGGACTTGCTGGGCCTGCGCACCGCCCGGCTGGGGCCCTTCCCGCTGCCGGTGCGGCTGGCGACGAAGGTTACGCTCAGCATCGTCCATCTCGCTTTGGGCCGGGTGGGCCCGAGTGAACAGGCTGCCCGGAATCGACTCCGCAGGCTGGGCTACCGGGCCTGAGGGCGCCGGGCCGTCATCTTCGCGGCAAGCAAAAAGGCCCCGGTCCAAGGGACCGGGGCCAAGCGCGGAGAATGGGGGATTTGAACCCCCGAGGGCGTTAACCCAACACGCGTTCCAGGCGTGCGCCATAGGCCGCTAGGCGAATTCTCCAGTAGCTTCTGAATCAAAAGCAGATACTAGAATACCTGAACTTCCCGGCATCGCCCAATTGGCCCCACCCCCGGCCCCACCGGACATGCCCCACGCTCGCCGCGACCAATGGACATATGCCTATTGTGCCCTGCCTCTGCACTGGAAAATGAGCAAGTCCGGCGGGATTTTCCCGGCTCGCAGCCCACGATTCGGGGCACACTCAAACGTCGGGTAAACTTGCTGACGGCCCCTCATGTGGCGTCATCCTGTTGAACTCCCCCAGGACCGGAAGGTAGCAAGGGTAAATGGGCTCTGGCGGGTGCATGAGGGGTCTTTTATGTCTGTGCCGATTGGTAGGGTTTAGCTGTGACTGTTACTACCGCCCTTTACCGTAGATACCGCCCTGATTCGTTCGCGGACGTTATCGGGCAGGAACACGTCACCGAGCCGCTGATGACCGCTCTGCGCAAGAATCGCGTGAACCACGCCTACCTCTTTTCGGGCCCCCGCGGCTGCGGAAAAACGACTTCCGCCCGCATCCTGGCCCGTTGCCTGAACTGCGCCGAGGGCCCCACGGATACCCCTTGCGGCAAGTGCCCGAGCTGCGTCGAACTGGCCCGGGGCGGCTCCGGGTCCCTCGACGTCATCGAGATCGACGCCGCCAGCCACGGCGGTGTCGACGACGCCCGCGACCTGCGCGAACGGGCAACCTACGCTCCCGTCCGCGACCGCTACAAGATCTTTATCATCGACGAAGCCCACATGGTCACCTCAGCCGGCTTCAACGCCCTGCTCAAGATCGTCGAAGAGCCGCCGGAACACATCAAATTCATTTTTGCCACCACGGAGCCGGACAAGGTCATCGGCACCATCCGTTCCCGTACACACCACTACCCGTTCCGCCTCGTGCCGCCCGAGCCGCTGATGGCGTACCTGGAGCTGCTCTGCAGGCAGGAAGATGTCCCCGTGGCGCCGGGCGTGCTTTCGCTCGTTATCCGCGCCGGCGGCGGTTCCGTGCGGGACTCGCTCTCCGTCCTGGACCAGCTTATGGCCGGCGCCGGACCGGACGGCCTGGACTACGAGCTCGCCGTTGCCCTGCTGGGCTACACCCATGCGACGCTGCTCGACGACGTTGTGGAGGCCGTCGCGGCCTCCGACGCCGCCACCGTGTTCCGCGCAGTGGACCGGGTCATCCAAACCGGACATGACCCGCGCCGGTTCGTGGAGGACCTGCTCGAACGCTTCCGCGACCTCATCATCGTCCAAGCCTTGCCGGAGAGCGCCCAGTCAATTCTCCGCGGCGTTCCCGCCGACCAAATCGCGCGTCTGCAGAACCAGGCACACAACCTGGGCGCGGCAGAGCTGTCCCGGGCAGCGGACGTCTCCAACACCGCTCTGACCGAGATGACCGGTGCGACGTCGCCGCGGCTGCACCTGGAATTACTCTGCGCCCGGATCCTGCTGCCGTCTTCGGAGCAGACAGAGCGCGGCATTGCCGCCCGAATCGACCGGGTGGAACGCCGCCTGAATTATGCCGGAAACGACGTCGGGGCCCCCCTTGCCGCCCCAGCGGTCACGGCCGCCCAGGCCCCGGACGCTACCGCAGCGGCGGCTGCCCCCGCGGCGGCGGCTCCGGCGCCTGCCGTTCCGGTGCCTGCAGCCGCCACTCCGCCGGCCGCCGCCGTTCAAGCGGCCCGGCTGCCCGACGCTGAACCGGCCAGGGAAACTCTCACTCCGCCGCGTGTCAGCACCCGGGACTGGCCCGTCACTGAGCCGGCGGCGGTCAACCCGGCGGCCTCCGGACCGGCGCCGGCGCGCGAGGCAGCTCCGCCGGTGCCGGCGGTCGCTGCCCCGTCCGCTGTGGCCCAAATCCGGCCCGCCCCTTCCGCCGCGTCAACAGCTCCCGCTGCTGCTAATGGCACCGGATCCGGGGCCGATGTCGAAGTCCTCCGCCGCGCATGGCCCGAGATCCTGCAGACCCTCAGCAAGATCAAGCGGAGCACCTGGGCCCTCGTCGAACCAAATGCCCAAGTGGGGCACTTCGAAGACCATGTACTGACGCTCGCCTTTAATACCGCGGGCCTGGCGGGCGCGTTCGGGCGGGCAGATCACTCGGAGAATCTGCGGCAGGCGATCCACAAGACGATTGGCATCGAATGCCAGATCACTGCCGTGGCCAGTGGAAGCAACAGCGCAGCGAGCTCTGAGCCAAACCCAAAAGCACCCGCTAGCCGGGACGTCCCGGCCACGCCCACCGACGCTGGCTGGAGCCTGCCCACGGCCGCGGCGGAGCAAAGTGCTGCGCACCAGGACGCCCCGGCCACCGCGCTGCCACCAGGGCCTGCGCCGGCCGAAGATGCTCCAGCGGCGGCCCCGGCACCCGCTGCCTCTGCCTCTGCCTCTGCGCCTACGCCTACGCCGTCGCACGCTCCGACAGAAACCACGCCGGAGGAACCCCGGACCGCCGTTCCGGCAGCTTCGGCAGCGAACGAACACCCGGGACCGGTCCAGGACCCGGCCGGCTCCTACGCCTATCCCGACGACGATTGGGGACCGCCGCGGGACGAAGACGCTCCGCCGCTGGACGAGGAACCGCCGATGGACTGGGACCCTTCGGCCCCAGCTGCCAGCGCCGCCCCGCAACCGGCAGCCTCAGCTGTACGCAACAGGCCCGCCGCACCCGCCCGCGCCGGGGCTGCCGCCAAAACAACCCCGACCGCCGTTCCGCCGGTCGAAGCGCCAGCCCCTGCCGACGACCCCTGGGGCCGTGCCCTCGAGGAAGCCCCCGGCGTCTGGACCGTCGGCACCGACTCCAACGTCGGAGGCTACCGGCGCGAGGAAACCGTCGCTGCCACCCCAACGCCCGAGCCCGATCCACCGCAGTATGAACCAGCAGCGGCACAGGTCCCGCAGTACGCCGCGGCAGTGTCGGCTTCCGCGTCCTACCAGCCCGTTGCCTCTTCGAACGGGTGGGGAGATTCCGCGGAGCTGGTGCCGGCCGTCGCTGCCTCCGAGCCAGCGTCAACCAGCGGCGAGCCCGTTGCCCTGCACGCCACGCCGGTGATGGCGCCCGCGGACCTGGCAACCCCACCATCCGCTGGCAGGCAAAGCCTGTACCAGCGCCTCTCCAACAGCCCTGAGGCCGAAGCGGGCCGCGCCAAGGCCCCGGCCCGCGCCGCAGCCGCGGTCAACACCTATGTCCAGGACGTACCCAGCGCCGACGACGAGACTATCGAAGAATCAGGCGTCTTCGGACGGGCCGCCGTGGAACGCATCCTGGGCGGAAAACTCGTGGAAGAACGGTCCTTGGACGGCAGCGCACTGCCGCCGCGGTTCTAGCCGCCCCGCCGCAGGCCACCGACCCCCCCACACACAAAGACGAACGAGGACAAAGTGTACGAAGGTGCAGTTCAAGAGCTGATCGACGAGCTCGGACGGCTTCCCGGCGTCGGGCCCAAGTCCGCCCAGCGGCTGGCTTTCCACATCCTTGAAGCCGACCCGCAGGACATGAAGCGGCTGGCCGATGCCATCATCACTGTCAAAGAGCGGGTGAAATTCTGCACCGTCTGCGGGAACGTCACGGAGCAGGAACTCTGCAACATCTGCCGGGACCCGCGCCGGGACCCCTCGATCATCTGCGTCGTTGAAGAATCCAAAGACGTCCTTGCCGTCGAACGCACCCGATCTTTCCGCGGCCGTTACCACGTGCTTGGAGGGGCCATCAACCCCATCGCCGGTGTTGGCCCCGAGCAGCTCCGGATCCGTGAGCTGCTCACCCGGCTCAACGACGGGGCCATCCAGGAAGTCATCATTGCCACCGACCCCAATCTGGAGGGCGAGGCAACGGCTACCTACCTGGCCCGTATGCTCAAGTCGATCGGGATCGCCGTCACCAGGCTGGCGTCGGGACTGCCCGTGGGCGGCGACCTCGAATACGCCGATGAGGTCACGCTGGGCCGTGCGTTCGAGGGCCGCCGCAACGCTCTGAGCTAGTCCACCCGGGATGATGAACGCCGCCTCGGCCCCACCTTGGCACACTAGCGCCTAACCGGCCCGGGGGCGTTTACCTCGGAGCAACCTCACGCCGTCGGACTGCCGCAGCCCCTCCGTTCAGGAAAATCCCGGCCAGCACACCCTGGCCGGCCAACCCGCTGAGAGCCAACGGGATCTGCAGTCCGGATTCTTCCAACGGCTCCGCTTCAAGACACGGGACATGCCGGCCTTCGGCGGCGGCCTGGAGTTCAACCGGCAGCCAGCGGAGGGAGTCCGGCGGAGACGATGGGTCCCCAAGCAGCAGGGTAAATATAATCACCGGGTTCGAAACCGCCAGCCAGAAGATCCGCTCGGTGTGGAAGACCTCGGCAATCCCGGCAAACTCGGGCGAACATTCAAAATGCACCACCCGGCCCAAGTCATCGCGCTCGACATTGATGGCCACCAGCACCGGCTCGTCAGCGCGAACCGCCGGCAGTAGAGCGACCACTGCCACCACGTTTCCCAGCACCAGAAAGGCCGCAACAACGCAGGCGGCGGTTCGCGCGGCACCGGGACGGAGCCAGGCAGCGGCGCCGGCACCAATCCCACCGAACGCCGCAGAAGCCACCACCATAACGATTGCCGCAACAACCGCTGCTTCAACCGGCCCGCCGGATCCAAAGGCCGGCACCAGCAGGAAAACGAAGGCAGCCAAAGCAAACGCGACACCCCGCGACGCAGCCTCGAACCAGCGTGGCAGCGGGCCAGCGCCGCCGCCCCGTTCGGACACCGGCTCCGAAGGCGAGGGGCAATGGACCCGGCTGCGCCAACCGAGACCCCACAGCACCCCCGCTAACGCCGCGACCATTGTCAACGCCGCCGCGGTCAGAATGTACGCCAAACGGTACGAATCGCCGTGGAGTTCTTCGCCGGCACCCAGGACCGCGACCAGCAACATGGCCAAACCCCACGAAGCCAGCGATACCGCTGCCGACGCGAGCCAGAACCTCAGCGTGCGCACGGCCAGCAGGCGTTCGTGAACGGCTGCCCGGACTACGCGGGTCATGCGGCCGGCGGCCTGGAATGGCCCGCCGTCCCGGTCGTCGCCGCTCTGCCCGTCGCCGACCCCGGGCGCGGCATCCGGAGTGGCCCCGGCGCCGATCAGCTCATAGCCAAACTCTTCCCCATCCTGGTCCACCGTTTGAGCCTCCGACCTAGTGGACATGTCCAGCACCCGCGTCCCTGAACGGACATACCCGCCATATGCCCAATCCTGATCCGCGAGGGAGAGCATGTCCAGAGGAAATGAGGGGGCCCGTCTGCCATTCGGTCACAATGAAGCAACCGACGGGACACGGCGATAAACTGGGCTGAGAAGTTACGCCGTCGCGCCGTTTGGTTGCCTGGCCCAGAACCCCGATGATCCAGTGAGGGTGCGCGCATGAGTTTGCCCACTACCGAAGTCCACTCCGGACCGCAGCCGCTAACGCTGCCCGTCACGGCCGCCCCCACCAGGCACCTGGTGGTCAAGAAATTCGGCGGTTCCTCAGTAGCGGATGCTGCGGGGATAAAGCGGGTGGCCAGGCGGATCGTCGACGCCCAGAACGCCGGTGACGAAGTCGTTGTGGTTGTCTCGGCCATGGGCGACACCACCGATGAACTACTGGACTTGGCCGCACAGGTCACCGATGCGGCGCCGGCCCGGGAAATGGACATGCTGCTCTCAGCCGGTGAACGCATCTCGATGGCCCTGCTCGCCATGGCCATCAACAAGTTCGGCGCTTCGGCACAGTCCTTCACCGGCTCCCAGGCCGGCATGATCACCGACGGCATCCACGGCAAAGCCCGGATCATCGACGTCGACCCGCACCGCATCCGCACCGCCCTGGACAAGGGACACATTGCGATCGTCGCAGGCTTCCAGGGCATGAGCCGCACCACCAACGAGGTCACAACGCTGGGCCGCGGCGGTTCGGACACCACAGCGGTGGCGCTGGCCGCCGCCCTCGATGCCGACGTGTGCGAGATCTTCACCGACGTCGACGGGATCTACACCGCAGATCCCAGAGTTGTACCGTCCGCGCGCAAGATCGACCGGATCTCCAGCGAGGAGATGCTCGAACTGGCGGCGTCCGGCGCCAAGATCCTGCACTTGCGCTGCGTCGAGTATGCGCGCCGTTTCGGTATGCCGCTGCATGTAAGATCCTCCTTTAGCCAGAACGAAGGCACCTGGGTCCTACCCGGCGCCGACGACAAGATCCCAACCCAAGAAGGAGTTGCCTTGGAGCAGCCAATCATCTCCGGTGTTGCCCACGACCGTTCCGAAGCCAAGGTCACGGTCGTCGGGGTTCCTGATATTCCCGGCAAGGCCGCGGCGATCTTCCAGGTCATCGCCGATGCGCACTCGAACATTGACATGATTGTCCAGAACGTATCCACGCACGGCACCGGCCGGACCGATATTTCCTTCACCCTGCCGATCGTCGAGGGCGCCGACGCCCTGGCCGCCCTGCACGCCGCGCAGGACCGGATCGGCTTCGAAAGCATCGAATACAACGAAAAGATCGGAAAGCTGTCGCTGATCGGCGCCGGCATGCGGTCCCATCCCGGTGTCTCTGCGCGGTTCTTCGCGGCGCTTTCGGAGGCCAGCATCAACATCAACATGATCTCCACCTCGGAGATCAGGATTTCCGTCGTCACGCACGCTGATCTACTCGACGACGCCGTTCGCGCCATTCACAAGGCTTTTGACCTGGACAGCGAGGACGAGGCAACGGTCTACGGCGGTACCGGCCGCTGACCGGAACGGCGGGACTCGGCGGGGATTCACGCCGGACGCGGCTAGCCAGCCGTCATTAAGACAAGACACCATTATTGAAGGCAGGGACCGGCGCCGGCCGCTCCCTGCCCGTTACGCCCGGGACCTTTGCGCCCCTCCGGCGAATGCTCAGGCTTCCTGGTTCCGGAGATCTTCCTTTCGGACAGCGTAGTGATGTCCCTGCGCATCGGTCTCCACTTCGAAACCGGCGAGGTCCACTTCGGAAGCCCGCTCAAAGTCGTCGTGCTTGTGCACGACCGGCGAGGAGGTATCCCCCCTCGAAGCAGTACCGAAAAAGAAACCTATCCAGGACGACGGGTGCAGGTGCTTTCCGAGGGCAGCTTTCCGCAGTGCGAGTGCCACAATTCCCACCCCCTCTCCAGCGTCCGGGCCATGCTGAACGGCCACGGCTGCGTGCGGGGCCAGTGCCCTCATTTTACGCCCGACGGCGGCAAAAGGCGCCGGGCGGCCCGAGACCAGGGCCGGACGCGGTCCCGGAGCCCCGGCCTTGCTGCGGCTCAGCGCAGTGACTTGTCATCGGGGTTGCGCGGCACAACATAGGTGCTTCCGTCCGGCCTCCGGAGGGTCTCCCACTGCTGGGTTTCGGCTTCGCGCGCGGCCAGCAGCTGCCGGTTCTGTTCCGTCATCTCATGGCCGAGGGCGCTGCGGTTGGCGGGGCCGAAGATCATCCGGAGCTTGCCGGTGGCACGCATAAAACGCTGCGAGCCGTTTTCGGCTTTTTCGTTGGCCATCACAATCCACTCCTAGAACGGGACGATGACTCCAGTGTACGCTAATGATTAGTACACGAACTATCTAGGAGGCCAGATGACGGAATCGACCGGGGAAGCCCGGGACGACCTCCTGCTCGAGCACCAGCTCTGCTTCGCTCTTACGGTGGCCTCCCGGAGCGTCGTCGGCGCCTACAAGCCGGTGTTGGACCAGCTCGGCCTGACCCACCCGCAATACCTTGTGATGCTTTGCCTCTGGGAATCCAGCCCCCGCTCCGTACGAGACATCAGCGCTGCCATCGCCCAGGAACCGGCAACGATTTCGCCCCTGCTCCGCCGCCTGGAGTCGGCCGGATTCATCACCCGCCAGCGCGTGCCCGGCAACGAACGGACCCTTGCCGTGGGCCTGACGCCGCGGGGTGCGGCGTTGCGGCAGCAAGCGACAGCCGTGCCCGGCACCATGATGGATCGGCTGGGCATGACCCGTGAACAGGTCAGCCATCTGCACAGCGCCATGATGGGCCTGATTGCTGCCACAAAGACCCCCGTCGAGCTGCCGCCGCGGCGGTAGACTGGGCAAAACACAGGAGGACTGCTGATGCGCAAGCAACTGAGCCAGGCGGCGTTCGTTCTGATGGCAGTGGCCGGACTCGCCGCCTGCTCGCCAGGAACAACACCGACGCCGTCGACCACCGCCACCGCCCCGACGGACGGGACCAGCACTGCCCCGACAGGCACACCCTCGCCCGATGCCGAAACAAAAACGCCGGCACCTGCGCCGTCCGCCGCCTCCGCGACCCCGGGGCCGGGACTGGGCAACGCCGAACTCGCCATCAGCGTCAAACCGTCCGCGTCCGGCACACCCGCAAACTTCACACTGGTCTGCGTGGACGGAGTTCCCTCCGCCGAGAGCCAGCACCCCAACGCTGCCGCAGCCTGCACCGCCCTGAAGAACGACGCAGCGCTCCTGAGCCCGCAGCCCCGGCCAAAAGACCAGGCCTGCACCCAGCAGTACGGCGGCCCGCAGGAGGCCACGGTCACGGGCGTCGTGGACGGACGTCCGGTCGAAACAACGTTCAGTCTGCGCGACGGCTGCGAGATCTCCGCCTGGAACGCCGCCAAGGACGTCCTGGGCTCCACCGGCGGAGCTGTCTAAACTGCAGGGACTTTCCACAGATCACTGGCTTCCCCGCCAAGCTGCCCACCACGCGCGTGTCCGCCGCTACGCGGACCCTTACCTCGCCCGGCGTTCGGCGGGCAAGAAGCACCCGGTAGAGGACTTTCTCTTCACCTACTACACCCAGAAACCCGGGCAGTTGCTGCGCTGGCACCCCGGCGCCGGCGTCGTACTGTCAGGGCCCGCCGCGGCCGAGCGGACCGGCTGGAAGTACTACCGCGCGGCCGACGACGGCGAACTCGCCGCCGCGGGGCTGCCGCCGGGCACCACGGCTGCCACTGTCGACGTCGAAGCCTTCGTCCGGGACCGTCGGGAGGCCCTGGTATTCGCCGGGATTATCCTGGCCGGGACTGCGGCGCGCCCGGCCCAATTCGGCTGCTTTGGGCTGCACGAATGGGCCATGGTCTACCGGCAGGATAAGTTCGAGCTTCGGCACGAATACCTCCAGCTGCGGCTAGGCTCCGAACGGACCGACGAAGTGGTGGAGCAAAACCGGATCCGCTGCTCCCACTTCGACGCCTTCCGTTTTTACACACCGGACGCGGTTCCGCTCAACAGCCTGGCGCCAAGCCGGGAAAACCAGCGGTCGATGGAACAGCCCGGTTGCCTGCACGCCAACATGGACCTCTATAAGTGGGCCTACAAGCTTGCCCCGCTGCTGCCGAGTGAGCTGGTGATGGACTGTTTCGAGCTCTCCTGGCGGATCCGGGCCATGGACATGCAGGCATCCCCCTATGACCTGGACGAGTGGGGCTATCCCGCCATCCTGATCGAAACACCCGAGGGCAAAGCCGCCTATATCGAATACCAGCGGGCTTTTTCGACCGAAGCGCAAGACCTGCGGGAGCGGTTGCTGCGGGAGCTTGCTCCCCTGCTGCGGTCGATACGGTCCGGCCCTGACATCGAACGTACAAAAGGACAGTAATGACCCACAATCACCACGAGATCGATCTCACCGTTCGACTGACCGAGGCACCGGGCGCCCCGGAACACGTTTTTCAGCTGTCGGCAAGCGACGGCGTCCTCGCGGCGGGATGTACCCTGCCGGATGCCACCGCCGCCCTCGCTGCCGTCACACAGCATGGGGAGGACATGTTCTTCCCCCGGCCCGGTCCGCCGAAATTGTGCACCCAGCAGTACGGCGGTCCGCAGCTGGCCGTGGTCACCGGGTGGTTCCTGGGCCGGGAAGTCACCAGCCAGTTCAGCCGCACGGACGGTTGCGAGATCGCCCGCTGGCGGGCCATGGCGCCGCTGCTGGGCGGAGTGGCGGGTTCCACCGGCGCGATCTAGGCTGGCCGCCTGCGTCCGGCAGGACGCAGGAACGGCAACGGCCGGCAGTGCAGGAACGGCAACGGCCGGCGGTGCAAACCGCCGGCCGTTGCCGTTTTGTCAGGACTGGAACTGCGCCTAGACGGCGTTGTTGGGAGCGCTAAGTTCCTCGTTCTGGAACTTAGCCTGCTCCTTCTTCACCTTTTTGCCCTTGTCCTTTTTGTCCTTGCCGTCGTGGCTTCCGTCGCCGCTGTCACCGGGACCGTCATTGCTGTCCTGGTCCTCAGAGGTCGGCGGCACCACCACGGCGCCTGCCGGAGTCACGAGCACACTGACAAACGTCGGCTCGCTGGTGCCGGCGAACGTCACCCGGCCGATGTAGGAACCGACTGCCAGGTTCTTCCATTTCAGCGTCACGACTCCGGACTTGCCGTTGGCAAGACGCAACGGGTTGGGCGTCAACGTCGCGTTGCCGACATTGGAGCCGAGCACAGCTGCATCGACGCTCGCCTTCGTGGCCTGGCCGTTGGGGCTGGCGTAGAGGTTCACGAAAATCCGGTAGGTTCCCGGGGTCGGGTTGGGGATTGAGAGCGACTCGCTCGCAGACGAGGTTGCGACCTGGATCAGCTGGTTGGCGGGATTCACCACATACATATCGAAGTCGGCATTCGGGTCCGCGGAGTAGACCGAGAGCTTGGCCAGCGGGCTGCCGGCCGGCACCTGGACGGCTTTGGCGAAGTTCGAGGCGTTCGTAACCCCAAGGGCCACCGGACCGGGGACCAGTTCAACGGCAGAGGAGTCCGCCTTGGATAGACCGTCCAGGGTCATGTTGATGGCATTGTTGGTGCCCGAGACAACCTTGAGGTCACCGGAGCCGGTGCCGCCCTCGGAGGTGAAGGCAACATCCTTGGAGGTGACGACCGACTGCGGACGGACCGCGATCGGGGAAGCCACGTTCTTGTTGGCGCCCTGCCAGGTCAGCGAGCCCATGGCGAACTTGCCCAGTGCTGCGCTCTGATTCTCGAAGGAGACCTTGAAGTTCTTCTTCTCCCCTGCCGTTCCGAACGTCAGGATGGACGGGGTTACCGTGACCTTGACACCGGGGACGTCGGCCTTGACCCGGTAGGTGCCGGGGGTCAGCGCGGTCAGGGTCCGGGTTACTTCGATCTTGCCGGTCAGGTTGCCCAGCGAGAACGACGGGACGTTCATGTCGCGGGCCTTTGTGCTGCCCAGCCCCGGGATGCCGAGGTCCACTCCGGTGCCCTGGATGAACTTCAGGTAGTCGTCTTCGTTGGCGTCGTACACCAGTCCAGGGTCCAGCATGCGGGCCGGATCAACCTGGCCTGCGCCGGTGGCGAGGACATCGGTGTTCTTGCTGCCGTCGGCATTCTTGATGTCACCGGCGGTGGTCATCATCGCGGACTTGACCGTGGCCGGGGACCACTTCGGGTTCTTGCCGAGGACCAGTGCGCCGAAGCCGGCGACGTGCGGAGCCGCCATGGAGGTACCGGACAAAAAGCCAAAGTTGTCCCCGCCGGTGCCTATCGGCGAAACGCCCGCCAGGACTGCAACGCCGGGGGCAGTCACATCAGGCTTCAGCAGGTCGGATTCGGTTGCCAGCAGCGGGCCGCGGGACGAGAAACCGGCGATCTGCGGCTGGGCCTCAGGCGCCAGGCCGGTGGTGTCCTTGTTGACCAGGGAAACCGTTATGGCCGGGTTGGCCGTGACCTTGGCCTTGATGGTCTCGGTGGCCGGCGGGTTGACGTGGACGGTCGGGACGGCGTGCTTGTCCGTGTCCAGCGAGGAGTTGCTCAGGTTGACGAGGATCATGCCGACACCGCCGCCGCGCTGGACTTCCTTGCTCTTGGCGACGCGATCGAAGACGCCGCGGTCACAGACCACTACCTTGCCGGCGACTTTCGCCGGGTCCAGTGTGTCCGGGCCGCAAAGTGCTGCGTTGGGGATTCCGGCCGTGGCGGCCGCGTTGGCAGCCAGCACGACGCCGGCACCCTGGACTTCGCGGTTCATGATGCTGGCGCCGCGGAACTTGCTTCCGTCGGAGAACTCGACGGTGCCCTGCAGTTCCTGCGAGAAGCTGCTGGCAGCGACAGTCGTGACCCACGGTTCACCGTGGTTCACTGTGCTCGCCGTCGGGCCGGAGTTACCGGCCGATGCTGCCACGAAGATTCCGGCGGAGGCGGCCGACAGGAACGCCATGGAGACCGGATCGGTGGTGGTGGAGGTGGCGCCGGAAATCGAATAGTTCAGGACATCCACACCGTCGTAGATGGCCTGGTCGACTGCGGCGATCGATGAGGAGCTGTAGCAGCCGCCGCTGTTCGGGTCGGTATCCTCCCAGCAGACCTTGTAAACAGAGAGCTTGGCCGCGGGGGCGATGCCGCTGGTCAGACCGAAGCTGCGACCGTCAACGAAAGTCTCGACGTTCGCGTTCCCGGCAGCGGTACTGGCCGTATGCGTGCCGTGGCTGGCGACATCGACCGGGGAGATCTTCTCCAGCGGGGAGCGTTCTTCCGCCGGAACGTACGTCAGGAAGTCATCGGCGAAGTAATGCGCCGCGAGGACTTTGGAGTTGCAGGCGGAGCCGTCAAAGTCTGCGCCGGTACCCTCGCCTTTCTGGCACTCGCCGGTGAAGGTATCGCCGTCGGACTTGAGCATTGCAATCTTGCCGTCGTCGGTGCGGTACGGCACGCCAACGACGGGATCGCCAACGAGCGGCATAACCTGGTCGCCGGCGAAAAAGGCGCTGGAGGGGGTGTAGCCGGTGTCGATGACACCCACGACAACACCCTTGCCGGCGGCCGCCTGGCCGCCGAACTTCGTGCTCCAGGTGCCGTTGGGGCCGCTGAGCTTCAGGAAGTCAGTGCTCGAGTAGTCCGGGGCGTTTTCGGTATCCGGAGCAACCACCAGCACGCCGGGGTCCTTGGCCAGCTTGATGGCCTGGTCCCCCGTGAGGTTTGCGCTGAAACCGTTGACGGCCGCGGTGAACTGCCGCTTGATCCGGACGTTCTGCTGCCCGGCGACCTCGGCCTGCTTCGCTTCGAGGTGGGCCTCGTAACGCTGGACGTCGGTCTTCCCGGTGTCGAGCTTCTTGCCGGAGTCCGGCTTGGTTGCCGCCAGCCCGGGCGTCCCGCCATCGTAGGTGGCCGCCGGTTTCTCATTGAGGACGACAATGTAGCGTCCGTCCTGGTAGCTGTTCGGATCCAGATTCTTCTGCGCAACTCCGGCGACGGGCGAGCCCATCGCGGGAGCCGCCGTGGCGGGCGCGATTGCGGCTGTTGACAAGAGAACCGGCAAGCCCAGGGTCAGTGCCGCGGCCCTCCGGAGTCCCCCGCTTCGAAGGAAGCTCTTTCCTGGTGATTTCACGTGTAGTTGAACCTTTCATAAGGAACGATACCGGCGGCGTTGCCGGGTCAGGGGACTGCGGCGGCACTACCGGGTCAGGGGACTGGCAGGACTGAAAGAGCTAGGAACCTCACGGCCCTGAAGGATACCAGCCGATTCATACAGTACAGACTGAGAGCCGGTTATGACATAGAACACAAACAGGAAATCGAAATTTGTCACACAATTCGACAAGATCCTTGGGCCGGGCCGCCCGGGTGGGCCCCGGAGGCCGAATTGCGGCCCCCGGAAGAAAGGAGCCGGGCGTCTCGCCGGCACGCTACTCCCGCGGCGTCCTCACCAGTTCGCTGATCCCGGCGCGGGTCTTCTCGTCAAGCGGGCCGGCCACATTGCTTTCCCTGGCCTTCCGGTCCCCCATGACCTTCTGCAGGACCATCCTCCCGAGGCCCGCAAAAACGGCAGCAGCAACAACGGGCAACAGCACGGACTTCGTTTTCTCAGCCATAGGCACATGCTACTGACGGGGCACCGGGGTGACCAGAGCACTGCGGCGTCCCGGGCCGGAGCCGAAGGGCGCACCAGCGCCTGCGCCCGCCGCGCTGCCGGTGTTCACACTGCCCGCGCGAATGCGGCCGGACGCACCGCGGCCGGTAGAATAGGGATGCAAGCTCGCGGAGCGCCCTTTTACGCTGTCCTCACCACACAGCAGACCGGCGTGAGACGGCACCACTCCGCTGCGCCCTTACCCAACGCTCACGCACAGGAGTTGCCGGATGCCCCGGATCGTTGTCGACGTTATGCCCAAGCCCGAGATTCTCGACCCCCAGGGGAAGGCCATCGTGGGTGCACTCCCCCGTCTGGGCTTCACCGCGTTTAGCGCTGTCCGCCAGGGCAAGCGCTTTGAACTCACGGTCGATGGCGAGGTGACCGAAGAGATCCTGGCCCAGGCCCGGAACGCCGCGGAGACCCTGCTGTCCAACCCGGTGATCGAAGACGTCGTCAACGTCGAGGTCGTCGAGGCCTGAGATGACTGAACTTCCCCTGATTGGCGAAGCCATTGCCGTCGCCGCAGAGCCCCGGCTCGCCGGCGCGAAGATCGGCGTCGTGACCTTCCCCGGCACCCTGGACGACCGCGATGCCATCCGGGCGGTCCGGCTCGCAGGCGCCACCGCCGTCCCGCTCTGGCACGCCGACACCACCCTGGGGGACGTCGACGCCGTCGTCATTCCCGGTGGTTTCTCCTACGGCGACTACCTCCGCGCCGGCGCCATCTCCCGGTTCGCGCCGCTGATGACCAAAATCATCGACGCCGCGACCTCGGACGGCAGGCTGCCCGTGCTGGGCATCTGCAACGGCTTCCAGATCCTGACCGAATCGCACCTTTTGCCCGGCTCGATGATCAAAAACGACCACTTGAAATTCATGTGCCGCGACCAGGTCCTGCGGGTGGAAAACAACACAACCGCCTGGACCGGCGACTACGCCGCCGGCCAGGAAATTACCGTGCCGCTGAAGAACCAGGACGGCCAGTACATCGCGGACGCCAAGACCCTTGACGCGCTGGAAGCCGAGGGCCGTGTGGTGTTCCGCTACGTCGGCTTCAACCCGAACGGCTCCCGCCGCGACATCGCCGGCATCGCCAACGCCGCGGGAAACATTGTGGGCCTTATGCCGCACCCGGAACACGCCGTGGAAGCAGGATTCGGCCCCGAGAACGGCTCCGGCACCGAGGGCCTTGGCTTCTTCACCTCTGTCCTGAACAAGATCGTGGGAGACAACAAATGACGGACACGTCGCGCCCCAACGCCACCGAGACCAAGAAGTTCAACATCGACACGGTCGAGAACGCGGCCAAGACACCGGACGTCGAGCTGCCGTGGGCCGAGCTGGGCCTGAAGCAGAACGAGTTCGAGGAAGTCGTTAAGGTCCTGGGCCGCCGCCCGACAGGCGCCGAGCTCGCCATGTATTCCGTGATGTGGAGCGAGCACTGCTCCTACAAGTCCTCCAAGAACCACCTGCGCCAGTTCGGCGAAAAGGTGACCGAGGAGATGAAAAAGGACATGCTTGTGGGCATCGGCGAAAATGCCGGCGTCACGAATCTCGGTGACGGCTGGGCGGTGACGTTCAAGATCGAGTCGCACAACTCGCCGTCGTTCGTCGAGCCCTACCAGGGTGCCGCGACCGGCATCGGCGGGATCGTCCGCGACATCATCTCGATGGGTGCCCGGCCCGTGGCCGTAATGGATCCGCTGCGGTTCGGCGCCATCGACCACCCCGATACCGCCCGCGTGATGCACGGCGCCGTCGCCGGCATCGGCGGCTACGGCAACTCCCTGGGACTGCCGAACATCGGCGGCGAAATGGTCTTCGACTCCGTGTACCAGGGCAACCCGCTGGTCAACGCCCTCGCCGTCGGCGTGATGCGGCACGAGGACATCCGCCTCGCCAACGCCTCCGGCAAGGGCAACAAGGTGGTGCTCTTCGGAGCCCGCACCGGCGGTGACGGCATCGGCGGCGCCTCCGTGCTGGCCTCGGAGTCCTTCGACGACACCAAACCCTCCAAGCGTCCGGCCGTCCAGGTCGGGGACCCCTTCGCCGAGAAGGTCCTGATCGAATGCTGCCTCGAACTGTTCAAGGGCTCCCTGGTTGAGGGCATCCAGGACCTCGGCGCCGCCGGCATCTCCTGCGCTACCTCCGAGCTCGCCTCCAACGGCGACGGCGGCATGGAAGTCGAGCTCACCTCCGTCCTGCTGCGCGACCCCACCCTGACGCCGGGCGAGATCCTGATGTCCGAGTCGCAGGAACGCATGATGGCCGTCGTCACCCCGGAAAACGTCGCAGCATTTGAAGCCGTGATGGACAAGTGGGCTGTCGAGTATTCCTGGCTGGGCGAGGTGACCGATACCGGACGCCTCATCATCACGTGGGAAGGTGACGTGATTGTTGACGTCGACCCGCGCACAGTGGCCCACGACGGGCCGGTCTACGACCGGCCGTTTGCCCGCCCCGCCTGGCAGGACGCCGTGCAGGCCGACTCCTTCACCGGGTCCGTGCAGGACGCCGGCCGCCCGTCCGCCCCCGCGGACCTGGCCACCGCCATCACCGAGCTCGTTTCCTCGCCGAACATGTGCAGCAAGTCCTGGATTACCAGCCAGTACGACCGCTATGTCGGCGGCAATACCTCGATGTCGTTCCCGGACGACGCCGGCGTGGTCCGGGTGGACGAGGAAACCGGGTTGGGCGTGGCTCTGGCCACCGACGCCAACGGCCGCTACACCTACCTTGATCCCTACCACGGCGCACAGTTGGCGCTGGCCGAGGCGTACCGCAACGTCGCCACCTCCGGCGCCGTGCCGATGGCCGTCAGCGACTGCCTGAACTTCGGCTCGCCCGAGGATCCCGACGTTATGTGGCAGCTTGCCGAAGCCATCCGCGGCCTGTCCGACGCGTGTATGGTCCTGGGCATCCCGGTCACCGGCGGCAACGTTTCGCTCTACAACCAGACCGGCACAGTGCCCATCCACCCCTCCCCCGTGGTGGCCGTGCTGGGCAAGTTCGACGACGTCGACCGGCGCACGCCGTCGGGCTGGCAAGAAGACGGCCAGGCCATCTATTTCCTCGGCACAACCGCTGCGGAGCTGGACGGTTCGGAGTGGTCCAACATGCGCGGACACCTGGGTGGTTTGCCTCCCAAGGTTGACTTGGCCGCCGAGCGTGCGCTGGGCGAGATCCTGATTAACGCTTCCCGCGACGGCATGGTGGATTCCGCGCACGACCTCTCCGAGGGCGGCCTTGCCGCGGCCCTCGTGGAGTCCTCGCTGCGCTACGGCGTGGGTGCCCGGATTGCGCTGCAGGATATCCTGGACCGCGATGGCGTGGACCTGTTCACCGCGCTGTTCTCCGAGACCCAGGGCCGCGCCATCGTGGCGGTGCCCCGCTCCGAGGAAATCAGGTTCAAGGACATGTGCACCGCCCGCGGCTTCGCGCACCTCCGGATCGGCGTCGTGGACGCCGAGGGCGGCACGCTTGAGATCAACGGCGTCGACACCCTGGACCTCGCCTCGCTCCGCGAAGCCCACGAGGCTACCTTGCCGAAGTACTTCGGCTAGTCCGCACCGCAACCCTGACCCCACGGCGCGGGCCTAACCGACCGCGCCGTGGGGCCACTTGCCGCTTGGAGAACCCCCTCGGGATGGGCGCCAAGTCACCCCGCGTGGCTTGGACAGCACTGACCGCGGCGGTCCACGGCGGAGGCTCGTCCTGCCCGGGACCGCGGGCCCTGGCGGCACCCGCACCGCCGCTGCTGCATCGATCAGTTGAGGTCAGTCATCGCTGCGCAACTCCCGTTGGCGGACGCTGAGCAGCTCCATGTCGGGCCGGGCGGCGACAAAGCGTTCGACGGCGGCAAGAACTTCCATAAGATGAGCCCGGTCCGCTGCGACGAGACCGGCGCCGATTATGGTCCGCCGGTACTGGTCCTGGAGGCCAGCCTCGGTCACGGAGACCTCAAAACGCCGCTTCAGCTCGGCCAGCACGGGCCGCACCACGGACCGCTTTTCCTTCAGGCTGTGGACGTCGCCAAGGAGCAGGTCACATTCAATCCAGCCGATCCACATTGCACTGTCCCTCCTGAGGTTCTAGACGATGGCGAGCTCCACCATCGCCCGAGCGCAGCGGCGTCCCTCATGCGGCGTCCGGTCGAGGCCCTGCTGGGTCGAGGGTCAGTTGATTCAGCACTGTTGCTGCTCTCAGTCCACCCCTGCGGCAAGTTCCCGTGCACTCCGGATGTAGCGGGACGTGATGTGGCCCCGCACCCGCTTCGCCAGCACGTCGCCCGCCGCGTAGAACCAGTTGGACGGCACCCCAAACGCCGTGATCCGGATAGCTACCCGGCCCCCTGCATCGATGGAAATCTCGAACGCCTCCTCGCCCCGGACGGGATGCCCGGGGAGGGTCCCGTAGCCGAACCCGGCGGACTGCGGGCCCTTACCGGGTACCGGGCGGCGGACCCAGACCACCTCGCACGGTGCGTCGATCCGGAACGGCCCGACGCCGAACCCGCTGACCACGCGGGTGCCGGGGGCCACCACATCCGATTCCGCGCGGACACGCAGTCCTGCCCGTTTCTGCAGTTGCCAGTTCAGCGTCCCTTGGACCACGCGCCGGTAGCTGGCCAGGCCCTCGCCCACGTAGGCGTGCGTGACCAGGCATTCGTAGCCCGCAGGCGCCGGCCCATGCTCCGTGGAGCCGATGCCCGGATAGTTCAGCTCTCCGGCCGCGATCCGCGCGCTCATGCCCGGCCTCCTGCCAGCCGCGCCCAGCCCAGCTGTTCCTGCTGGCGGCGGTTCAGCGAAGCCACCACGAGGTCGTAGGAATCTTCAACCATGTCGCGCACCATCGCATCGGGAAGGGAACCATCCAGGCGCACACCATTCCAGTGCTTCTTGTTCAGGTGCCAGGCTCCGGTGATCTCGGGGTGCGCCGCACGCAGCTGCTCTGCCAGGGCCGGCTCGCATTTCAGGCTGACGGAGAAGTCAGTCGCCTGCAGGGCAGAGAGGGCGAATATTTTTGCTTCGTGGCGGACGCCGCCGGACACTGCGGCCCGCACCTTAAAGACAGCGGTCTCCGGGCCGAACGGAAAGTCTTCGAAAGCACCGGTCAAGCCAAGGCAGATTCCACGAAGTCCCGCTGCGTCCATGAACTCAGCCTACTTGCCTCCGCCGACTTTCTTGGGTCCCCGCCGGGAGTACCTCAAACGACGCCGAGAAAGTCCTCCAGCAGCACCACTTCAAGGCCGGCGGCCAGCTGGGCGGCCCGGAAAGCAGCCAGATCGGCGGCGAACTCGGGGCGGAAATGCATCAGCACAATATCCCCCGGACGCAGGGTATTGCCGTACTGGTAGTCCATCCGGCCGGCGTTGGCTTTAGCCTCCCAGGTGACGATCGCCTTAATCCCTGCCGCCGCGGCTGCCTGCCGCATGCTGATCGAGTAGGCGCCACCGGGCGGGCGGAACAGCGCGGGACGCCGTCCGAACACCCGCTGGGCATAATCCTGCATACCGGTGATTTCTGCGAGCTGCTGTTGGTACCCCATCTGAGTGACCATGTTGATGTTGTGGCTCAGTGTGTGGTTCTCCACCAGGCTCCCCTGGGCGGCGAAGGGTTCGAAGAAACCGGGGTTGTCCTGAACGAAGTTCCGGGTCAGGAACATCGACGCCGGATAATCGTACGCGGCCATCAGCCGGATCATTTCGGGAGATTTCGCCACCCCGTCGTCAATGGTGAGGAAAACCACCGGCTGCTTCGTCTCGATCTTGGTCAGCACCGGCGCCAGCCCGTTCTGAACCGGAGGCAGCGTGAAATCCCGGATAACCGGTGCGCGCGGACGTCGGGTGGGTCCGTCGTCGGGCAAGAGCGGGAGGCGCAGACGCCCGGGCCGGGCGGACACGGCAGGGGCGGACACGGCAGGGGCTGCGGGGCCGGGTGCTTGCGGCGGCGCAGTGGACGGGCCAGCCGGATCCGCGCAGGCCACCAAGGCCGTCGCCAGCGAGGCGCCCAGGAACCCAAGCGCCGTCCGGCGCCCAAGGGGCCGCCGGGGCTCTGTTACGTGGTGCTCACACAAGTCTGGTCCCAGCGCTAGGCGAAGTAGGTCCGGCGCAGAATAGCAGGTCGAAGTGACCGGCAGCCTGCGGCCGTTACTCAGTGACCGAACCGCGGCGCTTCCTGCGCCGGGCAGGCGTTCATCACCACGTCCAGCCCTGCGGCTTTGGCACGGGCGGCGGCGGCCTCGTCGATCACGCCCAGCTGCAGCCAGACGGCCCTCGCGCCGGCGGCGATCGCTTCGTCCACTACGGCTCCGACCCGCTGCGAATTCACGAAGCAGTCCACAACGTCAAGGGCATGGCCGGACGCCGGGATGTCGGCCAGCCTGGCGTAGCCGGGCTCGCCGTGGACGGCATCCCCGGGCAGGTTTACCGGGACGATCTCCATCCCGAGACTGTCACGGATAAACAGGGACGTCTGGTATGCCGCCCGCCATTGATTCGTCGACAGTCCGACGATGGCCCAGCGCCCCTTCTCGCGCAGGAGCCGTTCGATGACTGCGGGGTCGTTCACATGGGTCATCTACCCAGCCTAGGCCCGCGCGCGGCCATCCCGCGCGGGGTCACGGCACCCCGGCACGGCGTTTCGAATAATCTACGGAAACACCTGCCCGCGCCGTCAGGTTTCCGAATATTACGTTGTCGATTTGGGCAAAACCGGCAATTCCGTTTTAGTAGAAGGTGACCATCCCGAGCGGCCGAGAGACCTGGATCGATGAAGCCGCAGCAACCCTGGTCGCCGGAGTTCTTCCCTTGGCTCCGGCGATAACGAGGTAAGAGCCGCGGGAACGGCCGGACTGACCATCCGGCCGAGCGGCTCTTTCCGTAGGGTGCTACTGCCAGGACCGATGGAGTGCCCCATGACTACTGCCCTGTCCGCCCCCGCGCCGGCGTCGTCCTACGACGCCGCCCGAGCCGCCCCCCGCACCCCGGCGCTGCCGGTTGCCTTCCGATCGCTGCGCCGCACCTTCGGGGCCGGGGCCGCGGCGCACACCGTCCTGCGCGACGTCGACTTCGAAATCCGGGCCGGCGAAGTCCTCGCGATCCTTGGCACCTCCGGATGCGGAAAGTCCACGCTGCTCCGGGCCGCCGCAGGGCTCGACTCCCCCACCGCCGGCAGTGTTGAGATCGACGGCACACCGGTCCAGGGCATCGACTCCCGCTGCGCTTTCGCCTTTCAGGAACCGCGCCTCCTGCCGTGGCACACCCTGCAAGCCAACATCGCGATCGGCCTGCCCGCAGGCATCAGCGCCAGGGACGGAAAGGCTAAGGTGGCCCGGCTGCTTGACCTCGTGGGCCTCACGGAGTTCGCCAAGCACCGGCCCCGCGAAATATCCGGCGGCATGGCCCAGCGCGCCTCCCTGGCCCGCGCCCTTGCCCGCAACCCCGGTGTCCTGCTGCTGGATGAACCGTTCGGCGCACTCGACGCGCTCACCCGGATCAAGATGCAGGACCTGCTGCTGGAGATCCACCGAGTCGAGCCCACCACTGTGCTGCTTGTGACCCATGACGTCGACGAGGCCCTCCAGCTTGCCGACCGCATCATCGTCCTGGGCAAAGAAAGCGGGCCCGGTACCGGATCCGCCGCGGCCGGGACCAGCGCGACGATCGTTCGCACCGCTGTGGTGCCCGGCGCGCGGCCCCGCGGCCGCGGTTCCGTGGAACTGGCCAGCCTGCGGACCTCGCTCTTTCAGTCCCTCGGCGTCGGCGGCCATTAGCAGCCCGCCGGCGCCTCGAACGCCGGCCGGAATGCCGCTGCCCGGCCCGCGCCACCTCCTGTTACACCGCGAGTTTTCGCTCCGGTCCACGTTGCTTCACTTCCGCATTTTTCACTTCCCAGAGGATCGCCATGTCATTCGCCCGCACAACCACCCGCCGTTCAGTAGTGGCGGCCCTTGCCGCCTCCGCCGCCCTTGCTCTTACTGGCTGCGTTGCGGGCGAAGGATCCTCCGTGGCCCCCGCCGCCGCAGTCTCGGGCGGCACGCTGAATATCGACTTCGCCACCTACAACCCGCTGAGCCTGGTCATCAAAAAGAAGGGCTGGCTCGAGGCCGCACTCAAGGACCAGGGTGTCACAGTGAACTGGGTCCAGTCCGCGGGCTCCAATAAGGCGAACGAGGCGCTGCGGTCCGGCGCGATCGACGTCGGTTCCACGGCCGGATCTGCCGCGCTGCTGGCCCGTGCCAACGGTTCCCCGATCAAGACGATCGACATCTACTCGCAGCCCGAATGGTCCGCGCTCGTCACGGGGCCCTCCTCCGGGATCGCCACGGTGGCCGACCTCAGGGGCAAGTCCGTGGCCGCGACCAAGGGTACCGACCCGTACTTCTTCCTCCTGCAGTCCCTCGCCGAAGCCGGACTTTCGGCCAAGGACGTCACCGTGCAGAACCTACAGCACGCGGACGGACGCACGGCACTGGAGAACGGGGCCGTGGATGCCTGGGCCGGCCTCGATCCGATTATGGCCGGCGCCGAGAAGAACGGTGCAAAGCTGTTCTACCGAAACGTGTCCTTCAACAGCTACGGCTTCCTGAACGCGAACGAGTCGTTCCTGGCCGCTAAGCCGAAGCAGGCGCAGGCCGTCGTCAATGCCTACGAGAAGGCCCGTGCCTGGGCCGCCGCGAATCCGGACGAGACCGCGCAGATCCTCGCCGACGTCGCGGGCCTCGACGTCGGCATCGCCAAAACCGTGATCCTGGAGCGCAGCAACCTCGCCGTCGACCCCGCGCCGGGTGAGGCCCAGCGCAAGGTCCTGGCCAAGATCGGCCCCACTTTCGTTGAGACCGGGGATGTCACCGGCCAGGACAAAATCGACACGGCATTGTCGACTCTTCTTGATGACTCGCTGGTGAAGAAGGCGGATGCATCCGCGATCAGGGATTCCTGATGACAAACCACCGGAATCCGCCTGGCACCGGCACGAGCGTTGCCGACGGGGGCACTGCAGCCGTCCCCGCACGTCCGGCAGACGCTGCCCGGCCGGCCTCCCCTGGTTCGCGCGCTGGCGGCTCCCCGGCGAACGGATGGTTCCCCGCCGGGATCCTGGCCAGCCGTTGGACGCGTCTGTTCCTTGGATTGGTCCTTCCCGCGGCGGTTCTGGCCGCCTGGCAGGTCTCCACGGCTGCCGGGGTCTTCAGCGTTGTCCAGCTCCCGCCGCCGGAGATGGTGCTGGAGGCAGGCCTTGACCTGCTCCAGCGCGGGCAACTCGGCCAGCACATCGCGATCTCCACCCAGCGCGTGCTGATCGGCTTTGCTGCCGGCGCGGCCCTTGGCCTGGTGTTCGGGTCACTGGTAGGACTGTCCAAAGTCGCCGACTCCCTACTGGCTCCGACCATCGGGGCCCTCCGCGCCGTCCCCTCCCTCGCGTGGGTACCGCTGCTTATCCTCTGGATGAAAATCGGCGAGGATTCCAAGATCACCCTGATCCTGATCGGCGCCTTTTTCCCCGTCTTTACGACCGTCTCCCTGGCGCTGCGGCACGTGGACCGCAACCTGGTGGAAGCCGCGCGCGCCTTCGGCCTCAACGGGGTAAAGCTGCTGACCACCGTCCAGCTTCCGGCAGTGGTTCCCGCAGTGTTCTCCGGACTCCGGCTCGCGCTGGCCCAGGCCTGGCTGTTCCTGGTGGCCGCCGAACTCATCGCGTCCTCGATGGGGCTTGGCTTCCTGCTCACGGATTCGCAGAACAACGGCCGCACGGACCGGCTCCTACTCGCAATCGTGCTGCTGGCCGTGATCGGCAAGATCACGGACGCCCTGCTGGGCCTGGCCGAGAAATGGGCGGTGAACCGGTGGGCATAAGCACCGAAACGGCACCGGCGGGTTTCCCGGTCACCGAACAAGAGCGCCTCTCCTTCTGGGAGGCAGCTGCCCTCCGGCTCGACTGGGAGGAGGTGCCGGGGCAGGCCAGGCCCTGGCACACCACCCACCGCTGGATCCCGGCAGACGGGGCTGCCGGCACCGGTCCGGGAATCACCTGGTTTGAGGGCGGCAGGCTCAACGTCGCGTCCAACTGCGTCGACCGCCATGTAGCGGCGGGACGCGGGGACAAGGTGGCGTTGCACTTCGAGGGCGAACGCGGGGACCGGCGCACCATCAGCTACGCCGAACTGCAGCGGGAGGTCTGCCGGGCTGCCAACGCCCTGCTTGCGCTGGGAATCGGCAAGGGCGACCGCGTGGTCATCTATCTCCCGGTCATCCCCGAAACCATCATCATCACCTTGGCCGTGGCACGCATCGGCGCCGTCCACTCGCTGGTTTTTGGCGGTTTCTCCGCCGAAGCGCTCAGATTCCGGGTAGCGGACACCGGTGCGAAGCTGCTGGTCACCACCGACGGCCAGTTCCGCCGCGGCGAGGCAGTACCGGTCAAGGGCAATGCGGACGCCGCCGTGGCCGGCAACAATGCTATCGAGCATGTCCTGGTAGTCAACCGAACCACCCCGCCGGAGCTTCTGGCGACCGTCCCGATGACCGAGGGCCGCGATGTGTGGTGGCATAACGCCGTCGGGCGGGCCTCCGAGGTCCACGAAGCCGAAGTGTTCGACGCCGAAACGCCGTTGTTTATTATGTACACCTCCGGGACCACGGGAAAGCCCAAGGGCCTGGTGCACACCTCCGGCGGCTACCTGACACAGGCGTCCTGGAGCTTCGAGCATCTCTTTAGCAATCCGGACCCCGCACTCCGTGACCGGGACGTTCACTGGTGCACGGCAGACCTGGCATGGGTCACCGCCCACACCTATGAGCTTTACGGTCCGCTCTCCAACGGAGTCACCCAGGTAATTTTCGAGGGCACCCCCAACACTCCGCATCCGGGCCGGCACTTGGAAATCATTGAGCGCTACGGCGTGACGCAGTACTACACCGCTCCCACCCTGGTCCGTTCGCTGATGGGCTGGTTCCCCGACGGCGTCCCGGCCAGCTACGACCTGTCCTCCATCCGCCTGCTCGGCACCGTCGGTGAGGCCGTCAACCCCGAAGCATGGCGTTGGTTCCGGCAGAACATCGGTGCCGGAACCGCCCCGGTCGTTGACACCTGGTGGCAGTCCGAAACCGGCGCCACCATTCTCTCCCCGGCCCCGACCGACGCCGGCTTTAAGCCCGGCTGTGCCGCCCGGCCCCTGCCCGGCGTCAGCACCCGGATCGTGGACGACGCCGGCGACACTGTCCCGCCCGGCGTCCAGGGCTTTATTGTGGTGGACGCTCCGGGCCCCGCCATCGCCCGGACCGTCTGGGGGAACCCGCAGCGCTACTACGATTCGTACTGGCGCCAGTACGCCGCGCAGGGGTGGTTCCTCGCGGGGGACGGTGCCAAATACGACGACGACGGCGACATCTGGATCCTCGGACGGGTGGACGACACCCTCAACGTCTCAGGACACCTGCTCTCCACGATCGAGATCGAATCAGCCCTCGTCGCACACCCGGACGTCGTGGAGGCCGGGGTCTGCCCCGTCGCGGATCCGAAGACCGGCCACGCCATCGTCGCGTTCGTCGTTCTGCGCGAAGCAGCGGCTGCCGGGTACATCGCGTCCGAACTGAAGGCGCACGTCGCGAAGGCGATCGGGCCTATCGCCAAGCCCCGCGATGTCGTCGTCGTCCCGGATGTGCCGAAGACCCGCAGCGGCAAGATCATGCGACGGCTACTGACCCAGCTGTTCGAGGGCAGCGCGCTCGGCGACACCACGTCGCTCCAGAACGAACCATCCATCGTGGACATCCAGGATGTCCTGCGAACCCGAAATACCCCAGAAGTAAGGAACACCCATGACTGACATCAGCAATGTGGCCCGTCTCTCCGAACCGCTCAAGTTCGCCTACTGGGTTCCGAATGTCTCCGGCGGCCTCGTCGTTTCCACTATCGAACAGCGCACCGGCTGGGACTTCGAGTACAACAAGAAGCTGGCCCGGATCGCGGAGAATTCCGGCTTCGAATACGCCCTGACCCAGACGCGCTATGCCGCCTCCTACGGCGCGGACAAACAGCACGAGGCCACCTCCTTCAGCCTGGCGCTGCTGGCGGCCACCGAGCGGCTCAAGGTCATCTCCGCCGTCCACCCGGGCATGTGGCACCCCGGCGTTCTCGCCAAATTCATCATCACCGCGGACCATATCTCCGACGGCCGGGCCGCCGTGAACATCGTTTCAGGCTGGCTTAAGGCGGAGTTCGAGAACTTCGGCCTGGACTGGCTCGAACACGACGAACGCTACGTCCGCACCGAGGAGTTCATCCGCGTCCTCCGCGGGCTCTGGACCGAGCAGGAGTACAGCCAGTCCGGAAAGTATTACAACATCACCGGCTTCACCCTGAATCCGGCCCCGGTGGACGTGCCCGGCCGGGCACACCCGGAGATCTTCTTCGGCGGAAACTCCACTGCTGCGCAGGCCACGGCAGGCCGGGTCGCCGACTGGTACTTCTCCAACGGCAAGGACCTGGAAGGCTTCAAGGAGAACATCGCCGGCGTCGTGGCTTCCGCGGCAGAAGGCGGACGCGGGACCGCGCCCAAGACCGGCGCCACCGAGCCCGCGCTCGCCGCCCCGCGCTTTGGCCTGAACGGATTCGTGATCGCCCGTGATTCCGAACGGGAAGCCCGCGACACCCTCCGCGAGATCGTCGAGAAGGCGCACAAACCCGCCGTCGAAGGTTTCCGCGACGCTGTCCAGGAGGCCGGCGCGTCCACAAAGGACGGCAAAGGCATGTGGGCCGACTCAAGCTTCGAGGACCTGGTCCAATACAACGACGGCTTCAAAACCCAGCTGATCGGCACACCGGAGCAGATCGCGGAGCGGATCGTGGAGTACAAAAAGATCGGCGTGAACCTGTTCCTCACCGGCTACCTGCACTTCCAGGAGGAAGTCGCCGCCTTCGGCCAGGACATCCTGCCGATCGTCCGTGAACTCGAGGCAGACCTCGCCCGCAGGAACGGCAGCGAACTGGATCTCTCCGGCACACCGGCGGTCTCGGCCACCCCCACCCCCGGGCTGGTGAACGCGTAATGTCTGACCGCAAATTTGGTTTCCGCACCCGCGCCCTGCATGCCGGGGGCACCCCCGATGCCGAGCACGGCGCCCGCGCCGTGCCGATCTACCAGACGACGTCCTTCGTCTTCAAAGACACCCAGGACGCCGCCAGCCTCTTCGCACTGCAGAAGTACGGCAACATCTACTCCCGGATCGGCAACCCAACCGTCGCCGCGTTCGAAGAGCGCATCGCCTCCCTCGAGGGCGGTATCGGCGCTGTGGCCACGTCATCGGGTATGGCCGCGGAATTCATCACCTTCGCCGCGCTCACCCAGGCCGGGGACCACATTGTCGCCGCCGCCCAGCTCTACGGCGGCACGGTGACCCAGCTTGACGTCACCATGCGCCGCTTCGGGGTCGACACCACTTTCGTCCCGGGGACCAACCCGGCCGACTACGCCGCGGCCATCCGGGAGAACACCAAGGCGATCTTCGTCGAGGTGGTCGCCAACCCGTCCTCGGAGATCCAGGACCTTGAAGTGCTGGCAAAGGTCGCGCACGACGCCGGAATCCCGCTCGTCGTCGACGCCACCTTGAGCACTCCGTACCTCGTGCGGCCAATCGAGCACGGGGCTGACATCGTGATCCATTCCGCCACGAAGTTCCTTGGCGGGCACGGCACCACCCTCGGCGGTGTCGTTGTGGAAAGCGGCCGCTTCAATTGGGGCAACGGCAAGTTCCCCATGATGACCGAGCCCGTCGCGTCCTACGGCAACGTCTCCTGGTGGGGGAACTTCGGCGAATACGGGTTCCTCACCAAACTGCGCTGCGAGCACCTCCGCGACATCGGCCCGGCGCTGTCTCCGATGTCGGCCTTCCAGCTGCTGCAGGGGGTGGAAACGCTCCCCCAGCGCCTCGACGAGCATCTGAAGAACGCCCAGGCCGTGGCGGAATGGCTCGAGGCGGACGAACGGGTGGCCTACGTGAACTTCTCCGGCCTGCCCTCGCACCCGCACTTCGAACGGGCCAGGAAATACTTGCCGCTGGGGCCGGGCTCGGTGTTTTCCTTCGGCGTCAAGGGCGGCCGGGCCGCGGGGCAGAAGTTCATCGAGTCCCTGCAGCTGGCCTCGCACCTGGCCAACGTAGGAGACTCCCGGACCCTGGTCATCCACCCGGGCTCCACTACCCACCAGCAGCTCAGCCCGGAACAGCTCGAATCCGCCGGAGTCCCGGAGGACCTGGTCCGGATTTCGATCGGCCTCGAGGACCTTGAGGACATCCTGTGGGACCTCGACCAGGCCTTGGATGCGGCCTCGGAAGAGTCCGCATCCAAAGCGCGCACGATCGGAGCGCTGCTATGAGCCGGGAAGAAAGCCGTACCTGGACCGGGCCGTCCACACCGGAACGGTTCAACCTGCTGCGCAGCGCCAGGTCCATCGCGATTGTGGGTGCCTCGGACAAACCGTCCCGGGCAAGCTATTTTGTGGCCACCTACCTGCAGTCCTCCACCCCGTACAGGCTGTACTTCGTGAACCCGGTGGTGGAGGAGATCCTGGGCCAGCCGACGTATAGTTCACTCGCGGACCTGCCGGAGAGCCCGGACATCGTGGACGTCTTCCGCAAGCACGATGACCTGCCGGGAGTCCTGGAGGAGTCCATCGCGGCCGGAGCCGGAACGCTCTGGCTGCAGCTTGGGTCCTGGCACGAGGAAGTCGCGAAAGAAGCCGAAGCCGCCGGGCTCGACGTCGTGATGGACCGCTGCGTGAAGATTGAGCATGCCCGGTTCCACGGCGGTCTGCATCTGGCCGGCTTCGACACTGGGGTCATTTCCGCCAAGCGGCAGGTCCTGGCCTAGCGCTTCCGGCGCGTTCGAATGCCGAACTCGCCGGTAACGTGCGAGCTCGCTGTTGTCCTACGGCGAGCCCGCACGCTACCGGCGAACTGGGCGGATCGGGAGCGCGTGGCCTAGGGCTGGCCCGGGAGCGAAGGGAGCACCCGGGGAATGGCCCGCCCCGGCAGCTGAGCCTTGGGGAGGGTCCGGCTCTCGCCCGCGCCGGGAAGTCCCGGCACGGCCGGCGTGACGGCCGGTATGACAGGGCGATGGGGCGGCAGCGGGAGGAGTCCACCCCGGCCTTCAGCCGCCGGAGTGCCCGCGCCGCCGGGCTTCGCAGGCTTCGCGGCGGGGGTTTCCGGTGCCTCAGGAGCGTCCACTGACGGCGGCAGCGCAGGGTTGCCGGCTGGGTTGGCGGGCACAACCGGGGCCGGAATATCCGCCGGCGACGGGGCGGCGGGCTCCGGAGCAACGTCGGGAGTCGGGCCGGCGGGCTGGAAAATGCCGCCTACAGTGTGGCTGACATTTTTGCGGAAGTCCTCGCTTGAGGCGGCGACCGCGCCGGCACCGAGCGTCATTGCACCCACGACGGCGCCGCCCAGGATCGCCAACCCGCGCTTGCGGCCGCGGCGTTCGCCGAGGCTGACCACCCCGCACGGCAGGACCCCGGCAATGGCGCCTGGCACCGGCGTCACAGCGGGTACGGCCGCCGTCGGGTGTGCAGCAGGACCTGCAGCGGCGGAACTGCTGCCGCCGGCGGTGAGCATTGCCGCGAGGTCGGCCCGGGGAGTAGGGGCCCGGTCCGGGACCATGGCCTGGAGCTGCGCCAGGGTGCTGCCGAGTTCGGCGGCACCCTCGAGACCGGAATCACGGAGCATCGCCTGAATGCCGCCATCCTGCAGGGGTTCGCGTGTGCCGGTCATAATGCTGCGTGGTCCTTTTCGGTGACGAGTTCGCGCAGGGCGCTGAGCCCGCGTCGCTGAAGCTGTTTGATGGCACCCGGGCTCTTGCCCATGATGCCGGCCACCTGGTCGATGGAAAGGTCCGCGACGATCCGCAGGACCAGGACTTCCCGTTGCTCGCCGTTGAGCCGGGAGAGTGTGTAGGACAGGCCGCCGAGGGAACCGAGGGCCTCGTCCTCGGCGGATGCGGAATACCGCGCGTCGTTCAACGGGTTATATTCAGCCAGACACGGTGTCCGTTCGGAGCGCCGGTGGTGGTCTACAAGCCTGGCGTGGGCGACCGAAAAAATGAAGGTTCGCAGGCCTTTGTGGCCACCGGTGACATTCGCCAGTTTCGGCAGAACGTCCACAAATACGTCCTGGGTCAGGGCCTCCGCGTCATCGACGCCCTTGGCCCGGAAGTAACCGAGCACTGCGGGGGAAATCAAGGTGTAGACGGCGCTGAATCCGGACGGGTCGCCAGCCAAGGCTGCTGACAGATCGTCATCGCTCAGCTGGTCTGCCAAGTGGCTTTCCTTCCGTTACTGCTGGCGGTGCGGCCCCGATAGTGTAGCGGCCGCACCCCGTTACCTCCGAAGGGAGGCGTGCAGTGCTTACTTGTCGAGCTTGGGCAGCTCGGCCGACGGCAGTGCCGGAACAGCGGGGACAGCGGGGACGTTCCGGGCGCCGGGAACTGCCGGGGTGGCCACTGTCACGCCGGCGTGGGCCTTGGCCTCGGCACCTCCTCTGGCGTTGGCTGCACCCTGGACGGAGACGCCGTCCTTCGCAGCGGCAACGGAACCCTCGGCGGCACTGTCGGTATCCTCAACGTCGGCGCCGGCCTTCGCGGCGCCGTCACTGTCCGGGGTGGCGGGCACTGCCGGGGTGGCGGGCACTGCCGGGGTGGCGGGAACAGCGGGCAGATCCGGAGTTGCCGGAACGGACGGAACTGCCGGGGTGGCGGGCGTAGCGTGGTTCACTTCAGCCTGCTGGGTGCTCGAAACCTGGGCCGCGTTGGCCAGGCCGATTCCGGAGAAGCCTCCAACCGCGAGAACAGCGGCGCCGACAGCAATCTTGGTGCTCGTGCTAACACTCTTCATAAAAACGTGCATCCTTTGGTTGATTGAAGGCTGGCCGGCGCCGCCCGATGGGGGCAGGCGCCGGCAGCACTTGCAGTGGAAGGCCCCGGATACCTGATGGGGGTCCAGGTTCCGGCGGCGCTTACAAAGGAGTAATCGCTGAGGCGCCCCAAAAGGTTACGCGCGGATTGGAAGTTCTTTTTCAGGTCCGGGACGGTTAACGACGACGGCGGCGGGCCACCTTATCCAGGTGACCCGCCGCCGTCGTGCGTCAGTTGTTGCGTCAGTCGTTGATCAAGTCATTGATAACAATGGTCTGGTCCCGGTCCGGGCCGACGCCGATCGCGGAGAAACGGGTGCCGGAGAGCTTCTCGAGCGCCAGCACGTAGTTCTTGGCGTTCTCGGGCAGGTCCGCCAGGGTGCGGGCCCCGGTGATGTCCTCGGTCCAGCCTTCGAAGTACTCGAAGATGGGCTTGGCGTGGTGGAACTCGGTCTGGGTCATCGGCATTTCATCGTGCCGGACCCCATCCACGTCGTACGCCACACAGACCGGGATCTGCTCGATGCCCGTGAGGACGTCCAGCTTGGTGACGAAGTAGTCCGTGAAGCCGTTGACGCGGGATGCGTGGCGGGCCAGCACGGCGTCATACCAGCCGCAACGGCGCGGGCGTCCGGTGTTGACGCCAAACTCGCCGCCGGTCTTCTGCAGGTACATGCCCATGTCGTCGAAGAGTTCGGTGGGGAACGGCCCGGCGCCCACTCGGGTGGTGTAGGCCTTGATAATGCCGATGGAGCGCGAGATGCGGGTCGGGCCGATGCCCGAACCCACGGAGGCGCCGCCCGCCGTCGGGTTCGAGGAGGTCACAAAGGGGTAGGTGCCGTGGTCGACGTCCAGGAAGGTGGCCTGGCCGCCTTCCATCAGGACGACTTTGCCCTCGTCCAATGCGGTGTTCAGGACGTAGGTGCTGTCGATGACCAGCGGGCGCAGGCGTTCGGCGAAGGACAGGAAGTACTCCACAATCTCCTCCACCTCGATGTCGCGGCGGTTGTAGACCTTGACCAGGAGTTCGTTCTTTTGGCGCAGCGAGCCTTCGACCTTTTGGCGCAGGATGGAGGCGTCGAAAACGTCCTGGACGCGGATGCCAAGCCGGGCGACTTTGTCCATGTAGGCCGGGCCGATGCCGCGGCCGGTGGTTCCGATGGCGCGGCTGCCGAGGAACCGCTCGGTGACCTTGTCCAGGACCTGGTGGTAAGGCGCGACGAGATGGGCATTGGCGGAGACGCGCAGCTTGGAAGTGTCGGCGCCGCGGGCTTCGAGGCCGTCGATCTCCTCAAACAGCGCCTCCAGGTTCACCACACAGCCGTTGCCGATGATCGGAACCGCGTTGGGGCTCAGGATGCCGGCCGGAAGGAGCTTTAGCTCGTACTTCTCACCGCCTACGACGACGGTGTGCCCGGCATTGTTGCCGCCGTTGGGCTTGACGACGTAGTCGACTCGGCCACCAAGCAGGTCAGTGGCCTTACCTTTGCCTTCGTCGCCCCACTGGGCTCCGACGATCACGATTGCTGGCATGGGATCCTCCCCCATTCGTTCGGGCCGAAATCCGGGTGATCCACGGGTGGTCGCGGATCTCAGCGCCGTTCATGAGAATGCCCCGAATCTACCGCTGTGCTCTTGTCATCAACGCCAGAGTCCGGGGCTCTTACCACCCAAGTTTAGCCGATCGCGGTAGCTGCGGCTCATTTGACCATCCAATGGACTTCCCGCCGATGGTGCACGCACCCCGCTGTCCAGCCTGCGGAACGCGGGCGGAAGGACTTGCGCAGGCCCGCCCGGTGGAATTAGGTGAGAGGTGACCATCCCGAGCGGCCGAGGGACCTGGACCATTGACGCCGCAGCAACCCCTCCGTTCGCAGCTTGTGGCGGTTCAGGGTGCTACCGCCAGGACCGATGGAAAGGAAGCGCCCCATGCACCAGAACACCGACCACATCCGGGCCACCCATGCAGGCTCCCTGCCCCGCACCCCTGAGCTCATCGCCGCGAATGAGGCCAAGGACGCAGACGGCATCAGCCCGGAATTCCTGGACCTGCTGGCAACCTCCGTGGTGGATGTGGTGCAGCGCCAGAAGGACCTCGGCATCGATATCCCCAACGACGGCGAATACGGACACACGATGTCCAGCTCTGTGGACTACGGTGCGTGGTGGAACTATTCCTTCAGCCGGCTGGGCGGCCTTGAACCGACCGACGTGGACCGCTGGGCCGACTCCGCGGTGCGCCGCTCAAGCCCCGGAAACATCGTGCTGACCTCGTTCCCGGACCGGCGCGACAGGCAGAAGTTCAATGAGGCCTACAACGATCCGTCCGCGGGGATCCTCGCGCACCGCAAGAGTGTCACGCAACCGAAAATTGCCGGACCGCTGAGCTATACCGGGCAGGCCCTCGTCGGCTCGGATACCGCCAACCTGAGGGCGGGGCTGGCCGCCGCCGGACTCACCGAGGGCTTCGTGGCTTCCCTCTCCCCCGGATCCTGTGCCCGCGTCGCCAACGAGTACTACAGCAGCGATGAGGAACTCCTCTATGCCTGCGCCGACGCCATGCGCGAGGAATACAAGGCCATCATCGACGCCGGGCTCACGGTCCAGCTCGACGACCCGTCGCTGGCCGAAAGCTGGGACCAGATTAACCCGGAACCAAGCCTGGCCGACTACCTCAAATTCATCCAGCTCCGGGTCGAAGCCACAAACTGGGCACTGCGCGGGCTGCCACAGGAGAAGATCCGGCTGCACGTCTGCTGGGGCTCGTGGCACGGGCCGCACACCACGGACGTCCCCTTCGCGGACATTATCGGCTCCGTCCTGCAGATTAAGGCAGGCGGTTACTCCTTCGAGGCAGCCAACGTCCGCCACGAGCATGAATGGCGGATCTGGGAAGACACCCGGCTTCCGGACGGAAAAATCATCATCCCCGGCGTCGTCTCCCACGCCACAAACGTCGTCGAGCACCCGGATCTGGTAGCTGACCGGATCGTACGTTTCGCCCAATTGGTGGGCCGCGAAAATGTGATTGCCTCCACAGACTGCGGTCTCGGCGGCCGCGTGCACCCGCAAATCGCTTACGCCAAGCTGGAAGCCCTGGGCGAGGGTGCGCGCCGCGCCAGCGCACGGCTCTGGTAGATCGGCGGCGGCAGGTCCGCCATTTCGCAGGGCTTGATAGACTAATAAGGATCGACTAGGAAATCGGTCCACACCACCTTTTCAAACCGCACCATATTGGGCGTGCCCCGGTGTTAGGCGTGCCCTCGTCCGGTCCGGCAGCTTTACCAATCCCGCAGGAGACTCAGCAATATATGACAGCCTTGGCCACTGAAAATTCCCGCGAACAGCTTCTGAGCCGCCGCTATGAAACTAGCGTCGCGGCCGTCAACGAGCTGTGCGACACGCTGCAGGCAACCAAAGCTGGCACGAACGTCCCCTACGTTGACCCGATTCACGACGTCGATGAGTGCCGCATCATCAGCCTCTTCTCCAACATCGGGACGGAGGACGAGTCTGGTTTTATCACCGCCGGTGATGATGAAGCCGCCACCCGCCTGCTCGGTGTCCAGTGGAAGCTGGGCCTGCGCCCCGAGTACGTGATGCCGTGGAACGTGCACCCCTGGTACGTCCCGGGCGAGCCGAACGGCAAGTTCACCCCGGATCAGATTTCCGCGGGCCTGAAGCCGTTGCTGAAATTCCTCGCTGTGGTGCCCCGCGCCTCGGTTATCGTGGCGCACGGCACCGAAGCCAACCGCCTCGCGAACCTGCTCCTCAAAACCGAGGTACCCATGATCTGGCGCCGCGGCCTCAAGACCTACAAGGTCCGCTCACTCAGCGGCCGCGCCTTCGCCGGCACCCCCGCCCGGCAGGAACAGTACCTCGACGAGATGGGCACGGTTTACGCCGACGCCATGGCCCGCACCGGTCTGGCCAAGACCAGCTAGCCCCCAGCCAACGCACGACGGCGGGCGCCCACCATGAGGTAGGCGGCCGCCGTCGTCATTTAAGCGCGGGTAGGTTTAGGCGCGAATTAGCGCTTCTCGGCTTCGATGGCCGCCTTGGCCCTGGGGTCCGAATCGTTAAGGAACTTCTCGATCCGCTCGGGCTCCTCGGCTTCCCCGATGGCCGCCGAGGCCCGGCCCAGCGAGTACAGGGCGCGCAGGAAGCCGCGGTTCGGTTCGTGCTCCCACGGGATGGCTCCGACGCCGCGCCAGCCGTTGCGGCGCAGCGAATCCAGGCCGCGGTGGTAGCCAACACGGGAGTAGGCGTACGAGTCGATGGTCCGGCCCTCGGCCCACGCTTCTTCGGCCAGCACGGCCCACAGCAGCGACGAGGTCGGGTGCTTTTCCACCAGGTCGAGAGCTTCCTGACCAGCATCCAGCCCCCTGTGGATGTCAGTCTCGGCCGGCAGGAGCGTCGGCTCCGGGCCCATCAGATTCCTGCGGAACTCCTCCGACATCCTTAGAACGTCCTGCCGGTTGAGCCGAGCTGCTGGGCAGCCTCGACGACGCGGGCCGCGAGGCCAGCCTCGGCGGACGCACCCCAGACGCGGGGGTCGTACAGCTTCTTGTTGCCGACCTCGCCGTCGACCTTCAGCACACCGTCATAGTTGCGCAGCATGTGGTCCACTACAGGCCGGGTGTATGCGTACTGGGTGTCGGTGTCGATGTTCATCTTGATCACACCGTAGGAGACGGCGTCGGCAATCTCCTTCTCGGAGGAACCGGAGCCGCCGTGGAAGACCAGGTCGAACGGGTTCGCTTTGCCGAGCTTGGCGCCGACCTGTTCCTGGATGTCCTTGAGGATTTCCGGGCGGAGCTTAACGCCGCCGGGCTTGTAGACGCCGTGCACGTTGCCGAAGGTCAGCGCCGTGATGTAGCGGCCGTTCTCCCCGGAGCCGAGTGCCTCGATCGTGGCCAGCGCGTCCTCGACGGTGGTGTAGAGCTTGTCATTGATGGCGTTCTCGACGCCGTCTTCCTCGCCGCCGACGGTGCCGATTTCGACCTCAAGGATCATCTTGGCGGCAGCGGTGCGCGCGAGCAGTTCGCGGGCAATCCGGAGGTTCTCCGGGAGGGTCTCGGCGGAGCCGTCCCACATGTGCGAGCTGAAGAGTGGATTTCGACCGGCCTTGACCTCGGCCTCGGAAGCGGCGAGCAGCGGCAGGACAAAGCCCTCCAGCTTGTCTTTGGGGCAGTGGTCCGTGTGCAGGGCGATATTAACGCCGTAGTTCTTTGCAACCTCGCGGGCAAACGCGGCGAATCCAAGCGAACCGGCGACCATGTCCTTGGTGGACGCGCCGGACCAGTAGGCTGCGCCGCCGGTGGAGACCTGGACGATCCCGTCGGACTCGGCCTCGGCGAAGCCGCGGAGGGCTGCGTTAAGGGTCTGGGAGGAGGTGACGTTGACGGCCGGGAACGCGAAGCCGCCCGACTTGGCGCGGTCGATCATCTCGGAGTAGATCTCTGGGGATGCAATGGGCATGCTGACTCCTAAAGTGAATTTCGTCTGCGGGCTGGTTGACCCTGGAGTAAACCTCGTCGGCTACGAACCATCCTAGCCACTCCTGCGCCGCGGCAGTGTCTGCGGTCACTCGGGTCCGTCATAGTCGCGGCCGTTGCTGTTCCGCTTCGCCGGGTGTGCACTTCGCTGCGGTGTTTCGCGACAGACTGCCGCGAACTGCCAACCCGCGGGGTCCCGGGCGCCGCCCCTTCGTGCGGCTTACCCCGGGAGCTGGTTGAACACGTGCCTGCGGATCCAGGCGTGCATCGCAATGGCAGCGGCCGAGGCGGCATTGATTGAGCGGGTGGAGCCGAACTGCTCGATCGACAAGGTGTCCACCGCCGCCTGGTGGACCTCGGCGGACAGCCCCGGGCCCTCCTGGCCAAACACCAGTACGCAGTTTTTGGGCAGTTCGTAGGTCTCCAGCGGGACGGAGTCCGGGAAGATGTCGATGCCGATGATGGCCAGCCCCTCCCCCTGTGCCCACGCCACGAAGTCCGCCACTGTGGGGTGGTGGCGGATGTGCTGGTACCGGTCGGTGACCATAGCCCCGCGGCGGTTCCATCTGCGTCGTCCGATGATGTGCACTTCCTTGGCCAGGAACGCGTTGGCGCTCCGCACGACGGTGCCTATGTTCATGTCGTGCTGCCAGTTTTCGATCGCGATGTGGAAATTGTGCCGCTTGGCGTCCAGGTCCGACACGATCGACTCGTGCCTCCAGTAGCGGTACTTGTCCACCACGTTGCGGCGGTCCCCGTCTGTCAGGAGGTCCGGGTCCCAGTGATCGCCGTCCGGCAGTTCGCCTTCCCAAGGGCCGACGCCGACCTCCGCCTTGGCCTCTGCCCCGGCGGCCGCCTCCCCCGCCTCCGCCGTAACGGGAAGGGATTCGCTGGTTATCTCGGGTTCAGTCACCACTCAACATTAGACTGGGACTGGCATCGGCACATTATCGGCGGAGGACAGCATGGCGGATCAGCAGGCAGACCACAGGGATGACGCGGACGACGTGTACTCATCAAAATCGGTGTACCGCAGCGGCCAGGAGATTGAGTGCTGGCTGACGGACATGGACGGTGTCCTGGTCCACGAAAACCAGCCCATTCCCGGCGCCGCCGAACTCATCCAACGCTGGGTGGACACCTCCAAACGCTTCCTGGTCCTGACCAACAACTCCATCTTCACACCCCGCGACCTCGCAGCCCGGCTGAAGAGCTCGGGCCTGGAAATCCCCGAGGAGAATATCTGGACCTCGGCCCTGGCCACGGCCCAGTTCCTCAAGGATCAGGTGCGCGGCTCGGATTCCGGCAACCGCGCTTACACGATCGGCGAGGCGGGCCTCACTACCGCGCTGCACGAAGCAGGTTTTATCCTCACCGACCAGGACCCGGACTTCGTGGTGCTGGGCGAAACCCGCACCTACTCGTTTGAGGCCATCACCATGGCCATCCGGCTGATCTTGGGCGGCGCGAGGTTCATCGCCACCAACCCTGATGCCACCGGGCCCTCGAAGGATGGTCCGATGCCTGCCACCGGCGCCATCGCTGCGCTTATTACCAAGGCGACCGGGCGGGAGCCCTACATCGTCGGCAAGCCGAACCCGATGATGTTCCGCTCAGCAATGAACCAGATCGACGCGCATTCGGAAACCACCGCCATGATCGGTGACCGGATGGACACCGACATCATCGCCGGCATGGAAGCGGGTCTGCACACGGTGCTGGTGCTCAGCGGCATCACCCACAAGGACGACATCGCCGCGTACCCGTTCCGGCCCAACCAGATCCTGAACTCCGTTGCCGACCTGAAGAGCCAGATTTAGGCAGCCCTAGAAGGCGGTTTTTTTCCCTCCGCCGGACGGCAGCGGCAGGATTTCGTTCTGAAGTTCGTCGATGATGGGCCGGTAAACGAACGGGTTCCAGCCGGGGCTGGCGTGCGCCGGCCGGGCGCCGTCGGTCGTGAACGAGTCCGAGGCCATGTTTTCCTTAAAGATCAAGGACCAGGAGTCCCGTGCCGATTCGTAGTCCACGGTCTGGTCGCGTGGATTGCCGACAAAAGCCATCCGCGTTCCGCCGAGCTTTCCCGCGAACCTGGTGGGATCAAAGTGGTAGATGTAGGCCGACTCGGTCTGGATCAGCACGCTGGACGGGGCAATCGGAGAGAGCTGTTCCAGCGTCTGGTCCAGGATCTGTCCCCAGCTGCGCTCGTCCTTGTGCAGCATCCGCTCGCCGAGTTCGTAGCCGCCGCGCAGCACCGTGGGGAAGCGGAAGCCGCTCTCGTAGAGAAACACAACACCCTCAAACCAGCTCTGGTCCAGAACGTCGTGCCGGCTGCTGGGACTGGAATCCAACAGAATGAAGGCCACTTCAATGCCATGCAGTTCACGGAGCCGGGCGGCGACTTGGGTCGCCACCATACCGCCGAAGCTGTGGCCGTAGAAGTAGTAGGTGGTCAGCTGATGGGCCCGCGCGTACTCCACCACGGCGATGACAATCTCGTCGATGTCAATGCCGACGTTGGAGTATCCGACAGCGGCCAGCTGGCCCCGCTTGGTCAGCGTCCCGCGAAGCGCCGTCAGGATCCACTGGGCTTCTTCCCAGCTCGTTTTGTAGCCTGGAAAAAGGAACCAGCTGGTGTGCGGGAAGTACTTCTCCGCAGTCTCGTCCGGCACCGGGAGGATCTTGTGGACGCGGCGCTCGGCCTGCACACGCCGGGTAAACAGCATGTCGGCAGCCAGCACGGAAGCCGCGCTTGTCCCGGCCAGGAAACCCCGCCGGGAGAACCGTTTCAGTTCCGCGGCGTGGCGAAGCATCCGGGAGGCATCGCCCACATCCTCAACTTCCGGCTCACGCGGCACCCCTCTACCGTAGCCATCAAAGAACGCGGATCAGAAACCGCACCCGGTAACAGCTCAGCCACAGCCGGACGGAAGTGCGGCCTAGGCCGGCTCGGGTTCGCGGGCGGCGTCCGGGCGGCCGGGTTCGAGACAGATTTCGCGCCGGCTGATTTCGAGGCCGATTTCGTCATAGGTGGCAAGCAGTTGCGAACGGGCCATATTAGCCGGGTTGTCCAGCAACCCGAACACTGAGTCACTCGCAGCGAACAGTTCATCATTGGAGAAGCCGTTTAATGGCCTGGGGCCCGTTGCGTGAACGGCCGATGTGAGGTCCGCCGAAACATCGATGGACGTCAACGCGGCGACGGCGCTGTCCGGGTGGGGGTTCAGCTCGAGCGAGACTCCTGCCGAGCCTGGCAATGCGCCCGCCGCGTCGACCAGTGCGGCTGCACCGTCAATGACGTTAAGATCGTTTCGCAGGCCCGCCAAAGCTGCGGATTCCACAAACTGCGCCCGGCCGAGGCACACCCGGATGTGCGAGGTGATGCCCATCCGCCGGATGCGCTGAATCAGCTGCATCAGCTCAGGGCGAGAGTCCTGGGAGAGGCTTCCCCGGACATCGATCCGGAAGATATCCGCGGCAATATCCAGTGCGGCTTGAGCGTTCAGCGAGGTATCCATAGGTACTCCAAAAGAGGGTTGCTATGGCCGACGGCTCAACCTCACCCAGAATATAGGCCCCCCCGAGGGGCGCACAAGTCACAGTGTGCTGCCAGTTCAGCCAGCCGCTCTCCCACCAGGCTCTTCAAAATGTGTCCGGGACGCGGCGCCGCCCACAGACGTCACCAGGGACGCTGCGATATCACGCAGCTTAACGTTGCCGTTGCTGGAAGCGTCCGTGAGGATCCTGACGGCTGCCTCCTGGCTGCACCGGTTCTGCGCCATCACAATCCCGATAGCCATGTCGATCACCGTGCGGGATTTGAGCGTGGCCCGAAGGTTCGTGGCACCGTCGGCGTGCATGGAAAAGCGGACCGCGAGCCGCAACGCCTGTGAAATTTGCCGGGTATAACCACGAGCCCTGGCGGCGACGTCGCCGTCGAATTTGCGCGGGACATCAGAGTAGAGGTTCAGCGCCGCCTGGGCTTCCCCCTGGAGATGGAACGGCACGGAGAGAACGGAACGCAGGCCATGTGCAGCGACGGCGCTGGCGTAGTCAGGGCCCCACCGGTCCTCATCCAGAAGGTCCGGCACATAGACTTCGCGCTCTTCCTTCGCCGCCGTCAGGCACGGGCCCTGCGAGAGGCTGTACTGGATTTCATCCACTTCACGGGCGGTATCGCTGCTCCAGCCAATCGTGGCGGCCTTCCGGTCGCGCAACAGTGTGATGCCGCACAGCGCGTCGTCGCCGGAACCGGCTACCTGGTGGGCGGAAAAGCGGGCGAGTTCATCGAGGAATTCCTCGAAATCCGCGCTTTCCAGGATGAGGTTCTGAATCTGGTCGAGGGTACTGAGGGGCTCAGTGCCGAGGATTTCTTCGGGGAGCAGCATGGCTGTGGCCTCCGGAGGCGCTTGATGGATATTCGACATAATAAGTCACCGCCACCCTCCGGACCATGCGTGCCGGCTAAAGGAACCAGCGCCCTAGCTCAGCCCGAGCTCGTCCTTGCCGAAGGCGAAGAGGTAGGGAACACCGGCCGCCGCTTCGATTCTTTCCTTCGCACCGGTGTCACGGTCCACGATCACCGCGACGGCGACCACGTTGCCGCCGGCCCTTCGGACGCCCTCGACAGCAGTCAGCGCGGAACCGCCGGTGGTGGACGTGTCCTCCAGGACGAGCACCTTGCGGCCCTCGACGGCGGGACCTTCCACCTGGCGGCCCATGCCGTAGGACTTCTGCGCCTTGCGGACCACAAAGGCATCCACCGGACGTCCGGCGTCGACGGCGGCGTGCATCACGGCGGTTCCCACAGGGTCGGCACCCATGGTGAGCCCGCCCGCGCACTCGAAGTCGATACCGGCGTCGGCCAGCATCGCGAGCATCACCTGGCCCACCAGTTTGGACGCCTCATGGTGCAGCGTGATCCGGCGCAGGTCAATATAGTAATCCGCTTCGGCGCCGCTGGAGAGGATGACCTTGCCGCGGACGACGGCCAGCTCCTTGATCAGTTCAAGAAGGCGGGCACGGGCGGCAGCGGTGTCAGCTGCGGGGGCACTGTTGGCAGTCATGGGACCCAGTTTAGTGGCTGGCCGGCGCCGGATTCCCAGCCGCCCCGTTGATGTCGGGCCGTCACCCGGTTGCTCCCGGCACGCGCCGGGTCTTTGTCCTCTAGGAACCCTTGCCTGGCAGGAGTGCGATGGAACCATGACGGCAGGCACGGAACCCTCGACCCGCTG
This sequence comes from Pseudarthrobacter sp. PH31-O2, assembly GCF_030063265.1. Classification (NCBI taxonomy): domain Bacteria; kingdom Bacillati; phylum Actinomycetota; class Actinomycetes; order Micrococcales; family Micrococcaceae; genus Pseudarthrobacter; species Pseudarthrobacter sp. PH31-O2. The sequence continues at coordinate 99,925 of NZ_JASIST010000005.1, read as the reverse complement.
GCCCACCATTGCCAAAGACGTCGGCGGCCTCCGGGTCCGGCCGAACCTGGTGGACTATAACGCTGCGTGTGCCGCGTTCTCCTGGGACGAAGCCCGCCATCAACTGTCCGGACTGCCAGGGGGCCGCGGCGTCAACATCGCCTACGAAGCAGTGGACCGGCACGCAGCCGGGGGACTCGCCGGGCACGAGGCGCTGCGGTTCGTCCGGGCCGACGGCAGCAGCCACTCACTCACGTTCGCCGAACTTGCAGAGCAGACCACCCGCTTTGCCGGGGTGCTGCGCGCCCTCGGCATCGGGCGCGGTGAGCGCGTCTTCTCGCTCACCGGCCGCGGCCCGGCGCTGTACATCGCGGTGCTGGGCACCCTGAAGAACGCCAGCGTCTTCTGCCCGCTGTTCTCCGCGTTCGGCCCCGAACCCGTCCGCCAGCGGCTGCAGCTGGGCTCCGGCCGGGCCCTGGTCACCACCCGGGCCCTGTACCGCAAGAAGATTGCCCAGCTCCGCGACTCACTGCCGGAACTCCGGCACGTCCTGCTGACCGACGCCGACGGCAGCCCGGAGCCGGGAACGCTGGACCTCGCCGCGCTGATGTCCGCAGCGCCGGCCGACGGCGGGATCTCCGCGACGCAGGCCGAGGACATGGCCCTGCTGCATTTCACGTCCGGCACCACCGGAACCCCGAAGGGCGCCATCCACGTACACGACGCCGTCACCGCCCACCATGCGACCGGCACCTCCGCGCTGGACTTGCACCCGGAGGATGTCTACTGGTGCACGGCCGACCCCGGCTGGGTCACCGGCACCTCGTATGGTGTGATCGCGCCGTTGACCCACGGGGTGACAACGATCGTGGACGAAGAGGAGATGGACGCGGACCGCTGGTACCGGATCCTTGCCGAACAGCGCGTCACGGTCTGGTACACCGCCCCCACGGCGCTGCGGATGCTGATGAAGGCCGGCGCGGACCGCACCAAGGGCCATGACCTGTCCGCGCTGCGCTTCGTCGCCAGCGTCGGGGAACCGCTCAATCCGGAGGTTGTCGTCTGGGGCCAGGAGGCGTTCGGCCAGCCCGTGCATGACAACTGGTGGCAGACCGAAACGGGCGGCATCATGATCTCCAACTTCGCTGCCACCGAGATCCGCCCCGGCTCGATGGGCCGGCCGCTGCCCGGCGTCGAGGCGGCCATCGTGGCCCGGGACGCCCAGGACAAGCCCATTGTCCGCAACGGCAAGGCGGTCCTCGTGACGGCGCCGGACGCCGTCGGCGAACTGGCCCTGCGGCCGGGCTGGCCCTCGATGTTCCGCGGCTACCTGCATGAGGAGGAACGCTACCGCCGGTGCTTCGTGGGCGGCTGGTACCTCACCGGCGACCTCGCCCGGCGCGACGCCGACGGATACTACTGGTTCGTCGGACGCGGCGACGACGTCATCAAGTCCTCGGGTCACCTGATCGGCCCGTTCGAAGTGGAGAGCTTGCTGATGGAACACGAGGCCGTGGCCGAAGCCGGGGTGATCGGGGTCCCCGATCCGGTGGCCGGCGAGGTGGTCAAGGCGTTCGTGGAACTGCGGCCCGGCTGGGAACCCTCCGAGGAACTGCAGCTGGCGATCATCGGCTTCGCCCGCAAGAGACTCGGCCCGGCGGTGGCGCCCCGGCTGTTGGACTTCACCACGGCCCTGCCGCGGACCCGCAGCGGCAAGATCCTCCGGCGGCTGCTCAAGGCCCGTGAACTCGGCCTGCCGGAGGGCGACACCTCGACCATCGAGGCCCCGGCCGGGGCGCCGGAGCCGGACGCTGCCGCACCCGGGCCCCAAGCACCGGAGGCCCGGACATGACCGGGTCCGCGGACGTGCCCGGCAGCCACCCGGATCCGGCCCACGGCCGGCACCTGCTGCTGCAGATGCTCCGGGTCCGCCGTCTTGAGGAGAAATGCGTCGAGCTCTACAGCGCCGCCAAGATCCGCGGCTTCCTGCACGTCTACATCGGCGAGGAAGCCGTCGCGACCGGTGTGCTGGAAACCCTGGCCCCGGAGGACGCCGTCGTCGCCACCTACCGGGAGCACGGCCACGCCCTCCTCCGCGGGGTCTCCGCCGGTGCGATCCTGGCGGAGATGTACGGCTTCGTGGAGGGCTGCTGCCGCGGCCGCGGCGGGTCCATGCACTTGTTCGACGCCGCCACCCGCTTCTTCGGCGGCAACGCAATCGTCGCCGGGGGCCTGCCGCTCGCCGTCGGGCTGGCTCTCGCGGACAAGATGGCCGGACGCTCCCGCGTGACCGTGTGCTTCTTCGGCGAGGGCGCCGTCGCGGAGGGCGAATTCCACGAAAGCCTCAATCTCGCCGCGCTGTGGCAACTGCCGGTGCTGTTCTGCTGCGAGAACAACCTCTATGCCATGGGGACGGCGCTGGGGCGTTCGGAATCGCAGCCGGACATCGCCCTCAAGGCCGCCGCCTATGAGATCGCCGCGTGGGCCGTGGACGGCATGGACGTCCTGGCCGTCGAGGAAACGGCCCGGCGCGCCGTGGACGCCGTCCGTTCCGGCGGCGGACCGCACTTCCTGGAGCTGCGCACCTACCGGTTCCGGGCGCACTCGATGTTCGACCCGGAACGGTACCGCGAGAAAGCCGAAGTCGCCCGCTGGCTCGAACGTGACCCCATCGTCCTGCTGCGCGCCGCGCTGGAGGACGCGGGCCAGCTCTCCGCGCAGGACTGGGAGCAGCTGGAGGCGGACGCCGACGCGGAGGTGGCCGCCGCCGTCGAGTTCGCCGAAGCCGGCAGCCCCGAACCGCTCGAGGACCTCACCCGGTTCGTCTACAGCGAGCGCGGCGCCGGCCCGGAAACCAGTATCGGCGGGCGGACCGGGCCATGAAATCAAGCTACCGCGAGGCTCTTCGGGCCGGCATCCGCGACGCGATGCTCCGGGACGAGCGGGTTTTCCTGATGGGCGAGGACGTGGGAGCCTACGGCGGCTCCTTCGCGGTCAGCCTGGGGCTGCTGGAGGAATTCGGGCCCGACCGGATCCGCGACACCCCGCTGTCGGAGTCGGGCTTTGTCGGGGCAGGGATCGGCGCGGCGCTCGGCGGGATGCGGCCGATCGTGGAGATCATGACCGTCAACTTCAGCCTCCTCGCGCTGGACCAGATCGTGAACAACGCCGCTTCCCTGCTGCACATGTCCGGTGGCCAGTTCAATGTCCCGGTCGTGATCCGGATGACCACCGGCGCCGGCCGCCAGCTCGGGGCGCAGCATTCCCACAGCCTTGAGGGCTGGTACGCCCACATCCCCGGGCTGCGCATCCTCGCCCCCGCCACGCTCGCCGACGCCCGTGGCATGTTGTGGACCGCTCTCCAGGACCCCGACCCGGTCCTGATCTTCGAGCACGGCTCGCTGTACAACGTCACCGGGGAGCTCGACGACGCCGCCGGCCCGGTTGACATCGACACCGCCGCGGTCCGGCGCCCCGGGAACGATGTTTCCCTCATCACCTACGGCGGAACCCTCCCGGCAGTGCTGGACGCCGCCGGGCAGCTCGCAAATGAAGGCATTGACGCCGAAGTGCTGGACCTGCGCACCCTGCGGCCGCTCGACGACGAAGCCATCCTCACCTCTGTGCGGCGGACCCACCGGGCCGTGGTGGTGGATGAGGGATGGCGCAGCGGAAGCATTTCCGCGGAGATCAGCGCCCGGATCACCGAGCAGGCGTTTTATGACCTGGATGCCCCGGTGGGCCGGGTCTGCAGCGCCGAAGTGCCGATCCCGTATTCCAAGCAGCTGGAACTGGCGGCACTGCCGTCCGTCGAGCGGATTGTCGCTGCAGCCCGGGAGGCGGTCGGCGCGCGTGGCTGACTTCCTAATGCCGTCACTCGGTGCTGACATGGAGCACGGCAAGATCGTCGAATGGCTGGTCAAGCCCGGTGACTACGTGCGCCGCGGGGACCTTGTGGCGGTGGTAGATACCGACAAGACCGTCATGGATGTGGAGTCCTTCCAGGAGGGAGTGGTCGCCGAGCTCCTCGTGGACCTCGGCGAAACAGTTCCGGTGGGCACCCCGCTGGCCAGGATCACGCAGACCCCGGCTGAGGTCGGGGCCCCCCGCCATGAGGCGCCGCCGCCCCGGGATGGGGCCGCCGCCGTTGCTCTCACTGCCAAGGAAGTTCCCCCGATCGCCCCTCCCGTGCGCCATCTGGCACACCGGCTGGGGGTGGACACCGCCAGGATCCACGGCACCGGCAAGGGCGGCGCCGTCACGAGGGCGGATGTGGAGCACGCCGGGGCGGCAAGGCCGTCCGCCGCCGGACGCGTGCGCTCCTCGCCCCGGGCCCGGAGGCTGGCCGCCGAACTCGGCGTGGAGCTTTCCGCCGTGAGCGGCACCGGACCGGAGGGTACCGTAAGCGTGGCGGACGTGCAGCGCGCCGCGGCCCGCCACCCGGCGGCAGGCACCGCGGCGGCAGGTGCCCCGGGGGCCGGTCTCCCGGAGCCGGCCCCGGAGGCACCGGCCGCGGGGCCACCCGTTTCCCTCGAAGAACCCTCGGAGGCCCGCGAGCGCGTGGCCAGCCTGCGCCGGGCCATCGGGTCACTGATGTCGCGCTCGAAGAAGACCATCCCGCACTACTACCTCAGCACCACACTGGACCTGCGGGCCGCCGTCGACTGGATGCAGTCTGTCAACGCCCAGCGGCCGGTTGCGTCCCGGCTGGTCCCCTCCGCGCTGCTGCTCAAGGCAGCGGCGCTCGCGGCCAAGGAGGTCCCGGAGGTGAACGGCTTCTACGACGACGGCGGGTTCCGGCCCAGCGCGTCCGTGCACCTGGGTGTCGCCGTGGCCCTGCGCCAGGGCGGCCTCGTGGCCCCTGCCATCCACGACGCGGACACCCTGCCGGTAGATGTGCTGATGGAGCAGCTCCGGGACCTCGTCAGCCGCGCCCGCGCCGGGCGGCTGCAGCGCGCCGAAATGGCCGACCCCACGATCACCGTGACGAACCTCGGGGATCTCGGGGTGGAGAGCGTCTTCGGCGTCATCTATCCCCCGCAGGTCGCGATGGTCGGCTTCGGCCGGGTGCTGGAACAGCCGTGGGCGCAGAACGGGATGCTCGGAGTCCGGCCCGCCGTCGTCGCCACCCTCTCCGCTGACCACCGGGTCAGCGACGGGCTGCGCGGCGGCCGCTACCTGGCGCGGATCGACGAGCTGCTGCAGAAGCCGGAAGACCTGTGAACCGGGTGGGTCCGGATGGGTAATGTGAAACGGGAGGAACCATGAACGAACACGACGCCCGGGCGGCGGTACAGTCGGCGATCGGCAAGGTCGCACCGGACGTGGACCTCGCCGGCGTGAACGAAGACGCCCGGCTGCGGCAGGACCTCGAACTCGATTCGCTGGACTTCCTCCGGCTGGTCGAAACGATCGACACGGCCACCGGCGTCGACATCCCGGAGCGGGACTACCCGGAGGTGGCCACGGTCAAGGGACTGATTGGCTACCTCGCAGCCCACGGCTGATCCCGGCCCGGTCGCCGGGCCCCGGCTAGGGGTGCGGCTGGGGCCGGGCTTAGGCGCGCCGGGCGAACGCCGGCGCGTGTTCCGGGCGCGGCCCGAAGGCGATAAACCGGGGCAGCAGGTGTCTGATGGCCGGGCTATGGCGTGCCACGGACAGCAGGGCCGCCGGCGCCCCGGACCGTTTCCCGATCATGATCGGCTCGAACAGGAGCTTGTGCATCACCCGTTGGCCGGTTTGCACTACGACGGTGGGCAGCCGCCGCCGTCGTTGGACTTTCGCCAGTTCCGTGCGTGGCACCTTGCCCCGAAGCAGTGCCGGGGCAAGGATCGCTGCGGCTGCGGCGGCGTCCTGGATGGCGAGGTTTATCCCCACGCCGCCGGCCGGCGACATGGCGTGCGCGGCGTCGCCGATGCAGAGGAGTCCGTCGACGTGCCACTGGCGCAGCCGGTTAAGACGCACGTCCAGCCAGTGCAGTTCCGCCAGCGAGGCGATGGCCCCCACCCGGTCCGCGAGGTCTGGGCGCAGGGCGGCAACCCGGTGCCGGATTCCCTCGACTCCCTCGGCCCGGATCCTGGCATCCGCGCCCTTGGGCGCCAAGTACCCCAGCTGATAGTAGTCGCTGCGGTTTAGAGTCACCAAGGCCTCGCCCCGGCCGAATGCGGGAACGATTCCCGCCACGGCACCCGATTCGGAGGAATAGCGGGGCAACCGGAACCACCAGGTATCAAAGGGCACGGGGTATTCTTTCGGCGCGAGCCCGGCCGCGCGGCGCAGCGTGGAATGCCGCCCGTCGGTGGCAACCACCAGATCCGCCCGGAGCTCTCCCCCGGCACCGTCGGCGTTTGTGTACTTCACACCGGCGACCCGGCCCCCGTTCCGCACCAGCGCCGTGGCTGTATGGCTCATCCGCAGCTCAAAGGACGGTTCCTGGGCGGCGGCGCCGGCCAGGAAGTCCAAGAAGTCCCACTGCGGCATCATGGCAATGTAGTTGTAGGGCGCAGGCATCGAATCGAAGTTCCCCACCGTCACCGGCGGACCTCCGGGCACCGGGAAAGCGATGCTGCTGAGCCGGCTTTGGGGCAACCGGCGGAACTCGTCGCCCAGGCCCAGCTCGTCGATCAGCCGGATTGTGGACGCATGGACGGTGTCGCCGCGGAAGTCCCGGAAGAAGTCGGCAAGCTTCTCCAGTACCGTAACGCGCACTCCGGCACGGGACAGCAGCAACCCAAGCATCATGCCTGCCGGACCCCCGCCGACCACCACGCACCCGGTCGTCTCCATGGCCATACGCTACTCCTGCCGGGGGTGCCGCGGCAGGGGCCAACGCGGCGGGAATTTGCTCCCTGCAAAGCCTCATCCGCGGGGTCGGGCGGGGCGACACAGTTGAGTCCGGTTGACACCTCTGGCTAGGCTTTGGTTCATGCGTGACATCCAGGCGAAAATCATCGAAGAAATGGGCGTGCAGCCCCGGATCGATCCGGCCGGGGAGGTGCGCAAACGCGTCACGTTCCTCAAGGACTACCTGAAGGCGACCCACACCAAGGGATTCGTCCTGGGCATTTCCGGCGGACTGGATTCGTCCCTCGCCGGCCGGCTGGCCCAGCTCGCCGTCGAGGAGTTGGCGACCGAAGGTGTGGATGCGAACTTCGTTGCCGTCCGCTTGCCTTACGGAGTGCAGCGCGATGAAGACGACGCCCAGGCCGCCCTGGACTTCATCCAGGCCAAAACCGAGTGGACATTCAACATCTCGGCCGCCGTGGACGGCTTCGAGGACGAATTCGAGAAGACCGTGGGCAACGGGATCTCCGACTTTCACAAGGGCAACACGAAGGCGCGGACCCGCATGATCGCGCAATACGCCCTCGCCGGTGAGCACAACTACCTGGTGATCGGCACCGACCACGGCGCGGAGTCCGTGACCGGCTTCTTCACGAAGTACGGCGACGGCGGCGCCGACATCCTGCCGCTGTTCGGGCTGAACAAGCGCCAGAACAGGGCGCTCCTTGCCGAGCTCGGCGCCCCGGCGCGGATCTGGGAGAAGGTCCCCACGGCCGACCTCCTCGACGGTCAGCCCGGCCGCACCGACGAGGACGAGCTGGGCCTGAGCTACGACACGATCGACGACTACCTCGAAGGCCGCGACATCCCGGTGGCAGCAGCCGAGCTGATCGAGCAGAAATACCTCCGCACCCGGCACAAACGAACCGTCCCGGTCACCATCTTCGACACTTGGTGGAAATAGCCGCCCCAAGACCCGCTCCGCCCGGGCACCGGCCTATTTGGCGCCCTGCAGCAGGGTGGAGATCCGGTGCGCCTCGTCCATCAGGAGGCGGCCCAGCATCTCCTGCCGCTCGGCACGGAAGCGCTGCTCGATGCCGGTCAGCGACAGCGCCCAGGCGGGCCGTCCGCGCTGGTCGAAGACCGCTGCCCCCATCCCCCAGCTGCCTTCCAGCACGAGCCCGGGGTTGACCGAATAGCCAGCCTGCCGCGTCGCTTCCAAGTTCTCCCGGACCAGGGACCGGGTGTGGGCGGCCGCAAAGCTGCCGGCGTGCGCTGTCCAGCCGGCCAGCAGCTCTTCCTGCTCCGCCTCCGGCAGGAATGCCATGATGGCGGTCCCGGCGGAGGCGACCCCGATCGGGAAGCGGACGCCCTCGTGCAGCACAAAGGACCGCACCGGGAAGCTGCCCTCCTCCCGGAGCAGGCACACCGTCTCGGCGCCGCGCCGGATGGAGAAGAACGCGCTTTCGCCGGTCTCCTCTGCGAGCCGGCGCAGGCTGGGCCGGGCGATCTCCTCGAGTGGAAAGCGCGCCGACGCCACAGAGCCCATCAGCAGGATCTCCGGACCCAGCACCCAGTTGCCGCTGACCGGGTCCTGGTCCAGCAGGCCCTCGGAGGCCAGCGAGGAGAGCAGCCGGTGCACGGTGGGGCGGGTGAGCCCGGATTCCCTGACGAGTTCAACGAGCGGGGATCCTTCCGGTTTCCGCCCGACAATACGCAGCAGGGAGGCGGCGCGGCTGACGACTTGTGCGCCCTGGACCGGTAATGAAGTCATCTTCTTCCTCGGGTTTTGTGTTCAATCGTCTTAAAGTATCCATATTGTGGACAGTCATTAGCCTACCGTCCACACTGTAAAAATGGCACTATGGAGGGCAAAATCATCCATTGACAGCCCCCTTTTTGGCACCGTAGGCTCCAACAGCAGAGGAGCAGTCCACAAAGTGGATTGCGTCAACAGCTCAATGAGGAGATGCAGATGTCAAAGCTGAAATCCGGCGCGGCAGCCGCGCTGCAGGACGTGCTGCGGGACGGCATGACGCTCGCCGTCGGAGGCTTTGGCCTCAGCGGCATCCCGGCCGACCTGATCGAGGCGGTACGCGATTCCGGTGTCAAAGACCTCACAGTGGTCTCGAACAACATGGGCGTGGACGGCAAGGGCCTCGGCATCCTGATCGAAGCCGGCCAGGTCCGCAAGGTCATCGCCTCCTACGTGGGCGAGAACAAGCTCTTCGCCGAGCAGTACCTCGCCGGCAAGCTGGAGGTCGAGTTCACCCCGCAGGGAACCCTCGCCGAGCGCCTACGCGCCGGCGGCGCCGGCATCCCGGCCTTCTACACCAAGACCGGGGTCGGCACCCTCGTCGCCGAAGGCAAGCCGCTCGCCGAATTCGACGGCGAAACGTTCGTCCAGGAACGCGCCATCAAGGCCGACGTCGCCCTGGTCCACGCCCACACCGCCGACACCGACGGCAACCTGATCTACCGCTACACCGCCCAGAACTTCAACCCGGTGGTCGCGACGGCGGGTGTCGTGACCGTCGCGGAGGCCGAGGTAATCGTTGAACCCGGCGCGCTCGACCCCAACCACATCGTGACGCCCGGCGTTTTTGTCCAGCGCCTCGTCCGGGCCAACGCCCGGGTCAAGGACATCGAACAGCGCACGGTCCGTCCCCGGGCGGAAGCGGCCGACGCCACAGAAACCGCACCCGTTCCGGCCTGAGCGCCGCCCTTACTTTCTTCAGGAGAATCATCATGGCTTGGACCCGGAATGAAATGGCTGCCATCGCGGCCGAAGAACTCAACGACGGCGACTACGTCAACCTTGGCATCGGCATCCCCACGCTGGTCGCCAACAACCTGCGTGAGGGCGTCCGCGTTGTCCTGCAGAGCGAGAACGGCCTGCTTGGCATGGGACCGTTCCCCTTCGAGGGCGAGGAGGACGCGGACCTCATCAACGCCGGCAAGCAGACCGTCACGGTCCTCCCGGGCGGCAGCATCTTCGACTCCGCAGCATCTTTCGGCATGATCCGCGGCGGGCACGTCAAGGTCGCGATCCTCGGCGCCATGCAGGTTTCCGGCGGCGGCGACCTCGCCAACTGGACCATCCCCGGCAAAATGGTCAAGGGCATGGGCGGCGCCATGGACCTCGTTGCCGGCACCCCGCGCGTTGTGGTCCTCACCGAGCACAACGCCAAGGACGGCACCGCCAAGATTGTCAGGGAATGTACCCTGCCGCTGACCGGCCTGAGCTGCGTTGACCGCATCATCAGCGACCTCGCCGTGTTTGACCTTAAAAAGGTCGACGGCGGACGGAAGCTCACGCTCACCCGCCTCGCCCCGGGCGTGACTGTCGAGGAAATCCGCGAAAAGACGGAAGCCGATTTCGACGTCGCGCCCTCCGTCGACACAACCCCCACCCTTGAAGGAGCCACAGCATGAGCCTGCGCGAACAGTTCGGCAAGGATGTCCTGCTGACCGGCTGGGGACACAGCCGCTTCGGCAAGCTCACGGACGAGACCCTCGAGTCCCTGATCGTGCAGGTCGCCACGGAGGCGATCGCCAACGCCGGGATCGAGCCGGGCCAGATCGACGAGATCTACCTCGGACAGTTCAACTCCGGCATGATGCCGCTGGCCTTCCCGTCCTCGCTGGCGCTGCAGGTCTCGGAGCAGCTGGCCAACGTCCCGTCCACCCGGGTCGAGAACGCCTGTGCCTCCGGGTCGGCAGCGTTCCAGCAGGGCACCAAATCGCTGCTGGCCGGCACCGCGAAAACCGTCCTGGTGATCGGCGCCGAGAAGATGACCCACGCCGGGGCCGATGTCGTCGGGGCGGCGCTGCTCGGCGCGGACTACGACATGGCCGGTAAAGCCTCCAGCACCGGCTTCACCGGGCTGTTTGCCGAGGTCGCCAAGCATTACGGGAAGCGCTACGGACCGATCTCGGACGTGCTGGGCACCATCGCCGCGAAGAACCACCGCAATGGCGTCGACAACCCCTACGCCCAGCTCCGCAAGGACCTCGGCGAGGAGTTCTGCCGGACCGTTTCGGACAAGAACCCGATGGTCGCCGACCCGCTGCGCCGCACCGACTGCTCGCCTGTGTCCGACGGCGCCGCCGCCGTCGTGCTGAGCGTCGCCCCCACCGGCGGGGCCACTGCACCGGTCCGGCTCGCCGGGTTCGGCCAGGCCAACGATTTCTTCCCGGCCGAGCGCCGCGATCCCACCGCCTTCGCCGCGACGCGGGTCTCCTGGCAGCGCGCGCTGGGGATGGCCGGCGTGGGGCTGGAGGATCTGGACTTCGCTGAGGTGCATGACTGCTTCACCATCGCCGAGCTGCTGATGTACGAGGCCATGGGACTGACCGAACCGGGCCAGGGCTCGCGCGCTATTGAGGAAGGCTGGGTCTTCAAGGACGGCAAGCTGCCAGTCAACGTCTCCGGCGGACTCAAGGCCAAGGGCCACCCTGTGGGCGCCACCGGCGTCTCGCAGCACGTCATCGCCGCGATGCAGCTCACCGGCACCGCCGGCGGCATGCAGCTGCCCATCGCCCGCCGCGCCGCCGTGCAGAACATGGGCGGCGTCGGCATCGCCAACTACGTCAGCGTGCTTGAAGCGCTCTGACGCCAACGCGGGTCAGATACAGCCGATGCCGGGCGTCGGAATGGGCCGTATCTGACCCACGTTGGCAGAGCTGCCGGCGCTCGGGAGCCTGGGACCCGCACGGAGGAGTTGCCAAGGGTCACACCTGTCTTAGGCGCCGCCGTTCCCATAGAATCTCAGAGGGCCAAATGCATTCCCGGCGACCGCCGGACCACAAGGAGGTGGCGGATGCCGACAGGACCACCCAGTGCGTCAAGCAAGTTTCGCGCGCCCGAGCCGGTTGGCCAGTGGGTCCACCGCACGAGACTGACTGAGATGCTCCACTCGGACCGGAAACGGCGGCTCGCGTTGATCCATGCCCCGGCCGGATTTGGCAAGTCAACCCTTGCCGCCCAATGGATGGAATTCCTCGCGGCCCAGGACCTCGTCACCGTCTGGCTGTCCCTGGACCGCGATGACAACAACACCATCTGGTTCCTGTCACATCTGCTTCAGGCAATCCGCAAAGCCCGTCCCGGACTTGACGAGGAACTGCAGCAATTACTGGAGGAACGGCCCGACGACGCCGAGCACTATGTGGTTCCCGCGCTCATCAACGCCATCGATGAGGGCGGCCAGGACATCGTCATAACCCTGGATGACTGGCACCTGGTCACGGAGCCCAGGACCAGGGCGGTAGTGGAACGGCTGCTCGAAGCCGGCGGCTCGCATCTGTCCTTCATCATCACCAGCCGCAACCGCTCGGGCCTGCCACTGGGGCGGCTGATGGTGCGGGACCAGCTGATCGAGGTGGACGCCGTCGCCTTGAGGTTTGATGAAAACGAGTCCCAGGACTTCCTGGTCGGGATCAACCGGCTCGATCTGGATGCGGGAGACCTGGCTAGCCTCCACCGGACGACTGAGGGCTGGATCGCCGCGCTGCAACTGGTTTCCCTGTCCCTCAGGGACCACCGCGGGGCCTCAGACCTGATTGAACGGCTCTCCGGCAGGCACGCGTCCATTGGTGAGTATCTCGCCGAAAACGTCCTCGACACCTTGGACCCCGAAACACTGGATTTCCTCCTGATGACCTCGGTTCCGGAACGCCTCTGCGCGGGGCTGGCGTCCGCGCTCTCAGGGGTGGAACTGGGCCAGGCCATGCTGGAGAAGATCCAGGCGCAGGATCTTTTCCTGCAGCCGCTCGACGACGACGGCACGTGGTACCGCTATCACCACCTGTTTGAGGACTACCTGCGCCGCCGCCTGGAGCGCGACTACCCGGGCCGGACCGGGGAACTGAACCTGGTCGCTGCCCGCTGGTATTCGGAAAACGGATTCCCCAGCGACGCTGTGGACCATGCCCTCGCCGCCGGGGACGTTGAGCTCGCCGTGGAAATCGTCGAACTCCGCGCGATGTGGCTGGTGGAGCACTCGAGCATGTCGACCCTGCTGGCACTCGTCAGCAAGATCCCGGCCGACCATGCGGCCGGCCAGGCCCGGCTCCAGACGGCAATAGCCTGGGCCCATACACTGCTGAACCAATCCGGGGCGGCGCAGAGGGCCTTGAACCTGGCCGAAAGCGTGATGCCCGCCGATGCGACCCTGACCGAACACGACCGTTTTGAGCTGGGCGTCGAAGGGCTCGTTGTTCAGAGCTGCATCGACATGTACGGCGACAGAGTAAACCACGTGGATGAACTGGACGGGAAGTGCTTCGCCCAGGCCAACCTGCTCCGGCCCTGGATCGTCTCGGTGGCAGCGAACGTGTCAACGTTCAAGAAGATCCACGACGGCGATTACCGTCTCGCCCTGGAGCAACAGCGCTGGGCCGCGAAGTTCCACGGCCTCACCTCGGGCCCCTTCAGCGGAGTGTATGGACACTGTTTTTCCGGTCTTGCCGCCTACGCCCTGCTTGATCTGGACCGCGTGGACCAGCACTTCACCGCGGCCGTGGAGCTCGGCCGGCGCAAGGCTGGACGATACTCACATGCAGCGCGGCTGGCGGGAGCGATGATGGGCCAGCTCCTTTATGAACGCGGCGAACTCGACAAAGCGGAGAAGTTGCTGGAAGAAACCCGCGAGCTGGGTTCCGAAGGCGGGGTGGTGGACTTTATGGTGTCCACATACGCCACGCTGGCAAGAATAAAGGCACTCCGGGGGGACACCCCACGGGCCCGGGAAATACTCGACGAAGGCGATCTGGTGGCCGACAGCCTCGGCCTTGACCGGCTTAGGCTGGTCATGAATCTGGAACGCGTGCAGTTGGGAATCGGCCCCCGGGCGATCGACGCCGAACCAGACCGTGCCCTACCGGGCGCGGCAGCTGTCCGGGAACCGGCGGACATCACCGGACCACGGCTGGAAGGGCTGGCCGAGGCCAAGGCCCAGATCCAGCTGGCCACGCAGTTGCGATCCGCCATGGCTGACGCCGGTCACGGGAGCCAGGAACCCCCGGGCAAATCGGACACGGTGACCGGCGCCCGCCGCCTGCTGGCGCGGGCCGCCGCCTACTTGGGGCCGCGGGCAGAACTTAATGCCCGTATCCTACTGGCGGCCGCGCTTGAACAGGCGGGGAACCGTAAGGAAGCGGAATCGACGCTATGGCCTGCCCTGGAGACGTGTTCCCGGCTGGGCCTCGTCCGGCCCGTCCTCGATGGCGGCCCAAGCTGCCTGGAACTGGTGCGGGCCACTTCGGCCAGGCTGCGACGCGAGCCCGCCCCGGAGCTGGGCAGCCCCGAACTGCCGCGTTTCCTCAGCATCCTCATCCGGTTGGAAGCGCAGGCCAGGACCAACCGGGATGCAGGGTGGTCAGCGGAGCCGGTCCCTCCCCCCGGCACGGGCACCACTGTTCCGGAACCGGGCTTGTCACAACGCGAACAGATGATCCTGCGCCTCGTCGAGAAGGAACGGTCCAACCGCGAAATCGCCCAGGAGCTGCATCTGGGCATCAACACCGTCAAGTGGTATCTCAAGAGCCTGTTCAACGCTCTGGGCGTCAGTGACCGAAGGGCCTGCGTCACAGAGGCCCGACGGCGGCACCTGCTGCCCAAGTAACCAGGGGGCTACTACCCCAGGGTTTCCAGCCTGGCCAGCACGCCCTCCGGAGAAGCCGCGCTGGGGATGTCGCCCAGGTAGAAGTCCCCGGCCGGGAGTTCCACGCCCGTCTCCAGCCAGAACCCGGCAGGAATATAGGCGCCAACCGCGGTGTCCCCGTGCAGTCGCGCCTGGTCGTCGTCGAGCTGCCCCAGCGTCCACCGGTAGTTGCTGGCCAGATTGGCAATCGGAGTGTAGGCCTCCAGCGGAACGTGCACGCCGCGGGACGCGCCTGCAGCCGTTCGGTTATCCAGCAGAAGTCCCGCGACGGGCAGCGCCGCGAACGCCCGGAGCCAGTCACTGACATACATGGAGGCATTCTCGGCGTTGTCGGCGTCGAGGTCGGTGGTGCCGTCCGCGCCCGAGAAGTGGTGCGTTCCGGTGAGCCAGGCCATCGGCGACGGGATGCGCAGCACCACAGGCTGGCGGGCTGTCTTGGTGAACACAGTAACGAAGTCCAGCACCGCGCGGTTGAGGTCGTCGTCGTCCAGCAACGTCCGCAGCGCGAAACCTGTCCGGGATCTGGCCGCCATGCCGGACTCGAGCCCGGTGTTGCCGGTGGTCAAATGACCGTACAGCCGGTTCAGGTCCAGGAGCGCGACGTCCGGCCGGAGCAGCCCCTGTGCCTGGGCAAAGAATGCCGCGTAGGCAGTGGCGTTGTCCCAAGGGACAGGCCGGCCACGAAGAATGACGGAGGCTGCGTACTCGTGGTGGTCAAAGACCACGGCTTTCGGCCGCCCCGACGGAGGGCAGGCAACAACGTTGGCGAGGGTGGTGGCAGTGGAAGTGGTCATGACGTCTTTCTCCATACATTGGCGAATAAAGGCTTTCAGCGCCGCACCGTCCTGGATGGGGAGGATGCGGCGCTGAAGGGTTCGTGAGTTGCTGCGTCCCGGGCCGGGACGTGCCGTAGCGGGCTAGGACTTACGGTGGACAACTTCCCCGTGCTTCAGTTCGAGCTCACGGATTCGGTCCTCCAGGGCGCTGATCTTGACTTCCCTGCGGTCTGGAAGCATGATCAGCGGCAGCTTGTCGATGGTCGCCTTGACCCGCTCCGGTCCGTTGTTGGTGAAGTGGGTGGCTGTGAGTTCCTCCGTGTCGTCGCCCCAGGACCCGTAGTAGAGCAGGTCCTTCGGGGGCTCGGCCTTCACGTATCCTTCGAGGAATTCCTTGTACGGCTTGCCACGGGCGATCCGGGCCTGCCGTGAGTCGTGGCGCAACTGGGTGGTTGCCTCTTGGTCCACCACGAAAGTCTCAGGGTCCCAGACGACGCCGTAGATGCTGGTGGCGACCTTCGGTGAAATGCGGCCGAGTTCCAGATCCTTGGCCACCGCCTCCGGATCACGTTCCAGAACGTCGCCATACCCTCCGCCGGAGCCCTGGGCAATCATGTACATCTCGCCATCCTTGGCGACGTCGAACTGCAGGCCCATATGGGAAGTGGTGTACTTGCCGCCCTCGTAGGGCTGCTCGTTCATGATCCGTTCCATGGACAAATCGAACTTGCTGGAGTCCTTGCGGATCACGTCGTAGATGTTGATGCCCTTGACCATGGCCAGCGGCGTCGTGCTGCAGCCGTAGCCGCCGAACATTCCCGTCACGGACGAGAACTTGGATCCCGAGGTGACGGTCATGAAGCCCCACATCGGCGTTCCCTCGGCGGCAACGATCATCTCGTAGCCCATGCCGCCGCTGTTCTTGCCGAAGCCCTGGTTGTCGCGGACGATCCGCTTGCTGACCAGCTGCATAAAAGGAACTTCCTCCTCCATGACTTCCTGTTCAGCGGTGTCAGCCATGGCGCAGAACAACGGTGAGACGGCGTCCTCACCGTCGCGGAAGGCCTTGGCACCGCCGCCCATGCCGTTGAGGTCGGCACACAGGTTGCCCACCTGGTCGCCGTGCTGGGTCAGGCCTCCCCACAGGAAGGTGTTGATCTGGTTGAACCACGGAGCGAGGACGTTGGAGAACTTCTCCGGATTGGAGAACTGCATCTTGGCAAAGGCAGTCTGCAGGGCAGAGAATCCCCGGAACGACGCCTGCAGCGACTGCCCCATCGGAGCGTCGTAACCAGCGTCGGCCCACGTGTGTTCATCCGAGATGATGTCGATGGGTGACATCGCCGAGGTACAGCGGGGCAGGTCAGGCCACCAGAACGCCAAGATCGCCTGCATCATCATCGACTTGACCGAGCACAGCGGGGAGTTGATGGCCCGGTTGAGGATTTCGGGACCCGTCCCCCTTAGATCCACGGTCATTTTGTCTCCCTTGACCGTCACCTTGCAGGCGAACTTGATCAGGATGTTCTCCTTGAGGGTGGAGTCCATGAACTGGTTGAAGGACACGGTCCCGTCCGGCAGTTCACTGATGCGGCGCTTGACTTCCTGCTCCACGTCTTCAACGGTGACGCGCAGGGCAGCGACGAAGGTCTCCACTCCCACTTCGTCGATGATGCTGTCGACGCGTTCCTGGATGCGCTGGACGGCACCGATCTTGACCTTGAGGTCAGCCAGTTGCAGCTTGGGATCGCGAACCGAGTGCTGCAGGAACGTCAGCAGGTCCCGGCGCAGATCGCCCTTTTCAACGATCTTGAACGGGGACATCCGGAGTCCGTCGTCGAACGGGGTCTCGGAGCCCGAGGGCATTCCGCCGGGCTCGCAGGCCCCGTTTTCGCCTTCGTGAATGGTCGCTGCGACCCAGGCGATGATCTTTCCCTCGCGGAAGATCGGCATGATCATGGACTGGTCTGTATTGTGGACGTTTCCGTACCGGGCATCGTTGTGGATGAATCCATCGCCGGGGTTGATCCCCACCGTCGGCTCGTCCTTCCAGTACTTCATGATGTAGCGGATCGGGTGATGCAGGATCGCCGAGAACGCGATCACACCGTGGCAGGACAGGTAGGTGACGTCCCCTTCGGCGGTGTAAATCGCCGTCGTCAGGTCCCCCCATTTGGCACCGGGAGCGGCACCCATGGCCTCGCACATTTCGTAGCCCTCATCCAGGGCGCCGGCGAGGCGCTTGCGGATGCGGTCCACTTTGATCGGGTCCACGCCCTTGGAGATGCACTCCTCCTCGTAAGCGGAGCGGGACGTGATCTGGTGGCTTCGCATGATGGCCGGGTCCGGGCCGAGGAACAGGGTTGTTTCGTCCATAAATTGGGCCACCCACTGCTGCTCCTGGGCAGTCAGCGGCTGGGAAGCGTCGTCGGCTGTATCTCCGGCTTTGCCGGCAGTGCTGCGTTCATTTGCTGTAAGCGTCATTGCTGTCGAGCTCCTTCAATGGGATGAGCTGGAAGGTCTGGATGGGATCCGTGCGGCACGGGATCAGTCTTTGAGGAACCACACGGCTCCCTGGGATGTCGGTTCCAGGCGCCATCCCGGTTCCACCAGATACGTCGTGTTTTCGGTGGTGACGATGGCCGGGCCGTGGATGACGTGTTGGTGGTGGAGGGCCTCGGCGTCGTACACCGGAGTGTCGACGGCCCCGTCGATCTTCACGAAGTGGACCTGCCTGGTGCCGACCGGGCTGGGCATGGTCCTGTCGTGTCCGGAGTCGATCGAATCGAACTTGACCACGTCCCCGTCCACATAGGACGACACCCGCACGGTCTGGGCCCGGATACCGGCCTCGGGAGCCTGGCTGCCGGCACCGTAGCGTTTGCCATAGATATCCGAGAACGTCCGGATCAGGTGAAGGACGTCGGCGACGCCGTTCACGCGGTTGATGTCGAAAACGACGGCCGTGGTCACCAGCTGGTTCCCGTAGCGCATGTCCATCTCGAGGCTGTAGCGGATGTCGGCGGGGTCGTACCCCTGGCGGATCAGGTCTTCCTTGCCCTTCGCTTCCAGCTCCTGGATGACATTGTTCAGCTCGTCGTAGCTTTGGTAGAGGCTGCGGTCAGTGGGGTTGTAAAGCACCACGTGGGAGCCGCGCTCGTGGATGTGGAGTGGCTTCATGTTGCCGGCGCCGCAGGCCGAGAATACCGAGGAAAACGGCGGCGCGAGGATCCTGCGAATGCCGGCGTGGTCGGCAATGCCACAGGCGTGCAGGGGGCCGTTGCCGCCGTAGGCCAGCATGGTGAAGTCTTCCGGAAGGTATCCCCGGACCCGCAGCTCTTTGGCCATTCCGATCGCCATCTGCTCGTCGACAGCATTCTTGATGATCTTGGCAACTTGGATGGTATCCATGTTTAGGTCATCAGCGAGGACCTCGTCGATTGCGTAGGCGGAACGCTTTTTGTTCAGCTTGATGTAGCCGTTGGCGTAGTTGTCCGGGTCCAGGTACCCCAGGACCAGGTCAGCGTCCGTGACTGTGGGGCGGAGGCCGCCGCGGTCGTAGCACGCGGGGCCCGGATCCGAACCTGCCGATTCCGGCCCGATCTGTACCGCGTGGTGGATGCGGTCATAGCTGGCAATCGAACCTCCTCCCGCACCCAGCGTCAGCAGGTGGATCATGGGAACCGATACCAGCCAGCGGCCTATGGTCGGCTGGAAGTCGTAGTGCTTGACGCCGCCCTCCGGGACCAGGCCAATGTCGAAGGACGTGCCGCCCATATCCGTCGAGATTACGTTTCCCAGACCAGTGCTGTTAGCCAGGTGCTGGGCAGCGCCCACTCCGGCGATGGGCCCGGAATGGATGGTCTGCAGGGCATCCGTCGAGTTGGACTGCGCCATGCCGCCCGAGTTGTGTATCACCAGCATGGGCTTGTCGTAACCGGACGTACGCAGGTTGTTGGACAGCTGCCCCAGCGCGTGGAACATGATCTCGTGCAGGAACGCGTCCACGATCGTCGACGTCGCACGGACGTACTCGCCTTTTCGTCCCGAAACCTGGCTTCCCAACAGGACCGGGATGGCTCCGAGCTCGTGGGCAGGGTACTCGTCCAGGATGATCTCCAGGATCTGCTGCTCATGGACCGGGTTCTCGGTCGAGTTGACCAGGGAGACCACGATCGCTTCCGCTCCGGCGTCCACGAGTTCGCGCACCTGGCTGCGGACATCGTCTTCCATCAGCGAAACGACCACCTTGCCGGCCGAGTTGATCCGCTCCTTCACCGACCGGATCAAGGCGCGGGGCACAAGCGGGTCCGGCCGGGTGGCATCGGGCATGTTCTGCTGCTTGGAAGGGTCCAGTCCTTCGCCGTAGCCACGGCCTCGGGAGAGCGGGATGGTGTCCTCGAAGCCGTGGGTGACCAGCGCCCCCACACGTGGGCCTTTACCTTCGATCAGGGCGTTGGTGCCGAGGGTGGTGGCATAGCGGACTGAGTCGACTTCCTTCAGGACGAGGTCCCGGTCCAGTCCGGCGCGTGAGCAGGCGAGGTCGAGTGCTTCATTAAAGCCTTGGGCCAGGTTGTGGTGCGTGGTGAGCGCCTTTGCTTCAACGTACTGGTCTTCCCAGGCAAAAAAGCAGTCGGTAAATGTGCCGCCGATGTCGACGGAGATTCGTTTCATGACCAGTGGTCTCCTTTATTCCAAGTACTAGCTGAACGAATGGGGGGAATGGTTGTGGGTGTTGTAGGAGCCGAGTGGCGGGCTGAAATCGGCGACCGCCTCTTCGCCGGGTCCGTAGTTGATGACGGTCTCAGGCTTGGTGCCCCGCTTGATCCAGGTTTCGCGGAGCGAGTCGATGTCCCACAGCATGTCCACCGTGGGCGGGTGTCCCGGCGGTACGTACTCCGTCTCCAGCTGTGTCCCGCAACCCGGGCAGTAGAACTCAAGAATCCGGCAGAATGTGGGGTCCGGAGCGAAGGTGAATTCGTACTTCTCCGGGTCCAGGATCGACTGGTGGATTTCCGTGGGGTCCCGGTCGTAGACCAGTGTCCCTTCCTTGTAGTTGCCTCTGGCCTCGCCGAGGTCCTGGTTGCAGACCTTGCAGTTCCACCGTTCAGTGTCGAGATCGATGATCAGATATTCCGTCATTGGAATTCGCATAGCGTGTCTCACCTGTTTTCTTGGCTGTAGTTTGGGGTCACTTCTGGAGGGTGTCTGTGAGCATTAGGTCTCCGGAGACCGTCACGTCGAAGACCCAGCCATGCGGCACCCGGGCCGTGAAGTAGGGGCCTTCGACGATTGCGGGGCCAGCCGCCGAAGCCCCGGCCGTTTGGCTGTCCAGGTCGAAGACCTGAACATCGTCGACCTTGTCCACGGCGGAGCGGACCTTTCGGGTGGAGGCGGCGACGGCGGGCGTCTTCGCCACTGATTCGGCCCGCCTGATCGATGCGTGCGGCAGTTCATACCGGGCCGTCAGGGTCAGCAAGGTGTTGTGGTTGCTGGTGCCGGGCTGCGGGTCGGAAGCCAGGTACGGCAGCTCGGAAACCAGCTGGCCGTCGGCGTCTTCGAGCACCACATTCCATTCGAGCCGGCATTCGTCAATTTCGTGGCCCTCCTGGAACATGTCCCGCGCCGCCCGGGCCAGCAGCGTCGCCTTGGTTGCGCCGAAGTTTTCCGCGTCCATTCCCGCGACGTTGGCCTCATAGGTCTGAGCAATGTCGGAAAAACCGATTCCGAAGGCTGAGAAGACGGCGGCCATCTTGGGCACCAGGACACGGCGGACGCCGGCGATCCGCGCGGCACCACACGCGCTCATCGGTCCGGCACCTCCGAACGCAGCAACTGTTGTGGCGTCCGCAGCCTCGACGTCGGCGGCAAAGGACTGCGACATACGTTCGAAGTAGGCGGCCTCCATCCGGATCAGGGCTTCATTCAGGGTGATCCCCAAAGGTTCCGCGATGACTTCGGTGATGACTGCGCGGGAGCGTTCCGCGTCCAGACTGAAGCCTCCATCGAGGTAGGTGTCCGGATCGAGCACGCCGAGCAGTAGGTTTACGTCCGTGATCGTGGCCTGCTTGCCCCCAAAACCAAAACAAGCGGGACCCGGTGCAGCTCCGACGCTCTCGGGGCCGACGGTAATGACGCCGTGGCGAAGGGCAATGACGGAACTGCCCCCCACGCCGCTGGAATGGACGTTGCTCATCTCGAATGACACCGGGACTCCCTGAATGGCGCCCCTGCGGTCCGTCGAGATGGTCGAGTTCTTGACCGAGCCGACGTCAGTGGTGGTACCGCCGACGTCGATCATCAGAACGTGCGCGAGTCCATAGGCCTCCGAGAGGGCCTTGGTCCCTTCCAGCCCGCCGCGCGGACCGGAAGAGTAGGTCTTCAACGCGACAGACTTGGCCACCCGCGACGAAGCTCCGTCATTGCGGTAAATGAGGAGCGGGTTCTTGACCTTATGGTCCCGCAGCCGGTGCTCGGTGCTGTAGAGAAACCGCTCCATGGTGGGGTGCAGGAAGGAGTTGATGATTCCGGACCACACCCGGCGGGCCTGGACGGTGTCGGGCGTGAATTCCCAGGAGAACAACATGGGTACCGAGCCCAGCAGGTGGCGGGGGAACTTTCGGAGCAGAACGCCTTTGACGGCCTTCTCCTTGTTGCGGTCGGCCATGGCGATGACCAGCCGGGCGGCGCCGTCGGTCGTCAGCCGGTTGACGTGCTTCACAATTTCCTGGGCGAGCTCCTCCACGTCCTGGTCGGCATGGATGACTGCCACCCGCGTCCCGACAAGGTCTTCAAACAGCTCAGCGGCCGCCCCGCCCTTGCGGAGCTCACCGGCCAGCGCGGGGCTGTCTGTGAGGATACCAATCCGGGGACCCTTGCGCTCCACGAGGGCATTTGTCCCCTGGGTGGTGGAGTACCGGATGTGACGGGTTGAGTGCAGAAGCCCGGGGAGATCCTCTTCGCCAAAGATTTCCTTGGAAGCTTTGGCCATGCCGTCGAAGAGACACTGGGAGAGGTCAAAGGGCGTGGTGAGAGTCTTCGTGAACGAGAAATTCTCACCGTCCCAGACGCAGATATCGGTCAGCGTCCCACCGTTGTCGATGTTAATGAGCCGTTCCATTGATACTCCTTTGTATGTTGAGGCGCGGTGACACCAGCGGCGAATTCCTCAACTTTCGACTGTGATCCAAGCCACATTGAGGACTGGTCTCAGTGTGGCTCAGCGGCCGGAGTGGCCCGCAACCACCTGACCGGGTGGACTCTTCAAGGACTGGACGACTACCCGGGTGGGTGGCGGAGGGGGCATAAAGCAACGCGGGGTCGCGTTGGAGTCAGGCCTAGTTGTAAAAGCCGCGGCAAGCACAAGGGCTGAACCGCAGATCAGGGAAGTGATCCCCCTTCGCCCCGCGGGCCGGGAGGACTAAACTCGGTCCAAGCCTGCCCACCCCCACGCAAGGAGCCTTCGTGCGCGCCACCATCATCCATGGCCCCGGTGACATCCGGGTCGAAGACCGCGACTACCCCACCATCCAGCTGCCCACCGACGCCGTTGTGAAAGTCACCGCGTCCTGCGTCTGCGGCTCCGATCTGTGGCCCTACCGGGGGGTAAAGCCCACCCACAGGCCGTCCGCCATCGGACACGAATTTATCGGCACGGTGGAGAGCGTCGGCGAGGCAATTACCAGCCTTGCCATCGGGGACCTGGTGATTGCACCGTTTGTGGTCAGCTGCGGGGCCTGCCCGCAGTGCCTCAACGGTGTAACAGTGGCCTGTGAGCATCTGGCCGGCTGGGGCGGCACCGACGATAGCGGCTTGAGCGTCGACGGCGGCCAGGGCCAGGCGGTCCGCGTCCCGCTGGCCGGTTCTACCCTGGTCAAGGTTCCCGGAATCAGCGAACCCGACGACGCCCTCCGGAAGAGCCTGCTCACGCTCTCCGATGTGATGGCCACCGGCCACCACGCTGCCCTCGCCGCGAAGGTCGGGCCGGGCCGGACCGTCGTGGTGGTAGGCGACGGCGCTGTCGGGCTCTGCGGGGTGCTGGCCGCCAAGCGGCTTGGGGCCGAACGGATCATCGCGATGTCCCGCCACGCCGACCGGCAAGCGATCGCCCGGGAGTTCGGCGCCACCGACATTGTGGAAGAACGCGGAGACGACGGCGTCGCCAGGGTCCGCGAACTCCTCGGCGGGGTACTGGCCGATTCCGTCCTTGAGTGCGTCGGAACCAAGGAATCCATGGACCAGGCGCTGCGCAGCACCCGCCCGGGCGGCGCGCTGGGCTTTGTCGGTGTCCCCACCGGCGGCAGCGAGATCCCGCTGCGCTACCTGTTCGACACGAATATTTCCATCGGCGGTGGAATGGCCCCGGCCCGGACCTACATCCCGGAGCTGCTGGCGGACGTCCTCGACGGCACGATCAATCCGGGCCGGGTCTTCGACGTGGTGATGCCGCTGGAGGAAGCCCCGGAAGCCTACCGGGCCATGGATGAACGGCGTGCCATCAAGGTCCTGCTGACTCCCTGAGGCCGCACAGCCGTAGCACAGTTGTGCCAGATAGAATGGGGTCATGACAACGCCGGCGTGCCAGCCCGTCCACCGACCCCAACAGTCCGGTGGCACCTTTGCCTTGGCCCGCCGGGCCCGGAACGTGCTGCGGCGGGTTCCGGTGTGGACGTGGCGGGTGCTGATGCACTCGGTGCGGGCCAGCGAGAATTCCCGCTTCAACACCGACCCGATTACCGGCGTCGAATATTTCCACGACATCGATTTTGTCGGCGACGGCATCCGGGCGCACCGCCTGGACGTCATCACCCCCCACCCCGAAGTCACCGCACCGGCCGGGTCCGCTGCGGCGGGATCGCTGCCCGTCTACGTGTATTTCCACGGCGGCGGCTGGACCTCCGGAGATAAGGCCTCACTGACCAAGTACTGCGCGAGCCAGGCCGAGGGCGGCATGGTGGTGGTCAATGTCAACTACCGGATGGCGCCGCGGTTCCATATGGGCCACGTCCTGGCGGACGCCAACGCCGCGCTCGCCTGGGTGCGGCGCAACATCGACGGTTACGGCGGCGATGGATCCCGGATCGTGCTTGGCGGCGACTCAGCCGGCGGCCAGATTGCTGCCCTCCTGACTGCAGCCAGCTTCCGGCCGGAGCTCGCGCGGCATCACGGGCTGACGCCAGCCGTGCCCGCGGCAGATTTCAAGGGCCTGGTCCAGCACTGCAGCGTGGTGGACTTCTCCGTCTTTTTCGACAAGGGCTTCGTGCTGAGCCTGGACTTCATCAGGATGCTGATGCCGGGCCTCCGCTTCGGCAGCAGGTTCCGCGGCTCCAGTTCCGGCCGGCTCGAGGCGCTGCGCAACGGCGCAATCTTTCTCTCACCCATCGAATGGCTGGATTCCCGTTTCCCGCCGGTCTTTGTGACCACATCTGAACGGGATTTCTTCTACGCCGCCAACATGAACTTCATCGCCCGCCTGCACGAACATTCCGTTCCCGTGGACAGCCTTGTCTATGCCTGGGACAGCGCCAATACCGAACACACCTGGCAGCAGAACTACCGCTACCCGGAATCGCAGGAGGTGTACCGCCGGCTCCGCGCCTTCGTGGGCAAGGTGGCCTGAGCGCGGTCAGCCCAGCCGGGTAGCCCCGGCCGGATCCCTACGGGGCTATGTTTAGTCCATGGCGTCCGCTGACAGCACTGCGCACAACGGTCCGGAACCCGAGGGGTTCGGATCGGCGCTGGTTGACGAAGCCGCCCGCCGGGATGCCGCCCTGGGCGACGTGGACTGGGCCGCCGTGCCCGAGGGCGCTGTCCGGGGGACCTTCGACGCCCCCAGCGGCCCCCTCGCCACACTCTCCATGGGTACACCGGGTAACCCTCGAGTGCTGATGATTCCCGGGGCCACGGGCTCCAAGGAAGACTTTGTCCTGATGCTTCCGGAGCTCGCCGCTGCTGGCTATTTCGCCGTGAGCTATGACATCGCCGGCCAGTACGACTCCGCGGCGGCCGGCCCTGAACACCTCATGCCCGAACGCACGCACTACGATTACGACTTGTTCACTCGTGACCTGGTCGCGATGCTGGACGGAGAAGAAGGGGCCGCCCACGTCGTCGGGTATTCCTTCGCCGCGATAGTTGCCCAGTTGGCCTGCATCCGGCGTCCGGAGAAGTTCCGGAGCCTCACGCTGCTGAGCTGCCCGCCCGAACCGGGCCAGGGCTTTCGTGGGGTTAAGCGCATCGGCCGCTTCAGCGGCCGGGCCAACCCGCGAATCGGTGCCGCGCTGATGGTCTGGGGCATCCGCGCGAATGTGATCCACGTCCCGCCCCAGCGTCTACGGTTTGTGAAGCACCGGTTCCGCTTCACCCGCCGGAGCTCCGTGAATGACATCTTCGCCCTGATGCAGCGTGCGCCGGACCTTCGGGCGGCGCTGGCCGCGGCGACGCTGCCAAAACTTGTCGCCGTCGGCGAGCATGACCTCTGGCCGCTGGCGTTGCACCGCCGCTTCGCCCAGTCGATCGGTGCCCGCATTGTGGTTTACCGGGGCGGCCACAGCCCAAACGAAACCTCGCCGTACCAACTGAGCCGCGATCTGATCGCGCTTTACGAGTCCGCCTAGCGCCGGTGGTCCCGTTCCCACTGCCGACGGCGGCGACGCCGCCGGAACGGTGGCTCGTCCGCGAACTCGACGCCGAAGGTGGTCCAGGTCATCGACAGCTTGCGCCCGACGGAGCGCCAGCTGGCCAGCGGCCGCGCCGAGACCTGCACCCGCAGCGACGGGGCGGCGATCACCGTCACTTCGGGCGGGATCCGGTAGGAAATGTCCAGATCGTCGTGGACGAGCGGGAAGCCCCGGTGGACGGAGCCGCGGACGCGGTCCCAGACATCGGACCACATCGCGAAGTTCGAGCCGAACAACGGCGGATGCCCCAGCAGCCAGCCGACGGCCCAGAAATATCCCGCAATATAGATGCGACGGCCCACCCATCGGGCGAAGCGGCCTTCGCCATAAAAATCTGCGGGGCCGGAAACGGCGGATAGCGGGCCCGCCTCCTGCAGTATCGCCGCTACTCGCTCGAGCCAGTCAGCTGCCGGGATCGAGTCCGTGTCCAGCCGCGCGATCAGCTCGGAGCGGGCTTCATCGAAGCCGCACGCCGTGGAGGCGGCGATTCCCGGCAGTTCGACGGCGATCCGCCGGGCGCCCGCGGCGGCGCAAACCCGTGCGGTGTCGTCAGTGCTGGCATTGTCCACCACTACGATTTCGTCGGCCCGACGGGTCTGGCGGGCGAGTGCGGCCAGGCACACAGCGAGCATGTCAGCATCGTTCCGGGTAGGGATAACCACCGAGATTGTTGTCATAGTGCCCCGACTATAGACCCGCGGCGTGGGGAAATGCCCCCGTTAGCCTCTTGCACCATGGCCCTCGGCCCCGTAGGTTGGGCAACAGCGGACGAATGTCTCCGCAGCCGTTGGCCTCCGGGCCGCCGGAGATCAGCAGCATTTCAGAAGGATATGGCATGGCTACAGGCACAGTTAAATGGTTCAACGCCGAAAAGGGTTTTGGCTTCATCGCCCCGGATGACGGGTCGGCCGACGTTTTCGCCCACTACTCGGCAATCGCCAGCAGCGGCTACCGCTCCCTGGACGAGAACCAGAAGGTCGAGTTCGACGTCACCCAGGGTCCGAAGGGCCCGCAGGCTGAGAACATCCGCCCGCTCTAAATACCCCGGATAGCAGCATCGGCCAGCCGGCCGCCATGCTTTCCCCAAGACCACAAACGCCCCCCTCGAGGATTTCTCGGGAGGGGCGTTTGTCGTCCGGGACGCCTCCGGTACGCGGCCCGGTGCGGAGCGTGTGGTTCCTCCGATGTCCGTGACAGTTCTTCCCTGCGGGGCCATGGCGTGGATACTAGGAAAATGACCACTCGCAGTCCTCTGAACCGGGATGCAGCAATCCCGCCGCCACTGCCGGAACTGATCCGGGCAGTCCTGAACGGGATTCCCGCAATGATTGGCTACTGGGACAAGGATCTGCGCAACTGCCTCGCCAACGACGCCTACGGTGAGTGGTTCAAGGTCGATCCCCGGCAGATGCACGGACTCCATATCAAGGACCTGCTCGGCGAGAAGCTCTTCGCCGTAAACCGGCAGTACATCGAGAAAGTGCTCACCGGTGAACCGCAGCTCTTTGACCGGACCCTGGTGGACGCCGCTGGCGCAACCCGATACGCCCAGGCATCCTACGTTCCGGACGTCAGGGATGGCGCTGTCCAGGGCTTTTTTGTGCTGGTCACCGACATCACCGAGCGGGTCCTGGCCGAGCGCCGCCAGCAGCGCGACATGGACCGGTACCGGACACTGGCCCGCAGCATTCCCGGGGTCTTTGTACTTCTGTTCGATGCGGACTTGCGCTACCTGGTGGCGGAGGGGCAGGAGCTGGAAGCATTCGGCTACAACCCTGAAGCCATGGAAGGCCGGCTGCTCCACGACGCC
Organism: Pseudarthrobacter sp. PH31-O2; assembly: GCF_030063265.1. Taxonomy (NCBI): domain Bacteria; kingdom Bacillati; phylum Actinomycetota; class Actinomycetes; order Micrococcales; family Micrococcaceae; genus Pseudarthrobacter; species Pseudarthrobacter sp. PH31-O2. The sequence continues at coordinate 72,231 of NZ_JASIST010000005.1, read as the reverse complement.
CTTAACGCAGGCTTGGCCCACGAACTGGAGCCGCGGTACCGGGCCGCCCTCGCCGGTAAGGAAGTCACCTGGAAACGGACCATCGGCGAGCGCCATTACCTTCTGACCGCCCGCCCGGTCTTCTCCGACGACGACGCCGCCGGCATGGTGGTCGCCGTGGACGTGACCGTCCGCCGGCAGCAGGAAAAGACCTGGGCAGCCCTGCATGAAATCGCCACCGCGGTGGCCCGCAGCGAGGCCCCGGCGGAGATCGCAGGCCAGGTCGCCACCATTGTCAGGACACTTTTCGACGTCGATTCGGCCGCCGTGGCGCGCCTGACCGGCCCCACGTCCGCCGAAATCGTAGCGATGGCACCCGTACTTCCACCCACGCTGAGCCGAACACACATCTTCACGGCCACCGATTCTTCCGCCACTGTCCGGGTCGCTGTCACCGGCAAGCCTGCCTTGGTCACTTACGGCCCCGACGGCGGCTTCACCTCTGAGCAGATGCTTGCCGGCGGATTCCGGTCCAGCGCCGCAGCACCCATTCGGGTCAATGGTTCGCTGTGGGGCGTGCTCGCCCTGACGTCGAAGTCCGCCACGGCCCTGACGGAGTCGGTGCTGGCCCGGCTCGCGCAATTTGCCGAGCTTGTGGAGATTGCCATCGCCAACGCCGAGGCCCGGGCGAGCCTGGAACGGCAAGCAAGCACCGACATGCTCAGCGGGCTGCCAAACCGCCGGGCCCTGGAAGAAACCCTCGACAGGGAGGTGGAGCTCGCGCAGACCAGCGGGAGCGCGCTCAGCGCCGTTGTCCTGGACATCGATCTCTTCAAGCGAGTCAATGACACCTTTGGCCACCTCACCGGCGACACAGTTCTTTCCGAAGTCGCCGAACGACTGCGCCGGGTAGCCCGCCAGGGCGAGACCGTCGCCAGGTTCGGCGGCGAGGAGTTCGTCTGGCTGTTGCCCGGCCGCGACGCAGCCGAGGCGCTGGAGGCCGCCGAACGAGCCCGCGAAGCCATCGCGTCCCAGCCCTTTGACGGCGTCGGGTCCATCACGATCTCCGCTGGAGTCTGCGAACTGCTGGAAGCCGGCACACATAGCCTGCTCTCCTGCGCGGACCGTGCGCTGTACGCCGCCAAGCATGGCGGCCGGAACCGCTGCCAGCGGTACCACGTCCCTTCAGCGGACGACGCCGGGATGGCCGACCTTGAGGCCGCGGCTGCGCAGGACAGACGAAGCGCCTAAAGCGGCGGCGAACCCGGCGCCACAGCCCTACGCTGACCGGGGCCCCGCTTAAGACAGGAAGCCGCGCAGGATGGCGTCCGGCAGCTTGATTCCGGGGCGGCCGCTGGAACGAAAAATCGCTCAAGCTAAAACGCTAGATCTGCCCACGTCCACGGACTAAACGAAAGCTGACTTCCCGGTCACGGCCCGGGCGACGATCAGCGAGTTGATCTCGTAGCTGCCCTCGTACGTGTACAGGATTTCGGCGTCGCCAAAGAGCTTGCCCATCTCGTAGTCGCTGCTGATCCCGTTGCCGCCCATCAGCGAGCGCCCCATCGCCACCGACGCCCGGGCCAGCCGGGTGGTGGTGGACTTGGCCATCGCGGCCTGCACCATCTCAAGCTTTCCGTCTTCCTGGATCCGGGCCAGTTGCGCCATCAGCGACAGCGAGGCCGAGGCGTTGCCCAGGATCTCGGCCAACTGCTGCTGGATCAACTGGAAACGGGCCAGTTCCTTGCCGAACTGTTTGCGTTCCAGCGAATAGGAACGCGCGACGTCGAACGCGGCCAGTTGGATGCCGGCGGCCTGCCAGCCCACCCAGGCGCGCGAATCGCGCAGCAGCTCGTTGGCCTTGGAGAAGTCGGTAGCCCCGGGGAGGAGGTTGGATTCCGGGATGCGGACCGCGTCGAGCACGATGTCCGCGTTCTGCATGATCCGCAGCCCGATCTTGTTCGCGATTTTTGTGGCAGTGTATCCGGGGCGGTCCGTCTCCACGATAAAGCCCTTGATCTGCTGGTCAGCGACATCCCGGGCCCAGACCAGCGCGAAGTCCGCGATGGTGCCGGCGCCGATCCAGCGCTTGGCGCCGCTAATGACCCACTCGCCGTCTTCCAGCCGGGCCGTGGTGGCCAGCCCGCCGGCAATATCCGAGCCGTGCTCCGGCTCCGTCAGGGCGAAGGCGCCGATCTGCGTGAAGGCGGTAAGCCCGGGCAGCCAGCGTGCCTTCTGCGCCTCGGAGCCGAGCTGGTCGATCATGCCGACAATCAGCTCGTTGTGGATCCCGACGAGCGCCGAGAGCGACACATCGGCGCGGGCCACCTCCACATACATCAGGCCCTTGAACAGCTTGGAGGTGCCGTCCGTCTGGAGGCCGCCGAGGCCGTATTTTCCGAGCTCGGCGAGCAGACCGAAGGGGAACTCCTCACGGTTCCAGTAGTCGATCGAGGCCGCCCGGATCCGGGACTGGAGGAAATCGCGGATTTCCTGGTAGCGGTTCTGTTCCGCCGGGGGAAGCAAATCCACGATGTACATCAGATCGGCGTCCGGGAAGGGCGGCGGCGCTGCACCGTCCACGGCTGCCCTACCCTCAGTGGCCTGCTGTCCGCTGACACGTCCTTGTGGCTGCACGGGCATGTATCCCTTCGTTGTGATCCATTCGTGAACCGAGCCGGCTCTTCCAAACCCTTGGATGTCCTAGTATATTGCACAGTGACGGCGATCACTAGGGAACGGGTGATCGCCGGGCAACGGCGCCGGGCTGAAACGGCTGCGCCACCAGACGTCGAAAGGTGCACCATGACAGTCACTGAGGAATTCCGCGCGGCACGCGACCGCATGCTCGATCTCCGCAATAACTATGAAGCGGCGCGCAGCGAATTCCAGTGGCCGCGCTTTGAGTATTTCAACTTTGCCCTGGATTGGTTCGACCAGATCGCGGCGGACCCGGCCAAGGCGGGCAAGCCCGCCCTCGTGATCGTCGAACAGGACGGCACGGCCACTCGGCGCAGCTACGCGGACCTGTCCCGTCGCTCGGCCCAGGTGGCCAACTGGCTGCGCAGCCAGGGTGTGCGGCGCGGTGACCGGATGATCATTATGCTCGGCAACCAGGTTGAACTCTGGGAACTGATGCTCGCCGGGATCAAGCTGGGCATCGTTATGATCCCCACAACCACCTTGATGGGACCGGCGGACCTCAATGACCGGGTGGAGCGCGGCGGCGCTAACTGGGCCGCCGTCGGAAGCGCCAATATCAAGAAGTTCGACGAGGTTCCGGGCGGCTACAGACTAATCGAAATCGGCGACGGCGACGGCGACGAAACGGACACGGCCGCCCTGCAGTACACCGAAGCCGCCGGTGCAGCGGAAGAATTCACTGCGGACGTGCCGACCCTGGCCGACGAAACTATGCTGCTCTACTTCACCTCAGGCACCACGTCCAAGGCCAAACTCGTGGAGCACACGCACACGTCCTACCCGGTGGGCCACTTATCCACCATGTTCTGGATTGGAATGGAACCCGGCGATGTGCACCTAAACGTGGCCTCCCCCGGATGGGCCAAGCACGCTTGGTCCAACGTATTCACGCCCTGGATCGCCGAAGCCTGCGTGTTCATCTACAACTACGAACGCTTCGATGCCAAGGCGCTGATGGAGCAGATGGACCGCGAATCGGTGACAAGCTTTTGCGCCCCGCCGACGGTCTGGCGGATGCTCATCCAGGCTGACCTGACCCTGCTCAAGAACCCGCCCAGCAAGGTGGTCTCCGCCGGTGAACCCCTCAACGCGGAGGTCATTGACCAGGTCCACCGTGCCTGGGGACAGACCATCCGCGACGGCTTCGGCCAGACCGAATCCACCGTGCAGATCGCGAACACGCCCGGCCAGCCAATCAAGATCGGAGCCATGGGCAAACCGCTTCCCGGCTACGACGTCGTCCTCGTGGACCCCGCGACGGGGGCCGAGGGCGACGACGGTGAGCTCTGCCTCCGTCTGGAGCCCCGCCCTGTAGGGCTGATGAAGGCATACTACGGCGACCCTGAAAAGACCGCGGAGGCCTTCCGTGGCGGCTACTACCACACCGGCGACATGGCAAGCCGGGACGAGCGCGGCATCATCACCTACGTGGGCCGAGGCGACGACGTTTTCAAATCCTCGGACTACCGGCTGTCTCCCTTCGAGCTCGAAAGTGTGCTGATCGAGCACCCGGCAGTGGCGGAAGCCGCCGTCGTACCCTCCCCCGACCCGCTCAAGCTCTCGGTGCCCAAAGCGTTTGTGGTCCTGGCCGCCGGGCACGAGCCGGGCCCCGAACTGGCCGAGGACATCCTGCGTTACTGCCGCGACCACCTCGCCCCGTTCAAACGAATCCGCCGGCTGGAATTCGCCGAACTGCCCAAAACCATCTCGGGCAAGATCCGGCGGGTCGAGCTGCGGCGCAGCGAGGAACTTCGCCATGGCGGCGGAACGGTTCCGGCCGGACTGGGCACTGAGTACTCGGAAGCCGACTTCCCCGGGTTGAAGAGCACTTCCAAGAAGCTAGGCTGAGCCCGATGGGATTCAGCACCGAAAGCAGGGAGCATCGTGGCAACGCCGCTGCCGCGTGACCCGATCGCCGACGCCCGGCTGAACTGGGAGCGGCACGGCTGGTCCGACGTCGCCGCACCGATGGCTGCCATCACCGCCATCATGCGGACCCAGCAGATCCTGCTGGCCCGGATCGAAGGGGTCCTTAAGCCGTTCGGGCTGACGTTCGCCCGGTACGAACTGCTCGCCTTGCTGAGCTTCGCCCGCGGCGGTGCGTTGCCGATGAATAAGGCGAGCGCGCTGCTGCAGGTCCATCCCACCTCGGTGACGAACGCCGTCGACCGGTTACAGGGCGCCGGGCTGGTTTTCCGCTCCCCGCACCCCACGGACGGGCGCACCACCCTGATCGAGCTCACCACGGAGGGGCGGACGTTGGCCCAGCGGGCCACGGCGGAGCTCAACTCCGAGGTGTTCGCCCAGCCAGGCTTTCCGGCGCAGGACGTCGACCAACTGATCCGGATCCTGGGCACCTTCCGCCGCGACGCCGGCGACTTCAGCGGCTGACCCCGGCGGACGCTGGAGCAGACGAAGCACACGGCCGGTGGCCAAATAGGATTCGTGAAGTACCCATCCTGGACTTGAGGAGAGACCGATGATTCCGGAAATTAACATCTGGGCGGTGCTGCTGGCCACCCTGTCAAGCATGGTGGTCGGCTCCGTCTGGTACACGCCAAAGGTGTTCGGCAACTACTGGATGCGGGTCGCCAAAGTCAATCCAAGCGGGGAGGCCAAGGATGCCGTCAAGCCGATCCTGGTCACCTTGGTGGTCAGCTTCGTCAGCGCCTGGGTGCTGGCCGGGTCCGCCGCGATCTCGCAGCACTTTTACGGCGGCAATTTCCTGCTCAACACCCTGGTCACCAGCCTGATACTTTGGGCCGGCTTCACGGCCGCGCGGTTCATCACCCACGATGCCTTCGAGCGCCGTCCGGCCGGACTCACCGTGCTGAACTGCGTCCACGAACTCGTGACCCTGATGGTGATGGCCCTGATCATCGGCCTGTTCGGGATCAGCGCTACCTGAGCCGCGGATCGGGCCCGGTGACACGCAAAAGCCCTGCCGCCACCGGAATTCGGCAGCGGCAGGGCTTTTGCGTGTGACAGGAACTGTGCCAGTGCGCAGGAACTGGGGCGCGGCGCCCTGCTTAGCGGTGCGTGAAGACGGGCTGGCGCTTCTCGGTGAAGGCCGCCATGCCTTCCTTCTGGTCCTCGGTGGCGAACAGCGAGTGGAACACGCGGCGTTCAAAGAGCACGCCCTGGGCCAGCCCGGTTTCGAAGGCGGCGTTTACTGCTTCCTTGGCCACCATCGCCACCGGCTTGGACTTGGAGGCAATCACTTCGGCGGCCTTGAGGGCCTCCTCCACAACGTCCGCGGCCGGCACCACGCGGGATACCAGCCCGGCGCGTTCGGCTTCATCGGCGTCCATAAACCGGCCGGTCAGGATCATGTCCATCGCCTTGGACTTGCCCACCGCGCGGGTCAGGCGCTGTGAGCCGCCCATGCCGGGCAGCACACCAAGGTTGATTTCCGGCTGGCCGAACCTGGCGTTGTCCCCGGCGATGATGAAATCGCACATCATGGCCAGCTCGCAGCCGCCGCCGAGGGCGAATCCGGACACGGCCGCCACCACCGGGATGCGCAGCCTGGTGAACTCTTCCCAGCCCCGGAACCAGTCGGCCGCGTACATGTCCATGTAGCCTTTGGACTGCATTTCCTTGATGTCAGCCCCGGCCGCGAAGGCCTTGGCTGAGCCGGTTAGTACCACCGCACCCACGTCCGGGTCGGTATCCATCGCGGACACGGCGGCCACGAGTTCGTCCATGGTGGCCTTGTTGAGGGCGTTCAGGGCCTGGGGCCGGTTGAGCGTCACGAGCCCCACCCGGCCGCGCCGCTCCACCAAAATGTTTGTGTACTGCTCCGTCATGTCAGTCCCCTCAGTTGTTGTTCGGAAGTGGTTGGTGTTCGACGTGTCGGCGTCCGGAACGGCTAGTCCGCGGATTTGTCCCGGATATCGGTGATGATGCCGGAGAAGTCCCGGCCCGCCCCGCCTTCCGCGGCAAAGGTATCGTAGATTTCGGCAGCGAGCGGCCCCAGCCGGGCGGCAACACCGGTGCTCTCCAGCGCGTTGAGCGCCAGCTTGAGGTCCTTCGCCATCAGGGCGCCGGCAAAACCGGGCTGGTAGTCCCGGTTGGCCGGGCTTGCCGGCACCGGTCCGGGGACCGGGCAGTTGGTGGTCAACGCCCAGCACTGCCCGGAGGCCGCCGACGCGACGTCAAAAAGAGCCTGGTGGGTCAGGCCCAGCTTCTCACCGAGCACAAAGGCCTCACTGACAGCGATCATGGAGACGCCGAGGATCATGTTGTTGCAGATCTTGGCGGCCTGCCCGGCGCCGTGCTCCCCGCAGTGGACGACGCGCCGTCCCATGACTTCGAGCATCGGTGTCACCGCCGCAAAGTCCGCCGGCAGCGCACCCACCATAAAGGTCAGCGTGCCTGCCTCGGCACCCACAACGCCGCCGGAAACCGGGGCGTCAACGGCCCGGTGGCCGGCCGCAACGGCAAGTTCCGCGGCTTCGCGCGCCTCGTCCACGTTGATCGTGGAGCAATCCAAGAAGAGCGTGCCGGGCGGTGCCACGGCCAGCAGTCCCGGTTGGCCGCCGGTACCGCGGTAGGCATCGAGCAGATGCCTGCCGCTGGGCAGCATGGTCAGCACCACGCCGGCGCCGGCGACGGCCTCGGCGGCGGTGCCCGCGGTGGCGATGCCGTGCGCCCGGGCAGCTTCCAGTGCGGCCGGCACCACATCGAATCCGGTCACTGTGTAGCCGGCTTTGACCAGGTTGACGGCCATCGGTCCGCCCATGTGGCCAAGGCCCAGGAAGGCAACAGAGGGCAGGGCTTCAGACATTGTCGCGCTCCTTTGCAAGCTTCAGTTCACGGTCACCCAGCGGCGCAAAATAGGATTCGACGTCGGCGCGGCTGACTTCCGCGAGGCTGGGCGGCTGCCAATGCGGGGTGCGGTCCTTGTCCACGACCTGGGCGCGGATGCCTTCGCGGAAGTCGGATCCGGCGAGGAACCGCAGTCCCACCCGGTATTCCTGTTCCAGGGCTTCCTCCAGGTTTAGTCCGCGGACCCGGCGCAGGGATTCCAGCGCCACTTTCACCGCCGTGGGCGACTTGGCTTCGATGGTGTCGGCGACATCGGATGCTTCCCCGCCCACTGTGCGCAGCCGGCGAAGGATCTCCTCGGCGTCGTCGCTGGCGTAGCAGGCATCGATCCATTCCTGCTGTGCCGCTAGAACGGAGGCTGGCGCCTGCTCTGAAAAGCGCGCGACGGCGGTGTCCGCCGCTTCATTTTCCAGCGCCCGGGTAAGTTCCACGAGGTTCGCCGATGGAACGAAGTGGTCCGCGAGCCCCAGGAACAGGGCGTCGGCGCCGCTTAGGTGCGCGCCGGTGAGTGCCGCGTGGGTGCCTGTCTCCCCCGGTGAGCGCGAGAGCAGCAGGGTCCCGCCGACGTCGGGCACAAAACCGATGGTGGTCTCCGGCATGCCCATCCGGGTACGTTCGGTGACGATCCGGATTGAGCCGTGCGCGGAGATCCCCACTCCGCCGCCAAGGACCAGCCCGTCCATCAACGCGACGTACGGCTTGGGGTAGTCCGAGATAAGGGAGTTCAGTGCATATTCCCCGGCCCAAAAACCGGCGGTCGCGTCGCCGCCGTCAAGCATGTCACGGTAGATGGCCACAATGTCGCCGCCCGCGCACAACCCACGGTCACCGGCGCCGCGGACCAGCACGGCCGCGACGGCGTCGTCGCTGGTCCAGAGCGTGAGCTGGTCCAGCATGGCGGCCGCCATCCCTGCGGTGAGCGCATTGACAGCCCGGGGCCGGTTCAGGGTGACGACGCCGAGCCGGCCGCGGCGCTCAAACAGGACTTCGGCGGTCCCGTCGGCCGCCTGGTCCGGCATCAGCTGCCTTCCGGCATCACGAAGCTGGCACCGGTGCGGATGCCGGAGGGCCAGCGGGTGGTGACCGTTTTGGTCTTGGTGTAGAAACGGAACGCGTCGGCGCCGTGCTGATTGAGGTCGCCGAAGCCGGAGGCTTTCCAGCCGCCGAAGGTGTAGTAGGCGATCGGCACCGGGATGGGGACATTGATGCCGACCATGCCCACCTGGACCCGGCTGGCGAAGTCGCGGGCGGAGTCACCGTCGCGGGTGAAGATGGCGACGCCGTTGCCAAACTCGTGCTCGCTGCACAGGCGCAGGGCCTCGTCGTAGTCCTCGGCGCGGAGCACGCTGAGGACCGGGCCGAAGATCTCTTCCTTGTAGATCGCCATATCCTTTGTCACGTCGTCGAACAGGGTGGGGCCGACCCAGAAGCCGCCCTCATAGCCCTCGACTGTAAGGCCGCGTCCGTCGGCCAGCAGGGTTGCGCCCTCGTCGACGCCGGCCTGGATATACCCTTCGATCCGTTCCTTGGCGGAAGCCGCCACGACCGGGCCGAAGTCGGAGTCCTTGGCGAGGCTGTGGCCGACCTTGAGCTCCGCGATGCGCTCCTGCAGCTTCGCGACGAGTGCATCGGCGGTGGCCTTGCCGACCGGGACGGCAACGGAAATGGCCATGCAGCGTTCGCCGGCGGAGCCAAAGCCTGCACCCATCAGCGCATCCGCGGCCATGTCCAGGTCCGCGTCCGGCATGATGACCATGTGGTTCTTGGCGCCGCCGAAACACTGGGCGCGTTTGCCGTTAGCGGCGGCAGTGGCGTAGATGTACTGGGCAATCGGCGTGGAGCCCACAAAGCCGATGGCCTGGACCCGGGGGTCTTCCAGCAGCGCATCCACGGCTTCCTTATCGCCGTTGACGACGTTAAACACCCCGTCCGGCAGGCCTGCCTCGGTGAACAGCTCTGCGAGGCGCAGCGGCACCGAGGGGTCCCGTTCGGAGGGCTTCAGCACAAATGAGTTGCCCGCAGCGAGGGCCGGCCCCGACTTCCAGAGCGGGATCATGGCCGGGAAGTTAAACGGGGTGATCCCGGCGACGACGCCGAGCGGTTGGCGCATCGAGTGGACATCGATGCCGGTCCCGGCGCTATCCGAGAACTCGCCCTTAAGCAGGTGCGGGGCTCCCGCGGCGAATTCCACAACCTCGATGCCGCGCTGGACGTCCCCTTTGGCGTCAAGGAAAGTCTTACCGTGTTCCGAGGACAGCAGGGTCGCGAGTTCGTCCATGTTCTGGTTGACAAGATCGACAAATTTGAGCAAAATCCGGCCGCGTCGCTGCGGGTTCATGGCGGCCCATTCAAGCTGGCCCTTTTCCGCGTTGGAGACCACGTTGCGGACCTCCTCGGCGCTGGCCAGCGGCACCCGGGCCTGGACCTCGCCGGTGCAGGGATCGTAGACATCGCTGAAGCGCCCCGAGGTGCCTTCAACATGCTGTCCGTCAATGTAGTGGGATAGCTCGCGAACCATAAGGGAATGCTCCTTTGCACCGTGTGATTGCCGCAGTAACGGAACAGGCCGGATGTGACCTGCACCATCTTCTGCTCCCGAATATACTCGGACTTCCTACTAAATTCCAGAGGGGCCCCGGCCGGCGGCTTCGTCCGGCAGCCAAGTTCGGTAGGTTAGGAACTGTGAAGATAGCTACCTGGAATGTGAACTCGCTCCGCGCCCGCGCCGACCGCGTCGAAGCCTGGCTTCAACGCTCCGACTGTGATGTCCTGGCCATCCAGGAAACCAAGTGCAAGGACGACAACTTCCCGTGGGAGCTCTTCGAGAACATGGGCTACGAGGTGGCGCATTTCGGCCTGAGCCAGTGGAACGGGGTGGCGATCGCCTCCCGGGTGGGGCTCGACGACGTCGAACGGACCTTCCTTGACCAGCCCGTCTTCGGCAAAAACGGCAAGGACGCCGTGCAGGAGGCCCGCGCCATCGGTGCGAGCTGCGGCGGAGTCCGGGTCTGGAGCCTGTACGTCCCCAACGGCCGGGCCCTCGACGATGAACACATGCCGTACAAACTCAACTGGCTGGACACCCTGCGGACCCACGCCGAGGGCTGGCTGCAACAGGACCCCGCAGCGCAGATCGCCCTGATGGGCGACTGGAACATTGCTCCGCGGGACGAGGACGTCTGGGACATCGACTACTTTCGCACCGCGGGCCTCACCCACGTCAGCGAACCGGAACGGGACGCCTTCCGCGCCTTCGAAAATGCCGGCTTCCAAGACGTTGTGCGCCCGCACGCCCCCGGCCCGGGCGTCTACACGTACTGGGATTACACCCAGCTGCGTTTCCCCAAAAAGGAGGGCATGCGGATCGATTTCGTCCTTGCCTCCCCCGCACTGGCCGCCCGCACCACCGGAGCCTCAATCGACCGCGAGGAACGCAAGGGCAAAGGCGCATCGGACCACGCCCCCGTGATCGTGGAGCTGAGCGACTGATGTGCCGGGCCCAGGTAAACGGCGTGATCCAATGACGGGGAACCTCTACCGCGGGCAGGCCGGGCTGCCGTTCTCCTCGTCGCTGCGGATCTACGAACCCTTGGAGGCGTTCCCCGCGGACCAGCAGGAGGAGCTGCGCGCAACCCAAGCCCGCGCTGATTCCCGGGCTGAGGTCGAAAACGCCGAGCTACTCGCTTCTCTTGGCCGCATTACCCGCCAGGGCGGGGACCCGTTCCCCACTGGGGCAACCGATCTGGTGCGGGCCCTCGCGGTGCCGGGAAGCGCCGGGGGCGCAGCGGCATCCGACGCCGGGCAACCAAAGCGGATGCTGTACTGCCCCAGTCAGCTGGTTCTCCGGGCAGGGCTGGCAGCCAACGCCCTGATGGAGGGCATTCACGGTCCGCTGGCCCGGCTGCTGATCCCGGCGGAGCAGCGCGAACGGCACCAGGAACGCATCGATGAAGCACGCTCACATGCCGGGCTGGGACGGCTCCACACCAGGGCGTCGACGTGGGGCATCCCGTTCAGCTGGTTCTGCCTCTTCACCGAATCAGACCCTGCCGACGTGGTGGAATACGATGGCCGCATTGTCACCGTACGCATCCGCGCGACGATCGGCGAGGCGCTGGAGCGCGTCCGCTACGCAGTGGCGCATCTGGCCCTGGCCGCCCCGGATCTGGACATGCTGGAGGACCTCACCCAGCTCACCGAATGGCTGGAGCTCTTCCACCCGGGCTCGGTAGTGGAACTGGATTACGGGGCCGTGGCGGACAAGGTCTACCCGGATGACTCACCGATGGATGTAAGGCTGGGCATTGAGTGCCTCGCCGAAGGGGACATGACCGGCGCTGCCGCCGCCTACCGTCGGCTGGCATCACGGTGGATCCCCATCCGGCAGCTGGCCCGCGCGTCCTGACCGGCTGTCAGGCCCCCGCCGCGGCCGCACGGGCAACCAGCCCGGCGCTGCGGGGCGGCGCCGTCGTGCTTCGGATAATGAGCTGGTGTGGGGCCACCGCCGACTGCACTGAACCGGTGATGCCGTCGAGTTCGTCCAACAGCATTTTCGTGCCCAGCTCCGCCTGCTCGTCCGGACGCTGCCTGACCGTCGTGAGACCCATGGCCTCCGAGAAGTCGTGGTCATCGATCCCGATCACGGAGACCTCCTCAGGGATCCGCACACCGGCGCGGCGCGCCTCGAAAATGACCCCCATGGCCATCTCATCGGAAGCGCAGAAGATCGCCGTAGGCCTCGGGCCGGGCCGGGCCCAGAGCCGGCGGAAGGCTTCCTGGCCACTGCTGAGCGTAAAGTCGCCCCATTCGTCCCATTCGTCCCGGACCCTCAGCCCGGCCTCCGCCATAACATCCTGGAAGGCCGTGATCCGGACCCGGGGGACGTCGAAGTTGAGGTCGGTCTCATCGTCTCCGTGCAGCAGGGCGATATCCCTGTGGCCGAGGCTGATCAGGTGCCGCACCGCCGTCGCTGCGGCGGCGTAGTCGTCGATCCCGATATACGGGCATTCTTCGACGTGGCCGCCGACGACGACCAGCGGGATATCGATTTTCTGAAGGTGTTCGATTTCCTCGTGTGTCAGCGCCATACACAGGACCAGCAGCGCATCGATCTGTTTATAGACCATGGTCTTGCTGAAGAGCCGCTCGCGGTTGCTGCCGTGGCCACCGAGATTAAAGAGCGACAGGTTGTACTGCCGGGTGTGCAGTTCACGGTCTGCGCCCTCGATGGCTTTGGAGAAGAACCAGCGGCTGACGAAGGGTGCCAACACGCCGATAGTCTTTGTGCGCCCGGTAGCAAGCCCCGACGCTGACAAGGACGCCACATAGCCGAGGTCTTCGGCGATGCCCAGAATCTTTTCCCGGGTGGCCGGGGAGACCCGGGGCAGGCCACGGACAGCACGGGACACGGTGGCGGTTGACACTCCGGCGGCGGCGGCGACGTCCTCGATGCTGACGCCCGAATGGCCGCCGCGCTGAGCCCTGTCTGTTGTCTTCGCCACCGTGTCCCCTCATTGATTTTCTGTGGACGCCACTGGCTGGACGCAGGCGGTCCTGGTTAGCCCCGACGACCCTGGATCCGCGGCTTCGAGCCCTAGCTTGGCCTGGTTGCCGTCCGGCGGGGCAGCCGACGGCGCAGCCGGATCATGGCGTAGATCGCCAGCAAGATGCCCAGCAAACCGAGCGCCCAGCCGAGCGCCGGCTGGGCGGTCACCTCCATCCAGACGGTGACCACCAGCAGCACGAACGCCCAGAAGCCCAGGAAGCCGATGATGATGTCGAAATCCTCGCCGGAACGAACCTTGCGTCGCGTCGCCGGCACATGGCCGTCGGTCCGCCCGGCAGTCATCGTGCACCCATCATTTGACGGCGCCAGCCGTCAGCCCGGCCACGATCTTGCGCTGGAACACCAGGACCAGGATGACCAGGGGGATGGTCACAATGGTGCCTGCTGCCATGATCGCGGTGTACGGCACCTGGTTCGGCTGCGCCCCGGCGAAGCTGGCAATGGCCACCGTGACCGGCTGCGTAGCGTCGCTCGAGAGCTGGCTGGCGATAAGGAATTCATTCCACGAGGAGATGAACGCCAGAATCGCTGTTGTGAAAATCGCCGGCGCCGCGAGCGGCATGATCACCTTCCGGAACGCCTGACCTTGGGTACACCCGTCGACCCGGGCCGCTTCCTCAAGCTCCCAGGGCATTTCCCGGAAGAACGAGGTCATGGTGTAGACCGTCAGCGGCAGGACGAAGGAGATATTCGGAATGATCAGGGCCTGGTAGGACCCCATCCAGCCGATATTGGTGAACAGCTGGAACAGGGGCGTGATGAGGGCGACGCCTGGGAACATGGACGCACCCAGGATAAAGCCCAGCACCAGGTACTTGAACCGGAAGTTCAACCGGGCCAGCGCGTAGGCGGCGAAAACGCCGATCAGCAGCGACACCGCTGTGACAACCCCGCCGATGAACAAGCTGTTGAGCAGTGCCTGGCCGAAATGGTTCCCGAATGACGTGTCGAACGCCGTTTGGAAGTTGTCCAGCGTCACGTGCGTCGGCAGCAGGGAGGTGTCGTAGGTGTAGCCGACGTCGCGGAACGCCGTGACGACCATCCAGTAGGCCGGCGCCAGGCACCAGATGAGGATAACGGCCGCACTGATATATGTGCGCCCCTGGGTCCACTTCTCGCGGTTTTGCGCGGTCTTCCGGCCCCGGTCCTGCTCTGCGCGGAGTTCGGTCGCGGCTGTCATTTCTTCCCCTTAGCTGCGCCGGTTTGCTGCTCCACCACATTCGCTCCGAGGAAGCGTACAAAGATGAAAGCCACAAGAAAGATGATGATAAATGTGATGGTGGACAGGGCCGCCGCAGCGTTGAAGCCTTGCCTGATCTGGTTGATCACCAGGATGGAGAGTGTGGTGGTGTTGTTCGCTCCGCCGGTGAGGATGTACGGGAGGTCGAACATCCGCAGCGCGTCCAGGGTTCGGAACAGGATGGCCACCATCAGCGCCGGCTTCACCAGCGGCAGTGTGATCATCCGGAACCGTTGCCAGGCGCTGGCACCGTCGACCTTCGCGGCCTCGTAAACGTCGGCGGGGATCATCTGCAGGCCCGCGAGAATCAACAGCGCCATAAAGGGAGTCGTCTTCCAGACGTCCGCGATAATAACAGCCCATCTGGCCGGCCATTCGCTCCCGGTCCACAGGATTGTGGTGTTGAAGAGTTTGTTGCCGATGCCTTCGAAGGCGAAGATGAACAGCCACAGCTTTGCCGTAACGGCGGTGGGAATGGCCCACGGTACCAGGACTGCCGCACGCACCAGGCTGCGGCCTTTGAAGGCCCGGGCCATGATGATGGCCATCCAGAAGCCGAGCACCGTTTCCAGTGCCACAGTCACGACGGTGAAGAAAAAGGTTGTGCTGGTGGCGGACCAGAACTGCGCACCAAGCGTTCCCGGCGGGCAGGCCACGGTTCCGCCGCCGCCGGCAGCGCACTGTTGGAAAAGCCAGTTCACATAGTTGGAGAAGCCTGCCGGCCCGCCGGCGGTGAAAAGACCCGTAGCGGGGTCCAGTCCGGCATCTTTCTGGAATGACATGACCATGGCACTGATGATCGGGTACACGATCACGATTCCCAATGCCACAACAGTCGGCGCGAGGAGCCAGGATGCCCAGCGCCCCTGCGTCGCGATCCGGTTGTCCTCGCCTACACCCTTGGCCGCGGGCGGGACCGGGGCCCCGCCCGACGCCGGTGTCTTGACCGGCGTCGGGCCTGCTTCGGTTGTCATGATGGACCTACTGTCCCGCGCTGGCGGACTCTATGGACTTCTGCATATCAGACAGGGCCGCATCCACGGTCTTCTCGCCCTTGATGGCAGCGTACGCATTGTCCTGGATGGCCTTGGTGACGGCCGGGTAGAACGGCGTGACGGGGCGGGGCACGGCGTTCTCGATCGACGTCTTCAGCACCGGCAAGTACGGGAGTTTGGCGACGAGTTCCTCATCGTCGTAGAGCGCGCCGAGAACGGGGGCAAGCGAGCCCTGGGTGGCAAAGAACTTCTGGCTCTCTTCAGAGGTGAGGAACTTCAGGAAATCCAGGGCCGTGGCCTTGTTCTTGGAGTAAACGCTGACAGCGGCGCTGTGGCCGCCCAGCGACGAGGCGCCGGGGCCGTCCTTGCCCGGGAGGGCAGCCATGCCCAGGACATCCTTGACTTTCGAGGACCCTTCAGTGGTGGCGAGGTTGTACACGTAGGGCCAGTTGCGAAGGAACAGCAGCTTGCCGTCCTGGAACGCCTGCCGGCTCTCCTCCTCCTGGAAGGTGATGGCTTCCTTCGGGATTTGACCGTCGGCGTAGGCCTTGGCCAGGTTTCCGAGGCCGGCTTTTGCTTCCGGCGTGTTCAGGCTGGGCTTGCCGTCCTTGTCCAACACCGAACCGCCCGCGGAGTTGATGGCCTCGGAGGCGTTGACGGTCAGTCCCTCGTACTTCTTGAACTGGCCCGAGTAGCAGCCCATGTTGTTGGCCGTCGCGATGGAGCACATGCTCATCATCTCGTCCCAGGTCTTCGGCGGCGTGGGAACCAGGTCCTTGCGGTAGTAGAGGATGCCGCCGTCGGATGATTCCGGTGCCGCGTAGAGCGTGCCCTTATAGGAGGCGGAGTCGACGGTTGGCTTCAGCATGGCGCCGGTATCGAGCGCCATCTTGTCCTTCAGCGGCTGCAGCCAGCCCTTGGCAGCAAATTCGGCCGTCCAGACGACGTCGACGCTCGCGACGTCGTAGCCGGTGTTCTTGGCCTGGAAGTTCTGGACAAGGTCGTCGTGCTGCTGGTCGGCATTGTCGGTCTGCTCCTTGAACGTGACCTGTTCATTCGGGTGCGCCGCGTTCCACTTCTCGAGCAACGGACGGACCACGTTGCTGTTGTCCTTGCCCTGGACGTAGGTGATGGGGCCCCGACTGTCGAGGCCCTGCGACGCGGCGTCGCCGGCGGGCGATCCGCCGCCGCTATTTCCGCCCCCGCCACAGGCGGAGAGGGTGAGGGCCAGGACGCCTGCTGTGGCTACGGGAACTAGGAACTTCGGGGTTTTCATGCTGGGTCTCCTCGCTGAGTACCGGACAGAAATCGGCAGTGCTTTGACGTGTCGAGAATCACAGTAATCAACAAGCGGGGCCGAATGCAAGCGTTTACACATACCTTTATGGAAAGGTGATGGTTGTTTTTGCGGCGAAGCCGCGCAACCCAGCAGCCGCGCAACAGTGGCGGTCGCGGACCCCGCTTAGGGTTCGCCCCACTTCCGCCGCCGTGGCGGCGCCCGCACGGCCCGGGTCAGCGGACCCGTTCCGCCCGTCCGAACCGCGACCGGGCACCCGAGGCGATATGAATAAGCACCGGGGTGCTTTTGCCGAGTGCAGCGTCGAGCGCTTCCACGAGGCCGGAGACCTCTGCTGCCAGCCGGTGCGGGGCCACGCCCTGGCGGGGCTGGACCCTGATTCTCAGGGCCGGTTCGCCGCGGAATTCGTAGGTCGCGACGGTGGCGCCGGCCAGGTCCGCACGGTCCGCCAGTGCCGCCCGGAGCGCCTGCTCGGCGACGCCACTGCCGATCCTGACGCTCCCGGGCACCGCGCCCGGATCCTGTTCGGACACGAGCAGGTTGGCGCGGCCTTTCCCCTGCTGCGCGGCCCAGGTCACCATGGCGACGATCACCAGCAGCAGTGCGAGCACCACCACAATCCAGAGCCAGCTCTCCTGGCTCCCCGGAACGCGGGTGCTGTCCAGGAGATTACGCCAGGAACTCCAGACTCCTGCCGCCCAACTGTGCCACCACACGCCCACGGCCGGCACGCTCGCCAGCAGGATGAGCAGAACGCCGAGGGCCAGAAATTTGAGGCCAAGGACGGCGAGGAGGATCCGGTTGAGGATCCGCGGGGATCCAGTCATGCGCCGATCACCCCGGCCTGGGCTATATTGACTCGAACTTCAGGAAACGGGGACAGCCGCATGTCCCGCAGCTCATCCTGGACAGCGGCGAGAAGCACCTCGGGTTTCAGCGGGACTCCGGAGGTGGGACGGACGTTGACTTGGACCTGCTGACGGGACACCGTCACCATCACCTGCTGCTGACTTACGTTGGCGGCCACCCGTGCGCGGCGCGCCAGTGCGGAGGCAATCACCTCGTCGTCCACAACGACGGCGGCACGGCCGTCCCGCAGAAGGTGCCGCGCCCGGCGTCCCGGCAGGATGGCGTTTAGGAAAAAGAACAAACCCGCCATCACCAACACCGCGCCGGCCACGCCAAGCAGCAGCGGCGGAATCCCGCTCGGGAGCGCCACCGCCTGTTCCGCCGCAGTCTGGGGATCCACAAGCCACGCGGGCTGTCCGATGGCCCGGACCGCGGTTTCGAGGAGGGCAAAAACGCACAGGGCAATAACCAGGGCTGCGGCGATGATCGAGGCAACGGCGCGTGAGGAGTGGGTCTCGCGCTTGAGGATCTGCTGGACGCCCTTGGCGCCGGCCCCTGCAGGTGCCGTGTTCCCGGCCGACGGCGCGTCGGCCGGAGCGGGCGGGATGTTGCGCCCGCTCCCAGCAGCATGATCGGAGGTATGGCTCACCGGACCCGCCCCCCTTCCCTCATGCTGGCGCCGCTGATCCGGATGTCAACCCGGCTCAGCCGGGCACCGCTCAGCTCGGTCACCCGGCGGAGAATCTCGGCTTTGGCAGCCACGGCACGATCCCAGACGGAACCGCCAAAACCCGCGACCCGCCCGGCGTCCCGCAGCACCGCGGTCAGCGGCGGGACGGTGATGGGCGCGACGACGGACAGCGCCAGCAACCCGTTATCGTCAGACCATGCGGCGCGGACCTCCTGCGGGGTGACGCCGAGGGCCTCGGCCGCGGCGGTCTGCGCCACGCTGGTGAGCGCCTGGTTGCTGATCCTGGTGTGTCCGGACCGCACCGTACCGTTCGGCCCGGCAGCGTCGCTCATGAGGAAGAACGCCGGCCTGTGAGGGCGTCAAGCACGCTACGCAGGTCCAGTTTCCCTTCCGCGGCGCGGCCCAGCAGGGCGCCGATTCCCATGAACAACAAGGCACCGAGAAAGCCCCAGACGCCGAACTGAAACGACATAAACGCGACGAACGCGCCGACTGCGATCCCCGCAACTGTCAGATTCACTGGATTGCCTCCGTTGCCGCCCGGGCCTCGGCCGGGGATCCGGATTTCGCCGGGCCAGGCACGTAGACGTCATTGATGTCGATGTTAACTTCGATGACCTGAAGACCAACGAGCTCCTCGACCGCCGAGTACACGGCGGCGCGGATCTGGTCCGCCAGGGCGTGAAGGGGTGTGCCGTAGAGCGCTACCAAATCGATGTCGACGGCCACTTGGGTATCGCCCACTTCAGCGCGGACACCGGCGGCATGGTCAGCACTGCCGACGGCGTCGCGGAAAGCCCCCAGCGCCCGGGACGGACCCGATCCCAAGGAATACACGCCGGGGACTGCGCGGGCGGCAATGCCCGCGACCTTCGCCACAGCGGTCTCGGATATGACGGTGCGGCCACCACCGGGCATCGGCACCTCGGCGGACATCCCGGCCACCGCTGCGGCTGCGGGCTGAGAATTCTGGTATTCCATGCGGCACTTCCCCTTCTCTTTGTCACCACCCTAGTCCCTGGCCCCGACAAGGCGACCGCTTCGGGGCCAGCGTCGGCCGGGAGGTTAGGAACCGGTGCCGGATTCCTGCTACTTGCAGTTGGCGGTGAGCCAGCTCTGCACCGGCGCCATGGCGTCCTGCAGTTTACCGCTGGAAAAAACTGTCTGATCCGTGATTCCAGCGATGGCCACCTGGCTGAGGGTGGTGAAGTCGGCCTTGATGCTCTCGGGCGCGCGCTTGGCGGTGCGGCTCAGTTCTGTCTTGGTCTGTTCCAGCTCGGCGGCAGTGCCCTGTGCGGCAGCAAGAGGCAGCAGGGTGGAGCCTGTGGCCTGCTCGGAAATCGCGGTGCAAGCCTCGCCCGCCGTAGCAAAGTCGCCCCAGGGGCTGGAGGAGCTGCTGGGACTCGCCGTTGCCGACGACGGCGCGCCGCTGGCAGCCGCGGACGACGGCGCGCTCCCGGCGTCCGGCGCAGAACAGCCGGTGAGGGCCAGGGCGGCCAGGAAAGTGCAAGTGGTCAGAGCTCGTGCAGCATTCTTCAAGATCACGTGTAGGAATCACTTTTCGGTTGAGATTGCACCACCGGCCCGATCAGGCTGCCGGCGGTCGTAGCGTTCTTTCCCCAGCGTGCGAGTCTAGCCCTGTTGGCGCGCGGCCCCACAAACGGGGGTAGCGGCATCCGCGGCGTTAAAGAAGAAAAGCACCAGTTCCAAAAGAACTGATGCTTCCCAGTGGTGGCTCCGACCGGCGTCGATCCGGTGACCTTTCGATTTTCAGTCGAACGCTCTACCAACTGAGCTACAGAGCCTAGGTGACACGTCACCATGATGGCCGGAATTTCTTCTGGCCATCAGAGCGACCCTGACGGGACTTGAACCCGCGACCTCCGCCGTGACAGGGCGGCGCGCTAACCAACTGCGCTACAGGGCCTTGCTATTTTCTTGCTTCTCTGCAGTATCGCTACTGCAATTTTTCAAGGCTCTTAGCCTACCAGACTTTCCCATCCGGCCTGACCAGTTCCTTGCGTACCCCCAACGGGATTCGAACCCGTGCCGCCGCCGTGAAAGGGCGGTGTCCTAGGCCGCTAGACGATGGGGGCCAAGACTCAATTCGGCTCACCAGGGCAAAAATAAAGGGCCGAAGCCGTTCGTTTTTGTCCTTTCGAGTTGCTCCGAACTGGACTATAAAACTATAAGGGCAGACGCCCGGAATTTCCAAAAATTTCTAACCGCCCGGCCGCGGAGTGCTCAGCTGCGCTGGATTGTCTCCTGCTGCGCCCGCTCGACATCGCCGGCCGATTCCAGCTCTCCCCTGGCCCGCAGCCCGGTAATGACGCCGCCAATATCGTCCGTCGACCGGTTCTGGCTGAGCTTTCGTTTTGCTTCCACCCTCGTAATGACTAGTTCGACGCCGACAATTGCCCGGAGCTGGCCGGCGACAAAACGGCCAGGGGCATCGTCCACCGTCCACGGCTTCGCCGAGGCTGCTTCATGCAGTGCGGTCAGCCGCCGGACAAGGTCCTCCACCCAGACCGGGTCGTCATGGACGACGAGCCGGCCGTAGACGTGCGCGGTGGTGTAGTTCCACGTTGGCACAACCCGGCCGTGTTCGGCCTTGGACGGGTACCAGGACGGGGAAATGTAGGCATCGGCCCGCTGGATGATGACCAGGGATTCGCCCAGGGCCGGCTGCAGCCACTGGTCGTTGTTGCGGGCGACATGGCCCAATAGTGCCCCGTGCCCACCCGCCTCCGGGTCATAGACGAACGGCAGCAGCGTAGCGAGCAGTCCACTTTCCGTTGATGTCACGAGGTTGGCCGCCCCGGGGTTCGAGAGCAGCTCCTTGATGGCAAGCCGGTCGGCGGAGAAATGCGAGGGGACGTACATGGGGAATCCCTTGGGGTGTTGAGTGACGTGCAATGCGGAACGGCTGACAGGTTCAGACTACGAGCATGACAGCCAGGGTGACCATGACCAGGGCGATGCCGCCGTCGAACATGCGCCAGCTGCCCGGCCGGGCGAATACCGGCGCCAGGAGCCGGGCGCCGGCCCCGAGTGCGCCGAACCACGCGATGCTGCCCAGCCCGGCGCCGGCAGCAAACCACCACCGCCTGTCCGGACTGGCCGCGGTGGCCGGCACGGTCCAGCTGGAAATTCCGCGCGAGGACCAGGACTACTCCCTGGAGCTCCTCCGCAGCGGTGCCGCGTCCGCGGCCATCACCACTACGGCCAAGGCGGCGCCGGCCTGTTCCTCCCGGCGGCTGGGTGTCATGCGCTGCCTGCCGGTTTGCACGCCGGACTTCGCCGCCCGGTGGTTCCCCCGCGGGACGGCGGCGGAAACACTTGCCGGCGCCCCGGTCATCATGTTCGACCGCAAGGACGACCTGCAGGACCGGTACCTGCGGGACGTGGGCAACGTGGAACTCCAGCCGCCGCGGCATTACGTCCCGGCCGCCCATGTGTCCGGCGAAGCCATCCGTTGGGGGATGGGATGGGGACTGCTCCCCGAAATCGAGGTCTCGGCGGAGCTGAAGCGCCGTACGCTCGTGACTTTGGACCCTGCAGCGCATGTGGATGTGCCCCTCCACTGGCAGCAGTGGCGGCACGGATCGACCGCGCTCGCTGCGGTCGCTGCGGCCATTTAGGCCGCCGCCCGCCCCTGCGGTGAGCCGCGTCGGCAGCTAGGTCCCGTCCGGCCGCAACTGCCGGGGACCCGGCTGGACGTGGCCGATTTCCGCCAGTCCCAAAGACCCTGGACGCACTAGATTGGCTGTATGGCAACAACAGCCCAGACAGGCTCCCCCCAACCGGACAGCGCGCACACGGACGGCACCGACAGCGTGCCGCCGAACACTCCCGCAGTCCAGCCCTTGAAGCGCGCCCCCGACACGGGACAGATCAGTCGGCTCGGCATTGCCGCCGTCATCGTCACAGTGGTCCTGTGGGCCTCGGCCTTTGTGGGCATTCGAGCCGTGGGGCCCAGCTTCTCCCCCGGCTCCCTGACCCTCGGCAGACTGGCGATTGCCGCCGTCGTTCTTGGCCTTGTGGTGTTGCCGCGCCTGCTGAAAAACAGCAAGCTCCCCCGGGGACGCGAATGGTGGCCGATCCTGGCCTACGGCATCATGTGGTTCGGCGGCTACAACGTTGCACTGAACGCCGCAGAACATCTCCTCGACGCCGGCACGGCGGCCCTGCTGATCAACGTCAACCCGATTATGGTCGCCATCATGGCCGGGGTGATCCTCAAGGAAGGCTTCCCGCGCTGGCTGATTATCGGCAGCCTCGTTGCGTTTGGCGGGGTTGCCGTGATCGCGCTCGGCTCCGGCCAGCGGTCGCCGGCGGACGTCACCGGGGTGCTGCTCTGCCTGCTGGCCGCTGCCCTGGCCGCGGTCAGTGTGATCGTGCAGAAGCCCGTGCTGCGGAAGATTCCCGCTGCCCAGGCCACCTGGTTCGGAATCATGGTCGGCGCCGTCTGCTGCCTGCCCTTCAGCGGACAACTGTTTGCCGAACTGCAGGCCGCCCCGCTGCCGGCCACCCTGGGACTCGTTTACCTCGGCGTATTCCCCACCGCGATTGCGTTCACCACCTGGGCCTATGCACTCTCGATGATCGATGCCGGCCGGCTCGCCGCCACCACCTATCTGGTGCCCGGCACCACGATCCTCATTTCCTGGCTTGTGCTCGGCGAGATCCCTACCGTCTGGGGCCTGGTGGGCGGTGCCATCTGCCTCGTGGGGGTTGGGCTGACCCGGCGCAGGTCCCGCTGATTCGGCGCTAGGGTTTCAGCTATGCCAGCTTCCCTGCCGCCAGGCCTGCCAATCATCCCGGACCGACCGGACGACGGCGGACACGGCACCGGCCACACCCGCGCACCGTTCCCGATGTCCGAGTCGGACTTCGAAGCCGCGGTGACTGACGCCCTGGACCACATCCCGGCTGAACTCGCCAAGACCATGAACAATGTGGCCATCTTCATCGAGGACGACTACATCCCCCAGCCCGGCGAGGACCCGGACACCGTGCTGCTGGGCTTATACGAGGGTGTGCCGCTGACCGAACGGGACTCATGGTGGGACGCCGGCTCGCTGCCGGACCGCATCACGATTTACCGCGCGCCGATCCTGGAGATCTGCGAATCCCGCGAGGACGTGATCGAGGAAGTGACTGTGACGGTGGTCCACGAGATCGCGCACCACTTCGGCATCAGCGACGAGCGCCTGCACGAACTCGGCTGGGGCTAGCCCGGCAGCCACCGGCGCACGGCCACAGCCGTGCCCTTGCCCTTGCCCGGGAGGACCGCCGCGGGACAGCGCTGTGCGCCCCTTGTGGCGACACACCCGGCACAATGACAACAAATGACATTGTTGTTGTTTATGTTATTGATGTGACCATTGTTGCCAAAGTGGCAATTGGCACGTAGCCTCGACCGTGCTGGGGATCAGCCGCGGGTTTTCATCTGCCGGAAACCCGGCCCGCCCGCTCCAGCCCGACACTGCAACGAGGTTGACCCATGATTTGGACCGGTTCCGGCCGAAAGACGGCCGCACTGTGCGCCTCAGTTGTACTTCTGGGATCCTTGGCCCTGCCCGCCAACGCCGCCACCCTGCCGCCGGCTTTCCAGGTCCCGGCCTCGCCGGCGGTCCCGTCTCCTGACGAGATCGCAGCCGCGAAAGCCAGTGAAGGCGCGACGGCAGCGCAAGTCACCTCGATTGACCGGCTGCTGGCCGACGCCTCCGCAGCCCAGGACACCAGCCTCGCCGCCTCCCTGCAGGCCAATAACGCTTACGGCGAAGCCCTCGGGGAGCTCCAGATGCGTCGGGACGCCGCCACGGTTGCCGCCGCCAAAGCCTCCGCCGCCGGGATGGAACAGCAGAAAACGCGCAAGCAGATCGGCCAGCTCGCCGGCGACCTCTACCGCAACGGCGGACTTAATCCCGCACTGAGCAGCTTTGTCAGCGGTGGCACCAACGCCCTGCAGCAGGCCGCAACCCTCGAGGCCGTGACGGCTGGCCGAACCAGGGCCTTCGAATCGGCAGAAACCGCGGCCGCGGCCGCGGAATCGCTGACGGCCGCAGCCGCCGACGCCAACCGGGCCGCCGATGAAGCCGCACGGACGGCGGAGGCACGGAAGCTCGACGCCGAGCATGCCAACGAGGCCCAGCGGACGGCCGTGGCCGAGGCCAAAGCGCAGCGGACCGTGCTTGTGGAACAGCTCGCGGATCTCAAGAACACCACGGTTGCGTTGGAATCGGCCCGGGTGGATGCCCTGGAACGTCAGCGACAGCAGGATCGGCTCGGGGCAGTCACTGCTGCCGCAGCCCCGGCGGCAGGGTCGCAGGCCGGCGTCGGGACCCCCGCCACAAACACCTCCGCTGCGGGAAATGCCGCTCCCGGGACCAACCTCCCGGCTGCCCCGGTCATCAACGTTCCAAACCCGGCTCCGCCAGCCGCCGCGCCGGTCCCGGCACCCGCACCTGCACCGGCACCCGCGCCAGCACCCGCACCAGCGCCAGCGCCGGCGCCAGCACCCGCACCAGCGCCGGCGCCAGCACCAGCGCCGGCGCCAGCGCCCGGCGGCTCCATCCAGACCGCGATCTCCGTGGCTCTCGGTAAGGTGGGGTCGCCCTATTTCTACCAGTACGGCGGAACGGGGCCTTATGGCTTCGACTGTTCCGGCCTGGTGCAAAACGCGTTCGCCGCTGCCGGGAAGTACCTGCCCCGCACCGCGTCCCAGCAGTTCGCCCAAGCCCCTGTACACGTTCCGCTGTCGCAGGCCGTCCCCGGAGACCTACTGGTGTGGGGCTCCGCACCGGGGTTTTATCACGTTGCGATCTACCTCGGCGGCGGCCGTGTGGTCCAGGCGCTGAACGAGGACGCCGGGCTTACAGTGACGGACCTGGCCTATATGTCCGGGATGCAGCTGTACCCCGTCGCCGCCCGGTACTGACCCGGGGGTCCACCGTCGCCCGTTTGCCGGCGGGCGGCCTAGGAGAGTATGTCCTTCGTGATGAACCTGCCGTAGGCGAGTGCGCCGAAGACGGTGACGTAGCCACCCTGCAGGAGCACATTCGCCAGGAATGAATCCCACACGACAGGCTGGCGCAGCAGGTCCGCGAAGTCCAGCCAATAGTGGCTGAAGAGCCACGGGTGCAGCCATTCGAGCTGCGGGAGCGCATCCAGGACCTGTGCGAGCACCGAGAGCACCACCGTGGATGCCATCGCCCCCACCGGCACGTCAGTGAGGGTGGACATCAGGAGCCCGATCGCGGAGAGACCCATCAGCGAGACCGTAAGGTAGGCCGCGATCAGCAGCAGGCGCAGCAACGCATCGGCCGCACCGATCGAATCGCCGGAGAGCAGCGTGACCGGTCCCACCGGGAAGAGCAACGCCCCGACTGCGGCCCCGACCAAAGCCAGGACCAACGGCGCCGCCACGGCGAAGACGACCGCTCCGGTGTACTTCACGAGCAGCAGCCGGACCCGGCCCGCGGGCGCCACCAGCAGGTACCGCAGGGTGCCCAGGCCGGCCTCGCCGGCCACGGTATCCCCCGCCACGACGCCTACGGTCAGCGGCAGGAACAATGGAACGGCGACGAGCATGGCTGTCACGCCGACAAACAGACCGTTCTGGGAAATCCGGTCCAGGAACGCCGGTCCCCGCCCTGGCGGCGCCGCGGAGGACACCCGGACGGCCACGGCGATCAGGACCGGAATTGCCGCGAGCGCACCCAGCATCGCCCAGGTGCGGCGGCGGCGGAAAAGTACCCCGAGTTCCGAGGCGAGCAGCCCATGCCCCCACCGGCCACCGCGATGGGGCGCAGGTTCCGGGCTGTGGTCCGGGGCCGCACGGTTGCTCTCGCCCGGGTCTGCCGCCCCGCCGGGGCCGGGTTCTTTACCGGGCAACGTCAAAACCCTCCCCCGTCAGCGCCACAAAGCGTTCTTCCAGACTGACCTGTTCCGTGGCGAAGCCTCGCACCCGGACCCCGGCCGCCACCAGCGCCGCGACGATCGCCTCCGGAGCCACGGCTGGATGGCGCGCCGACGCGGGGAACGGCGCATAGATCACCCCGTCACCGCCAGAAGGAGTGCCGGCCGGAAGATCCGGTTCCGGGCTCAAGCCCAGCCGGACCAGCACCTCCGACGCAGCCCCCACATCCGGGCTCACAAGCCTGATCCGCGGCTGCCCGCCCTGGCGCAATTCCGCGAGGGTCCCCTGGGCCACCAGACGGCCCGCACTCATAACGGCCGCGTGGGTGCAGATTTGCTCCACTTCTGCCAGCAGGTGGCTGGAGACAAACACCGTGGCTCCGTCAGCCGCCAGTGAGCGCACCAGGCTGCGGACCTCCCGGGTTCCCTGTGGATCCAGCCCGTTTGTGGGTTCATCCAGGATCAGGAGTTCGCGCGGTGCCAGCAGGGCATTGGCGATGCCGAGCCGCTGCTTCATACCGAGCGAATATGCCCTGACTTTCTTGTCCGCCGCGTGCGTCAGCCCCACCCGCTCCAGCGCCGACTGCACGCGGGCCTTCCGGCTGGCGGCGGAGACGCGGGGATCCGCGGCATCGAAGCGGTACAGGTTGTCCGACCCGGAGAGAAACGGGTAGAAAGCAGGCCCTTCGACCAGGGCGCCCACCCGGGGCAGCACACCGTGCAGTTGCCCCGGCATCTCCTGCCCCAGGACCCGGACGGAGCCGGACGTGGCCTCGGCCAGCCCGAGCAGGAGCCGGATGGTGGTGGTCTTCCCTGAGCCGTTGGGACCAAGGAAGCCGAAAACAGAGCCCTTGGGCACTGCAAGGTCGACGCTGTCGACGGCCAGTTGCCGCCCGAAGTGCTTGCTCAGACCGGTGGTCTCGATGCTCAGTTCCGGCACCGGCGCGGCGGCGGTCACGCGGCAGTCACCGAATGGTTCACTGCGGCGTGGCGGCGGCCTGCAACCGCTCCAGCGGCACCGAACCGACGAAGATCCGCCCGTCGTCGAGGATCAGTACATTTAGCAGCGACGTCGACACGAGCCGCCCTCCCGGGACGGCGACGGCAAGCTGATCCAACAGTGCCGCGTTGCCGGAACCTGATCCTTCGGGAAGCGAGGGGTCTGGCTGCAGCGGGATGTCCTTGGCCGGGTCCGGGGCCCCGTTTTGTCGCTGGGTCCGGCCCTGCAGCGCCGCGGCGCCCGCCGGGACCTCGAGCACCGACTCCCAGCCGCTGCCGGTGACAGCGGGCCGCGTCGCCTCTTTCGGCTTTGCGGTATCCGACGGCGGTGTGGCGGCGTCGGCCGAATGATCCGGCAGCGGAACTTCCCGCACCGTTGCCCCGGGCGGCGGGGTGAAGTTGAATAGCGAAGCGTCCGGGGCCTCAAGCTTGAGGCTCGTGAAAGCCAGGCTGAAGACCGGTTCGGCCTGTCCCCGGGCCGTCACCTCGACGCTGAGCGGGAGTCCGGTTTCGCCGTCGACGGCGATGGCGACGGAGCCCATCAAGGTGACATCCGAAGTCGGGGTCATCAGGAGGTTGTATGCCGGCCGGCCCGCCACCTGAACGTCCGGACCCACGGTCACCGCAGTACCCGGGTTGACGGTAGCAAGCAGCTTGTCCGCCAGCTCGCCGGGGGTTGCTGCCGGTCCGGGGTCTGCCTGGTGGGCACCCGCATCACCGGCGGGGAGCCGGGTGTGGGCTGCGGTGTTGTCCTTGGAGTTGTAGAACCACAAATCATTGCCGCGCCGGATCGCGTCCCGCTCGGCCATCCGGTCCATGACCTGCACCCGGGCGTTCCCGGGGCCGTCAAGGTAGACGCGTGCCGTGTGGGACCCCGTGAGCAGTTCCAGCCAGGCTGCTTCCGGTGCTGCCGCCTCCGGGGCCGACTTCGGAAGCTCGGGAAGGCCGGTGGCGGAGTGTTGTTCCAGTGTTCCGGAGAGGGATTTGCCGGTGTGCTGGGCGATCAGGAGCAGTACCTGCTGGGGGGTCTTCTCGGGTAGCCGGTCCCCGGCCCTCGCGGGCAGGGATCCTGCCAGGATCCCGGCCGCGATCACGGCAGGCACCGTCACTGCGGGGATCCAACGCAGCCATTTGCGCTTCATTGTAACGTCGCTCCAACCTTGCAGCTCATGATTCAACTGTACGCCCGGGGTTGTTCGGTTTCACCAGTGCCTGCCAAATTGGTTTGGGCGGACTGCCGCCGCGGCAAAACCCCCGCCGGGCGCTCAGGTCAGCACGTTCAGCGTCAGCTCGACCGCCCCGAGCACAAGCGCGAGCACCGAGGTCCCCAGCCCGGCAACGAGCAGCAGCCCGGGGTGCGCAAGTCCGACAACAACACGCCTGAACCGCGGGCGCCGGCGCAGGAACTTCTCCGGCACCAAGGACGAAGCGGGGTCCTGTTTCCAGCCGCGGAGACGCCGGAGGAACCACGCGCAGCGGACGATAAACGCCAGCCAAAGCACGGAGACCACCAGCGGAACGGCGGCCAGCAGGAGATTAAACCCCACGGCCGTAACCTCCCGCTCGGAGGCGCCGACGAGGGACTGGATAGTGGTGGAAATCGAGGCGCTTATGACCACCGAGACACCCCACACGAGAAATGCGGCCGTGAGGGCCAGGAACCGCACGAAGAAGTGCCCCAGCACGGAATCCTTGCGCCGTTTAAGATGCCGTCGCGGGGTGGCATGCAGCAAGGCGACAGTTGCCAGCACCGTTGGCAGTGCGGCCATTC
Organism: Pseudarthrobacter sp. PH31-O2; assembly: GCF_030063265.1. Lineage (NCBI taxonomy): Bacteria > Bacillati > Actinomycetota > Actinomycetes > Micrococcales > Micrococcaceae > Pseudarthrobacter > Pseudarthrobacter sp. PH31-O2. The sequence goes on along the minus strand of NZ_JASIST010000005.1, from coordinate 43,388 downwards.
CGACCAGCACAGACCAGGCCCAGCCAGCGTAGTCGAAGACGTCGTCCGCAACGATCAGCGCTGCCCAGAACCCGGTCCAGGCCCAGCCGGCGCTCAGCGGGCGGCGGACCAGCCAGCCGGGGAGCCAGGGATCGTCTAAGCCGGGCCCCGGGATGGAACCCGGCGTAGGCGCGGCCGGGTCTGTCCCGCCGTCGTCCGATATCGGGGGCGGGGAACCCTGCACGTCACTCACTGCCTAAGCCCGGTCAGCATAAACAACGCCGCGTCCGAGCACCGCTGCCCGCGGCTCCTTAAGAATTCCCGAGAATGGGCCCGAAGTTGACCCGGTCAGCCAGCCGGGGATCCTCCCGGTCAGGGACCACCATGACGGGGCCCTTGGCATGATGGAGGATCCCGTCTGAGGTGGAACCGAGCATCATTCCGGCGAAGCCCCCGCGGCCGCGGGTGCCGACAACCACCAGTTCCACCTGCCGGCTGGCTTGGACGAGGATGTCCACTGGCGAACCGTCGACGAGTTGGGTCTCCACGGTGAGCCGGGGAAAGTGGCTTCTGATCCAGGCAGTGCCCGCGTCGAGTTGCGTCCGGATATCGGCGAAAAGCGCCTCGCGGTCCATCGGCGCCGGGACCCATGCCAGCGACCCGCTGTACTGCGGGACGGCGCACACCACCCGCAGCGGCGCGGAGAGCCGTTCCGCCTGCGCGGCCGCCTCCATTACCGCCACCCGGGCCTGTTCGGAGCCGTCGACGCCGACCACCACCACGTTTTCGATCGGTACGTGCCCGGACTTCGACTGTTCCGCCAGGACATGCTTGTCGACAGTCGTCTCGCCCAGGCGGTCGGCGCAGACCAGGGGAACCGTGACCGTCGGACATTTGGCGTGCGCCGGCAGTGCACTGCTGACGGATCCGAGCAGCCGTCCGACGAAGCCACCCCGGCCGCGGGTGCCGAATACCAGCAGCTCAGCGGTTTCGGACATTTCCAGCAGGACGCCGGATGCGTCGCCGTTCTCGACCGAGGCATCGACGTCGATCTGGTACCCGGCGACCTTGTTCACGGCCTGCTTCAGGATGGCCTCCGCGCCTTCGCGGATCACCGAATCGTCCACCGTCGCGTAGCCGCCGTCGAGTCCGGACGCCGCAAAGATCGGCACTGAATAGGCGGTCACGATGTGCAGGGGACGCTTGCGGCGCTGCGCCTCGCGGGCGGCCCACACGAGGGCGCACTTGCTGTGGTCTGAGCCGTCGACGCCGACAACGATCCCCCGCGGAGCCTCGGGCTTTTCGGGGGAATCCCCTGCCGGATCCGGATGCACCTGTTCTGGGCCCATGGGGTCCGCCTCCTCGCGATTCTTACCTGATGTTGCGGCTATTCTGCCAGACGCGGCCCGGATGCCGCGTCCGCTGCCGACGTGCCCGAAGATTCTGCGGCTGAAACCGCTGATTTCGCCGACTTTTCGCGGTTTGCGGGGCGGAAGAAGCTGCCGGAAGCTCCGGGCGGCGCCTATCTCCTGCTGGGCCTATCCACGGCAGGAAATGTTGGGTAGTCTTCGATTCGTTGCTGAACCGAGACTCGTGTTTCAGAACCCGGAACTTGTGTTTCAGAACCCGGGACCCGAGGGAACCGTGGTCGACGCGGTCGGGGATACCCGTCCGGGGCACCTGCCCGGCAACTGGCACGATTCGAAGAGAGGCCCTGCAGTGTCGAGCACGCCAATGTCCGCCGATATCGAACGCACCGCTGCCATTGTGATCGGCACCGGCTTGTCCGGGCTCGCAGTGGCGAGTGAGCTGCAGCGGCGCGGGGTGGCTTCCATCATTGTGGACGGGCTCGATCTGCTGGGTGCCGGCCACCCGGCCAACGCGTCTTCCCTGCAACGTTGCGACGCGGCCGACGCCGCCAGTTTGCAGGAACGCAATGAGATCCTCCGGCACCTGCGGAACTACGCCGCCAGCCACAAGTTGGACGTCCGGACCAATATCCGGGCACTGCAGCTGGACCAGCTCGACGCCGACGGGCCCACCCCGCGGTGGGCTGTCCGCACGCCCGGCGGGATCCTGCTCGCGGATCATCTCGTCCTGACCCGCTGTGCCCACAGCCAGCTGCGCAGGATGCTTTCCGAGCTCGGCGTGGCGGCCGGACAAAGCCTGATGGCGGCCATGCACGCCCTCGGGATGTACCTGGTGGGGGTGGGCGAACTCATCACCCCGACCCCGAAGGAAGTCCTGCGTCAGGCGAAGGTGGTGGGCCAGGCGATCTCGGCCAAGGTCTACCCCGATGGTTTTTCCTCGCTGGTGCCCGGCAGCTACGCTCTGGCGGCGCCGGCATAGGCAGTCCTAGTTCCCGTTTTCGCTCCGGTCGGCCGCCTGGCTGCTGACAGTCCCACCCTGCTCGTCACGGCCGGCCAGCCGGCGCTTGGCCATCAGGGCCAAGGCCACCACGATGCCGATGGCAGTCCCCACGAAGATCACAATGCTCCAGGGGAACGGCTCGGCAGAACCGACCGGCTGCTCCGGCGCCGTTGTGACGCCCGGCGCGGCGGTTCCCATCGTGGGGACTGCGGCCGCCGACGTTGAGCCCGCTGCTCCCGCCGTGGCCGTAAAGGTGAAGGTGCCTTCAATGGGGTGGCCGTCCGAGCTGGCGACCCGCCATGCCACGGTGTACGTCCCGGCAGGGGCGCCGGGCTTGAGCCGCTGCGCGGCGACGTTGTCCACGATCTCGACGGCGCCGTCGGCCCAGTTGGCGCCGTCGCCGGTGTTCACAACGATCTGTGCACCCAATCCCAGCGGATTCTTGCTAAACGTCACCGACACCTGCGTTGGCGGTGTGGCCACCGTGGCGCCGGCGGCCGGGCTGGTGGACTCCGCAACGTCGTGGGCCGAGGCCGGCGCAACGGCGCCCAGCAGGACGGCGGCGAAGATTGCGGTGCCCAGCAGGGCGCTCAGAAACTGTCGGGTGAGGCGCATGGAAAAGGCTGCTCCTAGTGTTGGGTTCCTTACAGACTAGGCGAAATGGGCCGGACGCTGCGTGCCCGCCTAATAAGATTCAGGTAACCATCCACATCCCCCGGAGGACCAATGCTTAAGCAGGGCTCTGCACTCGACCGGTATTTCATGATCTCCGCACGGGGGTCAAACTTCTCGCGCGAGATCCGCGGCGGGTTCGCCACGTTCTTCGCCATGAGTTACATCGTGGTTTTGAACCCGCTGATCCTCTCGGGACCCGATTCCTCCGGCGCCACCCTCGGCTTCCCGGCGGTCGCGGCCGTCACCGCCTTTGTGGCCGGCATCCTGACCATCCTGATGGGAGCCTGGGCCAAGCATCCCTTCGCGCTCGCGACGGGCCTCGGCGTCAATGCCTTTGTGGCCGTCACCGTCGCCACGAACCCGGGCCTGACCTGGCCGGACATGATGGGCCTGGTGGTCCTCTCCGGCGTCACCATGCTGATCCTGGTCCTGACCGGCTTCCGCACCGCCGTGTTCAAGGCCGTCCCGGAAGGGTTGAAGACCGCGATCGTGGTGGGCATCGGCCTGTTCATCGCCCTGATCGGACTGGTTAACGCCGGCTTCGTCCGGCGCATCCCGGACGTCGCAGGCACCACGGTCCCCGTCGGCCTCGGCTTCGACGGCAAACTGCTGGGCTGGCCCACGCTGGTGTTCGTCGTCGGGCTGGTCCTCACCATCGCCCTCGTGGTCCGCAAGGTCAAGGGCGCCATCCTGATCGGCATCGTCACCTCCACGGTCCTGTCCGTGATCCTGGAATTCACGCTCCACATTGGTCCCAGCTTCGACGGCAAGAACTTCAACCCGCAAGGCTGGTCCCTTGTGGCGCCCAAGTTCACCGAATGGGCCGCGCCGGACCTGTCCCTGATCGGCAAGGCCAACCCCTTCGGCGCCTTCGAACACCTCGGCTTCGTCGCAGCGACCCTGCTGGCCTTCGTAATCCTGCTGAGCATCTTCTTCGACGCGATGGGCACCATGGTGGGCCTGGCCACCGAAGCCGGCACCATCGACAAGGACGGCAACATCCCCAATGTGGACCGTGTGCTGCAGATTGATGCCCTGGGCGCGATAATCGGCGGCGGCGCCTCCGTCTCCTCGAACCAGATCTACGTGGAATCCGGCGCAGGCATTGGCGAAGGTGCCCGCACCGGCCTGGCCTCGATCGTCACCGGCCTGCTGTTCCTGGTCGCGATGTTCTTCACCCCGCTGATCAACCTGGTGCCGTTCGAAGCGGTGGCCCCGGCGCTCGTCGTTGTGGGCTTTATGATGGTCTCCCAGGTCGGCAAGATCGACTGGCAGGACTGGGGCATCGCGATCCCGGCGTTCCTGACCTTCACGCTGATGCCGTTTACCTACTCCATCGCCAACGGCCTCGGCGCCGGCTTTATCTCCTTTGTGCTGATCCGGCTGGTCCAGGGCCGCGGCCGCGAAGTGCACCCGCTGATGTGGGCCGTCGCCGCGGCGTTCCTGCTGTTCTTTGGGATCGGCCCGATCGAGGCTGCGCTGGGCATCCACTAAGGAACCCCCGCACCTCCTCGCCTACCCGCCCGCCGAGATGGCATTTCGTGGCAGTGTCCCCCGGGAACATTGCCACGAAATGCCATCTCGGCGCCGTTAAACGTGCAGGTTCCGGGATTTCGGACAGCACGGCGGCGGCGCGGCTGGTTTTTCGGCCCCGGCTGCGGTGAGCTAGGGGCATGGTTCCTCCCCTGCCCGGCGTTAATGTCCCCCCACAGCCCTGGACCGGGCGGTTCGACGGGGACGGCCCCGAGGACCGGCGCTGGTGGCAGGCCGTCACCCCGTATGCCCCGCGTCCTGTCCAGGCAGCATCAGGGCGCCCCGCGTCCGCGCGTCCGGCGGTGATTCTTGGTTTCGGCAGCGACGCCGGGGTCCGCCGGAACAAGGGCCGGACCGGGGCAGCGTCGGCCCCCGCCGCGATCCGCTCCGCGCTCGGTCCGCTCGCTTTCCACCTGGGCCGGGACGTCCACGACGCCGGCGACGTTACGGTGACCGGGGACGCCCTGGAGGCCGGACAGGCCCGTGCCGGGGCCGCCATCACCGGCTTGCTCGATGACGGGCAGTTGCCCGTGGTGCTCGGCGGCGGGCACGAGACCGCGTTTGCGAGCTACTTGGGCGTGGCCGGCTCCGCTGCGGTGCGCGGCGGCCTGCGTGTTGGCGTCCTGAACCTCGATGCCCACTTCGACCTCCGCGACGAGGCCCGGCCGAGCTCCGGTACCCCGTTCCTGCAGATGGCCCGGACGGAAGCCGCCGCGGGGCGGGAACTGAGGTACGCCGTCCTCGGAATCTCCGAGCCGAACAACACCAGGGCGCTCTTCCGGACCGCCGCGGAACTCGGCGTCGAGTATCTGCTTGACGAGGACTGCTCAGCCGGGAATGCCCAGACCTTTGTGGCGGCCTTTTTGGCGCAGCTGGACGCCCTGTACCTGACGATCGACCTGGACGTCCTCCCGGCATCGGTGGCGCCCGGGGTCAGCGCCCCTGCGGCGTACGGGGTACCGTTGCCTGTGATCAGCGCGGTGTGCCGCCAGGTGGGGGCGAGCGGGAAGCTCCTGCACCTGGATGTCGCGGAACTGAACCCGGATTTCGACATTGACGGCCGCACCGCGAAGGTGGCCGCGCGGCTGATTAATACACTGCTGCGGTAGGCGCTTCGCGGACTTCCGCGGGGGCGTCCGGTGTCCGCTGAAGCATCCGTTCCAGCACCCCGCTGATGTGCCGGAGGATCTCCTCGCCCGCCAGCACCCCGGACGCCGCGGTCACTGTCAGGTTCGCGCGGGTAAATCCGTCCGAGTCCAGCTCACCGTGTGCCGGACGGACGGCCAGGTCCGCCATTTCCAGGAGTCCGGCATCGAGCCGGGAGTCGCCGGCCGCGATGACGATCCCGCCACCGTTCCGGCGCCGCACTTCGGCGACGGCGGCTTCCTTGGTGATCGGGACCGGCACGCAGTACAGCTTGCGGCCCTGCAGGGACGTAGTCCAGCCCCGGTCAAGACACCAGGCCGCCAGTTCTTCCAGATAACCGGCAGAAAGCGCGTCCCGGTCGACGATCGAATAGGCAAAAAGATCCTCCGCCGTCCGCACCCGCAGGATCCCGGAAACGGCCGCCGCGCCGGTCAGATGTTCCAGGACCTCGCCCAAGGGGGCGCACTGTCCCCGGATCGAGCGCTGGATATGGGCGGACCAGTCAGGGTCAGGCTGCCCGTGGTCCAACAGCACGGCCCCGTTTGTCGTCACGGCATACCCGCTGCCGCTGCCGGGCAGCCGGACCCGGGCGAACTGGGCCTGGGTGCGGGTAGTGACCGGGACAAAGTGGCTGCGCTCCACAATCCCCGCCAGCAGATCCTCGGCCGCCCGCGTCATAAATGACAGCGGCGCCGCGTTATAAACTTCCGAAACCACCATCCGCGGCGCCGCGTCGTCGGCGCCGGGGAGCGCCATCGAGTTCGCCGAGTAGATCAGGGTCCGGTCAAGGTCGCTCGCCACAATGGCTGTTGCCCGCGGCTGCGGATGGATTGACGGACTCATACGTCGATCACACTCTTTCCGTCGGCACCGGTAGCGCCAGGGGTATGGATGGGATGGATCAGGCCGACGCAGCTGTACGGCAGCCCCGGCACTTCCACCACCTCGACTCCCCGCTGGTGCGCAAGGTGCAGCACATGGCCGATGTCGGCCGCCGCGTCCGGGCGCACAAGGACCTTCCAGGGCACGCGCCGGAGCAGCACACGCGTGGTCTCCCCGACTCCCGGCTTAACGAGGTTCACGTTGTTGATTCCGAAATCCCTGCTGATGCGCTCGACGGCGGACCATCCCGACCAGTCGGGCTCCGGGAGCTCTTCCACCCTGGCCGGTGCTGCGGATGCCGCCGCCAGCACGTCGTCCCGGACCGCTGGGAAGTGCGCCGTGACGGCGTCCAGGAACGTGGTGGACACGTCGCTGGACGCGAGGTGGGCGTAGAACTTCGCCCCGTGGAAATCGCCGGGGCCGATCAGTTCCCGGTTAAAGACGGTGCGTGAAACGAGCCCGGAGACTGTGGAATTCAGGCAGGCCGAGGGAACCAGGTAGTCCTCCCGGGTGCCAAAAATCCGGACACAGTGCCCCGGATCCGCCAGGACCGCCAGATCCGGCCGGAAGGAAGCGGCGTCTGTTTTCCGAAAGAGCGCGACGGCGTCCGCCAGTTCGCGGGCGATCGCGCCTTTGCCGGTCCAGCCGTCGACGAACATGATCTGTTCCGGCTGGTGCCGTGCGGCGAGGTAGCCGAGCGCCGTTTGATCCATGCCGAGCCCGCGCACGATGCTGACCGCATAGTGCGGGAGGTCGAGGCCATGGATGTCCCGGGCCCAACGCTTCATCAGGATCCCCACGGGTGTTCCGGCCCGGGCCAGCGAGACCAGTACCGGGGCGTTGCCGCGCAGCCTCAGGACCTGCTCCGTAAGGGCCCCGACGGCGTGCGCGAGCCTGGCCGCCGAGCTCTCCAGCGCCTGATGGAACAACACCGCGTATTCAGCCGAAGGCTCGTACTCCTGCGGCAACGATTCCGCGTAGCTGGCCTTGCCGGACTGGATGGCCGCTTCGCGCTCCGCCGTCGGCGCCTCCAGCCGTGCGAAACTCAGATCCTTCAGCAGCCACTGCACGTCGCTGGCCGCGTACGAGCCGAAGCCGGGGCCGGCAAGCGGCGCCGGAAACTGCTCCTGGCGGGGAAGCAGCACCAGCCTGACGTCGGAGCCGGCGCCGGCCACGGCCTCCGCGATCCGTCCGGGGGCTGTGAGCCCGTCGACGGGCGTGCCAGGCTCAGCCATGATGACTACCGTGTCGAAGCGTCCCCCGGGGTGCGCGAAGTTGTAGGCGAACCGGGGCCCGGGGCCGTCCGGCGGCCCGTCGCCGCTGTCAAAAGCCAGGGCTGATCGGATCGCGTAGCCCGGTTCGTCCATGGCCGCGACCGGGCTCCTGGTACTGGTCGAGTACCGGACGTCAACGCCGGGGAGCAGTTGCTGCAGCCGGAGCGCCACGGCCAGCGGCAATGCCATGAATTCCTCCGTGGCAAGCACCAGCAGCCGTTCCCCCGGCCCGGCGCCCGCGCCAAGGTCCGCTGCGAGGGCCGTTGCGATGTCGCCTGCCTGCCGGGCATCCGGCCTGCCGGCAACGCCGAAGCGTCCGCTCCTGACCGGCGGGACGACGTCGTTCAGGTCCAGTTGCCGGATCTTCCCGATGCTGCAGACGGCGGGTTCCGGGACCGGGGCCGTTCGGATCAGTTCAGCCGCGTCGGCCGCCAGTGTCGCCGGCAGCCGGATGCTGCCGTGAGCCAGGGCGACGGCGCTGACGGCGCAGCCCAATTCCCCGGCCAGCTCCGCAAGCCGCGTCCTGGCGGCCGCTGAACGCAGGTCAACCAGCGAGGCGACGACGTAGCGGCTGTGCGGGGCCTTGCGGTGCAGCTCCCGGATGGTGTTGATGATCGTCTCGCCGGTGCTGAGCTCGTCATCGACCAGGACCACCGTCCCGGCCAGGTCCAGGGCGGCGTGGCTGGTTGGCAGGAGCCGGTGCGAGGTGGCATGGGAATGCGATTCCTCGAAGACGCCGTAGGGCGCCGGGGCGAGGCTGTCCCCGGCGAGCCGGGTGGAGTGGATGTAATAGCTGTCCAGCTGCTCTGCCACCAGCTGCCCCAGCCCGGTGGCGGTCTCTGCGTAGCCGATCGTGGCCACGCCGGTAAACACCGCCCGTTCCGCTTCCAGCTGGTCGCAGAGATCCATGGCGGCAGCGGTCCTGGCCCGCCGCGTTTGCTGTTGCTGCCGGGCGTCCACGTCCGGGGACGGGGCCTCGCCGGAGGGCGCCGGGGCCGGGGCCAGGAGTCCTGCCAGCGCTGCGGCAGCGTGGTCGATGGCTGCCCGCAGCGGCCCGGCCGTCCCGGTGCCGCCGCCGCGGGCGCTGCCAGCTGCGCCCGGGGCGTCCGCCTGCAGTTCCGCCCGGACCAGGAGACCGAGCAGGCGGCCGGCCGCCGTCGTGATCCCGGGTTCGGTGGGCACGTGCTTGGCGAGCACACGGGATACGAGCAGGTGGGCACGTTTGGGGTTGCGCCGAAGAGCCAGCCCCACCAGGGTTGGCACCGGCAGCAGGCTGTCCGGTGCGGTTTCGATGTGGACGGCCAGTGCGTCGCGCACATAGCTTCCATGCCAGGAACCTTCGGTCCGCCGCGCGCTCATCGCATGCTCGCTTCGAGCAGGTCCACAAACGTGACACCGGGCCTGGCGACTCCGAACGCACGGGCGCGCAGCAACGTCCGCTCGGCCCAGGCCCGGTGCGGCTTCGCTTCGTTCATTTTGTTGCCGTACGACGAGGCCTTGGCGCCGCCGCCGGGGTCTCCGGCAATGTCCAGGGCGTCAAGGTACTCCTCATGGCTCACCACGGACAGGGAGTGGACCACTGGCACATGGCTCGGATGGATCACTGTCTTGCCCAGCAGCCCGTTGGCCTGGTCCAATTCGATCTCGCGGATGAGTCCGTCGAGGTTCTCCGTCAGGAGCCGCTTCCGGAGTTCTCCCTCGTTTGCGGCCTCAAAGGGGGTGGAGCGCAGCTGCGGCCGCAGCACCCGTTCCGTGTTGACGAAGTGCTCCCACACGGGACCGGAGATGACCCAGCCGTCCTCCGGCCGGCCGAAGATGTTAACGATGTCGCCGATGACGCTGGCCACGACCTTCACGTGATAGATCGTCAGGTCACGGGAGCGCCGCAGCCCGAAAGCACTTGACATGTCCGTTGCGCCGATACGGATGCAGAGGACCGACGCGCGGAACTCGTTGACGAGCGCCAGGTTGTCCGTCAGCACACGGACCCGCGATTCCAGGTGGGTGGTAGCCGGGTCCTCGATGATCGGCATGGCCAGCAGCGGGGGCCGCTGCGGATCCCCGGCGCGGCCGGAATCCCGGTTTAACTGCTGCAGCGCTTCCATAAAGGCCCGCGCCCGCCCGGTTTCGTTCTCAAATTTGGGCAGCACAAACCCGTAGACGGCGCACAGCGCCGCACCGGCCCGGCGTCCCACATCCAGCAGTTGCTCCGGTGTCCGGCAGCGGATGAAGATCAGCGGCAGCTCGTCCGGCCGGTCCGTGGCAGCAAGCTCGGTCAGCGCGGCCAGGAGATTCTCCTCGGCCGCCGGCACCTCCCCGTCCGGCACGGCGTCCTCCAGGCAAATGACTGTGCTCACGCAGCCTGCCGCTGTCTGCTTGCGGATTCCGCCGGCCAGGTCCTTCCGGGTGGCCGGCGTGTAGAGGGTGGCCCCCATCGCCACGGCCAGCAGTCCGGGATCCGATGCCCGGTCCAGCGCCTCGGGCCGCACATGGAACAGCCGCTCCTTGACGGACTCTGCCAACGCTCTGAAATGCTGCATAATCCCCTTAGTGATAGCTGCGGGTGTGGTGCCGGTCCGGCGCCGCACTAGTGTCGCAGAACGCGCTCATCCAGCGGTAACGTCATGCTGAAGCCGAACCAGGTCCACACGGCCAAATCGGATGCATCGGCCGGAACGAACTCGGCACGCAGTTCAAGGACCGCGCCGATGCGGGCGAGGTAGAGCACCGTCCGGAGCCCGGCGTCGTTCCTCGGCGCAACCGCCGCAGCCGCCCCGTCGAAGACGCCGATGGTGAGCGGGGTCTCGCCCGCAATGAACAAGGCCCGGCGGAGCTGCCGCACGTGGCGCAGGGCCACCACCCCGGCCCCGTCCTGGAGACCGGCCAAGGGACGGTTCCCGGGCGTAGTGACCGAGGTTCCCGCCCGGTGCCCGCCACTGTGGTGCGCCCCGGTGGTGAAGTGTTCATCCTCCCACGCGACCGAGCGGGCCCCGGTCACCAGAAGCGAGCCGATCGCTGACTGCCGGGCATTCAGGCGCACGACCGGGTGTGCCTGGTCCAGTTGTCGGAGCTCACCGAAGGCGGGTGCAGGGAAGGGCTGCCCGGGCTTCGGAACGCTGGACTGTGTCGCCGTCGCGGGGCGGTCCTTCGCCGGCGGGGCACCGCCGGGCCGGAGCTCAAGCCCTGCACCCGCAGCCGGGGCGCCGGCACCTTGCCGGCCGCCGCCGTGCGCGGCCGGAACAGCAGCCGGGGCCCTGGTCCCGCGGGTTCCGAGACTCAGGCTGGCCGCTGCCGCTGCCGGTTCAGCGGACGGTTCAGCGGCCGGCGCCACCGCCTGCTGCCGCGTGGCCTGGGGCCTTTGCCTGCGGCTGAGATAGTCAAGGTCCGCCCTGGGGGCGTTGCGGTCCCGGACCACGTTAGAGCTTCAGCCGGAAGTCGGCGGCAACTGCCGCCAGCCCGGTTTCGTAGCCCTGGCCCACGGCCCGGAATTTCCAGCCTCCGGCGTGCCGGTACAGCTCGCCAAGGATCATGGCGTTGATTTTGTCCAGGTTGACAGGCGGAACCTGGAAGCGGAGCAGCTCACGGTCCTTCTCGTCGGCGATCCGAAGATAGGTGTTCCTGACGGCGCCGAAGGTGCCGGGCCCGCGAACATCCGGGTCGATGTAGATCAGTACCGCAATTTTGCTGACGGCCTCGGGTACCCGGTTGAGGTCTACGTCGATCTGCTCCTGGTCCTCTGTGCCGGCAAACGCGATGCTGCCCTCGGGACTGGCGAGCTGGTTGAAGAACACAAGATGCTCATCCGAGACAGCATGCCCGTCCGGTCCACACATAATGATCATGGGGACCGGTTCGGATTGCGGACCGCGGCTGGGCACCGTGTCCCAGCCGATCCCCAGCAGCACCGTCCCCAGGCCCGGGTTCTCTGCAGTGAGGGCGGCGTTGCTGCCCGCGACCATTGAAGCCACTAGTGTCCTTCCAAGCGAAGACCGTCGACGTTGAATTTATCCCTGAGGAACTGGCCGTGAACGGCGAGTTCCGTGACGGCCCCCGTCCGGACCTGGTTGTCCAGGTTGCCGACGGTGGCGTACAGCGTGTCCAGCTGGTCGAGCAGCACAGCGGTGTCGGCGGAACCAGTCTCCCGCGCCGACGCCGACAGCTTCAGGTAGGCGCGCAGCGGGGACGGCAGGTAATCGGTGATGATCGCGTTCAGCAGCACCCGTTGTTCGGTGGAGGCCCCGGAGCTGACAATGTAGCCGATCAGCGCGTTCAGGGTGTCCAGTAGCAGCAGGATTTGGGAGACCACCAAAGTGGGCAGTTCGGCGCCCCTGCCCAGCACCGTCCGGCGCAGATCGTGCAGTGCCGCCTCCGTGACGGCCAGCTCGTCCGCCGCAGGATCAGGGGCTGCGGACTCCGCCCCGGGCAAGCCGGCGTCGGCAGCGGAACGGGGACCCGATCCGCTGCCGAACAGTGAGCCTAAGAATTTTGCGACCATAGCCCGTAAGCCTATTGCTCAGGACTGGCGGCCGCTAATTCCCCTCCTGCTGGCGGACCCGGTCCAGGTACGGACGGGCGCGCTCCAGGCCCGATTCAAGGGCATGGACTGTGCCTTCCATACTCTTGTTGGCTTGGGACCGGAAGGTGTCGATCGCGTCCATGGTTTGGAATACGTTGTCGAACGCCTTCTGCAGGGTTTCGACGCTGACACCGGAACTCGCGGCCTGCTGGTGGATGCGGCCGGTCTGATCCTTGAGCATCTCGCTGGTCTTGAGGATCATGTTGTTAGTTGTGGTGTTGATCGCATCGATCTGGTCCAGGACCATCTTCTGGTTGGCCAGGGCCTGGGCCACAATAACTGCTGTCCGCAGCGCCGAGATGGTTGTGGTGCGGGCCCGTTCCACGCCCTTGATCAGCTCGGTGTTGTTTTTGCGGATCATGTCGATGGCCAGGTAGCCCTGGACCGATACCGCCAACTGCGTAAGGATGTCCTGGTGCCGCTGCCGGATGGGGAACAAAACATCCGAATCGAGCTTGCCGGCCTCGTCCAGCTGGCCCGACACTTTCATTTCATCGACCTTGGCAGCGGTGGCGGCGTCCAAAGCCTTCGCGAAAACGGCGTACTCGCTCAGGCCCTGCATGGTCTCCCAGAGCTGGGTTTTTTCCTGCGCCAGGGAGGCATTGTCTTTCAGCAGCGAGTCCTGCCCTGCCATCAGCGACTTGATGATCTTGTCCAGCTGGGTCTGGGCCGACTCATACTTCTGGAAGTATTTGGCCAGTTTGTTCCCGCCGGGAATGATGCCGAGAATTTTGCGGCCAACACTCAAATCGCTGTGGTTCGGTGTGAGATCCTCCACTGTGGAGCGGAGTTCGCCGAGTGTGGACGCCACCTGGACCTGGGCACTGCTGCCCGATTTCTTGGCGCCGGCCAGGGACGTGGACGACCGTTCCAGCAGGCGGCTGGAGGTATTTGCGGACGCCACCAGCTCCGCGCCGCCGAGCCGGTTGATGCCGTCGATCTTGCTGGTGTATTCGGGGCTGTGCGGGTTCATCGCCGCGATCTCGCCGATAAAAGCGCGCGCCTGGGCGTTGATCTCCTGCTGGCGTTCGGCGGGAACCGGCACCATCCCCGGCGCGTCGTCTTCCTTGACGATGCTCAGGGGTTCAGGGGCGTTCAGTACCAGCGCAGCGGACGTAGCTTCCGGGGGTGTGAGTTGCATGCGTATCGTTCTCCTTCTGTGGTCGCAGGTCAGCCGAGCTGGACGCCGAAATCGGCGGCAACACCTGCAAGGCCGGTGGCGTAGCCTTGGCCCACCGCTTTGAACTTCCATTCACCGTTGTTTCGGTAGAGCTCGGAGAAGATCATGCAGGTCTCCGGCGCTGCATCTTCGCTGAGGTCATAACGCACGACTTCCGCGTCGGTCTCCTGGTTCACGACCCGGCAATAGGCGGCGCGCACCTGGCCGAAGTTCTGGCGGCGGGTCTCTGCCTGGTCAATCGAGACCACAAAGACGATGCGCTCAACATCAGCGGCCACACCGGAGAGCTGGACCGCTATGACCTCGTCGTCGCCGTCGCCCTCGCCGGAACGGTTGTCCCCCTGGTGGACTACCGAGCCGTCGGCTGCTGCCGGCTGGTTGTAGAAGATGAAATCCGCGGAACTGCGGACCTTTCCGTCGGCGCCGAGCAGGAGCGCGGAGGCATCCAGGTCGAACGCATCGCCTGTGGTCGTCCGGGGATCCCAGCCCAGCCCGATCAGAACCTTGTTCAGCCCCGGATCGGTCTTGGTGAGCGAGAGGTTACTGCCTTTGGTAAGGGTCAAGCCAGCCATACTTTTTCTCCTCGTTCGGTCTGTGTGGTGGTGCTGACGGGCCCGGCTACGCGGGCCCCAGGTGCTAGTCCAGTACGATGCCGAAGTCCGTGGCGACACCGTGAAGGCCGGCAGCATAGCCCTGCCCCACGGCGCGGAACTTCCATTCACCGTTGTTGCGGTAGATCTCGGCGAAGACCATACACGTTTCGGCGGCAGCATCCTCGGTGAGGTCGTAGCGGACCACTTCGTTGTCGGTCTCCTGGTTCACGACCCGGCAGAAAGCGTCGCGCACCTGCCCGAAATTCTGGCGGCGGACCTCGGCCTGGTCGATTGAAACGACAATGACGATCTTCTGGATTTCCGGTGAAACGGCATCAAGATCGATCAGTACCTGCTCGTCGTCACCGTCGCCCTCACCGGTGCGGTTATCGCCCTGGTGAACGACCGATCCGTCGGCGGACGAGAGCTGGTTGTAGAAGATGAAATCGTCATTGGAACGGACCTTGCCGTCAGCCCGGACAAGCAGCGCCGAGGCGTCCAGGTCAAACTGTTCCCCGGCCGTTGTCCGCGGGTCCCAGCCGAGGCCGATCATGGCCTTGCGAAGCCCGGGGTCCGCTTTTGTCAATGAAAGATTGCTTCCCTTGCTCAGGGTCAGGCTAGCCACGTGGTGCTCCTTAGGTGCTCTGGTACTGAACGGGAATCAGAGGGCGGCGGCAGCGGCGCCGAGGACCTCGCCGGCGGTCCTGCCGTTGGCGGGGGCGCCGATGGCCGTGAAGTTCCAAACACTGCCGTTGCGCGAGAGCTTGGACATAACCATTGCCGTGTTCGGTCCCGACTCCGTGAGGGCGTAGCGGGCGACCTCCGGGCTACCGGCTACCGAGTCGTCGATCACGCGGCAGAACGCATTTTCGACCATATTGAAGGTCTGCTGGCTGTAGCTCGTGATGACAAAAACAATGTGCGCGACCGCCGGGGAGACCCCGGGCAGGTTCACCATCAGGGTCTCATCGTCGCCCTCGCCGGCGCCGGTGAGGTTGTCACCGGTGTGGCGGATGGCGCCGTCCTTGCTGGTGAGCTGGTTGAAAAACACCGTGTCGAGGTGAGTGCCCGCGGCGTCGAACATAAGGGCCGACGCGTCCAGGTCGATCTCGACGGTTTTGGTGCCGCCGAAGAAGCCCCGCTTCGCCGGAACCGCGGAATCCCACCCGAGCCCCAACCGGACGTTGGTCAGGGATTCACCGTTCTGCTTCGTCAGGGACAGTGACTGGCCTTTTTTCAAACTCAAACCCATTGCCGTACTCGCTTTCCTTGGTGGTGGTTGTGGATCCTGAAGCGTGGACTAGCTGCCCGCGTCAGTTGGTTGCAGGCTGCCGTGCTCGCCGGCAGCGGTGGCGCGCCGATTGCGCCGGATCGAGCCTGCGAACGCGGCGCCGATGAAGACCACCCCGATCAGGCCGGTGACGACTTCGTTGATCGGGACCACGATGGTGACCAGCAGGATGACCGCCAGCGCACCAATGGCCCAGTGCGCGCCGTGGTCGAGGTATTCGAACTCATCAAGGGTGCCTTGCCGGACCAGGAAGACTGTGAGGGAACGGACGAACATCGCGCCGATGAAGCCGAGTCCGAGGGCAATGATGATCGGATCCGAGGTGATGGCGAAGGCGCCGATGACTCCGTCGAAGGAGAACGAGGCGTCAATGACTTCCAGGTAAAGGAAAAGCATAAAGGCGGCCTTGCCAGCCACTTTGGCGGCACCGGTGGGCCCGGAATGGACCACGGCGTTGGCGTCGTCCGCGTCTACATCGCCGTCCTGGTCGACGTCGAACAAGTTGCCGAGGCCGTTCACCAGGAAGTAGGTGATGAGGCCCAGCAGCCCGGACAGCAGCACAATTCCCTGCTTGTCTCCCGAGGCCGCGCCGGCGATTGCCAGGGCAACCAATCCGGTAATAAGGGACGCGCCTTCAAGCTTGCCCAGCCGGGCCAGCGGAATCTCCAGGAACTTGATCCACTTGATCTCACGATGAGCCATGATGAAGTCCAGGAACAGCATCAGCAGGAACATACCGCCGAAAGCCGCGATCTGCGGGTGCGCCTCGTGCAGCACGTAACCGTAGGTGCCGGGCACCGTGGGATCGCCCTTTTCCATCGCGAGGCTAACAGCCTCCACCGGGTTCAGTTGCGCGGTGACGCCCACGATTAGGAGCGGGAACAAGATCCGCATGCCAAAGACTGCGATGATGATGCCCACGCTGAGGAACATTTTCTGCCAGAACGGGTTCATCCGCTCGAGGATGCGGGCGTTGACAACTGCATTGTCAAAGCTCAGGCTGATCTCCAGGACACCCAGAATGAGGCAGAGAATCAGGGCTTGGGGGCCGCCATAGAGAAAGGCGACCACCAACGCAATGCTGGTGATCGCAAACGACCAACCGAAAGTCTTCAAAAACACGCTGGAACAACTCCTGGACCGATGGTCCCGTCGATCCGAGAACGACGGGAAGGCGAAAATGTCCCGGAAGCTATCCCCAAGACTTCGTGCCCCTATCTTAGCCGCCGGGTCTGCCCCTATCCAGCGTGTCCTCCCGCAGCGCAATGGCGCCGGCACTCAGCTTTCTGCGCGGACAAGCACGAGACGCGGCTAACTACGCCGGACCTGAACGCCGTCGGATTTTAAGAAGAGCTGGGCCTCGGACGGGTCCGCCGCGAGCAGCCAGAAAACACTGCCGCTTAATGAGACTTCCTCGATTTCACCGGCCGCCAAAATCTGCGCGTTTTTGATGACTTCGACCCGGTCACCGGCTTGCAGGCTCCGCCAATCGGAAACCGTACTGGCCGATGCCAGGCGCCTGGTCATAACCGTCCCGCGTGCTTTCATGAACGTCTACCCCTTTGTATTGGTTCGTGCTCACAACTTCATTGTTGTGATTTCCCCTTTGTACTACACTTCCCGGGCCCCCGCCCGCCGTGTTGCCGTCTATTTCGGGGGCGCCGGAAAATGTCACCCGTCCTGCACTTTGTTTGCTTTCAGGCAAGATTCCCCACCGCGGATTCGGCGGCCGCCCGGACCTTGCCCGAGGCAACAAGGTGATCTGCCGCCTCCAGTTCCGGCGAGAGGAAACGGTCCGTACCCGGGCCGTCGACCACGTCGCGCACGGCCGCGATCACGGCCGCCGCCGCGGGGCCGGGACTCAGCTGGCCGCCGGAGAGCTGGCTGCGGATGTCCAGCGCCCGCGTTGACGTCACCAGCTCGATCGCCAGCACCCGGCGCAGGTTCTCCACCGCACGGCGGAGCTTGCGGGCCGCGTGCCAGCCCATCGACACGTGGTCCTCCTGCATCGCGGAGCTCGGGATCGAGTCCACCGACGCCGGTACGGCCAGCCGTTTGTTGTCCGAGACCAGCCCGGCCTGGGTGTACTGGGCGATCATCAGGCCGGAATCAACGCCGGGGTCAGCGGCCAGGAAAGCAGGCAGCCCGTGCGAGCGGGCCGGATCCAGCATCCGGTCCGTGCGGCGCTCGGCGATCGAACTCAGGTCCGCGACGACGATGGCCAGGAAGTCCAGTACGTAGGCCACCGGGGCGCCATGGAAGTTGCCGTTGGAGCTGACCCGGCCGTCGGGCAGCACCACCGGGTTGTCGATCGCCGCGGCCAGTTCACGGGAGGCGACAAGTGCGGCGTGGTCCACGGTGTCGCGGGCGGCGCCGGCCACCTGGGGTGCGCAGCGCAGCGAGTATGCGTCCTGGACCTTGGTGTCGTTGATCCGGTGCGAGGCCACGATCGGGGAATCGGACAGCACCCGGAGCATGTTGTCCGCGGCGGCGGCCTGGCCCGGATGCGGCCGCAGCGCGGCGTGCAGCTCGGGCAGGAACACCTGGTCCGTGCCCAGCAACGCCTCGACACTGAGTGCTGCCGTAATGTCCGCCGTCGTGAGCAATTGCCGGAGGTCCGCGATGGCCATCAGCAGCATGCCCAACATACCTTCGGTGCCGTTGACCAGGGCCAGGCCTTCCTTCTCGGCCAGGGTGACCGGTTCAATCCCGTGCGCGGCGAGGAGTTCAGCAACCGGACGGCCGCCCTTGGCTCCGTACAGCTCGCCGTCGGGACCCATCGCTTCGCCTTCACCCATCAGGACCAGGGCGCAGTGCGAGAGCGGCGCAAGGTCACCCGAGCAGCCAAGGGAGCCGAATTCGCGGACCACCGGGGTAATGCTGGCGTTCAGCACATCCACCATGGTCTGCAGCACCACGGGGCGAACGCCCGTCCGGCCGGAGGCGAGGGTCTTGGCGCGCAGGAACATAATGCCGCGCACCACCTCCCGCTCTACGGCCGGGCCCATACCGGCGGCGTGGCTGCGGATCAGCGACTTCTGCAGCTGGGTGCGCAGCTCGTTCGGGATGTGCCGGTTGGCCAGGGCGCCGAAGCCGGTAGAGATGCCATAGGCCGGAGTTCCGCTGTGCGCGAGGTTGTCGATGTGGGCGCGGACCTTGGCGACGGCGTCGAGGGCTTCCCGGGAGATCACCACGTGGGCGCCGTGGCGGGCGACGGCGACAACATCCTCGGGGGTGACACCGCTGGAGCCGAGGGTGACGGTGAGTGGTTCGTGGGTGGAGACTTGCGAGGTTCGGGAGTTCGTGGGGAGGATCGTCACTTTGTGGTTCCTTCGTTCATCGGGATGCGGACGCCGCGCTCGGCGGCAACCTCGACGGCGCGGTCGTAGCCGGCATCGACGTGGCGGATCACGCCCATCCCGGGGTCGTTGGTGAGCAGGCGTTCGAGCTTCTGCGCGGCGAGGTCCGTGCCGTCCGCGACGGAAACCTGCCCCGCGTGGATGGAGCGGCCGATGCCAACGCCGCCGCCGTGGTGGATGGAGACCCAGGTGGCACCGGAGGCGGTGTTGAGCAGGGCGTTCAGCAACGGCCAGTCGGCGATCGCGTCGGAGCCGTCGGCCATCGCCTCGGTCTCGCGGTACGGGGAGGCGACGGAGCCGGAGTCGAGGTGGTCGCGCCCGATCACAATCGGCGCCTTGACCTTGCCCTCTTTGACCAGTTGGTTGAACAGCAGCCCAGCCTTGGCGCGGTCGCCGTAGCCCAGCCAGCAAATGCGCGCCGGCAGGCCCTCGAATTCGACCCGTTCCTGCGCCGCGTCGATCCAGCGGTGCAGGTGCTTGTTCTCCGGGAAGAGTTCCTTGATGGCCGCATCCGTGACCGCAATGTCCTCGGGGTCGCCGGAGAGCGCCACCCAGCGGAAGGGGCCAAGGCCCTCGCAGAACAGCGGCCGGATGTAGGCCGGGACGAAGCCGGGGAATTCGAAGGCCCGGTTGTAGCCGCCCTTGCGGGCCTCGTCGCGGATGGAGTTGCCGTAGTCGAAGACCTCGGCGCCGGCGTCCTGGAATTCGACCATGGCCGCCACGTGCCTGGCCATCGAGACTTGGGCCTTTTTGGTGAAGCCTTCCGGGTCGGCCGCGGCCTCGCGGTGCCATTCCTCCACCGTGACACCCTCGGGCAGGTAGCTCAGGGGGTCATGGGCGGAGGTCTGGTCCGTGACGATGTCGACCGTGAGCTCGCCGGCACGTTGGCGGCGCAGGAGCTCCGGAAAGACCTCGGCGGCGTTGCCGACGTAGCCGACGGACCAGCCGCGGCGTTCCTCCTTGGCTTTGAGCACCTTGGCGATCGCGGCGTCGAGGTCGGTTTCCACCTCGTCGAGGTAGCGCTTGCCGGCCCGGCGTCGGAGGTGGCTTTCGTCGACGTCGACAATCAGGCAGGCGCCGTCGTTCAGGGTGACGGCGAGCGGCTGCGCGCCGCCCATGCCGCCGCAGCCGCCGGTGAGGGTCAGGGTGCCGGCGAGGGTGCCGTCCTCGTCCCCGGTGAGCTTGCGGGCGATCGCCGCGAAGGTCTCGAAGGTGCCCTGCAGGATGCCCTGGGTGCCGATGTAAATCCAGGATCCGGCGGTCATCTGGCCGTACATCATCAGGCCCTCGGCCTCGAGCCGGCGGAATTCGGGCCAGGTGGCCCAGTCACCGACGAGGTTGGAGTTGGCCAGCAGCACGCGCGGGGCCCATTCGTTGGTGCGGAAAACGCCGACCGGCTTGCCGGACTGGACCAGCAAAGTCTCGTCCTTTTCCATGGTTTCCAGGGTGCGGGTGATGGCGTCGAACGCGGCCCAGGAGCGGACGGCGCGGCCGGTACCGCCGTAAACTACGAGGTCGTCCGGGCGTTCGGCCACCTCGGGGTCCAGGTTGTTCATCAGCATGCGCAGCGGGGCTTCGGTCTGCCAGGACTTGGCGGTGAGCTCGGTGCCGCGGGCTGCTTTGACCGGGCGGGCACCGGTGGTGAAATCGGCGGGTGCCATCAGGGGCTCCTTTGTTCTGTTGCTGGTTTGGGGATGAGGTTCTGTATCAACTAAAGCTTGTCCGGAGCCCCGGAAACAGGGGGTATCAGCGGGAGCTGTCCGGGATCCCAGACCCAACTAGCTCGCAGTTATTGTCGTTTTGGGCGCTCAAAACGACACCTACTGCGAGCTAGTTGGGCCGGGGCGGCCGTGGATCCGGACTGAGAGCTCGTCCGCGACCTTCCGCACCCTGGCGGCCAGGGCCGGCCACTGGTCCGCCGGCAGTTTGTCCTCCAGGAACGTCACGGCAACGGCGGCCGTCGGCCAGCCCACGTGGTCGGTGACCGCGGCGGCGATCGAACCGAAGTCCGGTGTGACTTCCCCGTGCTCGGTGGCGTAGCCGCGCTGCCGGACCTGGTCCAGATGCGAGGACAGTGCCGAGTACTTCATGATGGGCGATTCCGTCTCGTGCCGGGCGCTGAAGGCCGCGGCGTTCGGGTACAGCGCCCGGACCTGGGACTTGGGCAGCGCTGCGAGAATGGCGCGCCCGCTCGCGGTGAGGTGGCTCGGCAGCCGGACCCCGACGTCGGTCACCAGCGACGGGCGGTTCTTCGCCCGTTCCTCGACGATGTAGAGCACATCGCGGCCGTGCAACACGGCCAGGTGCGCACTCTCGCCGATCACGTCCACCAGCGAGGCGAGCATCGGCCGGCCTAACCGGGACAGCGGCTCCTGCCGCGAATACGCCGAACTGAGTTCGAAGGCACTGATGCCCAGCCCGTAGCGCTGCTCCTCATGCAGATGCATCACAAAGCCATTGGCCTCCATCACACCCAGCAGGTGGTAGACGCTGGAGCGCGGCAGGCCCAACGCGGTGGCTATGTTTGAGGCCGCCATCGGCCCCCGCCTGGAGGCGAGCAGCTTGAGGATGCGGAGGGTGTTTTCCGCGGCCGGAACCTTGGAGACCGACTTCGAGGTGGTGTCGCTGGCCGGTGCGGCGCTGGCTGTTGTGGTGCTGGTGGGGGCTGGCATGGATCCTCATTTACGTTGCACGGTGTCCGGTATCCCGTACTTAAGCATGCCCCCGGGAGGGCGCCCCGCACAGCCCAAGCCCGCTGCAGTGTCTGGTATGCCGGACATCCAGTGAGCTGCCCGCCGGGATCCCGGGCCGGCTCCCGGCATTGCGGTTGACAAGTAGTCGGCGCTGCAACCCAAGTGGTGCCAGCTTCGGTAGGGGTAGAAGTTACTCGTGTGACGAAAGGGACTGAAGGTTACATTGGCTGCACGGCGGCACCGGACCGGCCGGAACGCTGGCTGGGGAGCCCTGCCGCGGCCGGCCCGGGCTCGCCGTATCTCCGAATGGCACGCCTACCGAGGGAGTGGTTCAGATGGTTTTCCCCGCATCTCCACACACACAACGCCAAAGACGCACCATGGCCGGTTTTCTCTCCGGAAAAGTGGGCCGGGCAGGAACTCCACGGATTCCGTTCCGGGTGGGACAGGTCCTGATTGGCGATGATCCCTTCAACGGCCGGCACCTGGGCAAAGTGGCTGTCATCGAGGCTCCCTACGTGGGCCTCCGGACAACCGGCAATTCCCCCGATGACGTGGTCTTCTACGATTACCGCCAACTCCAGAGCCCCGACTAGTGGACAGGCCAGAAGAAATGAGCGCAGCGAACGTGTCCTCGCACTTCCTGACCATCGCGGAAGTCGCGGCGGCCATGCGGGTCTCCAAAATGACCGTGTACCGGCTGGTGAAGTCACATGCCATCGCGGCGGTGCGGGTGGGCCGGTCCTTCCGGGTTCCCGAGGACGCCGTCAACGACTACATCCGCCGCTCCACAGAACCGGCCACGCCGCGACCGGACAGCGACACCGGCGAGGACCCGTCGGCTGCGCACTAGCGGGCCGACCAGCCGCCGTCCATCGTGTAGCTCGCTCCGGTGACCATACCGGCGCCGTCGGAGGACAGCCAAGCGACGAGGGAGGCGACCTCCTCCGGTTCCACCAGCCGCTTGATGGCGGCCTCGGTCAGCATGATGTTGGCGAGGACCTCGGACTCCGGGATCCCGTGCACCTTGGCCTGGTCTGCAATCTGGGACTCGACCAGCGGCGTCCGGACATAGCCGGGGTTGATGCAGTTGGAAGTGACGCCATGCTGGCCGCCTTCGAGCGCGGTGACCTTGCTCAGGCCTTCGAGACCGTGTTTGGCGGAGACGTAGGCACTCTTGAACGGCGAGGCGCGGAGCCCGTGCACTGACGACAGGTTGATGATCCGGCCGAAGTTGTTCGCGTACATGTGCGGCAGCGCTGCCCGGATCAGCAGGAAGGGCGCCTCCAGCATCAACGTGATGATGCGCCGGAAGTCTGCCGGGTCGAAGTCCTCAATCGGGCTGATCCGCTGGATGCCGGCGTTGTTGACAAGGATGTCGCAGTCCAGGCTGACGGTCTCAAGCGCCTCGACGTCGAGCAGATTGACCGCCCAGGAGGTGCCGCCCACCTCGTCGGCGAGCGCTGCTGCGCCGGCCTCATCCAGATCCGCGATCACCACTTTCGCACCGCGTGCTGCGAGGGCGCGGACGCTGGCGGCTCCGATTCCGCCGGCTCCGCCGGTCACCAGCGCTTTGCGCCCGTTCAAGCTGCTCTCCATGTCTGCACTCCTCAGTTTCGCGGTCGTCAACGGCCCAGAGGAGGCGCGAGGCACGTCACTGAGCAGCTTCACTGAGTATTGCCGCACAAAGTGGGCGATTCAATGGTCAAACAAGCACGTCTTATGTGCAGAATTGCAGATATGAATGCAAACCCTGACGACTTGCTGGTGCTCCTAGCCGTCTCCCGCTCCGCGAAGTTCACCACTGCAGCCCAAGCCCTCGGGCTGAACCATACGACGGTCTCGCGCCGGATCGCTGCCCTGGAGAAGGCTTTGGGCGGGCGGGTGCTCTCGCGTGCCTCCGGCGGCTGGGAGCTGACGGATCTGGGTGCGGAAGCAGTGCAGGTCGCCGAGCGGGTGGAGGCTGCGATCTGCACACTCGAACAGCCGGGACGGGCCCCGGACCCGATCACAGGCGTCGTCCGGATGACCGCGACTGACGGCTTCAGCGCTTACATTGCGGCCCCGGCCGTGGCGAGGCTGCGCCGGGACCATCCGGGACTCAGCGTCGAGATCATCACAGTGACCCGGCGGGCACTCCAGCAGCGTTCCGGGCTGGACATCGAAGTCGTGGTGGGCGAACCGCAGGTGCACCGGGCCGCGGCCGCCAGGCTGGGTGAGTACATGCTCGGCATGTACGCCTCCCGCGGCTACCTCGCTGAATACGGCACGCCCACAACTATCGAGGAACTGACCGCCCATTCACTGGTGTATTTCGTCGATTCCATGCTCCAGGTGGACGATCTTGACGCACCGCGGCGGCTGGTGCCGACCATGCGGGACGGGCTGAGCTCCACCAACGTCTTTGTCCACGTGGAGGCGACCCGTGCCGGTGCCGGCATCGGCTTCCTGCCCTGTTTTGCGGCCGACCTGCACCCGGACCTGGTCCGCCTGCTGCCGGCGCAGTTCGCCGAACTGCTGCCGTACTGGATGGTGCTGCGGCCTGACTCCATGCGCCGGCCCGCCGTCGCCGCCGTGGTGCAGGCGCTTCGGGAGCAGACGACAGCGCACCATGAGTCGCTGATGGGCCGGGGACGGATGTCGCCCGCGGCCCCGTAGGCGCCGCGCCGTCCCCGCCGCAGCAGGACCGCTAAGAAGCAGCCTGCGACGGCGGGTCCGCGGCCGGAGGGTCGTGACGGACTGACGCGCCGGCGGCAAACGCCCGAACCTTGGCGTCGTTCCAGATATGGGCAGGCACCCCGCCGCCCAGCAGGCGTCGAGCCAGCCCGGGATCGTCGTCGAACGGCACATCGCTTCCGGCCATGATCATATTCCCGAAGCGCCTGCCCTTAAGCATGGCCGGATCGGCGATGATCACTGTGTACTTAAAAGCGTCAGCGATCGTCGCCGCGTCCTCGCGGGCATTCCGAAGGTCCGGCGCGTCACCCGAGTTGACCACGTACATCCCACCGGGTGCCAGGACGCCCCGGGCGTACTCGTTGAACTCCCTGGTAGTAAGTGGGCGCGGCGTCAGCGAGCCGGCGAAAACGTCCCTGATGATCAGGTCCCGGGTCTGCGGCGTCAGGCTTTCGGTAACCGCGCGGGCCTCCCCCACCCGGAGTCGCATCAGCGGGGCCTTCGGCAGGTCGAACCAGCCCCGGACATACCCGGCCAGTTTGCCGTCGAGCTCCACCACCACCTGGCGCGCGTCCGGGTAGGCGGCGTGGAAGTAGCGCGCCAGCGAGCACGCTCCGCCGCCAAGGTGCAGGGCACGCAGTTTGGGCCGGGAATCCCGGGCCCAGCGGGATTCCACCAGGGCCGAGATCCAGCGCATGTACTCGAAGTCAAGGAACAAGGGATCGGCCAGATCGATGTGCGAGCTCATCACACCATTGATCCGCAACAGCCAGCCGTTGGAGTTGTCCTGGTCCGCGATCAGCTCGCAGTCACCGGTGTCGATGTAATAGACGCCTTCTACCGGCCCGTCGGGGCGGGTTCCCTTCGGGAGTTCCACCACCCCAGCCGTCCTTTCGGTGCTGCTTCGGCCAGCAGCCCGGCCCCGCTTCGCCATCAGCTGTGCACCGTTTTGCTCATGATTCAAGCGTAGTTCACCGCTCTGCGCGGCCGTCACCATGAGCCGGAGGCGGCGGGCGCACGCCGATCCGTCATCACAAAAGAAATAAAGCAAAGGGTACTTACTATTAGGTAGTAATCATGCTTAGTATTTACTCCCCAGCAATTGCTGGTTTGTGATCAGCAGCCGATCGTGAAAAGAGCGCGAAGATGACAGAGAACCACTGGCCCCAGGGCGGCAGCAACGGCACTCCTGCGGCTACCCAGCAGACGGCCCTCCGGCCGGAATCCACGTTCCCGCCGCCGTCCAACGGGTCCGCAAAGACCGACGCCGCCAAGGATGAGGCGGCGGATGTGAAGCGCCAGGCCGCGGATTCGGCCCGGAACGTGTCCGAGACGGCCAAGACGGAAGCAGCCACTGTTGCCGCCGAGGTGAAGACGAACGCCCGGGATCTCCTGCAGCAGGCGAAGTCGGACCTCACGGATCAGGCCGGCACGCAGCAGCAGAAGGTAGCCGCGGGCCTGCACTCCATTTCCACCGAACTGCACACCATGGCCGCAGCTTCCGAACAGCCCGGCGTCGCCACCGACCTGGTGCGCCAGGCCGCCGAACGCTCCTCGGCCGTCGCCGGGTGGCTCGATGGCCGCGATCCGGGCTCGCTGCTGACCGAGGTGAAGTCCTTTGCCCGCGAGCGGCCCGGCACCTTCCTGCTCCTGGCGGCCGGAGCCGGCGTGCTGGCCGGCCGGCTCAGCCGCAGCCTCAGCGCCGGCGCACCGGAACCGGCCGCCGCCGGTGCCACCGCAAACCCCGGCACCAGGGTCCCGGACACCGGCAGGGCAGTCCCGCCGCCGCCCGTGCAGCTGCCCGCCCCGGAAACCACGACGGCGGGCTTCGCGGACACGTACCCGCCGGCTCCCGCCGGGAATGACCCGTTCGGTGACACCGCCCGGCAGGACCGCTGGGCCTCCGAGCCTGTCGTGACTGAGCCGCTCCGGCAGGATCCGCTCCGCGATGACCCCTTTGACGGCGGCCGTCGATGACCAGCGACATGCCTCAGACCGCCGCGCACGCCAAAGCTGAATCCTCGTCCTTGGGTGACCTCCTGGGCGAGGTAACGCGGGACATGTCCACCCTGATGCGGCAGGAAGTGGAGCTGGCCAAGGTCGAGCTCAAACAGTCAGCGGCCCGCGCCGGCAAGGGCGGCGGGATGCTGGCCGGTGCCGGCGTCGCGGGCCACTTCGTCCTGCTATTCCTGTCCCTGGCGCTTTGGTGGGCGCTCGGGACGCTCCTGGGACTGGGCTGGTCCGGCGTCGTCGTCGCCGTCATCTGGGGAATCATCGCCGCAGCCCTGGCAGCCACGGGCCGCAAGGAACTCAACGCCATCAGGGGCTTGCCCCAGACCGTCGCTACGCTGCAGGAAATCCCTCCCACGCTCAAACCCACCCCCTAGATCCAGCGAGGAAACACGATGAGTGAAAACCCGGATGCCATCCGAGCAGATATTGAAGCAACCCGCGCACGGCTGGGCACGAACGTCGATGCCGTAGCGGACAAGGTCACACCGTCGCACATCGTCCAGCGGCAGACCGACAGGGTCAAAGCGAACGTCAAGGACGCCGTCTTCGGAGTGAAGGAAAAAGTCATGGGCGCTGCCGACCACACCGCCGGCAACGTCCACACCGCCGCCGGAAACACGGGTGCGCACCTCGGCAACGCCGGGGCAGCGATGGGGGGCGCCCCCGCGCAGGTCAAAACGAGGACCCGGGGCAACCCGCTCGCGGCGGGCCTGATTGCCTTCGGCGCGGGCCTGTTGGCCTCCGCCCTGATCCCGGCCAGCCAGAAGGAACGCGAAGCTGCTGATGCCCTCAAGACAGCGGCCGAGCCGTTCACCACCGAACTGACCGAGGCCGCCAAACACATGGCCGAGGGACTGAAAGAGCCCGCCCAGGCTGCGATGGAAAGCGTCAAGGCCAGCGCTGCAGATGCCACCGAGGCCGTCAAAGCCGAGGGCCAAGGCGCGGTCGCGGACGTCAAAGAGCGGACCGCAGAGGCCAAGGACACCGTCCAGCAGGCCTGATCCCGCGAGAACCCGGCCGGCCGACCTGCGCTCACGCGCCGGACGGCCGGCCGATGCGCTTAACCCGACAAAGGAAAAAATCCCATGACCCAAAACCCTGCCACGGCAGAAAATAGCAGCATAAACGACGCCGAAACCCAGGAGAGCAGCACAGCCAAGGCCCGCACGGCGCCCGCTCCGGACGATTCGCGCAAGCCGGACAGCCCCACGGACGTCACCAAACCGTCGTGGAAGTTCATCGCGAAGAAAACGCTGCGGGAATTCACCAAGGACCAGTGCCCCGACCTCGCCGCGGCCCTGACGTACTACTCGGTCCTCTCAGTTTTTCCGGCGCTCTTGGCGCTGGTGTCCTTGCTGGGGATTTTTGGGCAAGCCGAAAAGACCACCGCCGCGTTCCTGGAGATCGCCCGGGGATTCGCGCCTGCTGAAACCGTGGAAGCGATCCGCCAGCCAATCGAGCAGCTCAGCAGCTCCTCCGCCGCCGGACTCACCCTGGTGATCGGACTTCTTACCGCTCTCTGGTCCGCATCCGGGTATGTCGGGGCGTTCGGGCGGGCCATGAACCGGATCTACGAAATCGACGAGGGCCGGCCGTTCATCAAACTCCGGGGCACGATGCTCGCCGTCACGATCGCCACCGTGCTGATTGTTGTACTGCTGGCGGCCATGCTCGTCCTCAGCGGCCCCGTGGCCGAGTCCATCGGCAGCGCCATTGGTTTGGGCGGTGCCGTCCTGACAGCGTGGAACATCCTCAAATGGCCCGTCATTTTGTTGCTTGTGGTGCTTGCGATCGCCATCCTCTACTACGCGACCCCAAACGTAAAGCAGCCCAAATTCCGCTGGATGAGCCTGGGCTCGCTGATCGCCCTGGTGATCTTCCTGCTGGCATCCTTGGCCTTCGCGTTCTACGTTGCCAACTTCAGCAGCTACAACCGGACCTACGGCGCGATCGGCGGCGTCATCATCTCGCTGCTCTGGCTCTGGATCCTGAACCTGTCACTGCTCTTCGGCGCCGAATTCGACGCCGAAATGGAACGCGGCCGCCAACTGCAGGCCGGGATTGAGGCTGAGGAAACCATCCAGCTGCCACCCCGGGACACCAAGCAGAGTGACAAGCTGCAGGCGCGTGAAGAGGAGGACATCAAACGGGGCCGCGAACTCCGTGAACAGCACAGCACAGCGGGCGCGGGGGCCGTCCCGGGTCGCACTGCCGCTACCGAGGGGGATCGGCCCAACCCGCGGGACCAAAGCCCCTAGCCCGCTCCGACCCATTGAGTTCTACTGGGCGCAGTACCGACCGGAGGCGGACACGGCTGACCTGAACAAAGCGCGCGGCAATGCCTTGACTGTGCGCTGACCATGCTTCACCGGACCAATCCTTCAGAGGGGAGCTGGAGGTGACTTGGAGAGGAGGACGCCCGTGCGAGCATGGCGGGTAGGGCAGCCCGGGCCGATGAGGACAGGCCCCCTTGTGCAAGCCGAGTGCCCCGACCCCAAACCGGGCCCCGGGGAGGTATTGCTGCGGGTAAGGGTGTGTGGAGTCTGCCGCACGGACCTGCACCTGGCTGAGGGCGATCTCGCCCCGCGCCGGCCCGGTGTCATCCCCGGCCACGAGGTCGTTGGGGATGTCATTAAGTGCGGGGACGGCGCCACGCGGTTCTCACCGGGAAACCGGGTCGGCGTCCCTTGGCTTGGCGGGACCTGCGGCTCCTGCCGTTTTTGCCTGCGCGGAGATGAAAACCTCTGCCTCTCCCCCGTGTTCACCGGCTGGGACCGCGACGGCGGTTACGCCGAACTCATCACGGTGGCCGAAGACTTCGCCTACCGGCTCCCGTCGGGCTTCTCGGATGAGGAGGCCGCGCCGTTGCTGTGCGCGGGGATCATCGGCTACCGGGCGCTCTGCCGGGCCGATCTGCCCATCGGCGGTCGGCTGGGGATCTACGGTTTCGGCGGATCCGCGCATTTGGCGGCCCAGATTGCCCTTTTCCAGGGCGCGCGTGTGTATGTAATGACCCGATCCAAGGAGGCCCGGACCCTCGCCCTGGAGCTCGGCGCGACCTTCGCCGGCGGCGCCGATGAGCAGCCGCCGGATCCGCTGGACTCGGCGATCCTGTTCGCCCCGGCCGGCGGCCTGGTTCCGGTAGCACTGCGCGCCCTGGACCGTGGCGGCACCCTCGCTGTTGCCGGCATCCATCTAAGTGATATTCCGGCGCTGAACTATGCCACGGACTTGTTCCAGGAACGCCAGCTGCGCAGCGTCACAGCCAACACCCGGGCCGACGGCGAGGAGTTCCTGCGCGTCGCCGCGGAGATCCCGCTCCGGCCCACCACAGTGGCCTACCCGTTTGAGGCCGCGGACCGGGCGCTGCTGGATCTGTCCGAGGACCGGGTCACCGGAGCGGCGGTGCTCCGGATGGACTCAACGTAGCCGGCCAGTGGCGGGCAGGCCGGATCGGTCGTCCGCGCGCAGGAATTCGTGTTCCTGGCCCGGCTGGATCAGGACGCTGCGGGCGCCCACCCGCACCAGCACCGGGGCCGCGTCGCCAGGCGCTGCCGATACCCTGAGACGGTCGCGCTCCAGGTGAACGGCGAGCATCTGGTCCCGGTAGCGGACCTGGAAGTCCACGCGGCTGAGCTCGACGGGCAGCCGGGGGACGAAGTCGAGGGCATCGCGCGTAATCTGCAGCCCGGCAAAACTGCGCTGCACTACGTCGATCGTGCCGGCCATGGCGCCGAGATGGATGCCGCAGCGGGTAGTTCCGCCTTGGGTGTCATCCAGGTCCGCGTCCAGCGCCTCCCGGAACGTTTCCCACGCCCGCTCGGGATTCCGCTGCGCCAGCACCGAGGCGTGGGCCACCCGGCTGAGCGTTGATCCGTGCGCTGTCCTGGCCAGGTAGAAGTCCACAGTGGCTGCCATCTGCGCTGCGGTAACGGTATAGTCCATCCGGGCCAGGAACCGGATCAGCTGGTCCTCGCCCAGGACGTAAAGCAGCATCAGGACGTCGGCTTGTTTGGCCAGCCGGTAGTGGTTGGTGCTGTCCCCTTCCGCCTCCAGGATCAGGTCCAGCCGCTCGATGAGCCCGTAGCTTCGGCGGTAGTGGTCCCAGTCAAGTTCCCGGAGCGCGGCGTAGCCGTCGAACTGGCTGATGACGCCGTCGTCGTGGAACGGAACGAACATGCGGCGGCTGAGGTGTTCCCAGGCCGTCATCTCGGCGGCGGTGACCAGCAGCCTGGTCCGCAGTTCGTCCATGTCGAATCCACGCACGGAATGCATCATCCAGACGGCTTGGTCGAACACCCAGGCCGCCATCACGTTGGTGTACGCATTGTCGTTCAGCCCGCCGCCCGGGTCACCCGGGTTGCCGGTATGGTATTCATCCGGGCCCATAACTCCCCGGAGGTGGAAGCGGTCTTCGACCGGGTCGAATTCCGCCATGGACGCGAACAGCCGGGCGACTTCCACGATGATTTCCGCCCCATGCCCGGTGAGCCACCCGCGGTCCTGGGTGGCCTCGAAGTACTGCCAGGCGTTGTAGGCGACAGCGAGGCCGACATGGCGCTGGAGCCGCGAATAGTCCTTCATCCAGTGCCCGGACCGCAGGTTGAACAACAGCTTCGGCGTCTGTTCAGTGCCGTCACTGCCGCTTTGCCATGGGAACAGGGCCCCCTTAAGTCCCGCGTCCCGCGCCGCGTCCCGGGCCGCGCCGAGCCGCCTCCAGCGGTAATCGAGGAGCTCGCGGGCGAGGGCGGGCAGCCTCGAATTCAGCAGTGGGAGGACAAAAAGCTCATCCCAGAAGACGTGCCCCCGGTACCCTTCGCCGTGCAGCCCGCGGGCCGGTACACCGGCGTCGACTTCGGCGGTGTGGGTGGTGAGGGTCTGCAACAGGTGGAAGACGTGCAGGTTCAGGATCAGCTGGGCCTGCGAGCTGGCGTCGAACTCTATGACAAAGGGTTGGAGCAGGACGGCCCATGCGGCGTCGTGCTCGGCCTGCAGCGCCGTGAAACCGCCCGAGGCGCGGGCCAGGACGGCCCGGGCCGCCGTTCGGGGAGATGCGATGGCGTGATCGCGGGAGGAGGTCACGGCCACTGTCTTGAGGATCGTCAGCGGCGCACCCGCTGTCACGAAAACTTCGAAGCGGTGGGTGTGCAGCCCATTCAGCTGTTCGGGAATCCCTGCCCCGGGCGGCCCGTCGGACCCGGAGATTTCCGTCCGGAGCGCCAGGGCGATCCCGATTCCGCTGGTGACGGTCCGGACCTCCACTGTGAGTTCGGCGGCACCCGGGCCGTCCCCGGCCGCCGTAGCCCGGACGGAACCCAGGTGCCGCTTGGACAGCGCCGCGTCCTCGGGGACATTGGAGTTGGTGACCCCGGTGTCACAGCCGCTGCGAACGCTGACGCCGCCGTCCCAGCCGACGGCCGTGACGACCGTTTCCATCGCGGCGAGGTGCGGGACGGCCATGGACACCAAGCGGCGCTGCACCAGCAGAAGCTGCCGGCCGGTGTTGTCCTCCAAAAGCGCCTCCCGGGTCAGCACCGCCCGTTTCAGGTCCAGGGTGCGGCGCTCGCTGCGGAGCGAAAGTCCGCCCTCGGACCACCACGCCCCTTCGCCGATCCGGAGGTCCAGCGGCAGCCAGTCGGGAATGTTGACCATGTGTTCGTCGACAGTTTCCTGGTCCGCCACAACGCTGCGCAGGCTGTTGTAAACGCCGGCGAGATAGCTGCCGGGATAGTGCACGGCCCCGGCCCGGTGTTCGGGGGCGGCGCCCCGCGTGGCCAGGTAGCCGTTGCCCAGGGTGGTGAGGGCTTCGCGGTGGCCCTCATGCACCGGGTCGAAGCCTTCGTAGACCAGCAGCCACGGGTGCGTGATGACGAGTCCAATGTCCAGTTGGCTGACATCCTCGACGACGACGTCGGCGCCCGCCGCTTCCAGCGGTCCCCGGCGCCCGGACCGGTCGATGCCAACGACCAGCCCAAAGCCGCCGCGCCGGCCGGCTTCCACCCCGGCCGCTGATTCCTCGATGACCATGGCCCGGGCGGGCGGGATCCCGAGCCGCCGCACCGCTTCCAACTGCAGCGCGGGGGCCGGCTTGCCCGCAACGTCGCGGTCCAGGGCCGTCTGACCGTCGACGACGTGGTCGAAGAAGTCCCCGAGGCCGGCGGCGGCCAGCAGCGCGCCGGCGTTTCTGGCGCAGGTGGCAAGCACCACCGGAATTCGCCCCGCTTTCAGCCGGCCGAGGAGGTCCACTGTGCCCGGGAACGCCCGGACCGGTTGGTCACCGAGCAGCTTTTCGAACAGTTCGTTCTGGCGTGCGGCGAGCCCGAAGACGGTCCATTCCCCCGAGCCATCTGAGGGGTTGCCGTCCGGGACTGCCCCGCCGCGGGAGGCCAGGAAAGAGGTTACCGCGTCTTCCCACGTCCGGCCTGCCACGAGGTCCAGGTAGTCTTCGGTGCAGAACGGATCCCGGCGGGTCCCGGCTGGAAGCCGCGGGTCCTGGAGGACTGCGTCGAAGAGTTGCTTCCATGCCGCCGAGCGAAGACCGGCGGTGTCGGTGACCACCCCGTCCAGGTCAAGGATCACGGCATCGACGGGCGCCAGGGCTGCGGCTAGGGTGGGCGACTCCGTCATTCCTCAGTCGTATCAGGCCTGCGGCAACTGCGACAGTGGCGTTGTACCGCTATTCCGGCCCGCCGGCCTGATAGCCGTCAGCCAAGCAGCGAATCGAGGGTGGTAAAGCCATAGCCGGCCTGGCGGATCCGATCGATGATCCCGGGCAGGGCATCGGCGTCCAGGGTGGTCCCGTCGTCGGGATTGGAACCGATGTGCATCAGCACGATCTCCCCGGGCTGAAGGCCGGCGAGTGTCCGGTCAGCCACGATGCGCGCCGAGATCCCGCCGCTGCTGCCCTTCCAGCCCAGGGTGTCCACGCTCCAGCGGACGGCCACGTAGCCGTAGGCGTTCACGGCAGCGATGGTCCGGGCGTCGCGTTCACCGAAGGGAAAGCGGAACAGGGGCCGGGGGTCACCTCCGCCCGCGAGGATGGCCTGCTGCGCCCGAACCAGCTGGTCCCCGATCGCGGCGTCGGGGAGCCCGGTAAAACCAGGGTGGGTCATCGAATGGTTCCCCACCCGGTGGCCGCCCGCGACGATCGCCGCGACACCCGCCGGGTTGCCGGCCGCCCAGTTGCCGGTCAGGAAAAACGTGCCGCGAACGCCAGTGGTGGCCAGTGTCTGCAGGATGCTGGGCAACCCTGCGGCGTTGGCTCCGGCGTCGAAGGTCAGCGCCACCACTGCACCCACACCCGGGACTACCTCCAGATCGCGGCCGGCGAGCGCGGCGGGGAACGGGGCCGGGGGCGGCTCCGGCGCCGGGGGCGGGGGCGGCTCGGGCGCCGGGATGGCAGGCAACGGTACCGGCCCGGCCGGAGCCGTTTCGCTGGGGGTGCGGACCGGAGCGTCCGACGGCGACGAACCCGGCGTCGGGCTGCCCGGCGGCTCCTCCGACGGGCCGGCGGTGTCCACAGGTGACGACGCCGGAGCTGACGACGCCGGCGGCGGTGATGTCGGGGCAGCCGCCGGCGGGTTGGCTCTCAACACAACTGCAAGCACCACGGCGGCGGCCAGCAAGAGCACCGCAGCGGCGGCCACCAGCCACCGGCGTCGGCCGGAAAGGTTCGGCCACATGCTTGACTGTGGCACCGCCGGCGACAGCCGGACTAGGGCTGAAAGGCCCGGGCGGGCGGCGACGCTGCCGGTATCAGCCGGTCGGCCCGGTACCGGTCGAACAAGCGGATGAAAGAGTCTTCCGTGCGGCGGTAGCCGGTGAAACCCGCAAGCCGGCTCTTGCTCATATCCGTGACAACTTCGAGGTTACGGCCCAGGTCACCGTCTGTGTGCCACCAGGACGCGACCCGGGCGAGCTCGGGTTCGGCCAGCCCGTGGCGGGCGGCGATGCCTGCCCAGACGCCCTCCTGGCCGGACATCTGCTGTTCCAGCGGGCGTGGCCGGCCCTCGTACCCAACGGGTTCGACGCCGAAATAGGCGGCCAGCGCAGGCCACATGCGGCGCCAGCGGAAGAGGTCTCCGTTGACGATGTTGTACGCCTGGTCGGCTACCCCGTCGGCGGTGGCCGCCCAGACCATGTGTTCTGCCAGAAGCCCGCTGTCGGTCATGTCCGTCAGGGAGTTCCACTGCGTCTCGGAACCCGGGAAGATGAACGGCAGGCCGAGTTCCCGGCAGATGGACGCCTGGACCGCGAGCGTTAGACCCATGTTCATGGCGTTGCCGACCGCATGCCCGATGACCGTATGCGCCCGGTGCACGGACCAGCCAAAGCCCTGCCGGCCCGCGCCAGCCCATAACTCGTCTTCCTGGGCGTAGTAGAAGTTAGGCGTCGGCAACCTGGGCTCGCATTCGCGGAACGGCGTGTCCGGCATCTCCCCCGCCGCGTACGCTTCAAACGGACCCAGATAGTGCTTCAACCCGGTCATCAGGGCCACGTGTTTCACTGGCTGGCCGCTGAGGCTCGCGAGCAGGTTCCGCAGCATGGCAGCGTTGGTGTCGATGTTTTCCTGTTCCGTGTCCATCCGCGACCACGCGGTGTAGAACACGTGACTGAGCCGTTCACCCGCCAAGGCTTCACGCAGGCTCTCCACGGAGGTCAGGTCCGCGCTCACGTGCCGGACATCGCCGCGCCGGATCGGGTGCCGCGAGAGGGCCACAACGTCCCAGCCCTCATCGGCCAGCCGGTCAACCAGAGCCGATCCGGCAATGCCGCTGGCCCCGACCACCAAGGCGGTCCTCGTATCAATGGTGCCTGAACTGCTTGCCACGCTGTTCCTCCTCGTACTGTCCGCTGCGCCTCGCCGTCCCAACAGGGGGCACGGCGGGCCAGACCAAGGTCATTCTCCGCCCGCTCCAGCCTCTCACAGACCGAACGGGGCGGGCAGTAGGATAAAGGCAGTGGAGTGCGCCTCACCAACCAGCGAATGCTAAGGCAGGATATCCGTGAAAATCCTTCTCCGATATCCGCTCGTTGCAGGCACAGTCGCGGCCCTGCTCGCCGTGCTTATCCTGCTCCTGTCCGGGCAGGAGCCGATTGCGCAGATCACAGCCAGCAGCTACGCCCTGGCGGTAGCGGCCTATCTGGCCGTCGGCATGGTCCGCCGGCTGATGGGTGGCCAGTGGGGCATCGACATCCTGGCGGTCACCGCCATTGTCAGCACCGTCCTGGTGGGCGAATTCATCGCCGCCATGATCATTGTCCTGATGATGGCCGGCGGCACAGCCCTCGAGGACTTCGCCGCCGGCCGGGCCAAAAAGGAACTGACCTCCCTGCTGGAACGCGTCCCGCAGACTGCCCACCGGGAAGGGGACGGCAGCTCCGCCGCCGAAACCAGCACAGGCGGCCAGCTCGAGGATGTTGCCGCCACCGACGTCCGGATCGGAGACATCCTGCTGGTCAGACCCGGTGAAGTGGTGCCGCTGGACGGCATCCTGCTTTCTGAATCCGGCAGCTTCGACGAGTCCTCCCTCACCGGGGAAAGCCTTCCGGTGGAACGGGTTGCCGGGGACGGGCTGATGAGCGGCTCCCTCAACGGCGAAGCCGCGGTCCGGATGCGGGTCACGGCCCTGATGGCGGATTCGCAGTACAGCCGCATCGTCGCCCTGGTCAAGGAAGCCGCGGACAGCAAGGCACCCATGGTGCGGCTCGCGGACCGGTATGCCGTCCCGTTCACCGCCCTCGCGTACCTTCTCGGCGCGATCGGCTGGATCATCAGCGGCAGCCCGGCCCGGTTCGCGGAGGTGCTTGTGGTCGCCACCCCGTGCCCGCTGTTGATCGCCGCCCCCGTGGCGTTCCTGGGCGGCATGAGCCGTGCCGCGCGCGGCGGCATCATCGTCAAATACGCCGGCGTGCTGGAGCAGTTGAGCCGGATCAAAACGGTCGCCTTCGACAAGACCGGGACCCTGACCTACGGCCGCCCCTCCCTGGTCGGCGTCCGGACCTCCGGGTCCTTCACCAAGGACGACGTCCTGGCCCTGGCGGCCTCCGCCGAACAATATTCCTCCCACGTGCTCGCCGCCTCCGTAATGGAGGCTGCACGGAACCGCGGGCTCGTCTTCGAAACCGCAACGGAGGCCAACGAATTCGCCACGCACGGCGTCCGGGCACGCTTCGACGGCCGCGACGTGGTGGTTGGCAAGCCGAAGTTCGTGGCTGAATCGGCCGGCGGCGTCGAGGAAATCGAGCTGGCCAGCGGCGAACTCGCCATCTATGTCGGCGTCGCCGGGGAATTCGCCGGGGCCCTGGTGATGAGCGACCCCATCCGCGGGGAAACCCGCCGCACCTTGGCCGAGCTAACCGAACTCGGCGTTATCCAGACGGTGATGCTGACCGGCGATGCGCTTGCGACCGCCGAACACATCGCGGACGCGGCCGGGCTCACCGATGTCCGCGCCGAGTGCCTGCCGGCGGACAAGGTCGAAGCCGTCCGGGACCTGCCGCTGCGACCGGTCATGATGGTGGGGGACGGCGTCAACGATGCCCCCGTGCTGGCCGCCGCCGACGTCGGCATCGCGATGGGTGCCCGCGGCTCGACGGCGGCCGGCGAGTCGGCCGACGTCGTGATCATCCTGGACGACCTGTCCAAGGTAGCCGCGGCCGTGCGGATCGGCCAGCGCACCATCAAGGTGGCGCTGCAAAGCATCTGGATCGGCATAGCGCTGAGCGTGGCGCTGATGCTCGCCGCGGCTGCAGGCTTCGTCCCGGCCATCGCAGGTGCCTTGTCCCAGGAACTCGTGGACCTGGCGACAATCCTCAATGCGCTGCGCGCACTCAGTCCGGGCACCTCAGCGAAGGCCGGGAAGCAGGCGCCCGCCGCTACCGGGAAGCAGGCAGTTTCTCGGCTTCCGCGATCCGCGGAACGGTCCTGAGGTAGCTGTCCGGATTCAGCGAGATCGAATCGATGC
Source organism: Pseudarthrobacter sp. PH31-O2 (assembly GCF_030063265.1). Taxonomy (NCBI): domain Bacteria; kingdom Bacillati; phylum Actinomycetota; class Actinomycetes; order Micrococcales; family Micrococcaceae; genus Pseudarthrobacter; species Pseudarthrobacter sp. PH31-O2. The sequence continues at coordinate 6,181 of NZ_JASIST010000005.1, read as the reverse complement.
CTTCACCGACCAGGAACGCCGCGAACTCCGGGTGGTTGCTGGGTCCCTGGCCGCAGATGCCGATCTTGATGCCGGCCGCATGCGCCTTTTGGATAGCCTCGCTGATCATGGCCATCACGGCCTCATCCCGCTCGTCAAAGAGTGCGGCCAGCTGCGCCGAATCCCGGTCCACGCCCAGGACAAGCTGGGTGAGGTCGTTGGAGCCGATGGAGAAGCCGTCGAAGCGGGTGGCGAACTTGTCGGCGAGGACGACGTTGGACGGGATCTCACACATCATGTAGACCTGCAGGCCGTTCTGGCCCCGAACCAGGCCGTGCTCCGCCATCACGGCCAGCACCTTGTCCGCTTCCCGGGGGGTGCGGCAGAACGGCACCATCACAATAATGTTGCTAAACCCGAGCTTCTCGCGGACCCGTTTGAGGGCGGCACACTCCAGGGCAAATCCCTCGCGGTACCGCTCGTCGTAGTAGCGGGAGGCGCCGCGGAAGCCGAGCATGGGGTTTTCCTCCGGTTCCTCGAAGGCGGAACCGCCGATCAGGTGCGCGTACTCGTTGGTTTTGAAGTCGCTGAGCCGGACGATCACGGGCCGGGGGAAGTGGGGTGCTGCGATCTTGGCGATGCCAAGAGCCAGGGCGTCCACGAAGTAGTCCTTCGGGTCGGCAAAGCCGCTGGTCAGGGCACGGATCTGCTCGGCCTCGTGGGGGTCGGTGACCCGCTCGGGGTGAACCAGCGCCATCGGGTGGACCCGGATCAGGGCGCTGATGATGAATTCCATCCGGGCGAGCCCGACGCCGTCGGCCGGCAGCCGCCACCACTGGAAGGCTGCCGCGGGGCTGGCGATGTTGACCATAACTTTGGTGTGCGTCTCGGGCAGTTCACCGAGGTCCACGTCCTCGGTCTCAAACGCGAGGCTGCCCTGGTAGACCCGGCCTTCGTCGCCTTCGGCGCAGGAAATCGTCACGGACTGGTCTTCCGCGAGGACAGTGGTGGCATTGCCTGTACCCACGACTGCGGGTACCCCGAGTTCCCGGCTCACGATCGCCGCGTGGCTGGTAGGGCCGCCGCGGTCGGTCACGATGCCTGCTGCCCGCTTCATAATCGGAACCCAGTCCGGGTCGGTCATCTCGGTGACCAGGATGGCGCCGTCGCGGAAGTTGTCAATGTCAGCGGCGCTGCGGATCACGCAGGCCGTGCCGTGGGCGATGGAATCGCCGATCGCGGCGCCGCGCACCAGTACGCTGCTCGCCTCCAGCAGGTGGTGGAGGGTGAACCGGGAGCCGGTTTTTTGCGACTGGACCGTTTCCGGCCGGGCCTGGACCATAAACAGTTCGCCGGTCACACCATCCCGGGCCCACTCCATGTCCATCGGCCGGGCATAGTGCTCTTCCACGCTCACGGCCCAGCGCGCCAGCGCGAGAATCTCGGCGTCGTCCAGGACAAAAGCGCGGCGTTCCGCGTCGGAGGTGTCCACCATTTTGGTGCGGGCGTGGCCGCCCCGGCTGTAGACCATTTTCCGGTCCTTGGAGCCCAGCGTCTTTTCGATAATCGGAGCGAACTCCGGCTGGGCCAGGAGCGGCTTGAAGACGACGTATTTGTCCGGATTGATGGTGCCTTGGACCACGGTTTCGCCAAGCCCCCAGGCGGCGCTGACCACTGCCACGCCCGGGAAGCCGGAATCAGTGTCGATGGAGAACATCACGCCGGAGGCGCCGACGTCGGAGCGCACCATCCGCTGCACACCGATCGAGAGCGCAACGTCGAGGTGGTCGAAGCCCTTGACCTCGCGGTAGCTGATGGCACGGTCGGTGAACAGTGAGGCGTAGCAGCGCCGGCAGGCGTCCAGGAGTTCGCGTTCCCCGGCGATGTTCAGGAAGGTCTCCTGCTGCCCGGCGAAGCTCGCATCCGGCAGGTCCTCGGCGGTGGCGCTGCTGCGGACAGCAACGGAGAGCCGGTCCACCCCGGCCCGCTCCCCGAGTTCCCGGTAGTGGGAGCGGATGGACGCGGCGGTGTCCTCGGGAAACTCACTGTCCAGGAAGAGCTCCCTGATGGCTTCCCCGGTGGCGCGCAGGGACGTTTCGCCGGCGCGGTAGGACTGGATCTGTGAGCGCATCGCCGATTCGATGCCGTTGGCCTCGATGAACCGGCGGTAGGCGTCCGCGGTGGTCGCAAAGCCGCCCGGCACGCGCACACCCTTGGTTTTGAGGGACTGGATGAGTTCGCCGAGGGAGGCGTTTTTGCCCCCCACCTGCGGGACGTCACCCATACCGATCTCTTCAAACCACAGCACCGGGGATTCAGCCATGTCGCAACTCCTGCTTTCGGCAATTGGGAAGGAAAACACTGGACACGATGGTGACCGCTGGCGTCCGGCGCCCCTGGAGCCATCCTGTGGCGGCGGACCATCCGATGTCAGAGGCTTTGGACCTTGAATGCCGCGGCGGCCCGAGCGACCCGGCGGTGACGGACCGTTTTGTAGAGCCAGTCCGCAAGCAGCACGGCTGGGATGGCGGCAAGGGCCACGGCCAGACCGCCGGGCGAGGGCGGGGCTTGGCCCAGCAGCGTTGCCAGCGGCCCGAGGAACAGGAAGACCGCCAACAGTCCCAGCTCCGCCAGCACCGCCCAGATCAGCAGCCGGTTGCTGAACCAGCCCAGCCGCCACGGCGGCACGCTGGCGCTGCGGCAGGCGAAGGCGTTAGCGAGCTGGGCCAAGACCACTGTGGTGAACGCGGCTCCGGAGGCGGCCATCAGCACATCCGCCGCGGGCAGTGCCGCCCCGGGGGTCCAGCCCGCACCGAACAGGACAGCGGTGTACGCCGTCATTTCGAAGACCGCCTCGACCGGCCCCAGCACTCCGAACACCCGGATCATCAGCCCCCGGTCCATCAGGTGCCGCCGCTCCGGGGGCCGTTTCAGTGTTCCCTTGCTCGGGGCCTCGCTGCCCAGCGCCAGCGCGGGCAGCAGGTCGGTGCCGATGTCGAGGGCCAGGACCTGCAGCACGCTCAGCGCCAGCGGAAACCGCCCGCCGGAGAGCGCCCAAATGACAAAGGGAGTAAGTTCGGCGACGTTGTCCGTCAGGTGGTAGGTCAGGAAGCGCCGGATGTTCGCGTAGGTGGCGCGTCCCTGCTCCACTGCGGCGATGATGGTGGCGAAGTCGTCATCGAGCAGCACCAGGTCCGCCGCCTCCCGGGCCACGTCCGTGCCGCTGCGCCCCATCGCCACACCGATATCCGCCTGCCGGAGTGCCGGGCCGTCGTTGACGCCGTCGCCGGTCATTGCCACGACGTGGCCGCGGCGTTGCAGCAGGCGGGCGACCCGGAGTTTCTGTTCCGGGGTAACCCGGCTGACCACCACCCCGTCGCGGTCCAGCAGCGCGGTCAGGACGGCGTCGTCCTCGGGCAGGTGGTGTCCCTCCAGCACAAGCTCCGGGGTTCCGATCAGCCCGGTCTCCCGGGCGATGGCGGCTGCCGTGAAGGCATGGTCTCCGGTAACCATGGCCACTTTGATTCCGGCCCCGCGGGCCGCCTCGAGCGCCACCCGGACCTCGGCGCGGGGTGGGTCGTGCAGGCCGATCAGCCCCAGCAGCGTCAGTCCGCGTTCAACGTCCTCAAGCTTGAAATCGGCGCCGGGCAGGCCAGGCAGGCTCCGCTCGGCGACGGCCAGTACCCGGAGCCCGTGCGAGGCCATCTGGTCGACCATTTGCACGGCGCGGTCGGCGCCGTCGGCACCGTCCCCGCCCGCCCCGCCACACAGCGGAATCACGGACTCCGGGGCGCCCTTGACGTACAAGGTGGTCCCAGCGATTGCGGATTCCCGCAGCCGCCGGGGATCGAAGGCGAAGCGGTGCGACACCGCGGGCTCAGCGGGGCGCTGTCCGGTTCCTGCCAGCCGGGCCGCCAGCGCATCGATGGCGGCCTCCATCGGATCGCCCTCGACGATCCACTGCCCCTCGTGGAGCACCGCACGGCCCACGGACGCGGCCAGCGCCGCGGTGCTGAGGTGCCCTGCCTCCCCGGTTCCCGTTCCGGTGACCTCGGCCTCCGGGCCGTACCCTGCGCCGATGATGCTGACCAATCCGGCAGGGGTCCAGACCTCGACGGCGTTCATCCGGTTCTGGGTCAGGGTCCCGGTCTTGTCCGTGCAGATAAAGGTGGTGGAGCCGAGGGTCTCCACCGCTTCCAGGTTCCGGACGAGTGCGTTGCGCCGCGCCATCCGCTGCGCCCCCACCGCCAAGGACAGCGTGACCGTCGGCAGCAGGCCCTCGGGCACAAGTGCCACGGCGACCCCGATGGCAAACAGGAAGGCGTCCCGCCAGGAGATTCCCACCAAAAGGGAGAGGACAAAAAACAGTACGCCGATGCCCAGTGCCATCGCGGCCGTGATGCGGACGATCCGTTGCAGTTCCCGGGCCAGGGGGCTGGGCGGCGCCTCGACCTTTCCGGTCAGGGCCGCGATTTCGGCGAGCCGGGTCTTCCCGCCGGTGCTCGCGACCACACCTTCAGCCTGGCCGTTAACCAAAAAAGTCCCGCCAAACACGGTGTCGCCGGGGATCTTGGCGAGCGCCTCGCTTTCACCTGTGAGCATCGATTCATCCACGGAACAGCCTGCCGCCAACGCCAGCCGGAGATCCGCCGGGACCCGGTCGCCGGCAACCAGTACGACGGCGTCGTCGGGCACCAGCTCGGTGGTGTGGACCTTGATGATGCGGTTATCCCGCCGGACCGAGACCATCGCCGGGAGCAGTTCGCGCAGCTTCGCTGCGGCATGCTGAGCGCGCTCCTGCTGGATGTAGGCGAACACTCCGTTCACCAGGATCACAACGACGATCGCGATGGCCAACTGCGGCATCCCTGCCAGGTAGGCCAGCACGGAGGCGCACCACAGCAGCACGGCGAAGAAATGCGTGAGTTCGGCCAGCAGCCTGCGCCAGCCGGGTACCGTGCCGGCCTCCGGGAGCTTGTTCGCCCCGAAGTGTTCCAGCCTCCGGGCGGCCTCCGCCGAACTCAGTCCCGCGACGCCCGGCACGGCTCCGGCGCTCGGGCCGCCGACGCCGCTCCGTCCGGAAGTGGCCCCCGGCGTCACGGCTCCCCGGAGCCGCTTAGGCGCAACATTGCGGACCAACCCGGATCAGGTAGCTCATGGCTTGAGGGTGCGCCTCCACGCCCGGCCCACGTTAGGGCCAAAGGTCACGGCGGGTGTGGACGAGGGACTGCCACGAGGAATCCCGCAGTCACCGAAACGGCTGCACCGGCTCATGGCAGCGGCAATTCGGTCAGGTGGTTGTGAGCCACAAAATGTCAGTTTCCGAAGTCGTCTGCACGGAATGTCCACACTCGTCTGCACTACCCACTAAATTTCCGTAGGGAACGTCCCACGGAACACTTCTCGACCAAGCGGTTTCACTGCCTGGTGGGCATCCGTCCGCCAGGTAATGCGTGGTGTCGACCCCGCCGTCGCAAATATCTCCGGCATGCACGCTTAGGCTTGTTGTCCAGCCATCCCGTCGACGCCTGCGACGGTGGACAGTAGCGGTGGCCCTGATCTGGCTCAACACGCACGCCCGGATGAGTTGCTCCTCTTTAACGTCCTGGCCATGGTCGCCGAATTCGAAGCCGACCTGATCCGCTCACGAACCCGTGAGGGAATGGCCGTCGCCAAGGCGAAGGGCCGCCTGCGGGGGAAGCAGCCCACGCTCTCAAAAAACAGGAAGCGCACCTGGTCTGCGTACACCGGGCAGCGACCCACACGACCGTGGAACTGGCCGAACTCTTCGCGGTCGCGCGTTCCACCGTCTACGGCACCATCAAACGCGCAGGCGACCCCACGGGACCGCTTAGCGTGGAATTTCGTCGGAGCCCCGAGCGAAGGCCTTAACGCAATAGCCGCAACCGTTCCGTGCAGACATCTTCGATGCAAAACGCCGAGTTGCGCAGGCGGGTTCAAGCAACTAAATGTTCAGAGTCGTCTGCACAACCCCGTACTTTAACGGGTGCTTGTGCAGACGACTCCGAAAAACGACACTCTTGAACGCGCCTGATTGCTTGTAGCGGAAACGGTCGTTATCTAGAGTCCGGTCAGACGTGGCCATGACGTCCAGCACGCGGCTCAGTGGATCGGAAATCTTCCTGGTGGACGTAGTTATCTTGAGCCGTCTATCAAGCGGCCCCGCCTGGGCGCCGTTCCG
>NZ_JASIST010000004.1:282566-311402 GCF_030063265.1 Pseudarthrobacter sp. PH31-O2 | reverse complement strand
CCCAGCATGGCCAACGCCACCGAATACCCGGTGGGCAGATCTGGTGGCCATGAGTGGGCAGTTTTCATGGCCACCAGCGGGCGTTTTTGCTGACCGCCAGTGGGCACAAACTATTGGCCATTGACACAAAACAGCGCACGTGGCGCCTGAGCTAGGAATTTGTGTCTCGTCAGCAGCGTGAAGCGCGCTTTCGTGATGCACATTCCCTTCAGGCTGAGCTACGATACGTCAAGCTGACATGCCATTGACAGCGAGCCAGTTGGGGATCGTTTCCAAACTCTCGGGGTCAAGATGCGTGTCCGGCTCGTTGTATCCACTGCCTGGCGACGCGGCGGTATCAGTCTGAGAGCGTCGATCCTCTTTGAATACGTGATTGGCGTCGGCCGGGAAGCAGAACGTTACATTGGCCATCCCCGCAGCGGCCTCTTGAAGTGGGGTGCCATTGGCGTGAACGTCTACCTGGAGGTCTTTCGTGCCAATGAGGACCAACGTGGGGATCTGTACCTTCGCTAGCGAATCACTCGCCGATTCGATCCACAACTCGCGGGCGAAAGGAAGATTCGCCGGAGCCTCGAAGCCAGCAAGGGCCATCTTCACGTTGTCCGGCAGGCTCGGATCAAGATCCATCTGCTGCCCGGAGGAGTAACGCGCAGCGGCGTCGTGCACCTCCGACATGAATTCGGTGTCATCGATAATCTGTGCCTGGAGCGCCAGTTGCGATATCAGCACTGTTTGTATCGGCCGACCAGGTGGCGCGGCGAGGATGATTCCCGCGAAGGGGACGTCGTGGGCCGTTGTAACGTAGTGCAGCACGTGCAGGGTTCCCTCACTGTGGCCGAGCCCCACAATTCTTGCCGAGTCCACGAAGTCCTGCCGAGAGAGCTCAGTGACGGCTGCGATCAGCTCGTTCAAATGCGACTTCATGCCCATCTTCTCGCTGAGCTTTCCGGCATTCTCCATCGTGTGCGGGCCGGACGCCCGCTTGTCGTAACGAAGAGAAGCGATACCCGCATCAGCGAAGGACTCTGCCAACAGCCGAGCGCTGCCATTGCTAGCGGGCAATATCGGTGAGCACCAATCGCGATCTGTTGGGCCGCTGCCAGCAATGAAGATTACTGAAGGGAATGGCCCATTACCATCGGGACACATAATCGAGCCCTCCATTGTGATGCCATCCAGCTTCCACGTAAGGTCAAGGTTTACAGAGCTAATCCGGTACCGGAAGGACTACAGTCGACACGATCTGTCGCATGTGCCCCCTGTCTGGCTCGTCTTTGAGTCTGGCCTAGAACACCATCGTTGCACGCGAGCACCGGGGGCTGCGGAGAGCCGGCCGTTGAAGGCGATTTCGAAGGCGTTGAGGGCGCCTTTCCATCGTTGGGTCCATCTGGCCCGGCCCTTGCCCTCGGGTCCAAGGCCATGACTGCGAGGTAGACGCACTTGAGCGCGGCTTGCTCGGTGGGGAAGTGTCTGCGGGCTCTGACGGCTTTGCGGATCCGGGCATTGACGGACTCGATCGCGTTCGTGGTGCACACGATTCGGCGGATCTCGCGGTCGAACTGCAGGAACGGCACGAACTCGGCCCAGGCGTTCTCCCACAACCGCACTATCGCGGGGTACTTCCTGCCCCATTCCTCGCCGAACTCCAGGAACCGTTCCTCGGCTTCGGAAACCGTGGCGGCCTGGTAGACCGGTTTGAGCGCCCGGGAGATCTTGTCCCAGTCCTGCCGGGCCGCGTAGCGGAAGCTGTTGCGCATCAGATGCACGATGCAGGTCTGCACGACAGTCTCCGGCCAGACGGCCCCGACGGAGTCCGGCAGGTGCTTGAGTTCGTCACAGACGAGCATGAGGACGTCCTCGACGCCGCGGTTCTTGATCTCGGTCAGGACCTGGAGCCAGTACTTCGCACCCTCACCGCCGTCCCCGACCCACCGACCCAGGATGTCCCGGTTCCCCTCGGTCGTGACGGCCAACGCCACCTAGACCGGTCGGTTAGCGACCTGCCCGTCCCGGACTTCCACGTGGATGCAGTCGATGAACACCACCGGGGAGACCGGGTCCAAAGGCCGGTTCTGCCACTCAGCCATCCCCTCCAGGACTTTGTCGGTGATCGTGGAGATCGTCGTCTTGGATACCTCCGAGCCATACACATCGGCCAGGTGCGCAGCAATGTCCCCATGCGTCATCCCACGGGCCGACAGGGACAGCACGACGTCCTCGATCGAGCCGAGCCGGCGCTGCCGCTTGGCCACCACGGCCGGTTCAAACGTCCCCGCACGGTCCCGGGGAACCTCTATCGATACCGGGCCGGCCTTCGTCAGCACCGTCTTGGACCGGGTCCCATTCCTGCTGTTCCCGGCGGGCTCCTCGGCGCGTTCGTGCTTTTCATAGCCCAGATGAGCGGTAATCTCACCCTCCAGCGCGGACTCGACCACGAGCTTGGTCAACTGCGCCAGCAGCCCGCCCTCGCCGTCAATGGACAATCCCTGCGCCTGCGCGTCACCGACCAACCGCGCGATCAACGCCCTGTTAACGACCGGCGATTTCTCAGCCACCGACACCCGCTCACCACCTTCCACCGCGACCACCTCGGCGGCCGCTTCAACCTGCACGCTCATCATGTACCTCCTGGATCAGAGTTACACCGTTGAAAGTGCAGTCCCGGGCTTCTGGCCCAAGCTGGTCAGCGCCATCGGCTTCCTGGCGTGTCTGGGCGCCTTGGTGGTCCTGGTGGTTCAACTCGTTCTCTACGACGTGGCCACACTGCTGCTCATTGCCGGATCGCTGGCACTCGTATCGGGGTTGAGGCTCGCTTTCGTCCGGCACCAGAGAGGGTCCACGGCCGGTTCAATGGTTTAGCCGGGGCGGTTCCGGCCTTTTTCCGCGGTACGGTGGCCGCAATCGTCGTCACCGTCGTCCTGCGCAAAAAAGGGCCGGGCCACAGCAGTTCCCGCTAGCCCCGGTGTCCGCTCAGGCGCCTTCGGCCTCGTCCACGGCCAGCTGCGATTCGAACATCCGGAAATAGCGGCCCCGCATGGCCACCAGTTCCTTGTGTGTGCCCTGCTCGACGATCAGGCCGTCCTCAAGCATGTAGACGGTGTCCGCCTTTTCGATGGTGGCGAGCCGGTGGCTGATGGCGATGATGGTGCTGCTGCGGTCCGCGAAGAGCCGGGTGAAGATCCGGTGCTCGGCGAGTGCGTCGATCGCCGACGTCGGCTCGTCCATCACCATAAAAGAGGCACCGCGGTAGAAGTTCCGGGCCATCGCGAGGCGCTGCCATTGGCCGCCGGAGAGCCCGCTGCCTTTCCGGCCGCGCGGGTCCTCCATCCAGTTGCTCACGTGGTTGTCCAGCCCGTTGGGCAGCTTGTTGATGAATTCGAGGGCTTCGGCATCGGCCGCCGCCCGGCGGATCCGTTCGTCGTCGCGCGGTGTATCCACGTCACCGAAGTAGATGTTCTCCGCCGCGGTGGCGAACTCGTACTTCAGGAACTCCTGGCTGAGCACCGCAAGGTGGCGGTGCCAGGTCTTTACGTCGACGGCGGCGAGGTCGACGCCGTCGAGCAGTACCTGTCCGGAGTCCGGGCGGTACAGCCCGGCGAGAATCCGGATGAGGGTGGACTTTCCGGCACCGTTCTCCCCCACGATCGCGATGTGCTGGCCTTCGCGGATAGTCAGCGAGATACCCCTGATGACTTCCAGCTCGCTGCCGGTGTAGGTGAACCGGATATCCCGCAGTTCCACGGTCCGGGGCGCCTGCAGCAGGGGCGGGGCCTGCTCCGACGGGACCGGCAGCGCCATAAAGAGCTCGTAGTCCTTGAGGTTCGCGAGGTCCTCGTCGATGGAACTCAGGGAAGAGACGAGGCTGTTGGCGGTGGACAGGGCGCGGCTGACAATCTGCTGGACGTAGAGGAACTGCCCCACCGGCTGGGCCCGGGCGATGATCTGGCCCACCACCCAGACCAGGGAGACCACCTCCGCACCGTATTGCAGGGCGTCGGCAGCGAGCTGTTTGGGGATGTAGCGCTTCTGGAAGTCGAGCCGGCGCTTTTCATCAGCGTCCCGCAGCCGGGAGCGCAGCCCCATCAGGTAGCCCACGATCCCGTAGAGCCGCATCTCGGCGATGTGCTGGGGACGCAGGAGATTGGTTTCAATCATCCGGCGTTGCCGTCGCGAATCCACTTGGGTGTTCCAGTGCGCGATCTGCTCGCGGGAGAGCTTGAACTGCAGGTACACGCTGGGCACAATCGCCACCAGCACGATCACGGCAATCCACCAGCTGACCAGCAGCAACGCGCCGATCGCCAGGAGCACCGAGACAAGCTGGGTGAAAATGGCTGCGATCCGGTCCAGGACCCGGGCGTAGGAATCGGAGAAGCGCTTGGCCCGGTCGTAGAGGTCCACCGTCTCTTTGTCGTCATAGCGCCAGAACTCCAGGGCCAGGAACCGCTCGTACATCAGGTCCCCGACGATCGCGCCGACCTTGAAGCTCATCAGCTGCTGGATGTACCGGTCCACGCTGCTGAAAGCGCCCCAGAACAATCCCAGCCCGGCAGTGATGATGACGTAGACAATCGCCTGCTGGCCGGCCGCGGCGTTCCCCGCGTAGGCCGCCGCCAGCGCCGTCGTGGTCAGGGCAGCGAAGTAGGTGGTTACAAGCGGCAGGAGCGCCGAAATCACCGAGCCCACGATCTTCATCACGACGGCGGCGGGCGAGGCCCGGAAACTCACGCGCAGCACCTGCGCTACAGCCCGGGCGTAGGGCCTGAGCGCCAGTTTGCGTTTCGGCTCGCGCGCGGGCAGGAGTGCGGACATGCCTCCAGCCTAGAACATATCCCCCTGCCCAACTGACTGGCAGCAGGGGCCGTTATGAGCCTTCAAAACGGCCCCTGCTGCGAGTCAGTTGGGTGTTTTAGCGCGAACCGTAGTTCGGCGCCTCCACCGTCATCTGGATGTCGTGCGGGTGGGATTCCTTGAGCCCGGCCGGCGTGATGCGGACGAATTTTCCGCGGGCCTTGAGCTCGGGCACCGTCGGGGCGCCGGTGTAGAACATCGTCTGGCGGAGTCCGCCGACCAGCTGGTACGCCACGGAGGCCAGCGGCCCGCGGTAGGCGACCCGGCCCTCGATGCCTTCCGGAATGAGCTTGTCATCACCGGAGACGTCGGCCTGGAAGTAGCGGTCCTTGGAGTACGAAGTGTTCTTGCCGCGGGTCTGCATGGCCCCGAGCGATCCCATCCCGCGGTAGAGCTTGAACTGCTTGCCGTTGACGAAAATCAGATCCCCGGGAGACTCGTCACAGCCGGCCAGCAGGGAACCGAGCATCACGGTGTCCGCGCCGGCGACCAGCGCCTTGCCGATGTCCCCGGAATACTGCAGCCCGCCGTCGGCGATCAGCGGAACGCCGGCCGGGATGGCTGCCTTTGCCGACTCATAGATGGCGGTGATCTGCGGGACGCCGACGCCGGCAACAACGCGGGTGGTGCAGATGGAACCCGGACCCACACCGACCTTGATGCCGTCAGCACCGGCGTCAATGAGCGCCTGGGCGCCTTCGCGTGTGGCGGCCTGGCCGCCGATGATGTCCACGTGCGCCGCCGCCGGGTCAGACTTCAGCCGGGCAATCATGTCCAGGACACCCTGGGAGTGGCCGTTGGCGGTGTCCACGAAGAGGGCGTCAACGCCCGCGTCGATCAGGGCCATCGCACGTTCCCAGCCGTCACCGAAGAACCCGATGGCCGCACCGACGCGCAGCCGGCCTTCGTCGTCTTTGGTGGCCAGCGGGTACTGCTCGGCCTTGGTGAAGTCCTTGGTGGTGATGAGCCCCTTGAGCCGGCCCTGCTCGTCGACCAGGGGGAGCTTTTCGATCTTGTTGGTCGCGAGCTTGTGTGAGGCTTCTTCGCGGCTGATGCCGACGTGCCCAGTAACAAGGGGCATTTTGGTCATTACGTCGCTGACCAGGCGGATCGGGAAATCCGCTTCCGGCACAAAGCGGGTGTCGCGGTTGGTGACAATGCCCAGCAGCCGCATGCCCTCATCGACGACGGGCAGGCCGGAAACGCGGTAATGCGAGCAGATTTCATCCAGCTCGGCCAGCGTCGCTTCCGGGCCGATGGTCAGCGGGTTGGTGATCATGCCGGATTCGCTGCGCTTGACGCGGTCCACCTGGTCGGCCTGGTCGGCGATGGAAAGGTTGCGGTGCACCACGCCGAGGCCGCCCTGGCGTGCCATGGCGATCGCCATCCGGGACTCCGTCACGGTGTCCATCGCCGCGGAGAGCAACGGCGTGTTGACGGTGATGCGCTTGGAGATCCGGGAAGACGTATCCGCCTCGGACGGGATGACGTTGGTGTGTCCGGGCAGCAGCAGGACATCGTCGTAGGTCAGGCCGATAAAGCCGAAGGGGTTGTGTTCGGGCTGGGTCATGAGTGCGCCTCTTACCTTGGGTACGGGTTTCACGGGTAGGGGTTGCAACAGATGACCAGCCCGTCATTACGGGCATGGCCTGTGCAGAAGTGTTGAATAAATAGTAGAACCTTGCCGCCAATCCCCATATTCCGGGGCAGGAATGTGAGCAACTGCACCGGACGCCGCCGCGTCACGTCCAGCCGGTGGCTGCCAGGAGCCGCTCTTCGAACATGGGGAGCATACTTTGGACGTAGGTCTTGGTCAGATGGTTGTCGTCCTTGTACACGTACACATTCCCGACCACGGCCGGGCAGATTCCGTCGGCGCAGATGAAGTCGCTCAGGTCCATCAGGTACAGGCCCTGGACCCTCCCCCGGTAGGCGTCCAGGGGTGAAGAACGGGCCAAGGACTCCTGCAGCGGCACCCGGCACTTGGGGTCGTCCGAGCCGTTCTTCTGGACGCATTCGGGCATGTTGATGCCAAAGCGCGGATTGTCGCGGATGCCGACCACGTCCATACCGGCGTCGGTGAAGGCTTGAATGCCCTCAATATACTGCGGCACCTCGGTTTCAAACGGCGCTTCGGTGTGGGTGAGCGAGGCGACTGTGAAAACGGCATCGGGCTGCTGGTCCAGGACGTACCGGGCGCTGGCGGCGTTGAAAGCGTTGCACTCGGCGTCCCGCTCCGGGGACTCACCGCCGAAGCGGCAGTTGCCTTTCAGCAGTGCCACCACTTCCCAGCCGCGGGTCCGGGCGACCGGCCCGAGTGCTGCCATGTACTGCTGGGCGTGGGAGTCGCCCAGGACCACAATGCGTTTGGTGACAGTCTCCGGCCGGGTGTTTTGCAGGCATCCGGCGAGCAGCGGGTCGGCGGGCACGTTCCCGTCCGTGCAGAGCCCGTCGATGTCAGCCCATTCGTTTTTCATGGCGACCGGAGCCGGAATGATCTTCGCGGCGGGAGTAGGTTTACCCGCGTTCTCGGGCGCCAGGGCGGCCGCGCCGGGGGTCAGTTCCTTCGGCTGCGCCGCCGCGGCCGCCTCGTCGGCCATGATCTTGCTCTGCCACACGGACACCGGGCCAGCCAGCAGCGCGCCACACGCTGCGATCACGACGGCGGTGCGCCAGGCCCGTCGCTGCGGCCAGTGCCACTCGCGTAAGGGCTTCTCCACGAACCTGGTGGTCAGCACCGCCAGCACGATCGAGGCGGCCACCACGGCCAGGCCCTGGATCAGGTTCGGCGCGGCGATGCCCATCCCGGCAAGGGCAAGCACCAGCAGCGGCCAGTGCCAGAGGTACAGGGCGTACGAGTTGTCCCCGAGTGCCACCAGCGGTTTCCAGCTCAGGATCCGGTCGACGCCGAAGCGGCTCCCGCTCTGTCCGGCAACGATGATGGCCGCAGCTGCCAGCGTCGGCCACAGCGCAATGAAGCCCGGGAAGGAGCGGTCTACGGTGAGCAGCAAGCCGCAGGAGAGCATCGCGGTCAGCCCGGCCCAGCCGAGGACAACCCGGAGCGCTTTACCGGGTTTGAGGTGTGGAAGTGCAAGCGCCAGCAGCGATCCGAGCGCGAATTCCCAGAGCCGGGTGCGGGTGTCGAAGTAGGCATAGGCCTGGTTGGCGGCGGTTTGCTCAATGGAGTAAATCAGTGAGGCAACGAAGATCGCACCAAACGCCGCGGCCAGGAGGCCGGGGTAACTGATCCGGTTTGCCCACGGCGTCCGCCGGCGCAGGAGGCGCAGCAGCAGTGCGGCGCCGGCAAAAACGAGCGGCCACAGCAGGAAGACCTGCCCTTGGATGGACAGCGACCAGAAGTGCTGCAGCGGACTGGCGCCGGAGTGGTCCTGCGCGTAGTAGTCGACGGCGGAGTCCGCCAGCAGCCAGTTCTGCCGGTAGAGAAGGGAGGCCCAGGCCTGGTCGAGGATGTCCGGCCAGCGGCTCTCGGGCAGGATTGCCCGGGTGCCTGCAAGTACACCCAGAATAACGACTACAACGGCGGGCAGCAGCCGTTTGAGCAGGTGCAGCCAGTGGCTCAGGAGGCCAAGCGGCCTGCCGCTTTCAACTTTTCGGGCGAAGCTGAGAGTCATCAGGAAGGCGGAAATCAGGAGGAAAACGTCCACCCCGCCGGAGACCCTGCCGAGCCAGACGTGGTACGTGACCACCATCAGGACCGCAAGGGCGCGCAGGCCCTGGACTTCGGGCCGGTAGCCCGGTTGTGGGGGCGCCGGAGAACCCGCGACCGCCTGCTGCGGGCTGGCTGTGCTGCGCTCGATCGACACTGGGAGCCCTTCAGGCCGGTTTCCAAAACATCAATGTTACCGAGCCGTAATTTTTCTGGCCAATCACAGCGCGGTGACCGGCGGGCCAGCGGCAGGTTCCCTGCCGGCCCGGGGCTACCCTGTAACGAGCCAGAGGAGGCCCATCGTGATCGCAGAGCTGCGTATTTGTGTTCCGGCCGAGTTGTCCGCCGCCGTGACGGACTGCTGCACCGGAGAGCTTGGCGTCGCGGAAGTTTCCCGCCAGCCGGGCGCTTCTGTCCTTCCCGCCGGGGACGTCATCCACGTTCTGGTCGCCAGGGAATCCGTGGAGCGGCTCGTGGAGAAACTCCAAGCCCTGAATGTCCAGGAGCAAGGTTCGATCTCGGTGGCCATGCCGGAGTTGGTGCTCTCCGACCGTGCGGACAAGGCCACCGCCGACGCCCCCGGCGAAGGCGCAGACACCGTGATCTGGGACGAGGTATCCCGACAGACGGGCGAAGACTCGCGGCTTACGTGGAGCTACCTGGCGTTCCTGATCCTCGCGACCCAGCTGGCGGCCATCGGGATCGTCACGGATTCCACTATCGCCATTGTCGGGGCCATGGCCGTGGGACCGGAGTTCGGCCCCCTGGCGGCCCTGGCCGTGGCACTTGTCCGCGGCCAATGGCAGCTGGGCCGCAGTGCGGCACTGGCGCTTGGCGTCGGGTTCCCCGCGGCCATGCTGGCGGCCGCGCTCACGGCGTGGCTGTCAGTACCGCTGGGCCTCTTTCCGCCCGACGTGCTGGACCGCGGTTCTGCCGTCGACTTCATTTACCACCCGGGCCCCTATTCGCTCATCGTTGCCGTCCTGGCCGGGACCGCTGGGATGCTCTCCGTGATCAGCCGGCGGTCCGCAGCGCTGGTCGGGGTGTTCATCTCGGTCACAACGGTCCCGGCCGCGGGCTTCGTGGCTGTGGCCCTGGTCCTGGGCGAATACCAAAAGGCTGCCGGCTCGGCGGTGCAGCTGGGGCTGAACCTCGTGGGCATCGTCGCGGCCGCGGTTGCCGTGCTGATCTTTTACCGGCTCGTCACCAGACACCGGCTGCGGGGTGCGAGCCTGCGGCCACGACGGACCGCCACGGGGTCCAGACGCTGATGACTGCCTAAAACACACAAAGGACCGGACCAGCGGGTGCTGGTCCGGTCCTTTGTTTACTGGTCTTTGGCTGGCTGCTCCCTTGGCTGGCTGCTCCGAGGGAAACTGCGGCACCGTCCGGGGCGCCGCCGCCGGACCTTAGTGCTGGTGGCCCGCGTGCTCGTCCTCGTCGGCAGGCTTCTCGACCACGAGGGTTTCCGTGGTGAGCACCAGCGCCGCGATGGAAGCCGCGTTGCGCAGGGCCGCACGCGTCACCTTGACCGGGTCGATAACGCCGGCCGCGATGAGGTCTTCATATTCGCCGGTCTTGGCGTTGAAGCCCTGGTTGTTGGCTGATTCGGCCACCTTGGCGACCACCACGTAGCCGTCGAAGCCGGCGTTCTGGGCGATCCAGCGCAGCGGCTGGGTCAGTGCCCGGCGGACGATGCCGACAGCGGCGGCCGCGTCACCTTCGAGGGCCTTGACGGCAGGGTCCTCGTCGAGGGCCTTGAGTGCGTGGATGAGGGCAGCGCCACCGCCGGCCACAATGCCTTCTTCCAGGGCAGCGCGGGTCGAGGACACGGCGTCCTCGATGCGGTGCTTCTTTTCCTTCAGCTCGACTTCGGTGGCCGCGCCAACCTTGATCACGCCGATGCCGCCGGCCAGCTTAGCCAGGCGCTCCTGGAGCTTTTCCTTGTCCCAGTCGGAATCGGTGCGGGTCAGCTCGGCGCGCAGCTGGGAAACCCGGGCTGCGACGTCCTCGGCCGAACCGGCGCCGTCAACGATGGTGGTGTTGTCCTTGGTGACGGTGATACGCCGGGCAGTACCGAGCACCTCCAGGCCGACCGTATCCAGGCTGAGGCCCAGTTCCGGCGAAACAACCTGCGCACCCGTAAGGGTGGCGATGTCCTGCAGCATGGCCTTGCGGCGGTCACCGAAGCCCGGAGCCTTGACGGCAACGACGTTCAGGGTGCCGCGGATGCGGTTGACGATCAGCGTGGAGAGAGCCTCGCCGTCGACGTCCTCGGCGATGATAAAGAGCGGCTTGGAGCTCTGCAGCGCCTTTTCCAGCAGCGGCAGGAAGTCCTGGACGGATGAAATCTTGCCCTGGTTGATGAGGATCAGCGCATCTTCGAGGACTGCTTCCTGGCGTTCTGCGTCGGTGACGAAGTACGGGGACAGGTAGCCCTTGTCGAACTGCATGCCCTCGGTGAGGACCAGTTCGGTCTGCGTGGTGGAGGATTCCTCAATGGTGATCACACCATCCTTGCCGACCTTACCGAATGCCTCGGCCAGGAGCTCGCCGACCTCGTCGCTCTGTGCGGAGATGGAGGCGACGTTGGCGACCTGGGTGCCTTCGACCGGACGTGCGTTTTCGAGCAGGCGGGCAGCGACGGCTTCGACGGAAACCTCCATGCCGCGCTTGATCTCGCCCGGTGCGGCGCCTGCCGCAACGTTGCGGAGGCCTTCCTTAACAAGCGCCTGTGCCAAAACAGTGGCGGTGGTGGTGCCGTCGCCGGCCACGTCGTTGGTCTTGGTGGCGACCTCCTTGGCAAGCTGCGCGCCAAGGTTCTCGTAGGGGTCGTCCAGTTCGACTTCACGGGCGATGGTGACACCATCGTTGGTGATCGTGGGGGCGCCCCACTTCTTGTCCAGCACAACGTTGCGGCCACGCGGGCCAAGCGTCACCTTGACCGTGTTGGCGAGCTTATCGATGCCGGCTTCAAGCGACCGGCGGGCAGCGTCGTTAAACGCAAGCTGCTTTGCCATGGTTTTTGTCCTTTCAAGACAGAACCCCGCGCAACTGACCTGTCAGAGATGAATCAGACGGATCGGCGGCGCGGGGTCCATAAGAGTTACTTTACGACGATCGCCAGGACGTCGCGGGCGGACAGTACGAGGTACTCGGTACCGCCGGTCTTGACTTCGGTTCCGCCGTACTTGGAGTAGATAACAACGTCGCCGACGGTGACGTCGATCGGAACGCGGTTGCCGTTGTCGTCAAAGCGGCCGGGGCCAACTGCAACAACTTCGCCTTCCTGCGGCTTTTCCTGCGCGGAGTCCGGGATAACCAGGCCGGAGGCCGTGGTCTGCTCGGCTTCGAGCGGGCGGACAACAATACGATCCTCAAGAGGCTTAATAGAGACCGACAAGGACCTCTCCTTTTCGTCAGCAAATTCGTGGACTTTAAAGCTGTGGTGCCAAGGCGCACAAACCGTCGTCGCGGTGCCGGCAGCGTACCTGGCAGGTCCAGCTTGAGTATTAGCACCCTCCTAGGGAGAGTGCTAATGACGACTCTATGTAAGTAGTTAGCACTCGGTCAAGGTGAGTGCCAGAATTTCGTCACCCGTTAACGCCGCACGACTGCCGGCTGCCCTCAGCCGAGGTCCTCGAAGTTCACGTCTTCGCCGTTGTCCGCGTCGCTGGCACCGGCCTCCCCCCGGTGCCGGTACAGCACCAGGGCGCCGGCGGCGGCAAGGACGACGCCGGCGGCCAGGACGACGATGCCGCCGGTTCGGGCCGCGGCATAAGTGTCCCGGATGTCCCTGGCCTCGTCGGTGGCGTCCGCAACGTCTTTGCCGCCGACGGAATAAACCGTGGCGTTGAAGGAATCAAGGAAAAAGATAATCACCAGCAGCGCCGCGCAAACCACCGCGAGCACAATGCCGGCGATCAGCGCCGGCCGGGCGTAACGGGCCAATCCCCGGCGGGTGGCCCGGCCGCCGTCGGCATCCCGGCCGGCGGTCCGGTCATTGGGGTCATCTGCGTCCGAGCCGGTGTTTGCCGTGCCGCTGTCTTCCATGCCGTCTAGCCTATCGGGCGCACGGCGCCTCGACTGCCTGAACTAGGCTTGATCCCATGGCTGACGCACCGCAGGACCAGATCGCCCCGCTCCTCAACCCCGCAGGCTGGGAGCTGCTGGCGTCACTGGGCGCGTACCGCGAGGACGAGGCGTTCCGCCTCAACGCAACCCTGCGGAAGGCCGGCCACTCCCCCGAACTCGTCTCTGCCGTGCTCACCCAGTCCCGGCTGCGGACCAAGGCCGAAGCCAAGTTCGGCGAGTTCGCCCGGCAGATGATTTTCACCCAAGCCGGTTTGGAACAGGCCACCCGGCTGACCGTGGCGGCGCGGCACGCGCAGCGCTTCGCGGCGGCAGGCGTTCGGCATGCAGCAGATCTCGGCTGCGGCCTCGGCGCCGATTCCATGGCGCTTGCATCGCTGGACATCACGGTCACGGCAGTGGAGCGGGACGAGACGACGGCGGCCTGCGCCACGATGAACCTGATCCCGTTCCGGAACGCCACAGTGCTGCACTCCGACGCGACGTCGGTTTCCCTCGAGGGAATAGACGGCGTCTGGCTGGACCCGGCACGCCGGACCACCTCCACCTCGGGCACAAAGCGCCTCTGGGACCCGGAGGACTTCTCCCCGCCGCTGTCCTTTGTTGAGTCCCTGGCCGGCGCCGGCATGGCGGTGGGTGTGAAGATGGGCCCGGGCATGCCGCACGACTCGGTACCCGGCAATTGCGAGGCCCAGTGGGTCTCGGTCGGCGGGGACGTCACCGAAGTCGCACTGTGGTTCAATGCGCTCCGGCGCCCGGGGATCCGGCGGGCAGCCCTCCTGCTCGGGCCTGCTGGGGCCGCGGAGCTCAGCAGCGCCGAGGATTTCAACGGCGGACCGGTCGCCCCGATCGGCCCGGTTGAGGGCTACCTTTACGAACCCGACGGCGCCGTCATCCGAGCCGGTCTGGTGGCCGACGTCGCACTCCAGCTGGGCGGCCACCTCGTGGACGAGCACATCGCTTACATCTGCGCGCCCGAACTTCTGGACACCCCTTTTGCCCGGGCGTTCAAAGTCCTGGACGTGATGCCCTACAACGTCAAGGCGCTCAAGGCCTGGGTCAGGGACCAGGGCATCGGAGTGCTGGACATCAAAAAGCGCGGCACCGCTGTCACTCCGGAGGAGCTGCGCAAACAACTGCTCCCCGGCGGTAAATCAGGCAGTGCCAAGAACAAGGGAAAGAAGGCGGCCACCCTGGTCCTCACCAGGATCGGCGAGGAGCGGGTGGCCATTTCGGTCGAGCCGGTCCAGTGACTCACCGCCGGATTCCGAGCGCCTACTGATCCCGCATAAAAGCCTCGGCTGCGTGGACCTGCTCGTCAGTGGGCCGGATCCCGGTGTAGAGCACAAACTGCTCCAGCGCCTGGATTGTCGCCACCTGCGCACCGGTGATGACCTTCTTACCGGCTGCACGGCCGGCCTTGATCAGCGGGGTCTCGGCGGGCAGCGCGACGACGTCGAAGACCACCGTCGCGGCGTCCAAAACCTCCTGCGGGAAGGATAGCGCCCCGGCGTCCGGCCCTCCGGCCATACCAATCGGGGTGACGTTGATGATCATGTCCGCCGCCCCCGCGCCGGCGGGATCGACGTCGGCGCGCCAGGCGAAGCCATAAAGCCCTGCGAGCGCCCGCCCCGCCTCCTCACTGCGCGCGATCACTGTGACGTCGCGGAACCCGGCATCACGCAGGGCGGCGGCGGTGGCCTTCGCCATGCCGCCGGCACCCAACAACCACACCGCGTAGGAGGCGGGTACTGCGTTGCGCTGCAGCAACTGCTCGATCGCCGTGTAGTCGGTGTTGTAGGCGGTCAGGGTGCCGCCGTCGTTGACGATGGTATTGACCGAATCGATGGCTTTCGCCGACGGGTCCATCACATCCACGAGCGCCATCACGTCTTCCTTGTACGGCATGGACACGGCACAGCCGCGGATTCCCAGGCCACGCACGCCGGCGATGGCCTGGGCGAGGTCGGTGGGGGCGAAGGCCTTGTAGATCCAGTTCAGGCCAAGCTGGTCATACAGGTGGTTGTGGAAGCGCGTCCCGTTGTTGCTCGGCCGGGCCGAGAGCGAGATGCACAAGGTCATGTCTTTATTCAGGATGGGCACCCTTCCATTAAACGACAGGCCGGTCCCGGCCGGTCCCGGCCGGGGCCGGCATCAGTCACAGCCGGTGCCCGCGGGCTGGGACCCAACGTCGACCGGAAGTTTGCCGGGGGCCGTGGCAGTCCCGGCAAGAACCGAGGCCAGCGCGTCGAACGCGCCCTGGCTGCGTCCGTAGACCGCGATTCTGCTGCGGGCCGTGACGTCGGCCAGCGGCCAGGGCGCATCGAGGGCCACCGCCACCTCGGCTGCCGCCTCCGGTGCAGGCGGCTGTGGTCCGGCACCGATCAGCCGGACGAGCGGGCCCTCGCCGATGCTGATGCCGGCCTTGCTCGCGGATGCGGCGAAGCGCGAGCGGTCCTGCGCCGAACCGCCGGCCACACGGACGCTGGCCGGCACGATCGGACCGCGGCAGGGCCCGGCGAGCACGGTGATGGCGGCCCGGGAGACCTTTTGCGAGAGTTCGCTGCCGCTCCCGGGCGCCGTGCCGGGGCCCTGTCCGGTGCGGCCGCGCCAGATCAACATGGTAACTACACGCTGCGCGGCCTCCGCGAGCCGTGCCGGCGGCAGCGCACCGCTGCGCACGGCGCCGACAATCGCGGCGTGGGCCGCCTCGACGTCGGCGGGCATCAGCAGCAGGTCAGCGCCAGCGGCGAGGGCCAGCGGAGCGGCGGAGTCGTTGGGGTACCGGTCCTGGATCGCCGCCATGTTTAGCGCGTCGGTGATGGCAACACCTTTGAATCCCATCCGGCGAAGTTCCGCGTAGGCCGCCTTGGAGACGGAGGCCGGGACCCCGGGGTCAAGCGCCGTCACGGCAATGTGGCCGGTCATGACCATCGGCAGCCCGGCGTCAACGACAGATTGGAAGGGCCGCAGGTCCTTGGCGCGGAGTGCATCCAGGCTGGCATCCTGGACGGGCAGCCCGGCGTGGGAATCCACGGTGACGGAGCCGTGGCCGGGGAAATGCTTGGCGGCCGGCAGCAGCCCCCCGGCCAGCATTCCTTGGGAAAAGGCGACACTGTAGGCGGCTGCGGCGTCGGCGTTGCCGGACATGGAGCGCGCGCCGATGGCAGGATCGGCCGGGCCCATGGTGACGTCGGCCGACGGGGCAAAGTCGGTGTTGAACCCCAGTGCCGCCAGTTCAGCTGCCATGGCTGCGCCGGCCTCTCCGGCGAGGGGCGCACTTCCCGCCGCGCCGTAGCTCATCGGGGCGGGCCATTCGGTCAGCGGCGCCCTGAGCCGTGCCACCTTTCCGCCCTCCTGGTCGACGCCGATCAGGCCGGGCCAGCTGCGGCCGCCGGCGCGGGCCGCTGCCTGGAGCTGGCCGGCGGCGGCCTGCATGGCTGTGGTGTCAACGCTTCCGTCTGCGGTCCCCGGAACGTTGTCCCCCATGATGATGGAACCGGCCAGGTGCAGGCGCTCGATGACCGCGGCATGGGCGGTATGGTCGAGTCCGGGAAAAAACGGCAGCAGAACCTGGCCCGCCATCTCTTCGGTGCTCATGGCGGCAACAGCCCGCGCCGCATCGGCCGCGTCCCGTTCCTGCGGTCCCCATCCGAGCGGGCGTGTCCCGGCCAGGGCGGAGGCATCCTGATTATCGGGCAGCGGCGCGGCAGTGCCGCCGCTCGGCTGTGCCGGTCCGGATGGTGCGGCGGTTTGCGCCGCTCCGGAGGGCGGCGGCGCCGGCGGCCCGGAGCAAGAGGAGGTTCCGAGCACAAGCAGGACGACGGCCGGGACCAAGGCGGCCTTCCGCGTACTTCTGTGAACACTTTCACGTTTTCGCTGCAGTCTTGCCACCGGTCCGATGTTACCCCTGCACTAGACTTGAGGCACCGTTGCCTCGCCAACTGTCCGGCACATCCGCCCACGACGTTGCCGGTCGGGGCAGGGAAACGGACAGCAGAACAGTGAAGGGACCACATGAAGATTGATTTCGCTTCATCCAGGCAATCAACTCTTGGTGTGGAATGGGAACTAGCCCTCGTGGATGCGGAAACCGGGGAGTTGGCCTCCGTCGCCAAAGAGGTGCTCCGCGGCGTCGCTGCGCGGCACCCCGAACTGAACGAGGATGACGAGCACCCTCACATCAAGCAGGAGTTGCTGCTGAACACCGTGGAGCTGGTCACCGGGATCTGCAACACCGTGGCGGAAGCGAAAGCGGACCTGACCAGTTCCCTCGCCGCAGTCCGTGAAGTCACCGATCCGATGGGCGTTGAAATCTTCTGCGCGGGCAGCCACCCCTTCAGCCCGCCGCAGCTGCAACCGGTGACAGATAAAGAGCGTTACGCCAAGCTCATTGACCGCACACAGTGGTGGGGCCGCCAGATGGTGATCTACGGCGTCCACGTGCATGTTGGCCTGGACAGCCGGGACAAGGTGTTGCCGGTACTGGACGGCTTGGTGAACTATTTCCCGCACTTCCAGGCGCTCTCCGCCTCCAGCCCGTTCTGGGGCGGCGAAGACACCGGTTACGCCTCCCAGCGTGCCCTGATGTTCCAGCAACTGCCGACCGCGGGGTTGCCTTTCCAATTCGCCAACTGGGCGGACTTCGAATCGTATGCACAGGACATGTCCACCACCGGCGTGATCGACTCGCTCTCCGAAATCCGCTGGGATATCCGGCCCGTCCCTCATTTTGGCACCATCGAGATGCGGATCTGTGACGGCCTGGCAACCCTGGAGGAAGTCGGCGCCGTCGCAGCGCTGACCCAGTGCCTCGTTGATGAGTTTTCAACGACACTGGACAACGGCGGCACCATTCCCACCATGCCGCCCTGGCATGTGCAGGAGAACAAGTGGCGTGCCGCCCGCTACGGCCTGGACGCCATCATCATCCTGGACGCGGAGGGGAACGAGCAGCTTGTTACGGACCACATCCGCGAAACTGTCGCACGGCTCCGGCCCGTCGCCGAGAAGCTGGGCTGCGCCGCGGAGCTGGCGGACGTCCTGAAGATCGTTGAGCGCGGCGCCGGATACCAGCGGCAGCGGCGCGTGGCGGCAGAGCACGGCGGGGACCTGCGCGCCGTCGTACTGGACCTGGTCCAGCAGATGCGCCAGGGCCCCGAAGCGTAGAGCCGGGGCCGCGCCGGGGCGGCCTCAGGCCGAGACGGTGGTGACCGGCATCGAGGAATCCGGGGCGAAACCGAGGCCGCTTGGCGCGATCCCGGCCATCACCAGCTGGGCGCCGAGCGCGGCGACCATGGCGCCGTTGTCCGTGCACAGGGCAAGCGGCGGGACGGTCAACCGGATCCCGGCGGCGCTGCACCGCTGTTCCGTGAGCTGGCGCAGCCGTGAATTTGCCGCCACGCCGCCGCCCAGCAGGAGGTCGGTGATGCCGTTCTCCCGGCAGGCCAGCACCGCTTTGGAGGTAATGATGTCCACGACCGCCTCCTGGAAGGCTGCGGCGATGTCCGCCACCGGCACCGTCTCGCCGCGTGCCTCGAATTGCTCCACGCAGCGCGCGACGGCGGTCTTGAGTCCGCTGAACGACCAGTCGTAGCGGTGCGGGCCGGGTTCGTCCGCGGACCCCATGTACTTGGGCTGGCTCAGGCCGCGCGGGAAGCGGATCGCTTTGGCGTTGCCGGTGCGTGCCAGCGTGTCGATGGCCGGTCCGCCCGGATAGCCCAGGCCCAGCAGCCGCGCCACCTTGTCGTAAGCCTCGCCGGCGGCGTCGTCGATCGTGGACCCGAGCAATTCCACGTCCGCGGTGATGTTCCGGATCCGCAGGATTTCGGTGTGCCCGCCGGAGACCAGCAAGGCCCCCAGGTTTTCCGGCAGGCCGTTTCGCGGCACGGTACTCCCGCGCCCGCCGGCTGCCGCCGCGGACCCGGCGAAAGCCTGCGGGCCGCCGTCGTCCGGCTGGAGCAGGCCGACGCCGACATGGGCGACGAGGTGGTTGATGGCGTAGAGCGGTTTGCCCGTTGCCACAGCGAGCGCCTTGGCCGCGCAGACACCCACCATCAGGGCTCCCGCGAGGCCCGGACCGGAGGTCACGGCGATCGCATCGATGTCCTCCAGCGTCACCCCGGCCTCGGCCAGGGCCGCGCGGAGCGTGGGGACGAAGGCATCGAGATGGGCGCGGGAGGCGATCTCGGGGATCACGCCGCCGAACCGGACATGCTCATCCATGGAGGAGGACACCGTGTTGGTCAGCAGCCGGGTCCCGCCGACAATCCCGACGCCGGTCTCGTCACAGGAGGACTCAATGCCCAGGACCAGCGGCCGGACATAAGTGGTGCGGTTCATGGTCGGGCTGCTTCCCTGGGAGTGGCATCGGATTCGGGACTGGTCAGCCGCAGCCGCATGATCAGCGCGTCAACGCCGTCGCGGTAGTAGCGGGCCCGGAGGTGGATCTGCTCGAACCCGTAGCGGCGGTAGAGCTGTTGTGCCCGGGGGTTGTCGGCCCGGACCTCCAGGAGCACGTCCTCGGCACGGCGCAGCCGGCTTTCCATGATGAGCGCTGTGAGCAAAGCCGAACCAATGCCCCGGCCCTCGTAATCCGGCGCAACCGCAATGGTCTGGACATCCGCGATCGGCTCGATGCACATCAGCCCTGCATAGCCCACAATCTGCCCTGCCCGCTCGGCCACGAGGTAGTGCCGGGTGCCGGCCTGCGCCAGTTCGGCGACAAACATCTGCAGTGGCCAGGCGTCCACCGGGAACAGCTGGCGCTCCAGCTCATCCACTGCGGGAATGTCCGCAGCGGTCATGAGCCGAAGTCTCACGCCGCCGGGCAGCGCTGCCGGTTCCGCACCGCGGCCAGCGGACGGGGCGTTCACAGCGCCCTCTTCCGCGGACCGGGTACCTGGGCGTCGGACTCGCGCAGGTAGAGCGGGGTGGAGTCGAGCAGCTGTTCGCCCGCCGCGAGCCGCGCGAGGGCGAACTGGCCCAGCGACAGGGCTTCCGGCTGGCGGGAGCTGAACTCGGGAACGGCCTTAACGAGGTCTGCATAGAGACCGGCGCCGGCGCCGTAGACGGGAAGCTCGGGCAGCGCCCCGGCAAAGCCGACGTGCGGGCCGTCCAGCAGCTGCGGCAGCTGGCCGCTGGCCAGGGCGTACCGGGCCCAGTAGACCTCTTTGCGCCGGGCATCCGTGGCGACAATGAACTCCGGCGCCGCGACCGTGGACTCCGCCACTTCCAGGGCGATGGCGTCAAGGCTCATGAGGCCATGGAGCGGCTTGCCCCAGACGAACGAGAGGGTGCGGGCCGTGACGATCCCCGAGCGCAGCCCGGTGAACGGACCCGGTCCTACTCCGACGACGACGGCGTCGACGTCGGAGCCGTCCAATCCGGCCTCCGTAAGGAGCGCCGCGATTCCCGGGGCCAGTACTTCGGCGTGGCTGCGGGTATCTTGTGTGGCGAAGCTCGCCACCACCGATTCCGGGGTGTCATCGGAAACGAGGGCGGCGCTGGCCACGGCCGAGGTGTCGATGGCAAGGATCAGCATCAGGTCCCTTCCGGGGTGGTGGGCAGGGGCTGCGCGGGATTCTCGCCGGGAGCGGGCAGCACGGGCCGGTCCACCCAGCGGGGACCGAACCCGCGGATCATGATGGTGCGAGGTTCATCGTTGTCCGCAGGGTCAAAATCCAGGGTGTCTGGTTCAACGGGGCCGGGCACAACGGGGCCGGGCACCGACGCGGCAGCTGGTGGCGCAGCGGCGCCGCCGAGGCTGCGGACCAGATCCACCTCAAGCCGGCTCTCGCTCAAGTGTTCCACCCGGTCCCGGCCCCATTCGACAACTGTGACGGCGCTGTCCATGGTGTTTTCCAGGTCGATGTCGTCGATTTCCGACGCGGAACCCAGCCGGTACGCGTCCACGTGCACCAGGTCCGGACCGCCCGGACGGGAACCGGAGGGCAGGTTCGGGTGGATGCGAACGAGCACGAACGTCGGTGAGATGATGCCGGCACGGACGCCCAGTCCCTCGCCGAGGCCCTGGGTGAAGGTGGTTTTTCCCGCTCCGAGCTCGCCGGTGAGGACCAGCAGGTCACCGGCCTGGAGCTGGGTACCGAGGACGGCGGCAAGGGCGTGGGTTTCCTCCGCGCTCCGGACTGTCAGGGTCCGTTCCCAGAGCACCCCGCTCACGGTTGCGACCCCTCGCGGCCGGGCATTTCATTGATGTAGCGGCGCGGAACCCGGGGACTGATCCGCGTGACGATCTCATAATTGTTGGTGCCGGCGGCCCGGGCCCAGTCCTCGGCGGTGGGACCGCCGTCCTCACCGTTGCCAAAGAGCACGGCCTCGGCGCCCAGCACGCTGGTCCCTCCGGCCGACACACTGAGCGGACCGAGGTCGATCACCATCTGGTCCATTGCGATGCGTCCCACCACGGGGTAGTTCACACCACGGACCCGGACGGGTCCGCCGGTTGCGATCCGCGGGACCCCGTCGGCGTAGCCCAGCGGGATCAGGCCCAGCGTGCTGGCGCTGCCGGTGCGGTAATTCAGCCCGTAGGAGACGCCCTGGCCGGCGGGCACGTCTTTGCAGTGCGAGACCACCGTACGGACGGTCATGGCGGGGCGCAGGCCCAGTTCTTCCGGGCTCTGGTCCTCGAACGGGGACAGCCCGTAGAGGCCCAGGCCCACGCGGACCAGGTCAAAGTGTGTGTCCGGCCGCGACAGCGTGGCCGGGGTGTTGGCAAGGTGCCGCACCTCGGGGTCCACGCCGGCGTCCTGGGCGATAGCGAGGGCTTCGCGGAAGGCGGCCAGCTGCTCGTCCGTTTCCGGCCGTTCGGGTTCGTCGGCGACGGCCAGATGGGAAAAAATACCCACCACGCGCAGGAGGCCCTGGTCTTGGTAATCCATGGCTTCGCCGACCACACCGTCCCAGGCACTCATGGTTGCCCCGTTGCGGCCCAGCCCGGTGTCCACTTTTAGGTGCACTCGGGCTGGCCGTTCCTGCTCCCGGGCTGCAGCCACGGTGCGCTTTAGATCCCACCCCGAGCACCCGATATCAATCCCGGCGGCCACGGCGGCGGCGAAGTTACTCTCCGGGGTGTGCAGCCAGGCAAGCACGGGCGCCTCGATCCCGGCGGCGCGCAGGGCCAGGGCTTCGGAAATATGGGCGGTTCCCAGCCAGGTGGCGCCGGCGCCAAGGGCAGCACGGGCCACGGGAACGGCGCCGTGACCGTAAGCATCGGCTTTGACCACTGCCATCACCCGCGCCGGTGATGCTACGGCTGCGATGCGGCGGACGTTGTGCCGGATGGCTGCAAGGTCGATTACGGCCGAGCGTTCTTCGGCGTGGCCGGGCTGGGCCTCCGGGACGGGCCGGAAGTCACCTGTTGCTGCTGGGTAAGTCACTTAACGATTCTAGGGGTGGCCGCGCATGGGGCTTAATTCAGGCCCCGCGGCAGCCCTGCTCCGGGGGGACATGCCCACTGTTAGCACCCACCGCTGGGCACAACAGGTTTATGCCCATTCCCCGGCTCGCACGGAGAGCATGTCCACCGGGACGGGAGCCCACCGGCAGACATGTCCGCTGGTGGGCTCCCGGTTGGAACAGCGCTACGCGTCCGAGAGGTGGGCGATGGTCGCCGTCGCCCGCCGCTGCGCCTCCGGCGGTACGTCCCGGATGATGTCCTCCAGAAAACGGTAGCGCCGCATCCACTGGCTGGACTGGCGTTCCTTGCGGGCGTTGGCCCGCTGCCACCAGTCGGCGATGTCCCCCCAACCGGGCGCCGCCAGCGAGCCGCCGACCTCCTGCACTGCCAGGGCCGCGCAGAGATTGGCAAACCTCAACCTGTCACCCAGCGGCCAGCCGGCCAGGCAACCGACGATGAAGGCGGCTCCGAAGCAGTCCCCCGCACCGGTCGGGTCGAACGCGGACACGGGCAGCGACGGCACCCACTCCTCCTCGCCCGTTTCGGAGTCCACCGCCATCGCCCCCTGGGATCCAAGGGTCACGACGGCGACCGGCACCTTGTCCGCCAGGGCGTAGAGTGCGGCCCACGGGTTGTCATGGCGGGTGAAAGCCATGGCTTCGTGCTGGTTGGGCAAAAAGGCGTGGAAATACTTCAGGTTGTCCAGCCGGGAGGAGGACCAGGCGCCGGTGGGATCCCAGCCGACGTCGCCGAACAGCCGGACCCCGGCTTTGTGCGCGTCGATTGCCCACGGCTCCACTTCCTCGCCGAGCTCCGCGACGGCGGCGAGCGCCGGCGGCGGCTCGCCGATCAGTTCGCTGGAGCTGACGGGGGCCGGGTGCCCGTGGGTCACCATGGACCGGTCATGCTCCACGCTCAGGGAGACTGTGACCGGTGAATGCCAACCGGCGACCCGCCGGGACAGGGACAAGTCCACGTGCTCCTGTCCGGCCAGTATCTTCCAGTTGTAGTCGCCGTAGCCGTCATCGCCAAAGGCAGCCGCCAGCCCGGTCCGCAGCCCCAGCCGTGCCGCGGCGATGGCCTGGTTGGCTACGCCCCCGGGGCAGCTGCCCATCCCGTCGCTCCAGATCTCGGTGCCGGCGACGGGGGCGTGCGGCAGCCCGGTGAAAATGATGTCCTGAAAGACCGTCCCCGTGAGCAACAAGTCAAAACCCGCCGCACCGGGGGTACGGGCGGAGGCAAGCGGATCAAATCGCTGCGTCGGAAGCGCGTCCATAGTTGGCACCCTACGCCGTCGAGGTACCGCTGGAAAGGCGCCTGCCGGTCCAGTCGGTCCCCTCCGCGCATAGACTGTCGGCATGCGGCTGATGATTGCCGGCGGCGGCGGATTCCGGGTACCGCTGATCTACCGGGCGCTCTGTGCGGGGCCCTTCGCCGGGCTGGTCCGGGAACTGGTGCTGTACGACGTCGATCCCGGCCGCCTCGACGCGATCCGTGCGGTGCTTGCCTCGTACCCGGCACCGTACGTGCCAGGCACCGCAACCTTACCCGCGGTGCGGGCCACCACATCCCTGGCCGAGGCGCTGTCCGGCACGGATCTGGTGTTCGCCGCGATTCGTCCCGGCGGGACGGCCGGGCGAACCGCCGACGAGCGGGTGGCCTTGGACCTCGGGCTCCTGGGCCAGGAGACCACAGGAGCCGGCGGCATCTCGTACGCGTTGCGGTCGATTCCGCGCATGCTGGAGCTCGCTGAGCAGATGCGGCGCCACTGTCCTGACGCGTGGCTGCTGAATTTCACGAATCCGGCGGGCATGGTCACCGAGGCCCTTGTGCCGGTCCTCGGGCCCAAGGTGGTCGGCATCTGCGATTCGGCCAGCGGGCTGGTGCACCGGGCTGCGGGTGCCGCGGGCGTCGCACTGCCCGCGGGGACGCTCGACGGCGTCGGGTACTACGGCCTCAACCACTTGGGCTGGCTCTACCGTCTGGAGTCCGGCGGCCAGGACATGCTTCCGGGACTGCTGGCCGATGCAGACGCTTTGGCCGGTTTCGAGGAAGGACGCCTGTTTGGGCAACCTTTCCTTGCGGAACTGGGATGCCTGCCGAACGAATACCTCTACTACTACTACGAGACCGGCCGCGCCCTGGCCGGCATCAGGTCCGCCGCCACGACCCGCGGCGAGTCCATCGAACGGCAGCAGTCCGAACTGTATCCGCGGCTCGCGGCCGCCGGCCAGGACGCCTACCGGCTCTGGGACGCCGCGCGCCGATCCCGTGAGGAAGGCTACCTCGCCGAGGCCCGATCCGCTGGCGAGCGCCGGGATGAAACGGATTTGGCCGGCGGCGGCTACGAACGGGTTGCCCTCGCCGTGATGCGCGCCCTCTCCGGCGGCGGCCCGGCGGAGCTGATCCTCAATACCCGCAACACCGGCGGCGATCCGGCAGCGGGCCGGATCGCGGCTATTCCGGGACTGCCCGCGGACGCCGTCGTCGAGGTCCCCTGCCAGGTAACGCCCGACGGCGTTGTTCCCCTTCAGCAGGAACGCCCGGCACCGGCGCAACTGGCCCTGCTGCAGCAGGTCAAGGACGTCGAGCGCCTCGTTGTGAGCGCCACCCGCCGGGACGCCGGGAGCGCCGGAACCGGACGCCGGGATGCGGCCCGGGCTGCTTTTGCCAGGCACCCGCTGGTCGGCTCCGGACCCGGCGGTTCCGGGGACCTCGACTCCGGGGACCTCGCGGGAAGGCTGCTGGCCGGCTACGAACGGGCGTTTCCGGAACTGCAGAATCTGTGGCGGGATTAAGTGCCGAGCCCGCGGCGCTATAGCCTGCGGTACATGACGTGCAGTCCGACGTAGCCCAGGCGTGGGTGCAGGAACGCTTCCGGGAGGGTGGCCAGCACCTCGAAGCCCAGGGACTGCCAGGCGGCAACGGCATTGACGTTGCTTTCCACCACGGCGTTGAACTGCATCGCACGGAACCCGGCGGCCCGCGCTGCGTCCAGCGAATAGGCGCACAACGAACGGGCCACCCCTTTGCCCTGGTAGTCCGGGTGGACCATGTACCCGGCATTGGCAACGTGGCCTCCGCCGCCGCCCTGGTTTGCATGCAGCTCGCCGGTGCCCATGATGACGCCCGCGAGCTCCCCCAGGCCCGCCGCGACGAAGGTCTGGCCGGGCGTTTGTTGGAACCAGCGTTCAAATGCCTGGTGCCCGGTAGTGGTCCGGTCCCAGGTGAAGGTTTCCCCGGCCCTGACGACAGGCTCAACGATTTCCCAGACCGCGGGCCAATCCCCGGCGGCGGCCGGCCGGATTTCCCAGCCGGGGACGGTGGAATCCCTCGTTTCGTGTGCGCGCACAGTCGTCACGGTAGCAGCACCGTAGGCTCTCTGACCGGCACCGCCCGCCGGCCTGTGAAACGGCGGTAACTTCAGGAGTAGTGTTTTATCGAAACACAGGTCCGGACGTGTGTCCCGGGACCAGCTGAACAAGGTGCGCGTCCGCCGGGATGCGTTCCGGAGCGGGGAGGAGAACAATGTCGCTGGTCCGCCGCGTCGCATTCCTCTCGCTGCACACCTCGCCGATGGAGCAGCCCGGCTCCGGCGACGCTGGGGGCATGAACGTGTACATCCGTGCCCTTGCAGCAGCCCTCGCCGAGACCGGCGTCGAAGTGGAGATCTTCACCCGGTCCACGTCCGCCGGACAAGCCGCCGTCGAGCATCCCTCCCCCGGCGTCTGCGTCCACAACGTCCTGGCCGGTCCGGCCCGGACGCTGCCCAAAGAAGAACTGCCCGAGCTTCTGCACAGCATGGTTGCCGAAATCGACCGGATCCGGCAGTTGCAGCCGCACGGCCGCTACGACGTGATCCATTCGCACTACTGGGTGTCCGGGGTCGCCGGGCTTGAGCTCGCCGGCCTGTGGGGGCTGCCCCTCGTGCACACAATGCATACCATGGCCAAGGTGAAGAACCTGCTGTTGGTCGCCGGCGAACAACCGGAACCCCGCCGGCGCGAGGACGGCGAGCAACGGATTGTCGACGGCGCCACCCGGCTGATCGCCAACACCGGTAACGAAGCGGCCGAATTGGTCTCGCACTACAACGCGGACAACGACCACATCGATGTGGCCCCGCCGGGTGTGGACCTGGGCATCTTTACACCAGCGTTCCGCAGCCGGGCCCGTGCGGACCACGGCGTCCCGCCCGAACGTTTCCACCTGCTGTTCGCCGGGCGCATCCAGCGGCTGAAAGGCCCGCAGATCCTGGTCAAGGCCGCCGCCCTGTTGCGCGAACGCCGGCCGGACATCGACCTTCAACTCACCATCGTCGGTGCCATCAGCGGCTCCAGGGACTTCGATTTGAAGTCGCTGATCAGCGCGGCCGGGATGGACGACGTCGTCACGCACCACGCGCCGGTCAGCGCCCCGGAGCTGGCCGGCTGGTACCGGTCCGCGGACGTCGTTGTGATGCCTTCCTACAGCGAGTCCTTTGGTCTCGTGGCGCTCGAAGCCCAGGCCTGCGGCACACCGGTGGTCGCCACCCGGGTCGGCGGACTGTCCCGTGCCATCTTCGACGGCCGGACCGGATTGCTCGTCGATGGCCACAAGGCTGCCGACTGGGCGGACGCGCTGGAGGCGCTGTACGACGATCCTGCGACCCGCAGGGACATGGGCCGCGCGGCCGCCTTGCACGCGCAGGAATTCGGCTGGCAACGCACCGCCGCCATCACGTTGGAGAGCTATAACACGGCGCTGAGCCAGTATTTTGGAAACCTGACCATTCCGCTGGGCCACACACCCGCCACCGGAACCGCGGGCCGGTAACACCGGCCCGAACCACTGGCCGGAACACCCACCGATGCCACGAAGCAAAGGACGACGATGTCTGACACCGTTACTGACGGATCCGCCGCAGGAACCCCCACCGCTGGTGCCCCGGTGCCCAGTGATCTGGAGATCGCGCAGAAGGCCACCATGCGGCCGATAGCGGAGATCGCGGCAGCGGCGGGCATCAACGCCGAAGCCCTGGAATTCTATGGCCGGTACAAGGCGAAGATCGACCCGGCACGGCTGGCGGGTTCCATGCCCGGGGCGCCGGTCCGATCCCCGGGCAAGGTGGTGCTTGTTTCTGCGATGTCGCCGACGCCCGCCGGGGAAGGCAAGTCCACCACAACCGTGGGACTGGCGGATTCCCTGGCCCGCGCGGGCCACAACGTGATGATCGCGCTCCGCGAGCCTTCGCTGGGCCCGGTCCTGGGCATGAAGGGCGGCGCCACCGGCGGCGGCTATTCCCAGGTGTTGCCGATGGACGAGATCAACCTGCACTTCACCGGCGACTTCCACGCCGTCACCTCGGCGAACAACGCCCTGATGGCACTGGTGGACAACCACATCTACCAGGGCAACGAGTTGAACATCGACCCTCGTCGGATGACCTTCAAGCGCGTGCTGGACATAAACGACCGTTCACTGCGGGAGGTGGTGATCGGTCTCGGCGGCCCGGCCCAGGGCATCCCCCGGCAGGACGGCTTCGACATCACCGTCGCCTCGGAGATCATGGCCGTCTTCTGCCTGGCTACGAACCTTTCCGACCTCCGGGAACGCCTGGGCCGCATCACCTTCGGCTACACCTACGACCGGCAGCCGGTCACGGTGGCCGAACTGGGTGTCCAGGGTGCGCTGACCATGCTGCTCAAGGACGCCATCAAGCCGAACCTGGTGCAGACCATCGCGGGGACTCCGGCCCTGGTGCACGGCGGACCGTTCGCCAACATTGCCCATGGCTGCAATTCCCTGATCGCCACCCAGACTGCGCGCAGCCTCGCGGACATCGTCGTCACCGAGGCAGGCTTCGGCGCGGACCTGGGCGCAGAGAAATATATGGACATCAAGTCACGCGTCGCCGATGTGGCCCCCTCCGCCGTCGTGGTGGTCGCGACCGTGCGCGCTGTAAAAATGCACGGCGGCGTCGCGAAGGATCAACTCAACGAACCGAACCTGGATGCGCTGGCAGCCGGCGTCGTCAACCTTCAGCGCCACGTGCGGAATGTGGAGAAATTCGGCATCACCCCGGTGGTGGCGATCAACAAATTCGCCACGGACACCCGCGAGGAGCTGGACTGGCTCCTGGAATGGTGCGCCGCGGAGGGTGTCCAGGCGGCGGTGGCCGACGTCTGGGGCCGCGGGGGTGGTGGCGACGGCGGCGACGAGCTTGCGGCCAGGGTCGCCGCCGCGATCGACGCCCCGCACACCTTCCGGCACCTGTATCCGCTGGAGATGTCGGTGGAGGACAAGATCCGGACGATCGTGCAGGAAATCTACGGCGCCGACGGGGTTGATTTCTCTGTCCCTGCGCTCAAGCGGCTCGCGGAGATCGAAAAAAACGGCTGGTCCGGTTTCCCGGTCTGCATGGCGAAGACGCAGTATTCCTTCAGCGATGACGCGAGCAAGCTGGGCGCCCCCAAGGGTTTCACCGTGCACGTCCGCGACCTCATTCCGAAGACCGGCGCGGGCTTCATCGTGGCCCTCACCGGAGCGGTCATGACCATGCCGGGGCTGCCCAGAGTTCCTGCGGCGATGCGGATGGACGTTGACGCCGACGGCAACCCGGTCGGCCTCTTCTAGACCCTCCCTCACATCCCGCAGCCCACCCGCCAACCCTCCCTCACATCCCGCAGCCCACCCGCCAACCCTCCCTCACATCCCGCGACCCACCCGCCAAGGGACGTCGGAACCGGTGACTACCGCTACGGGCCATTCCCGGGCAACTGTGGATAACTCCTGCACGGTTACCTGAATGGGTTCACAATTCCAGCAT